>CAXTWH010000065.1:0-28467 GCA_964247975.1 uncultured Bryobacteraceae bacterium | reverse complement strand
CCTTGCTCCTTTTTAGTCTCTCAGCAAGGGATACGTTTTTCACGGGCAAGCTCAGGGTGAATACGGCTATGTCTTTTTTGCTGTCTCCATCGAAATCGGCCAAATGATTGCTGCTGGTCTGCGCGGGTAGCAGAGTGGTTCCCAAAATCAATCCGAAAAGACTGGCACAAAGCGTTTTGAGCAACGTTCCTCCTGAAGGCGAGAGAAATTGTTACTCGATTTTGCTATGGAAGCCTGTAAATTGTAAATTGCCCTAAGTGAAGTAAGTATTCGGAAATATCTGGTGGTTTGCGTGAATTACAAAAGCACTAAATAGAATAATTTCATTTTCTGAATACGGTGCTGCTGATTTTAGGAGTTCGCGTTTGAAAGCGTTTCCAGCTTTCGTTGCGCAGTTTCATCCTGCCTGCCCGTGATAAACAAGTCGCCCCATAGCTGTAAATTCAAAAGCCGCCAGATGCGGTCTGTTGCGTCTTCCTGGTTGTTCAAGTGTCGCGCGATCAGAGTTTCCAAAGGCTTGCGTTCCAGTAAAGAAGCAACGAAGCCATTGCGATCTAATAAAATGTCGTAAAACGATTTTGCTCGTTCATCGCGAAGCCAGCTTTTTACAGGAGTAGGAAAGCCCATCTTCTTGCGGTATACAATTTCCCTGGGCAGCAAGTCTTCCACCGCTTTTTTGAAAATATACTTTTGAACTTTCCCTTTGATTTTAAGTCCATCCGGAATACCAGCCGCAAATTCCACCAAGGAATGATCCAGCAAGGGAACGCGGCTTTCAAGAGATGTCGCCATGCTCATGCGATCCTGCTTCATTAGTAACTGCACCAGATAAGTTTTCTGGTCGGCGTAAAGCATTCGTGACAGCAGCGATGCGTTTTTGTGCTTTTGAAAAGCATTCAAATAACTTCCGTAAATTGCTTCCGATGAGGCAGGGAACAACTGCTGTTGTTCATCGCGCCCGAACGCTGCGTAGAAGTTGTCCAGGTACAGCGATTCGATTGTCCCATCTCGCCCGATGAAAGTATGCGAAAGCTTCCGCCTGAGATCCGCATTCAACAGCGTTGAGTAACTGACTAAATTACGAACGCCGCGCCGGAAAACCGGCGGCAGATGAGAATACAACGCCGCGCCGCGCGTGTTCAGCAGATTCCAGCGGTAGCGTTCGTAGCCGCCGAACAGTTCATCGCTGCCTTCCCCGGTCAGCACGACTTTCACTTGTTCCGCAGCCAGCTTTGAAACAAAATACAGCGGCACGCTGGAAGGCCAGGTAATCGGTTCGTCCTCGTGCCAGATCAGTTTCGGAAGCGCGCCGAAAAAATTCTGAAAGCCGACGCGCACCTCATGATGATTGGTGCCAAGTATTTTGGCGACTTGGGACGCATAACCAAGTTCGCTGTAGCGCTGTTCTTCATAGCCTACCGAGAAAGTTTTGATGGGTTCGTTTGTCAGCTTCTTTGTGATGGCGGCAATGGCGCTGGAATCCACGCCGCCGCTTAAGAACAGGCCGAGCGGCACATCGCTCATTAAACGCGATTGAACGGCTTTTTCCAAACGAAACCGTGTTTCCGCGATCAGATCGCGTTCCGGTATTTTGGTTTGGGGCGCGGAAACAGGAACGTCCCAATACTCCTGCACCAGCAAACGCGGTTGATCTTCGTTCAAACTGAGCGTTAACCAATGTCCCGGCGGAAGCTTTTTGATGCCTTGAAACAAAGACCGCTCGCCGCTGACATAGCCGAACGCCAGATATTCCGGCAACGCTTCCTGATCCAACCGGGCGGACACAGCCGGATGCGCCAGCAGTACTTTGATTTCCGAAGCAAACGCGAACAGCGCGCCGTTCCAGAAATAATAAAACGGCTTTTTGCCCAGCCGGTCCCGTGCGCAGAACAATTGTTTGGCCGCGCTATCCCAGATGGCAAACGCAAACATGCCCGTAAACTGTTGCAGGCATTGCGGACCGAATTCTTCAAACGAGTGAATAATAGTTTCGGTGTCGCAGCGGGTTCGGTAGCGATGACCTAAAGATTCCAGTTGCGGCCGCAGAGCGGCGTGGTTGAAGATTTCCCCGTTGAAAACAATCTGCAATCGCCCGTCTTCGTTCGCCATCGGCTGATGGCCGGCGGAAAGATCAATAATGCTGAGCCGACGATGCCCAAGCGCCGCATGGGTGTCGTGATAATAACCGGCGTCATCAGGACCGCGATGCGCAATGGTGTTGGTCATGCGGCGAAGCACCGCCGCGGAAGATTCATTCAGCGGTTTTGCGGAAACAAAACCGGCGATGCCGCACATAAAAAGTTATTTTCAGTGTACGCCGTACACTGTTATTTGTTCACGCTGACGCCGTTCGGGGGCGCGCTGGGGCTCGCACTCCAAATGCTCCGGTAGAACCGGTGAAAGCAGGTGTGGCAGCGCTGGGGTTGCAGCAGCAGAAGCAGCATAGCGAAGTCGTACCAGCGCAGACGGCTGCCGCGACAGTTAGGAGACAGACATGTCGGACACGCAAATGTCATGAAGAGCCTTGTACCAAGCTGAGACTCGTGTTCAGTTAAAAATTCTCATTGTTCGAGCAAAAAATTTTCCGTTCACCCTTCATTCGCCTTTTATGCCCGAAAACAATCTTCTTCCGCCGGACGCGAATCCGCAATTGATCGCTGATAAGCATATTAGCCCGAATCCGGCCCGCTATCCAGAACGAACCACTCTGGAAGGCCGCCTGGTTAGGATTGAGCCGCTTAACCCTGCCCATCACGGCGACGCGCTTTATCGGACTACCGGCGGCGCGGATCAGGGTAATCTCTGGCTTTATATGGGGTCTGGGCCGTTTACTGATCGTTCCAGCTTCGATTCTTATCTGCAAACCATGTCTTCTTCAGAAGACCCGTTCGTTTTTGCCCTTGTTGATAAGAAATCGGGAAAGGCAGTTGGTCATGCGGCTTACCTGCGAATCACGCCGGTTCATCGCGTGATCGAAGTTGGACATGTTCTCTACGCACCACAGCTTCAGCGCACGGCGGGCGCAACGGAAACCATGTACCTGATGGCGCGATATGCGTTTGAAACGCTCGGCTATCGCCGTTATGAATGGAAGTGTAACGCCCTGAATGCCGCATCCCGCAGTGCCGCACTGCGTTTAGGATTCACCTTTGAAGGCATTTTCCGCCAGCACATGATTGTGAAAGGGAGTAACCGGGATACGGCCTGGTTTTCGATGCTCGATACGGAATGGCCGGCGAGAAAAGAAGCATTTGAACGATGGCTTGAGCCTGCCAACTTCGATTCTAATGGACAGCAGAAGACTTCCTTAAATAGTATTCGCTCCCAATTGGCGTAACGGAATCTGCTGGCGTTTATCTACTTTCATTAAAATATGCCAATCGCATCCATAAACCCGGCTACCGGCACATTGTTCCAGGAATTCGTTCCTTTATCCGCTGATCAACTGGAAAAGAAAATTCATCTGGCGGCGGAAACTTACCGCTACTACCGCAAAAGCACATTCGCTGATCGCGCCCGGTTCATGATGCGCGCTGCCGAAATCCTGGAAGCGGAGAAAGAACCTTTAGCTCAACTGATGACGGCGGAAATGGGTAAAACGGTTGCGTCGGCCCGAACGGAAGTGGAAAAATGCGCTGCCGGTTGCCGCTATTATGCTGAGAACGCGGAACAGCAGTTAGCTGACCAGCACATTAAAACCACCGGATCGCAAAGCTTTGTTCGTTTTCTGCCGCTCGGCCCGGTGCTGGCGATTATGCCTTGGAACTTTCCCTTCTGGCAGGTGTTCCGTTTTGCCGCTCCTGCTTTAATGGCGGGCAACGTGGGATTGCTGAAACATGCTTCCAACGTTCCGCAGTGCGCCTTGGCGATTGAGCATATTTTTCTGCGCGCCGGTTTTCCCGAAGGCGCCTTTCAGGCGCTTCTGATTGAAACCGGTCAGGTGGAACACTTGTTGAAAGATCCGCGTATTGTTGCGGCTACTCTTACCGGCAGTGAACCGGCAGGCCGCTCGGTAGCGAGTATCGCGGGCAGAGAAATCAAACGCACAGTGCTGGAGTTGGGCGGCAGCGATCCATTCATTGTGATGCCCAGCGCGAACCTAAAAGAAGCGGTGCAAACCGCCGTAAAAGCGCGAACGATTAATAATGGACAGTCCTGCATCGCCGCCAAGCGCTTCATTGTTGCCGGGAGCGTTTACGACCGGTTTGAGGAAGAATTTATGCACGTTATGCGTCATCTGCGGGTGGGCGACCCAACTGAAAACGCAACCGACATTGGACCGCTTGCCACGGAGAAAATCTGCAACGAGCTTCACGATCAGGTGCGGCGAGCGGTAGATTCCGGCGCGCGCATTCTCACTGGCGGCCATAAACTAGACCAGCCCGGATTCTACTACGCGCCTACTGTACTGGCGGGAGTTCCACGAGGCTCCGATGTGTTCTATGAAGAATTTTTCGGGCCGGTGGCGATGCTTTTCCCGGTGGAAGATCTGGCGGAAGCTATTGAACTCGCCAACGATTCACCATTCGGCTTGGGTGCCAGCGTGTGGTCGGAAGAGGAAGATGAAATCAATGAGTTCATCAACGGCATCGAATCCGGCCAAGTGTTTGTGAACGGCATGGTGGCATCCGATCCTAGGCTTCCGTTCGGCGGAGTGAAGCGGTCGGGCTATGGGCGGGAACTGGCGGAGTACGGGATTAAGGAGTTCGTGAATATCAAAACGATTTGGCGGAAGTAAATTCCTGCTATATCTTTAATGAAAGCAGCACTGCTATTTATATCTGGTTGGTGTTCTTATGATTCACCCAATATTTTGAATTTGAAACTACCATTAATGTTCATAGGCAGAATTTGCAGCTAAAGGCCATCGCACCCAACTATGAACAATAAAAGACTTGGACTGGTACAACGCATTCTGTTTGCTTACGTTGGATTTGCAGCAGGATACGCAGTTCTGCTTATTTGTTAGTTGTTCCGGGCAACTCGGGCTTTTTTATCTTCAGCTTATTTTATTGGTCGGGCGGGGCAATCGGGGCGCTTGCAGTCGCTATGCTTCCCGCCCATTTAGTAGACCAGCTCTCCTGGCCGTATCGTATTCTTGTTGGCGCTTTATTAGGACCAGCTACGCTAATTCTAGTTTTCGTAGTTATATTTGCAATGCAAGGTCAGCTCAAAAATTTCAGCCTTTCCCAGCTCGATTTAAGTTGGCCGTTGTCGATTCTATCCTCGGCAGTAGCATTCGTTGTATACACAGCATTGTTGAGAAAGTATCGAAAGGTGAGCAGTTAACTCTTACGTAGTGTAGTTATTTCGAGTTGTTGAATTCCCGATTAGTATACAAATACTTTCCGCCCGCTTCCTTTACAACTTTCAACTGATCAGCCCCAAGCAAACGCTTCAGCCGTGCCGTTTGCGGCGCTTCCGCTACCAGGTAACAGCGTTCCGAAATTTTCCATAAACCAGGTAGCTGCGCATCGTTAATAAAAACATTTGGCGCGCCCGGCGCGTACGAGCCGTATTCTAAGTTATTCACACGGCCATTCAACAACAGCGCAGTTCGGTTCGCGTAGAAGAAAACAGAGGAAAACGTATAATACTGGTCGTCCACAATCAGCTTGCCTACGGGCGCTTTCACCAAGGCATCGGCTAAAGGACGCGAACTCAGGTAAGGATCAAACACAATCAACGCCAAGTGCGCCGCCTGCACAAACAACACCATCATCACGGCCAGCGCAAGATAAGCCTTGTTTCCCTTCCAGAACCAGCCGCCGACAGCGCCGATCAGCGTAGCCAATCCTGCCACAACCAGCGGCAAGCGTAAATATGCAAACGCGCTCCAGGTTAGGTCGAGCATGTGTCCCAGTGATAGCGTGTAAAGCTCCGGATGCTGATTCAACGCTATCGAAATATCGCCGGGCGTGGAAATTCCGCTAGCTTTAAACAAAATGATCGCAATCGCCAGGAAAGCTACCATCGCCAACGCCGCTGCTGCGCGTGTTCCAAGTTTAAGGACGCGCCCGAACGGAGCTGCCATTGCCGATCCGATTAATAATGCAAACGCCGGATAACACGGCATCGAGTAATATTCCTGCGTTGTGGATAAGGAAAAAAACAAAAGGATGAAAAGAATGAAACACGCGCAAAGCAATCGCGCGCGGGAAGCTCGGTCAGAAGCGCGGAAGCTTTGCCGAAACACTCCGGGCAAGTACACCGACCAGGGAAAAAGCCACAACAGATGAAACAGCCAGAAATAAAGCCGCGGCACTGTGTTGTAATCGCGCGGATATCGCAGATTCAGAAATCGGAGAATATGTTCATTGAAAAAATAGAACCAGAAGAACCCGCGATACGAGCCTGATTCGCTGTGCATGGTGAACATCAGGTAAGGCGGATTGCGCAGCGTAGCCAACACATGCCACGGCGCTGCAATCAAAAGCAGAACCAATATCCCTGTGAAAACGCGCAGTCGCCGCCAAGTTTCCGCCGCCCATAATTGCTGAGCAAAGGCAAGATACAGAAATGCCGCTGTCACCGGAAACACTGCCGCAATTAAGCCCTTCAACAATAGTCCAGTGCCAATCGCGGCCCAGAATGTATAAGCCCAAGCTGCCTGCTGAGGTTCGCCCGGTTCCAGTAAACGCAGGAAAGCAAACAAGGCCAGCGTTACCGTGAGCGTCAGAACAACATCCGGAATCAGAATGCGCGTGAACAGGAATAAGCCAATGCAGGTGCCAAGCACAACACCCGCGTAAAGCCCCGCTTTCACACTGATAGCCCAGCGCGTAAACCAGGCCGTCAGCCAACAAAGCAGCACCGCTGATAAAGCAATCGGCAGACGCGCGACCCAATCGTGAACGCCGAAGATTTTGAACGAGACCGCCATCAGCCAATACACTAACGGTGATTTTTCCAGATACGCAATTCCATCCAAATGCGCTGTGACCCAATCGCCTGACTGAAGCATGTTTCGCGCGATCTGAGCCTGCACCGCATCCACGTCGTCCATCAACGCCGGCGGACTAAGAATCGAAAGAAGAAAAACCAGACTGGCAAAACAAATTACGATGAGGTCGCAAACACGCGCGCTGGCGAAGCGTCCATTTTCTGCGGCAGCGGATGAACTTCCACGTTCCAGCGCCGGAGCCACAGGTAAAGAGTCATCAAACCCCATAAATGATAACCAACATTTAAAGAACGATCCAGGTGGCTGTTGATTAGCCGGCCAACCAGTTCAGGGCCGAATAAACCAGTGCGCCGGATGTTGTCAGGCGAAAGAGTATCCATCAGCAAAGGGCGCAGTTCATTGCGCAGCCAGCGATGGGCTGGAATATCAAATCCTGTTTTGGGCCGCGTCAGAACCGATTTCGGCAGCCGGTCGCGCATCAGATGCTTCAATAGAAATTTCTGCTTGCTGCCCTTCACTTTCAAATTTTCCGGCAGCGTGGAAGCAAACTCCACCAGACGATGATCGAGAAAAGGAGGTCGCACTTCGAGTGAATGCGCCATGCTCATCCGATCTACTTTGTAGAGAAGATTGTCCGGCAAGTAATAATTTTGATCGAAGTACAGATAACGGTTTAACCCCTTGCTGTTTGCATGAAGGCCGAGCCGGGAATAAAGCGGCAGCAGCGACGCGCCCGCCGCCGAATGGTTTTTTTCCGCGAACAGCGCGTTTAACTCATTTGAAGCAAACGTGCCGTTCCAGTACACGTGCGCCTGGTCGGCATCAAGCATTGACCCGCGCAGCAACCTCTTTAACTTGTATTCCAAGCTGATTTTATTGTCCGAAGTAGGCCACATCAACTCAATGGCGCTTAACGCTCCGTGGCGGACGAAGCCTGGAACCAATCGCAGCAGATTGGCGTATTGATTGGCCCGATAAGTTAGATAGCCGCCGAAAATTTCATCGCTTCCTTCGCCGGAAAGAGCTACCGTCACATGTTTGCGGCTCAACTTCGATAGAAACCAGACCGGTAATGCTCCGGCATCAGCGCCTGGTTCATCCGAATAGTAGGAAAAATCTTCAATGGCCGAAATCACTTCGTGGTTGGGGCGAAGCTCGATCTCTTCATGCTCAGTTCCGTAATGGCAGGCAACACCACGAAAATATTCACGCTCGTCGCAGCAACGATTTTCAAACGCCACCGAAAAAGTTTTTACCGGTGTGGAGGACTGACGGGCCAGGTAATCCACTAGCGTAGTGGAATCCAAGCCGCCGCTCAGCCACACGCCTAGCGGCGCATCGCTGCAGCGGTGTTCTTTCACCGATTCATTCAGCAGGGTATCCAGGCGTTCGCTTGCTTCTTCCAGCGGCATGGCCGTTGGAGCGCCATACGGAATGCGCCAATAGCATTCGGTTCTGGTTTTTCCTTTGGCATACTCCAGAAAGTGGCCGGGCGCCAGCTTGTGAAGCCCCTTGATCAGCGTATGCGGACCGGGAACATAGTTCAGCGACAAATAGCTTTGCAGCGCATTCCAATCCAGATGACGAGGCACACCCGAATGAATCAGAATTGATTTCAGTTCTGATCCGAAACACAGGTCATGTCCTGAGTGAAACACGTAAAGCGGCTTAATCCCTAAGCGGTCGCGCGCTAGAACCAGCTTTCGCATCGCCGTATCCCAAACCGCAATGGCAAACATGCCCCGGAACCGCTGGAAGCAGCTTGTACCCCACTCCCGAAAAGCAGCCAACACAACTTCGGTGTCGCAACGGGAACGGAAACAATGGCCGCGAGCTTCTAGTTCCTGCCGTAAGCTGTGGTGGTTATAAATTTCACCGTTAAATGCGAGCACGAATCGCCCGTCATCGGTAGTTAGCGGCTGGTCCGCTGCTTCGGGATCAATCACCCGCAGTCGGACCGCGCCCAGCGCAATATCGGGAGACTGGAACACTCCCAGATGATCAGGACCCCTATGCGTCAGGGACGCAGTTGCTTGTTGTATGGATCTACGATTTGAAGCATAAAATCCTTTAGTAAATCCTGTAATCCCACACACGCCCACCCCTGTTCCCTTCGCAGGAAGAACAAATTTGATTCCAACGAAGATGCATCCCCTCAATCAGTACGTACACAAACCAAACTGCGTTTCCCCAATCGCAAATGGTTGTTTGTAAATAAAGCAACAACTTTTCCATACAGCGTGGTCAGCAAAAGTTGTTAGTGTCAGGGTAGCATTGCTGGCTGAAACTTCGCTGAAAGTGCAAGATGATCAATTAAAAGCTGAATCTCGCTCCTCCTACTGCCCACCGTTTCGGCGTTTGAAAGCCATCCTCAAAATACTGCTGGTTCAAAGTGTTCCATACGCGCGCATAAAAGCGCAAGCTCAGTTTTTCGCTTAAAGGAACGGTGTAATCCGCTGATAAGCCAAGCTGCCGCGGTCCGTCAAAGCGGTAGGCTGATCCGTACAACGGATAAAGATAATTGCTTCCTGCTAAAAAATCAGCCGATACCTCCAGCCTTTTCGTTAAATCCTGAGCCGCCCGAAACGTAACCGTATGGGGAAGAATACGAGGCGTTTGGATCGGATCTGTACCCGTGCCGGTGCTGAACTCTGATCGTCGGTCCCGCGCATTGGTATATGTATAAGCTGCAAAGATGTTGGTCCTGCGCGTAGGGCGAAGTTCGCCGCTGAGCTCCGCTCCATGCGCCAGCCCTCCGCCAGTATTGAAGTACCCGCCATCACGCCCGTAGATATCGGTAGCCGGAGTAATCAGGCCGAATGTATCAAACGACACTACCTGTTGCAGATGGGTGTAAAAAAAAGTTCCGCTGACGCGAACATATTCCCCCCAAAGATACTGATCGATACCGGCATCGGTGGAAAGTGCTCGCTCCGGGCTAAGCCGCGGGTCTCCGTAAGGCGTAAAAGAGCCGCCATAAAAGTAAGTGCCGAACCGTTCGTAAAGCGAAGGCTGCCGGAAAGCGTTACCCACATGCGCCCGCAGCTTAGTAGATGTCCGATGCAGAAAGTAAGCAACTGAAGCATCGCCTGTATACGCTTGGGCCGGCGACGGCAGCGCAATATTCACATAAGGGGAGGAACCGCCAGTGAACTGAGGCGTGTTCAGTTGAAAATTCTGAAAACGGCCCGAAGCCAAAACCAACAGCTTGCCGCTGAATAATTGAAGCTGATCCTGCACGAACACGGCATTGCTTTGTTGGGCGGCGTTGCTGTGCGAGTAAAGCCGCTGAGTTGGGTCTGGGTTCGCGTCCCGGCCAATGTTTTCAAATGTTTCGCGTTCCCACTCATAACCAGCAGTAATCACCTGCCACGGCGCGGCTATGTAATCCGCCCGCGCTTGCACGGTATCTATTTTGCCGTCGTATAAATCGGAGGTGCGGAAAAGCGGCTGGAACTGTCCCGCGCCGCCCGGCCCGTCGATATTATCGCGATGGGTTTGCACGCCTTGGTAAGCAACACGCCAGGAGAAACGCGATGTCACCTGGTCATCCAGATGAATCAGGCCATCAAAGAAATGTCCATTTAGGCGTGCGTCGGGGTCGCGCAATGCCTGAACAAAGGTAGCCCCGGTTGTGGTAAACGGCTGCCCGGAATTGGCCAGATTCAACTGGGCAGTTGAAAGCGGAATTGCCGGAATGTAAACGGAATCGGGGGTGTTCACCGGGTAAGGAGAGATCTGTAACTGAAGGTAATCACTGTTGCCGAAGAAACGCGCTCCAGCCCGCAGGGAAGGCGTAATGGCGAACGTAGCACTGCCTTGCCCTGACCAGTTTCGCGCCGCCGCGCTATTGTTCACGCCATTCAACTCATTTAAATGCGCCAATCCTGCTGAGTAGGTCAGGCGATTTTTCAGCGCACCGCCTGCAATCTTTGCCAGTCCGCGATTCAGTCCTAAGCCGCCTACCTGGAAATCTACGCTTCCATGCACCGGGCCACCGCCTGGATCGGTAATCACGTTCACCGTTCCCGCCATAGAGTTAGTGCCGTACAGAGAAGAGCCCGAACCGCGCAGCACTTCTATGCGCGAACTGTCCACCAGAAATAAATCGCTGATAAAGGAACTGGCATCGCCTTGCGTGCCGCTCGGGTCGCGCAAGCGAAATCCATCTATCAGCACCGCCGTGTCTTCCGCGCGCAGACCCCTGGTTTGAATGGTGGTGTAGCTGCCTGGGCCGCCGCGCGTGGAAATCCGCAGCCCCGGCGTTTGCTGCAAAGCGTCCGTAATCGAAAACAGGCCGCGCCGCTCGGCTTGGTCCGTATTGACAATATCCAGGGCTTTTGAAACCAGATCAACTGATTGCGGTAAAGCTGCTGCTGTGACAGTTACCTGGTTTCTTTCTGCGGAGATGATCAGCTTCAAGTTGATCGATTCTTCCTTTGTTCCGCTTACATGCAGCAGCAGCGGTTCTGGAATCGACAATGCTCCCGCTGAAGCAGAAAGCAGGTAATCTCCAGCCGGCACCTTATCAAATGAGTATCTACCCTCGGAACTGCTGTAAGTATTTAGCACAGCGGTTCCGGTTTTTGATGAAAGTTGAATGCTGGCGCTGGCTACTACCCGGTCAGTTGGGTCCAGAATCGTTCCTGAGACCCTGGCTGTTTCGGCATGCAGACCGCAGCAGACAACGAAAAAAATCAATGGAATGAAAGCGGAAATCCGTTTCATGTTAGCCCTCCCTCGAGGCAACAAAAATCCGGCACGTATTCGTACGGGCTGTGGCAGGTCTTCGGACTTACAGGCGTTCCAACTGCTTCCTACTGGCCCAGCTTCCCGTTGTAAACAACAGTGCTTCGAGAAAAGGCGTTCGTTCCTGTTTACCGCTGCGGGGCAGTCCTGGATGTGCGCCAGGTTCCCTATTGAGCGCTTGCGCGCACCAACAGCAGTTTCAGGGTAGCAGATTGAGCAAACCCGATCAGCTAAGGCAAGTAACAAGGAACAGACAACTTATGTTTTCCAGCTCACTTTATTTTGAGCGGAATTTTCAAAATTGAGGCACAATGGAGGGGATAGTTCCCCGTCGTTCTGAATCGCTTATTGAGTTTTCAGTTGTGGCACACAATCGTAAAAGCTACTTGACCAATGCCCGTTCGCGCATCCAACAATTTTGGGGCGATGCTGAGGAATCAGAAACAATCGCCCGCGAAATTACCAGCGTCGCCGAATATGAGATCGCTTTAAATGGCGAAGTGGCGGTGTTGTTTAAACACAGCCCAACCTGCGGGTTTAGCCGCATCATTTATTCGCGTTTGAAAAAATCCTGGCCGGTTCAGCCGGATGCTGCGCTGTATCTGATTTCGGTCCGGCAGTCGCGCGATCTGGCGCGCTATGTGGCCCAACATACCGGCATTACGCATGAATCGCCTCAGGTAATTGTGTTCCGGCGCGGACGCGTGATTGGAACCGCGTCGCACGAGCGGATCACCGCTGAACAGATCACTGCGTTACTGGCTTCACAATAATTCCAGCCGCGTTCGCAATCCCATTTCATATTGCAATACCGGCGAGTACTAGCGGATCGCTTCTTCCAAGAACTAAACCAGCGCAAACTGTTAAGTCTCAAGAGGGTCTCGGCAAAACGTTTACCGATGTTAGACTACCCCCAATGAAATCGGAGCGTTTAGGTTTTTTCTTTCTTCTCTCAGCATCAACCGCGATGATTACCATCACAGTTGTTTTGCTTATCTGCGGCTATTTCGAGGTATGGCATACGCCTTGGTATGAACAGCGATTCGCTTCCACTATCGCCGTAGCGCATGGACAGTCAATCTATCAGATGCCCTCCACCGGACCGCTGTTTTCCTGTATTTATGGGCCATTGTCTTATCTAGCTTTTCTGCCGGCAGCTTTCATGCCCACAGTTTGGACGATCTTTGCCGCCGGTTCTTTGCTGTCAACACTGTTTCTGTTGATGCCGCTTGCGCTGATCGGCTTCGTTTCGGCGCGAAATCGCCGCTTACCCTGGATGGACTGGCTGCCGCTACTGGTTCTTTGTTTCACGGCCGTGGTTTGCCTGCGTCCTTTGAACTATGTGGCCTGCCATGTTACTGCGGATTCACCCGCCATCTGTTTGATGGCTCTTAGCGCACTAATTCTGTACTTCAACCGGAACCGGCCTCGCTGGACAATTGCTGCCTGGAGCAGCGTGGCCCTGGTATTCAGCGTAGGTTGCAAGCAGAATATGCTGATGGCCGCGCTGGTGATTGCGGCTTTTGTTTTTTTCTGCTTTTCGCGTCGATTCGGGATGCTGTATCTTTTCTTTTCCGCCGCGTTTTCCTTTCTCGCTCTGGCTATCGTGGCATTTGTTTACGGCAGCTTAAGCGCCGTTTACTTCAACGATGTTTTCGTTCCCCGGCACTGGCCTTTTGTTCGGTCACAGCTTTTTTCAGGCGCTTATCATCTATATGAAAACAGCATTGTGTTGGTGGTGGTTCTAACCGGCGTAGGATTAATTTTGTTTTTGTCCGAAAAGTCAGTTCCTTGGGATCGCGGGTCGAAACCTGTTCTTGTGTTCTTCGCGGTTTCAGCAGCGCTTTTTCCTGCCAGCCTCAGTACCTACGCTGCCCGGGGAGGCGACGTAAATTCCTTTGCCCACGCCATCTATTTCTTTCTTCTAGGAACCGTTGTTCTGATGTTTGAACTCATGTTCTTAACCAAAACAAAACCGCAAACCACAGGGAGCCTGCGAGTTTGGACCGTTGTAGCAGCGCTGGCGCTTTTTGGCTCCGGACTGCCGACGCGCTACAACGCGGAATGGGCGAGTAAAGTGCGCCACAAACCGGCAGCCGTTCAAGCTTATGAATTCTGCAAGCGAAATCCCGGCAAGGTTTATTTTCCTTCTAACTCCATCGGCGTGTATCTGGCAGAGCGGAAATTTTATGACACTGATTGGGGCGTCATGATTCTGCAGATTGCCGGCCAGCAACTCAGTCGCGAAGAGATTCTGAAATACATTCCGGAGAAGGCTCAGTATGTGGCCTTGCCGCGAGAGTTTGAAAGCGCAGGAGCGGTGATGCCATTTGTTGCTCCTCATCGCCAAATCGTTAATGTTCCCGGCTTAGAAGAATTTTCTGTGTTTCGGATTGAACGGTAACGGTTAAAACTTATCAGATCCAGTACCGTAATTATGGTTGAATTTTGATGGGAATAGTACCGCTCGGATTTAATCATTTTTTCTGGTACGCGTGTAACTCGCTCTGTCTTGACGAGGCAACAGAAAGCAAGTATCGTCACACATAATCGGAGGCTCTGGTGAGCTTAGTAACTCAAATTTCTGCCGGCAGTGTGTCGGTACTCAAATATTGCTCGGCGGAGGAGAAGCCCTTATGCGTGGATCTGGATGGAACGCTGATTCAAAGCGATCTGCTTTGGGAATCCATTGTCGTGCTGCTGGGCCGGAATCCGTTTTATGTGCTTCGCCTTCTGGTCTGGCTTCTGAACGGGCGCGCTCACTTGAAGCGGCAAGTGTCGCTTCGCGTTAGCATTGATCCGCAAAGCCTGCCTTACAATACGGAATTTCTATCTTATCTGCAAGCACAGCAACAGGCAAACCGACGGCTGATTCTTGTCACGGCTGCGGACCGGATTGCCGCTGAACCTGTGTTCCGTCATCTCGCCATCTTTTCGCAGATGATCGCCAGCGATCACAGCATCAACCTGAAAGGCAAGCACAAGCGAGAAAGGCTGGTTCAACAGTTCGGCGCTTGTGGATACGACTATGCTGGAGATTCGCAGGCCGATCTCCAGGTCTGGAAAGATTGCCGTCGGGCCATTGTGGTGACTGGCAGCTCCAAACTCTCGCGTCAGGCTGCAAGCATCAGCACCGTCGAGCAATGCTTCGCAAAGAATCGCAATGGATGGAAAGTGTGGTTGAAAGCCATCCGGGTTCATCAATGGGTGAAAAACCTACTCGTGTTTGTGCCGTTGATTGCGGCTCACCAACTGTTTCAAGTCAATTTTCTTCGAAGTGTGACCGTCGCCTTTGCGGCTTTCAGTCTATGCGCTTCGAGCGTTTACGTGTTAAACGATTTACTTGATCTGCATTCTGACCGCTTGCATCCTGCCAAACGCAAGCGACCTTTTGCTTCCGGCGCTTTAAGCATTCCTGTTGGCTTGTGCCTGGTGACCGCTTTATTAAGCGCGTGCGTGGTCATTAGCTTGTTTCTCCCCTGGCAATTTCAACTGGTTCTGGCGGTTTATTACGGTCTTACGCTCGCTTACTCTCTTTCTTTAAAGCGCAAGCTGCTGGTAGATGTTTTTGTGCTCAGCGCTTTGTACAGCATTCGCGTGCTGGCCGGCGGCGCTGTAACCGGTATTCTGCTTTCACCTTGGCTGCTGGCGTTCTGCCTGTTCTTTTTTGTCAGCCTCGCCCTCACCAAACGCTTCACGGAATTGCTGGGAATGCCGGCAGGAAGCCGATCCTCTTTGGCAGGGCGCAGATACATCGGCGCGGATCTGCAGGCCATCGGCTCCCTGGGAACTACCAGCGGGTTTATGTGCGTTCTGGTGCTGGCCTTGTACATCAACAGTCCGCAAGTGCTTTCGATGTATCAATCGCCTGTTCTGCTTTGGCTTCTTTGCCCTTTGATTCTTTACTGGATCAGCCGCGTATGGCTCATCGCTTACCGGGGAAACATGAATGTGGATCCAGTTCTGTTTGCCCTCAAAGATAAAATCAGCCTTATGACTGCCTTCTGCGGCGCGCTCATAATGATGGCTGCCGCGCGCGGTTTGCATCCTTAAAAATTTAAAGCACAATTCGCCCGTCGCCTTCGCGCCGCGTCACGCGTTCGCGGTCCAGAAACTCCAGCAGCGGAATCGCATACTTACGGGAAACGCCGGTCCATTCTTTAAATTCCGGCACGGAAAACCGGCGTCCCTTATGCGACGCGAGCGATCGTTTCACATGCTCCAGCACATCAGCATGAAAAACAAGGTCCGGCGCTACGCGCGCCAGCTTCTTCGCTTTAATCAAAGCTTCCAGTTGGGTTCGCGCCGCTGCCGGGTTTTTTCCCGTTTGGCTTAGGGTGTCCTTTAATAAAGGAGGCTGAAATCCTGCCGCGCGAAACAATTTTTCGAGAACTGCCCGCGTTGCTGCTTCTTCCGTCGATAACTGCGGGGCATGGCTTGCAAGCGAAATTGTTTCGCCTTGTATGACAAGTTGCGGAACGCCGCGCAGAATGAAATCGCTGATTGCCGGTTCAATGCCGGGTAACAATGTACTGCGGATCTGGTGCAAAGGCGCTCCCGCCGAAGAAGGATTCGAGCGGTGAAAATTCTCTACCCAAGCTAATGCTTGTCCGCGCTTTTGTTCGAGCCACGCCACGTTGAGTATCCGCTGTTCCGCTTCGGAAATGTACAAACGCTTGTCAGCCTCCGCCAGTTGCCTGATCTTTACCGGCGTCCAACCTGTTACTTTTACTAGATTGCTGATTTTGCGGCCCTGCGTGCTTTCTTCTACTAACAGGAACAGCCGCCCCGCATCTCCTTCGTCCAGTAGTCTTTTCAGCCGCCGACATGTTTTTTCCCGGTTTAATCGAATCGGTGGAGTCGAATCGACCACTTCTCCGCCGCCAACTGTTGTTTCCGCGTTGCGCAGCACGAAACGATCGCCGGGCAGAACCAGCAATGGATCGCGGCTCGATACCCGCGTCAATGTTCGGTTTTTGTCGAACGCTCCGATTAAACGCACATCGGCTGTGGATTCCATGCACCCGGCGTAAAGGCGCAGTGACTGCCGCTGCCGTGCGGCAGGTTTCGCGTCCAGCCAATCCACTATTGCATCGAAAATAGTGGTTGCTTCGAGGATGTTGGGCAGCGTCAATACCGCTCCCCGTTCAATTTGTTTTGCTTCCACGCCTGCCAAGTTCACCGCCGTGCGCTGGCCTGCTGCTGCCTCCGGCGTTGCGCGGCCATGCACCTGAATACCGCGAACACGGAACTGTTCGCGCAGTGGATGAACTTCTACCATTTCGCCTGAGCGTAGCCGACCGCCCGAAAGCGTGCCGGTCACCACCGTTCCAAAACCTTGCATTGCAAAACTACGGTCAACCGGCAAACGCGGGTAAGAAAATACTGTTCGCGGCTTCAACCGTGAAGCGAGCTTCTCTAGTTCTTGCACCAGCGCATCCATCCCCAGTCCGGTATGAGCGCTGACGGCTACGCAGGAAGCGTTCTGCAAAAACGTTCCCGCGCAGAAGTGGCGAAGTTCGGCTTCCACCTGCTTGACTTGGCTTTGGCTAACTAAGTCGGCTTTTGTTAGCACAATTAAACCGTCCGAAATACCTAATAAGCGGCAAATCTCAAAATGCTCGCGGGTCTGCGGCTTAACGCCTTCATCGCTCGCCACAACCAGTAGCACAGCGTCAATACCGCCTGTTCCGGCCAGCATGTTTTTAATAAAGCGCTCATGGCCGGGCACATCAATTAAAGCAACGGATTGATTATTTGGTAAGACAAAGTTAGCGAAACCCAAATCAATCGAGATGCCTCTCTTCTGTTCTTCTGCCAGGCGATCCGTATTAATTCCCGTAAGCGCGCGCACCAAGGTTGTTTTTCCGTGGTCGATATGCCCGGCAGTTCCAAAAACCAGCCCGCCTTTTACGTTCATAATATCTGGCATGCGCTTACTGTTGTTTTCTATGGTCGCATTGGCCGCCTGGTTCGGCTGCGTCAATGGGGCTAATGGGCAAACTCCGCCCGTCGCTTCTGGGAATGCACCTTTGCAGGAACCTACGTTTCAGGCTAGCGTAACCAACGTGGAAGTAAGTCCGGAAGTTCTGGAAAACGGACAACCGGTTCGAAATCTTGTTCAATCCGATTTTCTCTTGTACGACGAAAATCAGCCGCAGCCGATCAGTTATTTTGCCCATGAATCGGCTCCGCTCGATTTGGTACTGCTGCTTGATGTGAGCGGCAGCGTGCGCAAGTACCTGCGCGAAGTTGCCGTCATTGCTGGCACTGCGCTCGCTCAATTGCAGCCAAACGACCAATCGTCTGTGATGCTGTTTAGCCGGAACACCTGGGTTGAGCAGCCTTTCACCAACGACCACGCCACCATCAGCGAAGCTATCAGAAAAGCCGGTTCGGAAGAACCGCCCGGCTCCGGCACTCGCATCTATGCTGCGGCGCAAAATGCGGCTCGTTTCCTGCAAGACCAGCCTCAGAACGGCATTCGCCGCCGAGCCATTCTGATGATTACCGATAACGATGCCATGTCCTATGATGTGCATCAGGACCAAGCCCTACGCGCGCTCCTCGATAACAGTATTACCTTTGATGCGATTGTGGTCGGCCCTCATCCGCACCCGCCCGCGCCACGCAACGGTTCCGGCAGCATCAATCCCAATTTTGCTTTTGATGATGTGTTTCCGTTGGCGCAGCAAACTGGCGGCGAAGCTGTTGCTACTAATAAACCTAAAGACAATTTAGCCGAAATGCTCGGTCGTCTTCGTGAACGCTATCTGTTGGTGTATGCCGCGCCTTCGGGTCTTCCTCTCCACTCATTCCGTCGTATACGCGTAGAGTTGTCGCCCACCGCGCGCCGCAATCACCCCCGTGCCACTGTTCGCGCTCGCGATGGATATTATGTGAATGGTCCTGCCTAGCAGTCGCAGCGGGAGGGCAAGGGAGTAAATAGTTTCGATGGCAACCAATCGGCTGGAAGAGCTTCGGGCGCGTCATGTGCGCGCGGAAGCCGGAGGCGGCGCAGAAAGAAATAGCAAGCAACATAAAGAAGGAAAGCTGTCAGCCCGCGAACGGATCGATCTTTTACTGGATGAAGGGACTTTTGAAGAACTCGACAAACTCGTGCGCCATCGCTGTCGCAACTTCGGCATGGAGGAAAACGTCATTGACGGCGACGGCTTTGTTACCGGCCATGGCCTTGTTCATGGCCGCCAAGTGTTTGTGTTTGCCCAGGACTTCACCGTGTTCGGCGGTTCTCTTTCCGAAACCAACGCCCAGAAAATTGTGAAGCTGATGGACCTGGCGCTTAAAGTGGGCGCGCCCCTCATTGGCTTGAACGATTCCGGCGGTGCGCGTATTCAGGAAGGCGTCGTTTCGCTCGCTGGTTACGCCGATATTTTTCTCCGCAATACTTTAGCCAGCGGCGTGGTTCCCCAGATCTCCGCCATCATGGGGCCATGCGCGGGCGGTGCCGTTTACTCTCCCGCACTCACCGACTTCGTGTTCATGGTGGACCAGACCAGCCACATGTTTGTCACCGGGCCGGAAGTGATCCGCACCGTTACACACGAAGATGTGAACAAAGAAGCACTAGGCGGCGCGCTGACGCATAATACACGCAGCGGCGTGGCTCATTTTCTTGCTTCCGATGATGCCGACTGTCTGCGCCGCATCCGCGAACTACTGCGTTTTCTGCCGCAGAACAACATGGATGGCGTGCCGCACCAAGCTTCCAACGATCCAGAAAACCGCCAGGATGCCGAACTCGATTCACTGATTCCCACCGAATCCAATAAGCCCTACGACATCACCGATGTGATTCGCCGGATTGTGGACGACAATTACTTCTTCGAAGTAGCCGAACATTTTGCTTTAAATATCGTGATTGGCTTTGCGCGTTTGGGTGGTCAATCGGTGGGCATTGTGGCAAACCAGCCCGCGCATCTGGCCGGCTGCCTTGATATTGCTTCTTCCACCAAAGCGGCGCGCTTCGTTCGCTTCTGCGATGCGTTTCAAATTCCGATTCTCACTTTTGAGGACGTACCCGGCTTTCTGCCCGGCACCGACCAGGAATTTGGCGGCATCATCCGTCACGGTGCCAAACTGCTTTACGCTTATGCCGAGGCTACAGTGCCGAAGATCACGATTATCACCCGCAAAGCGTATGGCGGCGCTTACTGCGTTATGGGCTCCAAGCATTTAAGGACCGATGTGAACTTTGCCTATCCCACCGCCGAGATTGCTGTAATGGGACCGGAAGGCGCGGTGAACGTCCTTTATCGCCGCGAACTAGCCGCCGCCGCTGATCCGGAAACTCTCCGCACGGCCAAGATTACTGAATATCGTGAACGTTTCGCCAATCCTTTTGATGCTGCGGAGCGAGGCTATATTGATGATGTCATTGAACCCCATGAAACCCGCCCGAAGGTAATTCGGGCTTTGCGGATGTTAGCGAACAAGGTTGATACGATGCCGAGGAAAAAGCATGGGAACATTCCCCTGTAGGATTTTGAAGTTGTTTGTGTTCGCTTGGAAATGCAAAACGATTTACTTGTGAAATTGTTAACCGCTGTTTGAGGTTGCCGATTGCAACCTCAAATTTTTAGTCTCTTCCGCAGTCAGACGTAATTTAGTGACGGAGGCAATTTTTGCCAAGCTGGTATTCGTGACTTTAACCGTTTCTCCTAATGGCGAGCTAGTCCTACCAGCCAAACTCGTACCTGCTACACCTAATAAGCGATCGAGCGCGAGTTTCTGGCTGCGAGTACCCGACCAGGAACTATGCAGCCGGCGCCGGATGCCAAACTGTTAGCTGAAACAGTTGCCGATTGGCTGGATCGGTTTTTCCTGGCTGAGGACGATTTGGAAACTCTGCGCATCCTTTTGAGGTTGCTTGAGCAACCCGGAGCGAAAGGCCATCAAATTCACGACGCCAGTATAGTGGCGCCCATGCAGCGGCATGGAATTTGTCATCTCTTAACACACAATGGAGAGAACTTCGAGCGGTACGCAAGTTTAATTACCGTACTGCCGCTTGAGGAGTTCAACTCATAGATTCAGAAAACAAATCATGAATTAAGCGCCGTCCACATTTCTTGACAATAAGCACTCTGCCGCCGGGCTAAATCTTGTTTTACAAGGTTCAGCCCATAAACACAAAGCTCAAATCGTTCCGCTAATCGACGGAACAGGGGAGCCTGATCACGGAATTCGAACTGGTCAAAAGAAGCAACAACCTTGTACGATTCTTTTCCTGCTTTCAGGTAATCGACAAGTGAATCGAGCCTTTGCTTCTGCCGCGAAATCCGGGCGATATGCTCGGGAAATAATCCGGCAATGAACAAGGTGTAATCGCCGATGTGCTTTCGTACTTCGCGCTCATAGATAAAAGAAGGAGCTTCCAGCAGCGGGTTCGAAGCCAGCAGCATTTCGCCTACGTCTTCCAGCCGTTTTCCCTGGCTGTTACGGATACAGTACAGATTTTCCACATGGGTGAAGTCAGCCAGTAGATGGGCAATATACTGCGCTAGTTGCGGATCTTCCACCTGCGCCGCTTCCAGAAGATGCCGCTGCACTAATTCGGCAAACAACCTGCGCAGCGGATGATTGGAACTGATCGAGAACCGCATGGGCTTTGTTTCTATTTTATGAAATTCGCGGCGCATCAGGTAGCACAGCAGTGTTTTGGGCGGCAATCCACCGCCATTCTTCGCCCTGTTTTACGGCTAGATATTTCATTCTTGTTCTCAGCGTTCCCGCATAGGTGGGGACCACGCCCGGTGGGAGAAACTGAAATTGAGTTACTTCGTAATCGGTTTCAAGCAAAACAATGCCGGGCGCGGCCTCCGTGAGCTGTCGCACCGAGATCGTCGCTTGGCTTCCTTTGAATGGCATTCCGAAAATTCGCGCATGAAGCTGAGCAATTGCATTCCGGCCTCGGAAAACCTCGCCGCGAATGTTGATGAAATCCGCATCATCGCTGAAAGCCGCTGCCCAAGCCGTGCTGTCACCCCGATTCCAGGCTGCTTCCTGATCCTGTAGTAAACGCTTCAGTTCGTTTTCAATATCAGGCATAGTTGCTCCATCGGCGGATTTTTGAAGCAGGAACTGGATCTGGCGGCTTACGCCCTTCCGCGCTTTTGTTTCCCGCGCGTTGATATTGTATCTCGGAGAATCCGGTAAATGCTGAAGCCAATCCCCTGTGAAAGTGTCACCGATAAACCAAACATCCACGCTCTTCTAATGCGGCCAGCCCGGGTATAAATTCCAGCGTGTCCACCCAGCGCAGATCCAGCTTTTCCAGTTTAGGGAGCGCGGCCAAGGACTCCGGCAAAGAGGTTAGCGGATTGCCGCGAAGATCAAGTTGCCGCAGTTCCCGCAAAGCACCGATGGAATCCGGCAAGAACGCCAGTCGATTGTTGCGGAGATGCAGTTCCCGCAGTTGCAATAAATGGGCAATGGATTCAGGAAGCGTTTTCATCCGATTATCGGATGATCTTAACTCAACTAAGCTTGTTAGTCTGGTGACTGATTCTGGCAATGTTTCGAATGCATTTTCACTGATGTTGAGATAGCGCAGTTTCTTCAACTGAGCGAGTGACACGGGCAGGTCGATGAATTGATTGTCGTGAAGGTACAAGAAATCGGACAGGTTTTCGAGTTCGCCCAAAGCATCAGGCACTCGCGTCAACTGATTATGGCCTAGGTCCAACATGCGAAGCTGCTTTAAACAGCCGATCCGGTCGGATATTTCAGTCAGTTTGTTATCCGCCAGCACCAGCGTTTCCAGTTCGTGTTGCTGCCAAACAGAATCCGGCACGTCAACAAGATTTTGTTTCCACAAACTGAGATGCGAACCAGGATGTTTGTGCATGAATGCGACCCTAGCACAAGAAATAGCAGATGTAAAAACCTGTCCATTCAAAATAGAAACAGATGAAGCAATTGCGCTTTCTAATGTGCCCGCCGTTGTATTTTGGCGTGGAGTACGTCATTAACCCGTGGATGGCAGGCCAGGTTCATGCTACCAACCTTGAGATTGCCCAGCAGCAGTGGTCCAATCTACAGCGTCTTTTAAACGAATATGCGGAAACGGCTTTGCTGCCCGCTGTGCCGGGTCTGCCGGATCTTGTTTTTACGGCGAACGCGGCGTTGATCTACCGCAACGTCGCGGTTTTAAGCAGTTTTCGTTTTCCAGAACGCCAGCCGGAATCGCCGCATTTTGCGGATTGGCTTCGGGCCGATGGGTTTCAAGTTTGCATCCTGCCGTCTGATGTTCTGTTTGAAGGAGCGGGTGACGCTTTGCTCGATCGAAAAGAACCGCTGCTCTGGCTAGGTTATGGACTGCGATCCAGCTTAAGCGCTAAGGAGCACCTGGAACGATGCATCGAAATAGACGTGCAGCCGCTGCGGCTTCAGAACCCGAGCTTTTACCATCTGGATACTTGCTTCTGCCCGTTGGAAGGCGGTTATCTGTTGTATTATCCGCTGGCATTTGACCAGGAAAGCAATGATGCGATCACCGCTCGCGTTCCCGCCGAGCGCAGATTGGCGGTGAGCGAGGAAGATGCGGCGAAGTTCGCTTGCAACGCGGTGAACATCGTGAACAAGGTAATTCTGAATCATGCTTCAAAAGAAATGACGGTCTGGTTGAATGATCGGGGTTTTGAAGTGATACAAACTGAACTCACAGAATTTATGAAAGCGGGCGGCGCGGCCAAATGCTTGTCGCTTCGTTTGAATGAAATGGACTGAGGAAAGCTTTAATGGCTTTCCTTGGGCACTGCCGCGCCACGGCAGCCGACCAGGAAATCAAGATCGGCTCCTCGATTGGCTTGCATCACATGGCTTGTGTACAACTGCTGATAGCCGCCGGCTCCATGCGGCTGGGGTGGAACCCAGGATGATTTGCGGCGCGCCAGTTCTTCTTCAGTGACGCATAAGTGAAGCTTGCGAGCTGCGACGTTTAGCTCAATCATGTCGCCTTCTTGCACCAGCGCCAACGGACCGCCTGCGGCTGATTCCGGCGAGACATGCAGCACAATCGTGCCGTAAGCGGTGCCGCTCATGCGGCCATCGGAGATTCGCACCAGATCCGTAATGCCTCGCTTCAACAGCTTCGGCGGCAGCGGCAGATTTCCTACCTCCGGCATACCAGGGTAGCCGCGCGGCCCGGCGCCTTTCAGCACCATGACGCTGTGTTCATCGATCGACAGGTTTGGATCATCAATCCTGCCTCTAAACTCTTCCATGCTTTCGAAGACCACGGCCCGACCGCGATGGTTGAGCAGCGCAGGCGTAGCTGCGGAAGGTTTAATCACTGCCCCGCTAGGGGCCAGATTGCCGTGCAGCACCGCAATACCGGCGTGTTCCCTCAGAGGTTGGGCAAGACTGGTGATAACGTCGCTATTCCAGCAAGGTGCGCCAGCCGTATTCTCACCGATTGTTTTGCCATTCACCGTTAACGCATCGCGGTGAACCAAACTCCCCATAGCTTGCACCACTGCGGGCAAGCCGCCAGCATAGTAAAAATCTTCCATGAGGAAGCGACCGGAAGGCATCAGGTCAACCAACAGCGGAAGGTCATGCCCGAGGCGGTCGAAATCGTCAAGCTCCAATGGCACTCCAACGCGGCCTGCAATCGCCAGTAGATGAATAATGGCGTTGGTGGAGCCGCCGATTGCGGCATTAATCCGGATGGCGTTTTCAAAAGCTTCCCGTTTCAGGATCTGCGACATGCGCAGGTCTTCGCGGACCATTTCCACAATACGCGCGCCTGCCTGATGAGCCAATACGCGCCGGCGCGAATCCACCGCCGGAATAGCGGCGTTCTGCGGCAAGCCCATGCCGAGCGCTTCCACCATGCAGGCCATCGTGGAAGCGGTTCCCATCGTCATGCAGTGACCAGCCGAACGGGACATGCACGATTCCGCATCCATGAAGTCGGCAATGCTCATGTGTCCAGCGCGGACGTCTTCACTCATGGACCAGACGTTTGTGCCGGAGCCGATCGTCTGCCCGCGAAATCTGCCGTTCAGCATGGGGCCGCCCGAAACCACGATAGCCGGTAGATTGCAGCTTGCCGCGCCCATCAACAGCGCGGGCGTGGTTTTATCACAGCCGCAAAGGAGAACCACGCCGTCAAGGGGATTGCCGCGAATGGATTCTTCCACGTCCATGCTCACCAGATTGCGAAACAGCATGGCAGTGGGGCGCAGGTTTGATTCGCCCAGCGACATCACGGGAAACTCCAGGGGAAGCCCGCCCGCTTCAAACACGCCGCGCTTCACGCGATCGGCAATTTCACGCAGATGCGCGTTGCAGGGCGTCAACTCGGACCAGGTGTTGCAGATGCCGATTACTGGCCGTCCATCGAAAAGGTGATCAGGCAAGCCTTGATTTTTCATCCAGGAGCGGTGAATGAATGCTTCCTTGTTCCGGGGGCCAAACCAATGAGTCGAACGAAGCTTTCTGGATGCCGATTCTGTTTTCGGTTCGCTCACCTACATCACTCCGAAAGTTTCAAATGCTTCAACCGTGCTCATGCCGCGTTCAATGGCTGTTCTCACCATGTTTTCCTTGCTTACTTTTTCCAAAGCCAGGCTGATAACATCGCGCTCCGTTTCTTTGGGAATCACGAGAACGCCATCCAGATCGCCAAACATGATGTCGCCCGGACGAACCACAATTCCCTCTATTTCCAAAGAAACACGGAAGTCAACGACCTTGCCGCGATAGCCTTGATCCTGAGCGTAACGGCCTAGGGAAAATGTAGGAAAGCCGAGCTTCAGAATACCGCGCGTGTCACGCGAATAGCCATTCACAACCGCGCCTGCCGCGCCTAGTTTCTGCGCCCGCGTGCTCATCAGTTCGCCCCACAACGCATAACGCGGCGAACCGCCGGAAGACACATACACTTCGTGCGTTTTCAGGTCATCGAGGGCGCGAAACATGAGTCCGAACGGCTCGCGGGAAAGCGCGCTTTTTCCTTCTTCGTCCCGGTAAGCATAAAAATCTGCTTCCAAAACGGGCATCGCGCGTCCGACAACGACCATATCGGAATGCAGCGGTTGGATACCGGGAGAAAGAAACTGGTGACGATAATCTAAAGTGTCAAGCACATCACCGATCACTGCCGTAAACAGCTTAGTCCGCATCAGTTGAAATAGTTCGTCATCGTTCTGCCAAATAAGTGAAGAATTCATGGTTACTCATTTAAGCTTAATGCCAGCTAGTTGCGCACTTTACGATTGCAGCATTGCTGAATGGTACTTTTCGGGGAAAGGATAAGCATTACCAAGTACCTTCAAGAGCGTTGCAGCAGAGGTTCAGTATCGACTTAGGAGCCCGATGCAGATAAACTTTGTAAACACTGCAAAGTTGAATTGCATACAAATTACTTTTATGTCTTTGATATTTGGCCAAATCAGGTACTCTGTTACGAAGTTGTTTCTGGTAGTACTTATGCCTGGCGTTGTGTTTGCCGCTCAACCTCCAACGCAGCCTGTACGACCGGTGCCTGTGCGTCCAGGGAGCCGCCCGATGCGGCCAGGGCCTGTGCGCTCGCAAACAGGCACGGCGGTTTATTATAGCGACCGGATGGACGGCAGAACCGTTTCTTTGAAAGGCGAAAAATACGACAAAAACGGCATGACCGCTGCCACGCACAGCAACTTCCCCCTGGGTAGCCGAATCCGAGTAACGAACTTGCGCAATCGGAAATCAGTGGAGCTGAGAGTGACGGATCGTATGAACCCCCGCTCCAGATCGGTGGTGGATGTTTCGCGCAGGGCTGCGGAACAACTAGGAATGATCCATTCCGGCCATGCGCAAGTGAGAGTTGAAATGATCAGCCGGTCTTGATAACAGGTGTGTTTCTTTAAAAACTTCGATACTAGCCGGGGATTCTTCCCACTGTATTCCGAAATACGGTGAATGCTATATTGGTGCGCATTACATTAAAGGAGTAGCATGCGACGACCAGTCCGGCCATGCGACCGCGCCGTCGCTTGTTTCACGCCATATTTTTATCTTTTAACTACGGTTTTTCTGTGTGCACCTGCTGGCGCTTTGGCCCAGACAGCGGATGATGCTGTTCTTGTTATTCAAGGCGCAAGAATCCTGCCGATCAGCGCGCCACCGATAGAGCGCGGCATCCTGGTTGTTAAAGGAAATAAAATCGTTGCGGTAGGCGAACAAGGGAAAGTTTCAATTCCCAAAGGAGCCAAGATTCAAGATGCAACCGGGAAAATAATCATGCCGGGCATTGTGGATTCCCATTCGCATATCGGCATTGATCCTAACCCGACAGTTTCAAATTCCGGCGATGCCAACGAAGGAAGCGGACCGGTGCAACCTGCTTTGCGCGCCCTTGACGCGATTGATCCTGCTGATCCGAATATCAAAATGGCAACTGCCGGGGGCGTTACCACTGCGAATATCATGCCGGGTAGCGGCAATGTGATGGGCGGCCAAACGGCTTATGTAAAACTGCGTGGCGCAACCATTGAACAGATGCTGATACCTGGCACAATCGGCGGCATGAAAATGGCCAACGGAACAAATCCGAAAGGCTATGGCGCGCGCGAACAGGCTCCAATGACTCGCATGGAAGAAGCTGCGCTGGCTCGCGGCATTTACCAGAAAGCCGAACAATACAAAGCCAAATGGGATGCTTACAATAAAGCCGCAGCATCGGGAGACAAGAATGCGAAGCCTCCGGAACATGACATTACGCTGGACCCGGTAGTGCAGATTCTGGAAGGCAAGCGCGTTGTGCATAACCATACGCACCGCGCTGATGACGTAATGACGGTTTTACGATTGGCGGACGAGTTTCACTACCGGGTGGTTGTGCATCATGGAACGGAATCCTGCGAAGTCGGGGAGGAATTAGCAAAGCGTCATATCGGCGTCAGTTTCACGATGCTCGATGCGCCGGGCGGCAAGCCGGAAACCATCAACTTTAATATCAACTGCCCTGCCAGGCTGGAAAGAGCAGGCGTGAAAGTGGCGTTCAACACGGATGACCCGATCACCAATTCGCGCTTATTGCTGCGCTCGGCTGCGCTCGGAGTACGCGGCGGCATGAGCGAGAATGCTGCGCTAAAAGGGTTAACAATTTATCCGGCGGAAATGCTGGAACTACAGAACCGAATTGGCAGTCTGGAAGCAGGTAAAGATGCGGATTTTATTATCTTGAACGGACTGCCATTCAGCGTTTATACGCATGTGCTGGAAACCTGGATTGACGGCCAGAAGGTGTTTGACTTTACTAATCCATTAGATCGGCCATACGCCACCGGCGGCTTCAGCATGGCTGGCCGCTATCCCCGCCTTGAAGGGGGCGGGCAGTGAGATTGTTTCTAGTTACATTCATGATGGTTCCCGCGCTGCTGCAAGCGCAGAACATCGCCATTGTAGCCGACCACCTTTATTCAATGGACTCCGGCAAGCAAGGTAGCGCGGCGCTGGTGCTTATGCGGAACGGCAAAGTTGAGTCGATCCGGCCAGGAAGCAATTTGTCTGCGCCGACTGGTTATCAAGTGATTCACGGCGCGTACGTCACGCCAGGGCTGATTGATGTCTATACCACAACGGGAATTTCCGGCGCTTACAACATTCCCGCCGATCAGGACCAGGACGAATCCACTGACCCGAACACGGCCGATGTGCGAGTGCGCGACAGTTTAAACCCGCAAGATCTTTTGTTTCGTTACGTGAACTCGTTTGGCGTAACTACGTTACAAGTGGCTCCCGGCCCGCGCAACCCGCTTGCAGGAGTAGCAGGAATTTTTAAAACGGCGGGTCCGCAATCG
>CAXTWH010000064.1:0-28483 GCA_964247975.1 uncultured Bryobacteraceae bacterium | reverse complement strand
AATCATTTCAGCGAACTCGTCCACCGTTGGCAGATGCTGCGCTTCAGCGCGGCGATGCTCGATCAGTCCCGGTTGTTTTCTTTCCAGCAAGCGCGGCGTGATGGTTCCTTCGATCAGGTCGCCGCTGACGATGATGAGCGAAACTCCAAGCTTGTTCCAGTCACCAATACAGTCCCGCAAAGCGCGTTCGCCTGCTTGTTTGCTTTTTGCCACCAATTCATATTCGGCCATTATCGGCTTCTGTCCGTAGAAATGCGCCCAATGGCTGGTGACAAATACGATTCTGCCTCCGATGGGCATCATCTGAATGGCAAGCTGCGCGGTTCTCACCTGCGCGTCAAGATTCAGGCTCATCGCATATTCTTCTGATTTTCCTTTTTCCATTCCGCCGCTGGCGTTGAGGACAACTAGATCGAGCTTTTGAAATCTGCTTTTGATCGCGGCCATCATCTGTTCTAATTCAGATTCAATGGTCAGGTCAGCTTGAATAGGCAAAGCAGTTCGGCCCAGTTTGGCAATATCGGCGGCAACTTCTTCAGCGCGTGCGCCTTTACTGCGAAAATTCAACACCACCTCCGACCCGAGCGAAGCAAGCCTTCGAGCGGTAGCCGCCCCGATGCCGCGAGAGGCGCCAGTAACGAGCGAAATTTTATCGTGCAAGGACAAGCACATCAGTTCTAGAATATCTTCCAGTGCTCATGAGATTCCGGCTATGTTTCCTGTTAACTTGTTTTTCCTGTTTCGCGCAAACTAACGCGCCGACCGTAAGCGAAACAGCGCTTTCCTCATTTGAAGAAAAAACTTTTTCGTTTGACGGCGTTTCATATGGATTTCGTGTTCTGTCGCCGCCGAAATTGGAACCGGGCCGCCGTTATCCGCTGTTGTATTTTATGCATGGGGCCGGAGAGCGAGGCAGCGATAACCAGATTTCATTGCGCTTTCTTCCCGACCAGATGGCGCGAGCGCCGTATCGCAATCAGTTTCCGGCTTTCGTAGTTGTTCCGCAGTGCCGTTTGGGACATCGCTGGGTGGAAGCGGACTGGGGCGCGGTGGTGTCGTCCCGGATGCGGCCTGAGCCCTCGCCCATGATGGCAATGGCGATGGCGCTGCTGGACCAAGTTCTACGCGAGTATCCAGTGGATAGTGATCGTGTTTACCTGGCGGGTGTTTCGATGGGCGGTTATGGAGCATGGGAGTTGGCCGCGCGACGGCCCGGAACGTTTGCCGCGCTGGCGCCAATTTGCGGCGGCGGCGATGAAGCAACAGCGCGTTTGCTCGCAACGCTTCCGATATGGACCTGGCATAGCGCGTTGGACGCGGTAGTGCCTTCAATACGGAGCAGGCGCATGGTGGAAGCGATTCGCGCAGCAGATGGCTCACCGCGATATACCGAACTTCCCGGGGCGGCGCACACCAGTTTTCTCCAGGCATTTGCGCCCGAAAGCGGTGTGATGGCGTGGATGTTTGCACAGCATCGCGGTCCTGCGCGGAGTGACTCGGCGAATAATACTTCACCACGACTCCGTGTTCTTTGCGCGGGCGATTCGAACACCGAAGCGCGGGAGTTTCCCGGATACCGGGCTTACCTGAAACAAGAACTGGACCGGCGCGGCATTGCGATTGATTTTGTTGGCTCGAAACGCGGCGGGGAACCTTGGAGCGATCCGGAGCATGAAGGTTATTCGGGCGAGGGCATCGCTCGCATTCGGCAGCGGGTGCGGGAAGGCATGATAGAGCAGTATTCGCCGGATGTGATTTTACTACTGGTGGGCAGCAACGATCTTTGGAAAGACGTTCGGAGCGATCGCTCGCCAGCAGATGACGCACAAGCGCAAGAACTCGCAGCGGAAGCAGTTGATTTAATTCGTGATATGGCGCGGCGCAGTTCGCATGTGCGCATTCTGGTTGGACTTCCTGCTACGCCCACGAATACGGCTGAGGCTTTGCGCATTTATCGCAGCGATCTCGAAGCGGGCGTGAAGAAGTTGGCGGCAACAGGCGCGCACGTAGCGGCGGTGGATATGGCCGGCTTGCAAAATGACGGTGTACATTATTCAAACGAAGGATTCCGGCAGATGGCGGCGCGATGGGCAGACAACCTTTCATCGGTTAGAAGAAGCGCGGTTCCGATCGGGTCGGCGCTTCCTCCGCAAGCAATTTACATTAATGGCCCGACAGATTCCGTCCCTGTTTTCGATTACGCCGAAATTAGAGTTGATGTGAAAAACCCGACTGCTTTAAACCCATTTACGGATGTGGTTGTGAACGGCGAGTTCCGCGATCCTGACGGACACGAGCATAAGATGGAAGGCTTCTCCGATAGCGCAGAAGGCACACGGTTTCTGGTGCGCATCATGCCGCAGCGGGTAGGCTCGTATCATTGGCGCGTCAGCTTTCGCCAATCGCAGTTTGAGCGCACGGTGGAAGGATCTTTTGAGACGGTAGCCGGGAAGCTGCGCGGACCGGTGCGGGTGGATGCGGCGCATCCGGCTCACTTTCTTTACGAAGGCGGCAGTGAACATTTTTTCTGGGTGGGAACTACCGCTTACGCCTTAGCCGGATGGCGCGATGAAAGTATCATCCGTGAAAGCCTGGAGCGTTTAGCCGGTTCTCACATTAATCGCGCACGGGTGGCGATTATGGCTCCGCGAGTGCAAAGCGGCGCGCAGTGGAAAGAACCGGCAATCGCTAACAACGGATGGTTCAGTTTCTGCGTGAATCCGTGGCCGGCGGAGCGGCCTGATGATGTAGACAATCCGGGCTTCAATCCGCATCGGTTCAACGTTGAATATTGGCAAAAATATGAACGGCTGCTGCGCTACGCGCGCGAACTAGGCATTCAAGTTTCCGTGATCTTCTATGTGGATGGCCGTTTACCGGGCGTTGATCCATTCCGTGAACCGGCGATGGGCGGCGACCTGGAGCAGCTTTATTATCGCTATGCAGTGGCGCGGCTGGCGGCATTTTCCAATGTGATGTGGGACATCACGAATGAATACCGGCTGTTCCGCAATGACCAATGGGCCGCAAAAATGGGAACGCTGATTCGCGCTTATGATCCGTATGCTCATCTGATGAGCATTCACGGCCACGGTGACTTTCGTTTTCGCTCCGCGCCTTGGGTTGATTTCGCCATGTACCAAAGCTGGGACGAACACGGCGGCTATGAATTTATGCTGCGGAATCGGGAGCAGCAAGCGGCAACGGGCCGAGTCATGCCGCAAATTAATGAAGAATACGGCTATGAGGATCATTACCCGTTTCCGTGGGGCGAAGCGCGGTTATGGCCAGCGCGCACAGCGGATAACCGACGGCGGCTGGCTTGGCTGATGACAATGGCGGGCGGCTATCAAACCACCGGCGAACGCGCGAATGTGCCGGATTACGGCGGCTGGATTAATGGGCGGGGCAGCGCGCAGATGGAGATGCTGCCGTTGTACGGCCTTCTTTATAAATTCTGGACCGCCCGCGAATGGTGGCGCATGGAGCCGCTGCAACATATCGGGCCTGATGCAATTCCCTGCCTTGGTATTGCGGACAGCGAGTACGTGTTTTACCTGCCTCATGGCGAGGCGATTCCGGTGCACCTGCCAGGGAGCGGGTACCGGGCTATGTGGTTCAACCCGCGTTCAGGAGAATACTCCGATGCGGGTGTGACGCGCAGCGCGGAATGGAATTCGCCGAGCGCGCCGGATGCAGAGGATTGGCTTTTGATTATGAAGAGGCCGTCCGGCGAAGTCGTGCAAAAGCAACAATCGCCAAGCCGGAAAACAACAGAATTCCTGCAGAGGATGGCTCAGGAGTAGACAGGAGATCGTAGGTGCCGACAAATGTTTGTCCAATGACGCTTCCCCCGCTCCAGTTCATGGTGAGCACATCATTGTTCAGAGAGTACTGCAAAGGAAAGTTGTCGGAAACGGTGGTGATAGTTAACCCGCTAAAAGCAGCATTCGTAAACTGTAGCGTGAACGGGTAATTAAAGCCGTTCGCTTCAACCAGATCGGAAATCACTAATTGATTGTCGGTGAAATTGGCGTTAATCAGATTAGCGGAATCGTTGTACCCGAACTCAACCGCCGTGTTCGAAATCGTGACGGTTGTTCCAACGGAATTAAGATAACCGTCCGGCACAAAATTATAGATCGGATCGAAGAAATTGGAAGAGCTTCCTTCAAATTCCAAAGAACCAGTGACAGAAGTATTAAGCAGAGCCGCTTGAACGGGAAACACACAAATGCCGAGCAGCATCGTCGCCAACAAAGGATAGAATATTCTAGGCATTGAGATCCTTCGGAACAAGCATAAGCAGCTTACCATCATTGCGCCACGAAAACAGCGGTTGTTAGAGCATTCACCGTTGCTGTTCCGGTATTTGAATCCACGGTGGAAGCTTTCGTTTGCGGATCACCGAAGAGCAACTGCAAAGGATGAAGACTTAAGCCGAGTGCTTTTAACTGGTCATCCTGAAAATGCACGATGTTAATAGTGGCATTGAACACCACCACAATGCTTTGATAAGGGCTATAGTTTCCACCGTTGGCATCAAGCTTCATCACAATCAGACCGGGTAATTGCGATGGACCGGTATTCAGAAAATGAAGGTTGCTTTGAATTTCGGGAAGCGTTCCCATGCGGAATAGACGCGAGCTGTCTCGAATCCTGAGAAACGTTTGGAAAGCAGCAGCCGCATTCGAAATTTCATTGGGCATCGGCTTCAAAGCAGGATTCGCCAACAACGGCTGCATGAAGGTCCACTGGCTTTGGTTCTGGCTGGCAATGGGAAGTCCAATGCCCCAATTGTTGTCTTCCAGGCTGAAGATGTTCTGGCTGGGGCGATCGCCCTGGTAAGCCCAATTAATTTTGTTGAACCAATCGCCGGAATCGTAGCTGTTGTTATCCATGTCCTTGGAGCGGAGCAGGTCATCGCCTGCTTGAAAGAACGGAATTCCCTGTCCTAACGCAATTAAGCTCATTGCCACAACTTGACGGCGGGCGCGTACTGCGATTGAGTCGCCGCCATTGCCGGTAGTACCCGGAATAGCGGATTTCAATTGAATTGCATCAAACAGCGTTTGATTATCGTGAACCGAGCAGTAGTTCACGTCTTCGAGCGGGCTGGCTGTATAACCGGCAGGCTGGCCGCCATAGATGATTTCGCCTGCTTTTACTAGCTGGCCCTGGCTGTTCACAAAAGTAAAATCGCGGAGATTGCCGGCCAGTCCAGCGCGGATCCAATCCGCTTCAGCGAGCAAGGTGTTCTGTTGGTCAGCCAAGGCTTGGTTCTGACTGGTATACAGACTCGGATCGGTGAAAAGACCCGTCGCGAAGCCTTGCACACGCTGATCGGAAAAAGGTCCGCCGCCCCGAATGCCATCACGGATTCGATCATTAAATGTGCCGACCCCCGTTCCGTATAAATTTGCCTGGGTAGCATTCAACCCGAGCGCGTTGTTTGCGGTTTCGCCCGTATTCCAGCCTTCGCCGTACAGGTAGATTTTGGAGCCGTCCACGCCATCATTTTCGAGAGTGAGCTGCGACAAGGCTTGTTGAATGTGCTGCATGTTGTAAACAAAATGGAAGCTCATCAGATCGAAGCGGAAGCCGTCAATTTTGTATTGCCGCGCATTTTGCAGCAGCGTGTCAATCATCAGCTTTTCCATCATGCGATGTTCGCTGGCCGTATCGGCGCAGCAACTACCGTTTTCCACATTGCCGTTGGTATCCAGCCGGTAATAATAAGCGGGTACGATTTTGTCCAGCACGGAATTAGGACCTTGTCCGCTTGAGTTGGTATGGTTAAAGACCACATCCTGCACCACGCGCAAACCGATGTTGTGAAGGCCTAAAACCATTTGCCGGTACTCGTACACCCGGTTATCCGGGTTGAAAGCATACCCGCCTTCGGGAACAAGGTAATGCACAGGATCGTAGCCCCAGTTGTAGCCGTCGGAGCTTTGCACGGCAGCAACGGCGGCTTGCTGCTGCTGGCCGTCGGGCGGAGTGGGCGATAAGCCAACCGGGTACTGCCAGGTAGATTTATCTTCGTTGATGCTGGCGAAGTGGAACGTAGGCAAAAGATGCACGGCTTTTAAGCCAGCCCGCGCCAGCCTTTGCAGATGGCCCATGCCATAAGTGCCGGAGGCGGCAAAAGCAAGATAGGTTCCGCGATACTGCAACGGAACGCTTGTGTCACCGATGCTGAAATCGCGCACGTGCAATTCGTAAAGGGAAAGGTCATTCATGGACAAGAGGTATGGGGAAGAGCTTTCGTCCCAACCGATAGGCTTGTTTGACTCGTCAGTTAAATCAGTGATGCGGCTCTTAATGCCATTTAATGCTAGATCTACGGAGTATGGGTCAGTAACTATGTTTTCCACAATCTGATGAAGGCTCGGCACGTACACGAGCACGTCAAACAGATAGTATTGGCCTTTCCAGGAATTGTCACCCTGCACTGTCCAGACTCCTCGGCGAAAATTCATCGGCACAGTTTGGATCGGGCTGGCGTCGTTTGCGCCGCTGAACAACAGCAGTTTCACGGATTGCGCGGTGGGCGCCCAAACTCTTACTGTCAGATCGCGGCGGGTGATAACGGGTCCGAGCGGTCCCGCGTAGTAAAAGAGATCATCGAGCACGCCGGCATATTGCACGCCGGTCAGATATTTCAGAACGCCGGTTGAATCCGTTCCGGTCAGAACAACTTGCCCCTGCAACGCTCGCTGCAAGGCTGCGGTGCCGACGGTGCTCGGCAGGTGAAACACGGCGTAGCCGGCAAGCTGAGGGTACTGCGCTGCTTCTGATGGCATGAACCCGCCGGGTACAGAAATTAGTGCGATGGCGGTTCCGCCCGTTAATTTTCCAGTGTTGGAAATCTGCAAATCGGCAGCGGGCGAATACACCAGATTGTAAGTCCAAGTCGATTGAAAATTTGCGCTGGGGATTGCAACTGTTGTGCGGTTAATCCAGAAAGCCTGAAGACGCGAAAATCCGGCACCGAGCAGTTGCGCTAAGCTCGGCTGCGCGGTGTACACCGTAGCATCGCCGGAGATGATCCAGGCTTCTTGGTAAGCTGCGACATTCAAATGCATGTCCGGCCCTGGATCTTTGGTTCCGGTGGAAACGTTATGAACAATAAATCCGAGGTCTTGCGGGTTGGGCTTTAAACGGATGTCGTAAAACGCTCCGTAGGAATCGGTGCCGGTGGAAAACGTGGGGCCTTCATTAAAACTATTAGTAGGCTCCAATGTGTCGTTAAACGAGTAAACGGTCCAGTTGGCGAAATTTCCGTCAGGCCGGTAATAATGAATACGCGCGTAGCCGGGCAGCAGCGTTCCCGGATTGTTCAGGTTCGGAGGCGTGGTGTACAGCTTGCCGATGCCGGATGCGGCCCAATACTCGTTGCCTTCAGCGGCGGGATTTACAAACTCATTCGGCCCGGGGTCTTTCTGATCGCCTCCTGTTGCAGTCGGATTATGAATGATCAGGCCGACATTCTGCGCATTGTTTACAATGCCCACATCAAAATAAACGCCGTAGTTATCATTTCCGGTGACCGGTACGGGACCCCCATTGTAGTTGCCGGTAGCTTCCGTGGTGTCGCCAAAAGCGTAAACGGTCCAGCCTTGGTAATTCCCATCGGCCCGGTGATAGTGGATTCGGATATGATTCGCAGGCACTTGTGCGACAGCGGAAACGGACAGCAATAGCCACGCGAATGCAATACAGGACGGCAGCGCAAACAAGAATCGTCTGGACATGGAACTCCTTTCAGCAGATTTGGGAAAGCCCGAGCCGAACAGGAGAAAAACAACTCCCGGCGATAATGGATCTATCACAGAATAGCGCAGTGATGACGACAAAGCTTCAGCATAAGATGAAAGTTTTGTTACAGAACATTTATATTGATTCCTTACTGCCGAATCCCCTGGTTCTGCATCAGCTTATTGGTTTCCCGATAAGCTTCCTGAACCCACGGCACAATCTGGGCCGGGTCCGGCGAGTACTCCAGTTCAATGCTGATAGTGCCATCATATCCGTTGTCCTTCAAGGCTTTGAGATACGGTTCGAAGAGAACCACGCCGCGCCCAGGAGGCAGATCGCCGTGTTTCTTGCCGTCGCAATCGGAAAAATGCACGTGCGCAATGCGATTGCGTAGGTGCGCAATCTGGTCCGCTTCGTCATGCGCCAGGGCCAAATGGGAAACATCGATGTTGGCTTTTACGGCGGGATGGGCCACATCGTCTAAGAAGCGGACCATATCAGCAACGTTGTGAATGAGCGAAAGCGCAAAAGGCTCAATCTCAACGGCGATTTCCAAGCCAAGCGATGCGGCGGTTCGCGCTAACGTTTGAGTGGATTCCACCGCCCAGTTCCATTGATCGCGAGGCGGAATTACTTCCTGCTGCCAGACGTATTCGCCCACAACGAGCAGCAGATTACGAGCGCCAAATTCCGTGGCCGCTTTTAAATGTTCTTCGGCGCGCTGCAAGTGAAATCGCCGGACAGGCGGATTGAAATCGGCCAACCCTAATGCTACGCAGACGAACGAAACAACCGGCAATTGTTCCTGCTTGCAGGTTTCGATGATCTTCTTTTGTTCGGCGGGACTGACATCCAGAGGATCAGAAAATATGTCGATCGAATCAAAGCCGATTTCCCGTGTTTTTCGAATGCCTTCTTCCGTGCCGACCGGAGAACCAAACCAAGCGGAATTAATTAACCCAAGTTTCATCGAGAAGATGTTATCAGTTTGTTGATTGGGCGGCGGAATCGTTCAGATTTTTAAAGTAGATGTTGCGATACGCAACCGGGCCATGATCGCCTTGCAGCATCAACGGATTTTCCGGCGCTTCCGGGATCTCCAAACCGGAGCGGGTAGGGCCGTCCACTTCGGTATCTTTCTGCACGAGCTGGTTGTTGAAGAGAACGCGCAGAAATTTCGCATTAGCGATCTTCTTGCCGGATGCGTCAAAGCGGGGAGCTTGGAACCAGATATGGAACGACTGCCATTCTCCGGGAGGACGGCTGGCATTCACTAACGGAGGCGTGCCGCCTACGCCTTTTTCGTTGATCCAGCGTTCGTATATTGCGCCGCAATCAAGGTATTTCGGATGCTCCACGCCGAAGCTATCGTATACCTGCACTTCATACAACCCATGCAGGTAAACGCCGGAATTTGATTTAGCGGGAATCAAAAATTCAAGGTAGAGTTCCACATCTTTAAATTTTCTGGTGGTGACGATGTTGCTGATTGCGCCCTTCGGCCCGTTGGCAATCCGATTACCGGGTTCCGGCAAAGGCGACAACTGTTTCGGCAGATTTTTTCCATCCCAGAATATGGCTGCGCTGGTTTTCCAAGCGCCTTTTTCGGGATGCTCGAAAGTCCAGCCTTGTGTATCAGTTCCGGTGATCAGCGGCGTCCAGCCTTTTTCCAACAGATAAGGTGGATCGCCATGCGGCTCCCCGTCATCTATCAATGGGTGTTGCGCAAACGCTAAACCAATGCTTAATAATGCAACAGCTAACCAGACAGAGAGTATAGGCTTCATAATGACCAGCCGCTTCGGTAAGGCGGGTTCAGCCAGGAATCGGCTTCCTCGTCGTTTGTGATGGAAGGGCGCTTGGCATCATATTCCAGCGGACGCGCAGAGCGGGCGGCAATGGCACCGAGCAGGGCAATTTCGGTCATGCGGCTACCGAAATCAAAATTCACGTTGGTCGGCGTACCCGTTTTGCAGGCTTGCACCCATTCTTTGTAATGGCCTATGGTTCGCGGCAGAGTTTTCGGCGGAGTTTGAAAACCGCTAAACTGTTTTTCGGGCAGCAGCCGGTTCTTGCCTCCGTAATATCCGCTCAACAGCTTGCCTTTTTCCCCAACAAACAGCAGACCTTCGACCGGCATTGGTGTTTGCGAACCCAGCTCGATTGGGCGCGGAGGACGAATGCCGCCGTCGTACCAGGTCATTTGCAGTACCGGCATTCCCTGCCGTTCCGGGAATTCCCAGGTGACCACGTTTGAATAGCTTTCCGTTTCCGGCGTTTCAATTTTCGGCGGCAAGTGTTCCTTGCCATCGGGGCCCATGCGGAAATAACCGCCGTACATAGTGGATCGTGAACCGTAGATAGCTCGCGGCGATCCAAGTTTCAGCGCGGTGTAAAACACGTGCATGGCGTGGCAGGCCATATCAGCCACGGTGCCGCCGCCGAAATCCCACCAGCAGCGCCAGATCCAGGGATGATAAGCCGGGTTGTACGGACGATACGGCGCAGGACCGATCCACATATCCCAATCAAACGCATACGGCACAGAAGGCATTTCAGCGGGCCTTACCTGCGCAGCCGGATAAATAGGATGAGGCGTCCAAACGTGAACTTCCCGCACAGGACCAATCGCGCCCGACATCAGAATTTCGGCGGTGCTCAAAGCCTCGTCGCTCCCGCAGCTTTGCACGCTCATCTGAGTAGCGACTTTTGCTTCCTTCGCAGCAGCGGCGATGGCTCGCGCTTCATGCACGGTATGGGTCAAGGGCTTCGCGCAGTAGACCGGCTTACCGCGTTTTAAAGCCTGCGTGGTGATGATGGCGTGATTGTGGTCGGGAGTCGCCACAATCACCGCGTCGATGTTCTTTTCTTCTTTGTCGAACATCTGGCGGTAATCGCTGTAAACGCGCGCTTCCGGGTATTTTCGAAAGACCGGCGCGGCAAACGAATGGTCAATGTCGCATAGAACATCAATTCGCTCGCTGTCGCAGCCTTTGATATAGCGCCGCCCCATGCCGCCCACGCCCACGCCGGCAATGCGCAGCGTGTCACTCGGAGCCTGATAGCCGGGACCGCCCAACACATGGCGCGGCACAACCAATGCTCCTAACGCGGAAGCGGCCAGGGTTCGGCGGGACACGCCTGTTTTATCTGCATTCTGTATCGGCGGTTTCATGAGTATTTTTTTACTTCTAAAATGTGACGCGCAGCGCGGTTTGCACTTGCCGGTTACCATAGCCGCTCAGGGTGCTGGTGATGGTACCGAACGAAGCGGAACTGACATTTCCGTTCGGATTATTGAAGTGCGGCGTATTTGTCAAATTGTAAAACTCGCCGCGCAACTCCAGCTTGAATCGTTCAGTGACCGAGAACCCCCGGAACAAGGAAAAATCGTAATTGCTCAGGTGCGGTCCGCGAATAGTATTACGCCCGGCGTCGCCAAAGCGGTTCGGGCCGGGGATCGCAAACGCGTTGGTATTAAACCAGGATTGATTCGGGCCGATGCCGCCGAGTGTGCGCAGTGATCCTACCGCATCGGCGTAATTTCCATTGCCGGGACAGTTGCAGGCGGTCGCATCAGCAGTCGCCGTGAAGGGTGTTCCGGTGGCGAAGCGGTAAATGCCGTTAAGCTGCCAGTTAGAAAGCAGATGCGCCGCGATTCCACCCTGGTTCAGGAACGTCTTTCCTTTTCCAAACGGAAGCTCATACAGATGGGTAATCGTGAGCAGGTGAGTCTGGTCAAAATCAGCCGGGCCGTACTGCCGCCTCCGATCTAAATTATCGATAAAACTGGCTTGATTGCTGCCCACATCGAGGGCTTTGCTGTAGGCGTAAGCAATCGAGAATGTATAGCCGTGGGAAAAACGCTTTTGCAGATTGGTTTGCAGCGAATTGTAATTACTGTTTACGCCGTTTCCGCGTTCACTGGTGCTGGCCGTTCGTCCATAAACAAGCAGCGGCAAACCAACGTTGCCGGTGCCTGGCAGCGCGGCGTTCAACTGCTGGTTAAACGGCAGTTGCCTTCCCAAATTGCCGACGTAACCCATATCAAATGCTAAACCACCGGCGAACTGCCGCTGATAAGTGAAGTTGTAGCTTTGCACTGTGGGTATTGGGTTATGCGTGGGAATGACAAAGAACGCCTGGTTGGGCGCGGGATTAATTTGTCCGTTTGCCGGCAGCGACGTAAAAGCTATGGGCGGCAGACTGTTGAAAGATCCATCTACGAGATAATCTCCCGTGTTGCCGACCTGCACGTTATAGATAACCGGGAACTGAGTAGACAATGTGCCGCCGGTAAACCCGAAGCGACCGGTCCAACTGCTAATGGAATAACCGGCGCGAATTACCGATTTATCGTCAACCCGAAAGGCGAAACCAACGCGCGGTTGAACGCTATATTGTGAAGGAACACCAGTAGCTAAACCCACATTGCCGTACCCGGCAATCAGCAGCGTGTCGGTAACCGGATCGAAATTGGAAGCACCGCCTTTATAGCGCGGCGTTACCGGGCTGTACCATTCATAGCGGACACCCAGATCGAGCGTTAACCTTTGTGAAAACTGGTATGTGTCCTGAATAAACCCGGCAATTTGAGTTTGCCGGTTGGTAGGCGTTACCGTTTGAAATGTGCGGCTGGTTTCATCCGGCGCGCCGATCAGGTAGGAGGCAAATGAATTTACAAACGAGCCGTAAGCTCCTAAGCCGGGGCCGCCTTTTAACTGCGTTGTTCCCGGATTAAATTGAAACAGTCCGCGCGGCCCAAGATTTGCTCCTTGCGGCTGAAAACGGTCCATGCGGTTGCGATGCGCTTCCACGCCCCATTTAAGAGTGTGAGTGCGGAGACTCTTGCTCCAAGTATCGACCGCCGTAAACAAATTGTCGGTATTGACCAGCGGATAATAAACCTGAGTATTGCCGATTTCCTGCATGCCATTAATCTGCACGTTGGCGAAACCGCTGGCAGAGATCGCGTCCGGGTTAGGGTTTGCAATCCCTAGCTTCTGGTTCGTCACCGTGGTCATATCAATGCCGTTTACGTTGGTGCGATACCGGTTATAGCCCAAGCGCAGTTCTGTCAGCAGCGTGGGGCTGAAGCCATGCGTCAGATTCACAATGCCTGTTACAGTGTAATCTTTTGCGTTGCGCCCGTCGCCAATTGGGTTAGCGTAATAGCCGCCCTGCGTTACTGAATAATGCGAAGTGGCCATCTTGGCAAATATTTTTGTCTGCTCAGTGAAGTTATGGTCCACACGCGCATCGTAGCTGTTGCCGTCATAACTGAACGGCATATTTACGTCATAGTTGTTCAGAATTCCTGGCAGGTTAGGCGCGGGAAGATAAGCATTCAGCTTCTGCGCAATCGGGTTGATCTGGTTGGTCGGCACGATGTTATTGGCAAAGGGCTGCCGTCCTGTTCCATCCGGGTTTCCGGTTGTAGGATTATAAAGCGCTAAACCTGGAACCGCACTGAAATCGCCATTCAAGAACGCAGGTTCAGGAACGGTGTAGATGGACGTGCTGGATTGCCGCAGGTAGCGTCCCTGGTAGCCGAAGAAAAAGAAGGTTTTATCGCGAATGATGGGGCCGCCTACGGCTGCGCCGAACTCGTTGCGAGTTAAGCCCGGTTTCGGCGTGCCGGATTGATTAAAGAAATCACGCGCAGTCAGCGCGGCTACGCGATTGAATTCCCATAGACTGCCATGCAACTGATTGGTGCCGGCGCGGGTAACAACGTTCACAACCGCACCGCCCACGCGCCCGAACTCCGCGCTGTAATTACTGGTAGTAACGTGAACTTCCTGCACCACTTCCGGGTTCGGCAGATAAATACTTAAGCCAAGAGTGGGGTTTGTGTTGTCAACGCCATCCACGATGGTGTTATTGGCTGAATTACCTTGTCCGTTCGCATTGAAGAAAGTAGTGCCTTGCGGATCTTCGGTGCTGGGAAAGCTTTGCACCGGAGGAGAAACACCCGCCACCAAACCGGCCAACGCTTGAAAGTTGCGATTGGCAATCGGCAGTTCGCGCACAGTTTCTGTTCCAAAATTTCGTGCCACCTCAGCGCGCTCGGTTTCAAGCAGCGGCGGCTCCGCCGTAACGGTCACGGTTTCTCCAGTATTTCCCGGTGTCAAGGTAGCATCCAGACGGGCAATGGTGGAAACTTCGAGCGTTACGTTTTCTTGAACAAACTTCTTAAAGCCTGGTGATTCAATGGTGACGGTGTATGTTCCCGGTTCCAGGTAAGGCAGATTGTACAGGCCGTCAGATGTGCTCGGAGCAGAACGGGCAGTGCCGGTTGAGTTCTGCGTAGCCGTGACGGTCGCGTTCGGCACCGAAGCGCCGCTTGCGTCCCTGACGTTTCCAGTGAGCGTTGCGGTAACAACTTGAGCTTTCAAGCGGTTTGATAGGGGAAAGCCAATGCCGGAAAGCATCAAGCAAATGAGAACTGCAAAGATTGAGGTTTGTCCAGTGGGGCCATTTTCCGCTGGAAAGGAACAGAACAACATAGTCTTCTCCTTGGCTGTAAGAAGTGTGTTGAAAATATTTCACGAAATGGGCAGGCTGTCAAGAACTTCTTTATTCCCTTTTATCTTGACCAAGGGAAACTGTTCATGAAATACTGAGTCGGCTTACGTGCAGAATTTAGACTCTCTTTTGAACCAAAAAGCGCCCGCGCCGTTCCGCAGCGATTATCGTATTGGCGTGATCGGCGCCGGCTTTATTGTTCGCGATGTTCAACTGGTGGCTTACCAGAATGCCGGTTACCAAGTCGCCGCCATTGCTTCCCGCACTCCTGAAACGGCGCGCGCGGTCGCGGAACTGCGCGGCATTCCGAAAGTGTATGACCATTACGAAGAACTGCTGGCAGATCCTGAGATTCAGATTCTCGATATTGCTTTTCCGCCTGCTGACCAGTTGGCGATTATCCGAAAAGCCGTTCAGCAGTCGGATCACATTAAAGGCATTCTGGCTCAGAAACCGCTCGCGCCCAACTATCAGGAAGCAGTGCAGATTGTTGAGCTTTGCGAAAAAAGCGGAATCAAGCTGGTCGTTAACCAGAATATGCGGTACGATCCTGCGGTCCGAACTGTGAAGTCACTGCTTGAAGGCGGTTTCCTGGGTGAGCCGGTCTTCGCCACGGTGGATATGCGCGCCGTGCCGCATTGGCAAGCCTGGCTGCACGGCTATGATCGGCTCACCCTGTTAAACATGAGCGTGCATCATCTCGATTTTTTCCGCTTTCTTCTGGGGACTCCGGCGAGCGTGTATTGCAGCACGCGCACTGATCCACGCACGCGCTTCGCCCATCGCGACGGCATCTGCGCTTACATTCTTGAATACGAGAACGGATTGCGCGCTTCAGCCTGGGATGATGTGTGGGTCGGGCCGGGCGCAAACAACGCGGATGTGGATGCCTATATCAAGTGGCGGGTGGAAGGAACCGAAGGCGTAGCGGAAGGGTTCATCGGCTGGCCCGGTTATCCGAACCGCAGCCCCAGCACCATTGAATTCACAACTGGCAAGCACCCGCAGTTCCGCTTTGCGCCACGCGATAAGCGCGTTTGGTTCCCCGACGCTTTTGCCGGCACGATGAGTGAACTGATGCAAGCGGTTTCTTCCGGCGTTGAAGTCGATTTAAACGGCCGCAATAATCTGGACACGATGTCGCTGGTGGATGCTTGTTATCTGTCGATAGAAGAACACCGTCCGGTGCGGATTGCGGAGATACGAGCTAAGGCAGCGGTAACTAGCAGTACAGATTAACGAAGAATTCTTATGGCGAATTGGACGCGGCGAGCAGTTCTGGCATCATTGTCGGCAGTAGTAACTGGGCTGCCGATTGCGGCTCAGGAAAAGCGGAGCGGACGTCCCGCCATCAAAATCACAGACCTTCGCTGCGCGGTGGTCGGCCGCAATCCCGTGGTTCGCATCGTCACGGACCAGGGCATCTCCGGGTACGGCCAAGCCGAATCCACCAAGCCCTACCTGAAGCCGATGGTGCTTTTTTATAAGGACTACATCCTGGGCGCAGATCCAACGGATGTCCAAGCGGTGATGCTGAAGATCCGCCGACTCGGCGCGTTCAAACCCTGGGGCGCGGCGGTCAGCGCCATCGAGATCGCTCTGTGGGACATTGCCGGGCAGGTAGCCGGAGTACCGATTTATAAACTGCTGGGCGGGAAAATGCGCGATCGCGTCCGCGCTTACAACGGCGGCGTTCGTTTTCCGCAGACCGGGCAGACTCCGCAAGACTACGCCGAAACTACAGCCAAGATGAAGGAAGCCAAAGAAGGGTTCACGCTGATCAAGCAGGCGGTCGGCTTTCACAACGAACCGATGATGCGCGCCGTACCGGATGCGTGGTATGACCAGCCGCGCATGGGAGCATCACACCCGGACCGGGGCTTGCTGACAGAACGCGGCTTCGACCACATCACTGCCTGCGTCCAAGCGATGAAGAAAGTTCTCGGCAGCGAGATTGGCCTTGCCCTGGACTGTGGGCCGGGCTGGACTGTTAAGGATGCCATTGCATTTGCTCACGCGCTCGAACCGCTCCACATCACCTGGCTGGAAGACCTGATTACGGGCGATTACACGCCTTATCCGAATGCGGAACTGTTTCGCGAGGTCACGCAAAGCACTTCCATTCCGATTCACACCGGGGAAGAAATTTATGGGCGGGAGAACTTCAAGGATCTAATCGAGAAACAGGCGGTGAATGTGGTGGGGCCTGATCCGGAAGATGTCGGCGGATTAGCGGAAATGAAGTGGATTGCGGAATACGCGGATCTTCACGGCATTCTGATGGCTCCGCACGGCGTTCTTGACGGGCTGATCGGGCTCGCCGCGCACGTTCAACTGGCGGCTGCCTTGCCGCAGAATTATATCGCCTTCGAATATCCCGTTGCCCAGCCGGATTGGTGGTATCAGATTGTGGACGGCTTGCCGGACCCGATTATGAAACAAGGCTTTATTGACGTTTGGGACCGACCCGGTCTCGGGGTAACGTTTAATATTCCGGCAGCGAAGCCGCGCCTTTCAGATGAGGATCGTCATTTCTTCGACTGAGTAGATAAATCGAGTGGTGGAAAACATCCGGTTGCCACCAGAACACAAAACTCTTTTCCCTGCGCCGTTTCTGACTAACGATCATTTTTGCTGGCGCTACTCTGAATCTGTTCCAGGGCAAAGGACGCCGGCACTTCAGAATTGAAAGTTCAGGTTCGACGCTGACCAGAAGCAGCCATATATTCCGCCAACCACCAAAGGAGGCGGCACTTTACCGTATCACTTTTGTCCAGTTAGCGAAAAAGTTTGTTAGCGCAACAACTCATACCGGAACGACTGCCTTAATTCTTCGTTCATGTCCAGCAAACGTACGGTAGCACGTCCCACAGGAGTCAAGCCGACAATCTCTATTCGCTCCGGGATAATTTGGTTCTCCTGCATTTGAAAGTGTTCCGCCCACCTGTCCTGGCGTGGATGAAACAGGCGTGTGATCTGTCCCGTTTCCGGATCGGTACCCGTCAAGTTTGGGCCTTTCTTCAGATTGCACTGCCAACAGGCGAGCGCCAAATTGTTGAGATGTGTGGCCCCGCCGTGCTGTTTTGCAATAATGTGCTCCAAATGAAACGGTCGACGAAACAGAGCTTGAGGCAGGAGACAATACTCACACCGATGGCTGGCTCGCCTTCGAACTTCAGTGGCTAAATCACTCACTGGCCTTGTTGTAAAGCTTGTCTTGCTTTAAGCTGCCAATACGCGAGGAGATCAGCAATATTGGCGTAAGCCTCCAATTCTTCCCGCTCGTGCTCCGTTAATTGTCCCTCGTTGGCCTTCTCGTTCAGCTCAGCAATGCGGTTTGCATCATCATCAGGAAAGTCGAATGAGAGGATGCTTTCAGCCAATGGCCGCGACAAGCCTTGGCCGGGAAGATCAAACACCTTCCGTAGCAGTTCTGCATGGGTAGCCGGACGCAAGGAACTCTGTGCCATCTCAACACTAGTGTACTGTTTCGAAATCGCTTGGTATGGCCAATTGGCGTTTTCGTGTGGATTATAAAAATTGATAATTCCTCTTGCTTACCGAGAGAAGTTCGGCTATGCTCATCTAGGAAACCGATATGAGTAAGCCGAGCGATCTTGTGCAAGGCACCCTGGATCTTCTTTTACTGAAAATTTTAGCTCTGGAGCCGTTGCATGGATGGGCCATCAGCCTGCGCCTGAAGTCTATTTCTGGAGACGTGCTGCAAGTGAGCGAAGGGTCGCTTTATCCCGCCTTGCACAAGCTGGAGCAGGAAGGCTGGATCACCGCCGAGTGGAAGCAAACGGAAAACAATCGGCGGGCCAAGTTTTATTCGCTGACGCGCTTGGGCAAGAAACAGCTCCAAACGGAAGCGGCGAACTGGCAACGGTTATCGTCCGCCATCTCACAAATTGTTCAGCTTTCGGAGGCTTAGAAAAATCATGCGGATCGAGCATTGGTGGTTCACGGCACGCCTGCGGCTCCGGTCGATTCTAAGCCGCACCCGCGTGGAACAGGAACTGGATGAGGAACTGCAGTTCCACTTGCAGCACAAAATTGAGGAAGGCATCGCGAACGGTCTTTCCGCCGAAGAAGCGCGTTACGCGGCGTTGCGCGCGATGGAAGGGCTGGAACAACGCAAAGAAGCGATACGGGATATGCGCCATGTCCGGTGGCTCACGGATTTTCTCGATGATGCGCTTTATGCGATGCGGAGTCTGCGACGCACACCCGGATTAACCGCCTTTGTAGTGCTGGCGCTTGGCGTGGGAATCGGGATGGCTTCGGGAACTTTCAGCATGGTGGACGCGCTGATCTTCCGGCCTTATCCTGTGCCGCATCCAAGCGAGATAGTAGCGCTGGTCAGCACCACGCACGATAACAATTTTGACAACTTTTCTTATCGCGAATACCTGGATCTTCGCGGCAAAGCGAAGAGCTACAACGGGATAATCGCCAGCACGGATATGCAGGCGGTCGGCTTCAGCGCCGAACCTGGCAGCACGCCACGCATAAAGGGCGGCATGTTGGTTTCCGGCAACTATTTTCAAGCGCTCGGCGTGGAGCCTCGGTTAGGACGTTCGTTTCGAGAGGACGAAGATCGAGTGCCGAACCGCGATGCTGTGGTAGTGCTTGGGCCAGCCTTCTGGAAGCATGAATTTGCGAGCGACCCGACTGTTCTGGGCAGAACCGTTCGCTTGAACGGCAAAGGGTTTACCGTTGTTGGTGTTGCGCCGGAAACTTTCTCGGGGATGCAAATATTCGCTCATCCCGATTTTTACATTCCGTTGGCAACGGCGCCGGTGTTTTCGACAAATTCCCGACAGAATTTTTTTGAAGACCGCAACGATCGTGAACTGAATATAAGAGCGCGGTTAAAGCCCGGCATAACGCTACAACAGGCGCAGCAGGAGCTTGCCGGAATCGCCAGGAACTTCGAGCGCGAGTACCCGAAAAGCAATCAAAATCGCGGCGCAGCAGTTCACACTCAGTTCGAAACGCGAACTCTCGAAGATAATAACTGGAAATTCAGCGTTATCTTTGTTGTGCTTGGGTTGGCTCTCTTGTTGGTGGCCTGCACCAACGTGGCCGGACTGCTTCTGAGCCGTGGCCGCGCGCGAACGCGTGAGATCGCGGTGCGGCTGGCGATTGGCGCAGGACGTTTTCGGATCGTCCGGCTATTGTTGACCGAAAGCCTAATTCTAGCGTTCTGCGGCGGCTTAGCCGGAATTGCGATCGGGTACGGCATTATCAATTGGTTTCACACCTATCAAAGCATTATTTTCATGACCGATCTGCCGTTTGCCGTGCCGTTCCAGATGGATACCCATGTGCTGCTTGTGAGTATTGCTTTATCGGCCTTGAGCACACTCGTTTGCGGCTTGGCTCCGGCCTTGCAGAGCACTCGCACGGATTTAGTGAACGGACTGAAAACAGCCGACGTGGATGTCCCCGGACGCAAACGCTTATGGTGCCGGAACGCCTTGACGGTGGCCCAGGTTGCCACGTCGTTAATGCTGTTAACGGCTTCTTTCCTGATGGCCCGATCTTTCCAACATAGTGTATTGGGCGGAGTCGGTTTCCCGAAAGATCATTTGCTGATGACCAGCTTCGATCCCCGTTTAGTGCAGTACAACGGAGCGCAAACGCAGCAGTTCTACAAGCTTTTGATCGAACGCATCAGGCAGGCGCCCGGAGTGCAGAGTGCGGCTCTCACGCAAAACGTTCCGCTTGGTTATGGTGATTTTGACGGTTTGGCGTTTGTGCCGGACGGATTTCCGATGACGCAGGATCACGAGAACTTCAACTCCATGATGAATACAGTTGGTGAAGAATACTTTTCAACCATGAAAATTCCGATTCTTCATGGCCGTGGTTTCCGGGTTTCCGATACTGTCAGTGCGCCGCGTGTTGCCATTGTGAATGCGCAGTTTGCAAAACATTATTGGCCTGACATGGACGCAGTAGGAAAACAGATTCGGCTCGATAGTCGCTCCGGTGCGTCCGTGGAGATTGTGGGCGTTGCGCAAACCATCAAATATCAGGACACTACCGAAAAGTCGATGGACTTCGTGTATCTGCCGCTGGCCCAACACCCGGTTGCACAGATGGCGTTGATGATACGGTCGAGCGGCGATCCTTCACAATTGGTTCAAACCGTGAGGAACATTGTTCACAGCCTGAATCCGAACCTGCCGCTGCTGCAAACCATGACTTACGAAGATTATTACCTGAATAAAGCGGTAAAGGGGCCGCAGATCGCAATCGACCTGGTGAGCGTTATGGGCGCAGTAGGACTCCTGCTAGCTGCGGTCGGCCTATATGGACTAGTGGCGTATAACGTGAGCCGCAGAACCCGGGAGATCGGGATACGCATGGCTATTGGCGCACGTCAATTTCACGTGCTGCGCCTGGTGATGGGCAAAAGCCTTCTGCTGGTAGGAATGGGGACGCTGATCGGGTTGTTGATGAGCGTCGCAGTGGAGCGATTCATGAATGCCATGCTGTTCAACGCCGGCGGCGTGGACATTGGGGCTTATCTCATCGTCGTGCCGCTGTTGTTTTTGGTGACAATGTTGGCGGTATACGTGCCGGCGCGAAAGGCGTCCCGAATTGCGCCGACACAAGCATTAAGGCACGAATAGCGCATTTGGTTTTTGGGAATCCAAACTGACGTTAGATTAATTCTAATTCCCATTCCTGTCCAAGGAGATCCTGGCCAAAACTATGATGCGGCTCCTCTTGGACCAGATGGAATCCCGCTTTTTCATAAATACGGTGCGCAGCGGTAAGACTACTCTGAGTCCAGAGAACAACCTTCCGGTAGCCTGCTGTACAAGCGAAGCGGAGGCACTCCTTTACCAAAGCATCTCCGAGACCTCTGCCACGAGCACTTGGCTCAACAAATAAAAGACGGAGCTGTGCGGTGTCCGGTTGAGTCGGATGCTTGACCAGAAAAATGTGCCCCACGTTCTGGCCATCAATTTCGGCTACCCAGCAGCGTTCCCGGCTCGGATCGAAGTTCATGATGAACTCGCTAACGATTTTCGCGACCAGCGCCTCGAATGTCACATCCCACCCGTATTGCTCCGCATACCAGTGGCCCTCTCTGTAAACAATCCAGCCCATATCGCCAACACGAGGCGGGCGCAGTACGTAGGGTACATAACTACGGTCAGCTTTCATTAGAATGTCATTGATAGATTGCATACAGCGGATGAGTTCCATACGCGCCGTGGGCGGCAAACCGCCAAGAGTGGACCGCGCCTGTTCTTCGGAAAGAGCGTTAAGTTTGTTGAACGCGGATTTACCTAGTGTGGTAAGCCTCAATTCGGCATAACGGCCATCCTGCTCTGAAGTCTTCTTAATCAACAGACCATCGCGTTCAAACTTGCTTAAAAGGCGGCTTAGGTATCCGGGATCAATGCCAAGTTCTTCCGCTATTTCGGTCGCTTTCGGCGCAGGGCGGGTTGCGAGTTCATAAATCACCCGCGCTTCCGCCAAACTATACTTGCTGTTCAGAAGCCTTTCGTTCAATGTGCCGAGGAACCGCGTGTACATTCGGTTGAAGCGACGAAAGTTCTCGACTTCGCTCAGCAAGCCAGAAGACTCTTTTTGAGATAATGCCATGTACTTGACATCGTCACCCATATTGGTTGCCAATGTCAACCAATAAAATGAGAGCCCTATTGGCTGGATCTGTACAGTTAACTCAAAAGTATATCTTCTGTCCCCATGATCGAAGACGTTTAAATTTTCCTGACAAGAGGTTCAGCAACTGCAACCTGCGGGAAGCTCCAGGTATTTTGATGCTGAGCGGCTCAATGCCAAGCTGAGCGGGGAAACCAGCAAATTCGGGACATTGCAGAATTATGATTTTCACTCATGCCCGTTTGCGCAGTAAAAGCTGATCAACAGTGATAGCAGTTTGTTTTTCGTTCGTGATTGCTGGTTCGCAAAAAATGCGAGTCGGAAACAACACTTTTTATTGAGCCGTAACGCTTTTGTTCTCAATTCGCCATAGCTGCCACTCCGTCGCTCTTGATGAAAGCTAGCGAATTTGTTTTTCAAACACCAGACACTGTGCCGGCTAAACGCGAAGAGTGGCGCTAGTTGATGATCAACCGGCATAAGCTGCCGCAGCGGCAGGCGCCGGGGCGGGCTGGGCCGAGCCGTTGCTGCCTTTCAGGTAAGAACTGGTGTATTGTTCCAGTTTGCTTTTGCTGCGGCTTTTCAGCAGTCGGTACTGAGTATGGGTCAGCTTCATTTCCTGGCGGATCTTTTCCTGGTCTTGTTCTTCCAGATAAAAGCGAACCAGAATTTCTCGTTCTTTCGGCCGGAGCTGTTGGAGCGCGCGCCGCATCACTTCAGTGCGGGTTGACGATTCATAAGCCTTTTCGGGTGTCGGAGCATCATCGGCGCGGGTCAAGGCGAGATAATCAAAATCCACATCGGCGCGCCACTTGCGTCGTTCCAGGTGAATATCCACGATCATGCGTTCCAGAATAGTGCGGGCGTACTTCAATAAAGCTGCCGGTTCCCGTAGGGCGCCTTCCTTGATTTTCTTGGCTAAGGCAATGAAAGTGTCATGCACGCATTCGTCGGCCTGCTCATAGCCGACTTTTCGAATGGCCAGATAACGGAGGCCGCGCGTGAACACGGAATAAAGCAACTCTTCCCCGCGCGGGTCGCCTGCCTGAATTAAGCGCACAATGGTTTCAGCGTCCGCGCTCCAGGCCGCATTTTCTTGAGTGGTGTTCGTCATGTGGTTGGTTCCCTCCGAAGAAAGCCACTCAACAGGGCTTGAAATTTCTGGCCGGCTTCACCGGTAACTCCGCTTATCTACCCAGTGAGACTTTGCTCACCTTAATCCCTTAGTACTGGTCGTTTTAGTACAAGATATCCCAAATTTCGGCAGATGTAAAGAAAATACCTTGTCAAAATTACCAATAAAGTAAAAAATACCAGAAAAAGAGTTGAGATTAGGCGAAACTCAGAAAAATCTGAGTTAAATTTTTTGAAATCTGTACCGGAGGAGACTGAGGAAACTCAGATTGAGGCGAGCATTAGCGCGAAAATCATCGGATTTATGCCCAGTACTGCCAAGCTTCTTTGGTAAGGACGTACACGCATAAACAACCGTTTGTGACGGAATGCGCCCCGCTGCAATCGGTCAAGGATCCAGTACGCATCATGAACCAGTTATAGGCAATTCCAGCCAGGAGTTCAACATCCTAGAGCGGCCCGCTAAATTGTTCTGGAAGAACGATGACCGAGGATGAACACATCAGGCGCGATCCAAAAGTGCTTCCGCAAAAAGAAACGAACCGAAAAACACATCAAGCGGCCAGCAGCACTAAAGTGTTCCGCCCAGGATCAAGGCCCAGACCGGCAACTGCCAAGCCGGGTTCCAATGCGTTTGGCTGCCGAGAAACAAAAGCGCAAGCAGCACCGCCAATGGCCCCACATAGAGAATGGAAGGATAGCGGAACAGCCCCGAAAAACGCGCCACGGGCGGGCGGCATCCGGCTGTTAACTGATTTGTCCCATAAAGGAGCGAATTTTTTCCTGTTGTTCCGTGCTGGCGGTGTGCAGCGCGCTTTCCGCTTCGCGTTTTGCCCGGGATTTATCGCCGCTTTTCAACAATGCCATCGCTAAATGCAGCCGGTAAGAAGCATTTTTTGGATCGCCCTGCACAGCGGTTTCCAGTTCCCGCAGCGCATCGCCGGTTAGATTCCGACGGTAATAAACATAACCCAAAGTATCGGCAATATTCGGATTATTTGGCAGTCGCTTTTTCGCCCGTTCCGCGTAAGTCAGCGCCTGGTCCAGGTTTTGATTCGTATCGGCGTTCATAAAAGCCAAGTTATTTAAAGCCACTACATTGTCAGGATCTACGCCTAGAGTTTGGCTGTAAGCGTCACGAGCTTTGTCTTTCTGGCCCATCGATTCCAAAATTTCCGCCCGGCTGAGAAAAGCTTCAGAATTACCGGGATTCAGCTTTACTGCCTGGTTGAAAGAAGATAAAGCGGCGTCGTTCTGCTTCAGTAAGCGCTGAATAGTCCCCAGGCGGACCAAGGTTTCAAAAGAATTCGGAGAGTTTTTTAGAACCTGCTGATAATTCTGCGCGGAATCAGTTAAAAGCGAGTTTCTCTCAGGGGCATTTTCCAGAAGACCAATAGCGGCTTGGGCTTGGAAATTGGCTAAGGTGTAGCGCAAAGCGGGCTGGTTCGGATTTTTCTGCACCAGATCCTGAATGGATTGAATGGCTTCCCGCCAGTGTCCTTCACGCAGCTTCACATCCTGTTCCCCGATAAAGCCGCGCAGGTCGGGTTGCGCATTCGGCCCAAGCCCCTGCCAAAGCTGTTGAAACTGTTCCGAGGCTTTGTTGTACTGCTTCTGGTTCATGTACAAATTAGCCAGTTGATAAACAGCGTCTCCGAAGTTATGGTTCTGTTTCACCAGAGCTTCCAGTTCCGGCTGTGCTTTGTCCACGTCTTTTAAGCCGATCAAAGCCCGCGCATGAACTAAACGCGCTTGCGGATCGTTCGGAAGCCGGTCCAGCACCATGCCGGTTTGTTCCAAAGCTTTTCCATGCTGTCCGCGATCTTCGTAAATGCGGGCGGTAATAACCCGGGCCGGCATTAAACCCGGGCGAAGCCGAACCGCTTCCAAAGCTTCGTTTAACGCTTTGTCGGTTTCATTCTGGGCGTAATAGCCGCGTGCCAGATCGTAATGCAAAACCGGATTGGCATTGTTGTTCTGGACCAGCGCTTTCAGCTCGCTCATCGATTTCTGCACATCCTGTTTCACTCCGCCGTCAAGCAGCAGCGAAGCATACAGTTCATTGGCGGTGGCGTCTTTCGGATGTTCGGCAGCAACCGATTTAGCCATGTTCAAAGCTTCCAGTTGCTTGGCCGGCTCCGTTGCGCCTTCGCGCGTTAATGCGCCCACTAGTCGCAACTGATAGTTCAATTTGTTTTTCCGGTCAGCACCAATGCCGGCCCGGTACTGCTGCGCCGCTTGTTCAAACCGGTTGGCACGCATATAAAAGTCGCCCATCAACTGGGGGCCGTTCGGAAAGCGTTTTGCGTCCCGAACCGCAGCCTGCATCTGGGCTTCGCCTTCGGCGTAGCGGTTCGTTTGCAGCAGGTAATTGCTGTAGTTGATTAAAGCCGATTCACTGCCCGGATCGTTTGCCACATGCTGCTTAAGAATTGCTTCAGCTTCCGGCACCCGCTTGCGCTGTATGTACTGCAAAAACAGAAAATCATAAGCGGGGTTCCAGGTTTTGTCGTGCGCAATCATATCGCGGCTCAACTTCTCGGCATCATCGAAGCGATTGCTGGCCGTGAGCACCTGGGCCAGCCAGCCCACGACATCGCGCGAATACGGTTGAAGCTGATTAGCTTGTTCAAAGCTTTTAAGAGCGTTCGGCACATCTTTATCGGCCAGGTAAAGAAACGCCTGCAAGCGGATTCCATGAAAATCGTTCGGGTTCTTTTGCAGAATTTTTGTGCTTAGCTCCCGCACTTCCGGCAATAAACTGCGGAATTTTTTTTGGTCGTAGGCGTAGGCTGTCAGGTAGATTTCGCTCAGTTTTACTTCCGCGTCCGTGTTATTCGGGTTTAAATCTACCGCGCGGCGGAAGAATTTGGAAGCTTCCACAGCTTTATTCTGGTCCAGCAGGTTCAAACCTTCGCGGTAATAAGCATCGGCAAAAGTTTGATCTTTGGCAATGGCCTTCCGATAAAGAATGGAGGCTTCCTGATACTTTTTCTTATCGTGATAGCGGTTGCCGGCTTCCACCAAATGCTGCGGACTTTTGCTGCACGCGCTCGCCCACAAGAGCAGAAATAAACAAAGATGTGCTGAAAAGGCTTTCATACTAAACCGAACCAGGAGGAAACCTACGTACTTTTCGTGAGATTTACTGTTATTAAATTTACCGCGATCCAGGCAGCTTAGCTGATTGTTAACAACGCGACCGGGCGGACGCAGGCACAAACGTTAGGTTCCCTTCTCTAGTGGTGTCCGTATGAGCCCAGAGATTTCTCAGGAATAACACAAATTTTCTGGCGCAGATGGGCAAACTAATCCTTTTTCCCAACCGCGAAAGGAACGCACTGACAACCATCGTCACGAACCGCCGCAAAACAAACTAGTTCTTTTCAATTCCCGATCAAGTTCAGGGATTATAATTGAACGAGACGACACATGAACATATCCGTCAAAAGCGAGTATGCGCTGAAGGCGGTTTTTGACTTAGCTGTTCAATATCAAAACCTACCGCCGGGAGCGCCGGGCATGTCGCCGATCAAAATCGCGGACATTGCTCGACGCCAGAAGATTCCCCAGAAGTTTCTTGAATTGATTTTGGCCGGTTTGAAGCAAAACGGTTTTGTGGATTCGCGGCGCGGCGCGGAGGGCGGATACCTGCTGGCCCGTTCCGCCGAGGCAATTACCATCGGCGAAGTTCTGCGGGCAGTGGAGCATGTAAAATCGCAGCCGCGAAAGGCGAAAGAGCCTGAACCGTTTTTTGATGTTTGGCAGAAGGTTGACCAGGCGATTTCAGACGTGCTGGACCAGACCAGCTTTGGCGATCTTGCCCGCACATGGCGTGAAAAACAAGCGCAGTACGTTCCCAATTGGGACATTTGAATAGAGGTTTTTGTGATTTATCAGGACAATTCATTCAGCATTGGACGCACTCCGTTGGTGAAGCTCAATCGAGTGACAGACGGCGCACATGCCACCGTAGTGGCGAAGATCGAAGGGCGTAATCCGGCTTATTCGGTAAAGTGCCGCATTGGCGCTTCGATGATCTGGGACGCGGAAGAGCGCGGCATTCTACACCCCGGCAAAGAGATCGTGGAGCCGACCAGCGGCAACACCGGCATTGCCCTGGCTTATGTGGCGGCAGCGCGCGGTTATCCGATTACCCTGGCCATGCCGGAAACCATGTCGCTTGAGCGTCGCAAAGTTTTAAAAACGATGGGCGCGAACCTGATCCTTACCGAAGGAGCGAAGGGGATGAAAGGTGCCATCGCCAAAGCAGAAGAAATTGTGGCTTCCGATCCGGATCGCTATTTCATGCCGCAGCAGTTTAACAATCCGGCTAATCCTAAAATTCACTTCGAAACGACGGGACCGGAGATTTGGGAAGACACAAATGGCCAAATTGACGTTTTCGTCAGCGGCGTGGGAACGGGCGGCACCCTGACCGGCGTTTCGCGCTACATCAAGCAGGAAAAGAAATGGCCGATGATTACGGTGGCAGTAGAGCCAACCGCTAGCCCGGTAATCACGCAGAAGCTGAACAGTGAAGAGATTAAACCGGGTCCGCATAAAATTCAGGGCATAGGGGCAGGTTTTGTTCCAAACAATCTGGATCTCAGCATGATTGATCGGGTGGAACAGGTCACTAACGAGGAGTCAATCGAGATGGCCCGTCGCCTGGCACGCGAAGAAGGTATTTTGTGCGGCATCTCCTGCGGCGCGGCGGCAGCGGCGGCGGTTCGCATTGCCAAAGAACCAGAAATGAAAGGCAAAATGATTGTAACGGTGCTGCCCGATATCGGCGAACGTTATTTGAGCTCCATTTTATTTGAAGGAATGTTCGATTAGCCTTAAAAATTATTTTAGGTTCGCGTAACCTTTAATTTGCAGGTTCCGTTAAATAGGTACATCCCCGTAACGACGGCGGGCGCTTACCCCAACAATCCGAAACCCCAAGCGCCCGCTCCCCTTTGTACGTAACACAAAAACCAGTTTGCTAGTCCAGGTTCAATTCGTTCTTCAACGGGTAGGCTGTTCCGGTATCCCGATCAACAAGAAACGCATGGTAAATTCCAGGGCCTGAAATGATTAGTTTGGAAGTCCAGCTCACTTCCGATTGCTTATCGAACTCCGTCGCTGTGGTTGCGTTGTTTTGAGCATCTACCCTCGCGATACCCACAGTTTTGCCTTGCGAATCCGCCAATACGACTTCGATCTTTCTCGCGTTTTTCGGCATGAACACTTTTCCATGAACAATTCGCGCGTTATAAGAAAAAGACTGCACCGCATCGATTGAACCGGCAGCGGAGTTTGACACTACCCGGTATTGATCCAGTCGAGCAGAGGCTTTATCTGGCTCAACAACAGCTTCCGCTGGAATGTCGGTGGTAGGTTCAAGATGATGTTCGCGCAGATA
>CAXTWH010000063.1:0-28834 GCA_964247975.1 uncultured Bryobacteraceae bacterium | reverse complement strand
AATACGTGGGTAGTGTCAAGCAGTTTATGTGAACGGCCTTTTCTCTGTTTTTCTTTTCTGCTTACAAAACCTTCTGTAGGAAGCGCACTTCCCACAGAAGAGCAAACCGGTTGAGGGCCTTTTTCCAATTGGGCAAGGGACTCCATTTTTTTCCAAAACATTGCCCAAGGCTAGATATAACAGTTTCAGAGCGGCTACTTTGTCCGGAAACGGGCCCCGTTTTTTGATCACCTTGCGCAAACTCATGGGCAAGGAGTAATCTGCTCCCAATTCCTCTCGAAAGCCATTGGCGTTGCACGAATGCTCACACCTCAATGAGTGGATCACTAAACTCGAATCACTCACGCATAACTATACTTCTGCGCCGTATCATCCCACAAGACTTTTTTCCCGCTCTTGTAAGAAAGGGTAGCGAGATGCCCGCCGATGGCCGCCAGTTGCCCCACATGCACCGGCGCAATTGGCTGTTCCTTGGCTTGGATCGCCATCAGGAAATTATGAATATGAGATTGCACCGCGATGTTGTCGTTCTTCGGCAGTGAAATTTGCAATTCTTTGCGTTCTTTCACCTGCGCGGGAATCAGTTCCGGCGTTTTCGCGCGGTTGGTGTACTTCTCAGGATAAAAATAAAGAAACTGACGGCTGTTTACTTCCAGCGTGCCTTCGTCGCCCATGAACTGCTCGCCATAGCCGTAATGCTCATTGCCGAAGTAGCTGGAATAAAGAATGTGGAACTTGTCCGGATACTCATAGATGGCGCTGAAAGTATCTGGAGCTTCCCGGTCGTCGCCTGCCTCGGTCCATTTATAAATGCCGCCTGAAGCCATGCAGGACAGCGGCGTGGTTTTGCCGCAAACGTAATTCGTGATATCAGTTTGGTGAACTAATAAATCAGTGGAAATGCCGCTGGAATAATCCCAATACACGCGCCATTGATAGAACCGGTGCGGGTCCCAGGCGCGTTTGGGTGCGTCCTCCAGAAACCGGTTCCAATCCGTGTTCTGCGGGCTGGCGTTTGTAGGGATGTTATAGCGCCAGATCGGTTTAGATGGAACATCATTGCGATACCAGAACGCCCGCACATAATGAACCTTGCCCACCATGCCTTGGTCCACCATTTCTTTCGCTTTCTGGTACAGCGAATTGCTGCGGTTCTGGGTTCCCACCTGAATCACTTTGCCCGAAGCTTCTCCGGCTTTTACCAGTTCCGCGCCCTGCTCAATGGTGTGGGCCAACGGCTTTTCCAGATAAATATTTTTCTTGGCTTGAATAGCGGCCAGCGCCATCGGGTAATGAAGATGCTCCGGCGTGGCAATGACCACCGCATCAATTTCAGGACGCGCCAACAGTTCGCGATAATCGGCATAGATTTTTAAATCTTTGCCTTCTTTCGACTTCACCTTTTCCTGGGCCCGGTCCCGGTATCCCGTGTACGCGTCGCAGACCGCAACTACCGAAGCAAGATCCGATGATTTTTCATAAAACATGTCCATCAGGTAATTGCCGCGAGTGCCGACGCCGATCCAAGCAATGTTGATTTTATCGTTGGCGGAGGCTGCTCGCGCAAAACGCTTAGCCGAACCGGCTGCCAACGCTGTTCCGACGGCAGATCGCTTCAGAAAACTGCGGCGGGATAAATCGTTAATCATAGGTGATGAACTCCCTATACAGTGGCTTGGAAGGCGGCATTCGCAATCGCCGCCTCCGTTTCAGTATCGCCCTTACAGCAATTCGGCGGTGGTGAAGAAAAACGGAATTTCCTGGGCCGCTGTTGCCGGCGCGTCCGACCCATGCACCGCGTTGCGTTCAATGCTTTCGGCGAACTTCTTGCGGATCGTGCCTTCCGCTGCGTTTGCCGGATTCGTTGCGCCCATCACTTCGCGCCACTTGGTAATGGCGCTATCCCGTTCCAGCACCAGCACCACTACCGGGCCTTCGGTCATAAACTTTACTAAGCCGCTATAAAACGGTCGCTCTTTGTGAACTGCGTAAAACGCTTCTGCTTCCGACGGAGCAATTTTGCGCAGCTTTAATCCGACGATCTGAAAGCCATTTTCGCGAATCACGTTTAAAATATCGCCTACATAGCCGCTTTTCACCGCGTCCGGCTTGATCATTCCAAATGTACGTTCTAAACTCATGTTTCCCTTATTGATTATGCTTTTCCGTTGCTGATAGCCGCTTGCAGTTTTTCGCCAATCACGGCCGGCGATGGGCAGGTCACAATGCCGGCCGCTTCCATCGCCGCCAGCTTATCTTCCGCTTTGCCCGAACCGCCCGAGATAATAGCTCCCGCATGGCCCATGCGCCGACCGGGAGGGGCGGTCTGTCCGGCAATAAAACCAATCACCGGCTTTTTCACATTCTGCTTAATGTATTCCGCCGCCGTTTCTTCCGCATTGCCTCCAATCTCGCCGATCATGATAATGGCGTGCGTGTCCGGATCTTCGTTGAACAATTTGATTGCATCCGTAAACGAAGTGCCGATAATCGGATCGCCGCCGATCCCGATACAAGTGGATTGCCCAATGCCCAAACGGGTTAACTGTCCTACCGCCTCATAAGTCAACGTGCCGGAGCGCGACACAATTCCGACGTGGCCCGGTTTATGGATGTGGCCTGGCATGATGCCGATTTTGCATTTACCCGGAGTAATCACGCCCGGGCAGTTCGGCCCTACCAGCCGGGTCGCCGGTTTTGTTTTTAGATAGGCGTTCACCTTAATCATGTCTTCCGCCGGAATGCCTTCGGTAATGCAGACCACTAGCGGCAGGTTCGCGTCCGCTGCTTCCATGATCGCGTCCGCTGCATACGGCGGCGGAACAAAAATCACCGTAGCATTCGCGCCGGTCTCTTTCACTGCTTCCGCTACCGTGTTGAACACAGGCCGCTCCAGATGCTGCGTCCCGCCCTTGCCGGGAGTGATGCCGCCTACTACGTTCGTGCCATAGGCAATTGCTTGCTGGGCGTGGAATGTGCCTTCTTTGCCGGTGAAGCCTTGAAAAATCAGTTTTGTGTTTTCGTCAACAAGTACACTCATTGTGCCAGCCCCACTACTTTCTCCGCCGCATCCTTCATGCCGTCCGCCACGGTGAAATTCAAGCCGCTTTCCTTCAAAATCTTCTGGCCGAGTTCCACGTTGGTTCCTTCCATGCGCACCACCACCGGAATTTTAATTTCCAATTCCCTGGCTGCGGCAATAACGCCATTGGCGAGCGTGTCGCAGCGTAGAATGCCACCGAAAATGTTAATCAGTACCGCTTGCACGCTGTGATCGGAAAGCAGAATACGGAAGGCGTTTTTGATCTGTTCCGCATTTGCGCCGCCGCCGACATCCAGAAAGTTGGCCGGCTGCCCGCCCGCGTATTTGATGATGTCCATTGTAGCCATCGCCAGGCCAGCCCCGTTCACCATGCAGGCGATGTTGCCGTCGAGCTTGATGTAGTTCAAGCCGAAGCGCGACGCTTCCACTTCCAGCGGATCTTCTTCATTCAGATCGCGCAGTTCCAGCAAATCTTTATGCCGATACAACGCGTTGTCGTCGATGTTGATTTTGGCATCCAGCGCATACACCTTACCGTCTTTGGTGAGAATAAACGGATTGATTTCCGCCAGCGATCCGTCAATAGCTTCGTTCGCTTTTGCAAGCGCGGTCATCGCGGCGGCCGCGGCGTTTACGCTTGTTGCCGGAATGCCCATGCCGAAAGCCAACTTACGCGCCTGATACGGCTGCAAGCCGATGCCGGGAAACAAAGGTTCTTTCAAAATCAGATGAGGAGTTTTTTCCGCTACTTCCTCAATATCCATACCGCCTTCGGAAGAAGCCATGAACACCGGCATGCCCAGCGCGCGATCCAGCACAATACCCAGATAAAGCTCGCGTTCAATCGGCAGTGTTTCTTCAATCAGCAAACGCTGCACCACGCGCCCTTCCGGCCCGGTCTGGTGCGTTACCAGCGTCATGCCGAGCATCTTTTTGGCGATTTCCGCCGCTTCGTTGGCATCTTTCGCAATCTTGACGCCGCCGCCCTTGCCGCGTCCGCCGGCGTGAATCTGCGCTTTCACTACCACGCTGCCGCCGATTTTTTTGGCCGCTGCTTCCGCTTCTTCCACCGTGTAGGCGACCTCGCCGCGCGGCACAGGAACGTTGTATTTAGCCAGAATGGCCTTCGCCTGATACTCGTGAATCTTCATAAGTTAGGTAATAAAAAGGGTGGAGCAGCCGACGCTCCGCGCTCGAACCCTTTGCTAGTGTATCGCGTAGGGGTAGGCTGCTCCTGATGCTGGCTGCGAAACTCCTGGTGGTACGCTCGTACTTTCCCGCTGTTTCTGTTGACACAATATTAATTGACTTCCTGATTTATGCCGCCTTCACGTTTTTTCAACCGGCGCGAACTGCTTCAATGGGGGATCGGAGGAAGCTTTGCTGCCTTCTCTTCCGCCTGTCGCCACGGCGAGGAAGCTGCTTCCATTCCCGTTACCGATCTTTCTTCCAGCCGCGACCTGCGGCCTTTGGCGCAGTTTCCCGGTAAAGCTCCGCTCATCCTCCTAACAGATCGTCCACCGCAGCTTGAAACGCCTTTGCATTATTTCCGCGAAGACTTAACGCCGAATGAAGCGCATTTTGTGCGCTGGCATTTGTCCGGCGTTCCTGCTTCAGTGGATACCCAAACCTGGCGGCTATCGCTGGAAGGAAACGTAAAACACCCGGCGCATTTTTCCTTAGCCGATCTGCAACACAAATTTGAACCGGTGTCGCTGGTGGCGTTAAATCAATGTTCCGGTAACTCGCGCAGCCTATTCGAACCGCGTGTTCCGGGCGGCCAGTGGCGCAACGGTGCGATGGGCAACGCGCGCTGGACCGGTATTCGTTTGAAAGATCTGCTGGACCGGGCTGGCCTGCTTCCCGGAACGGTGGAAGTCAGCTTCGCCGGTCTCGATAAACCGGCTCTGGCAGCTACCCCGGCATTTGAAAAATCAATTCCGTTAGACATGGCGACCAGCCCCGACGTGCTGGTAGCTTACGCGATGAACGGCCAACCGCTTCCGCAGTTAAACGGCTTTCCGGTTCGCCTGGTGGTGCCCGGCTGGTACGCCACCTACTGGGTGAAATCGCTTAACCGCATCACCGTTCGCAACAAGCCGCTGCAAAGCTTCTGGATGGATAAGGCTTACCGTATTCCCAAAAATTCAACCGCGGACGAAAAGCCCGGCGCGCTCGACCCCGCCACGGTGCCGATTAATAAATTGGCCGTCCACTCTATATTTGTCGTGCCCGAACCGGGCGATACCATTCCTGCGGGTAAGCCAGTGGAACTGCAAGGCGTAGCTGGCGACGGCGGCGCGGGTATTGAACGCGTCGAGTTTTCCGCTGATTCAGGCCGCACTTGGAAGCAAGCCACCCTCGGCCCGGATCTGGGCCGCTATTCCTGGCGACGTTGGCAAGCGAACTGGACGCCATCCTCCAAAGGGATACAGCGATTGATGGTGCGCGCTGCCAACAAAGCCGGGGAAACACAACAAACCGTCCAATGGAATCGCAGCGGCTATCAGCGTTCCGTGATTGAGCATCTGGACGTGCGCGTCGTTTAAGGTTTAGGAGTTGATTAATATGTCTTTGCGATCTCTTGTGCTGGTTCCGCTTGCCGCCATAATTGTTACTTTTTTATTGGTGGCGCGCGTGCTGTACCATTCCACTGAACCTGCCGCTGTTACTGCCGCACCTGAACCAAAGATGATGGTTGAGACTGTTCACCCCGAACTGATTGCCGATCCCAGTGTTTCACCGGAACTGGCCGATGCTCCCGGCAAAGATGTTTTTCTGGCAAACTGCTTGAATTGCCACACCGCGCGTTATGTCACCATGCAGCCGCGTTTTCCGCGCAAGGTATGGCAAGCGGAAGTGACCAAAATGGTGGCAGCTTACAAAGCTCCGGTCACTCCGGCGCAGCAAACAGAAATTGTGAATTATCTGGTGGCCGGGTACGGAACGCAAAGTAACGCGTCAAAATAATGAGTTTCAAGAGGGTATTGTGTTTTTAAATTCCAATCGACTGATCAGCCTTGTTTTGTTATCCGTCGTGCCACTGGCGGCGGAAGAAGGCATGTGGACGTTCGACAATCCTCCCCGCAAGCAGTTGGAAGAAAAATACCAGTTCACGCCGACCGAAGCATGGCTTCGTCATGTGCAATTATCCTGCGTGCGTTTTAACGACGGCGGCTCCGGGTCGTTCATCAGCCCGAACGGTCTGGTTCTGACAAATCACCACGTCGCTCGTGGGCAATTGACGAAGAATTCCACGCAGGAACATAACTATCTGGAGACTGGCTTCTACGCTGCCAAACCGGAAGAAGAACTGAAATCGCCGGATTTGGAAGTGAATGTGCTGATGTCAATGGAAAACGTCACCAGCCGCGTGCAATCGAAGCTGCAAGGAAAAAGCACCCAGGAACAGACTGCGGCGCGAAAAGAAGTGTTTGCCGCGATTGAACAGGAAAGTCTGGAAAAAACCGGCCTGCGGTCTGACGTAGTAACGCTTTATCAGGGCGGTGAGTACTGGCTTTACCGATACAAGAAGTACACCGATGTGCGGATCGTATTTGCGCCTGAACAGCAAACGGCGTTCTACGGCGGCGATCCCGATAACTTTACTTATCCCCGTTATGACCTAGATATGGCAATCTTTCGCGTCTACGAAAACGGTCAACCGATCAAAAGCACTGAATATCTGCAATGGAACCGGAATGGGGCAAATGATAACGATTTGGTATTTGTGGCCGGTCACCCTGGGCGAACCGAGCGTTTATCAACCTTGTCCCAGATCTTAACGCAGCGCGATACGGTGGAGCCGCTGTTGCTGTCCTTGCTGCAAAATCGGATCGCCATACTGCAAAATTATGGAGCAGGAAATCCTGACAAAACCCGCCAGGCTTCCGCGCTGCTATTCGGCGCGCAAAATTCTTTCAAAGCTATTAACGGCGAACATGAAGGCTTACTGAACAAGGAAGTCATCGCCAAAAAAGAACAGGAAGAAGCTGATTTCAAAAAGCTCGTATTCTCGCGGCCCGAGTTGAAGGCAGAATGCGGAAATGCCTGGGATGCCATTGCCGGGGCGGAACAAAAGAATGCTTCCCGCGTGAAAGAATTGTATCTTCATCGCATCAGTTCGCAGTTGTTCACCGTGGCCCAGGGTCTGGTTGAATACGTAGTGGAGGTGAAAAAACCGGAAGGCGAGCGGCTGCCCGGCTATGCCGCAGCGGAACTGGAATCGTTGCGTTATCGTCTGTTATCTCCGGCTCCTGTTTACCCGGAACTGGAGAAAGCGCGCATTGCGTCCAGCCTTCAATTTGCCCAACAACAGCTAGGCCTACAGGATCAGTTCATTCAAACTATATTAAATAATCGCACTCCGGAACAGGTGGCGGCAGAGCTGGTGAACAACACGAAACTGGCTGACCCCGCCGTTCGCAAAAAACTGCTTGAAGGCGGCGCAGCAGCAGTAAGTTCATCCGATGACGCCATGATCGTAATGGCCCGCAAGATCGACCCCATGAACCGGGAACTCACAAAATGGTTTGAGGATAACGTGCAAAGCGTGGAACAACAGGCTGGCGAACAGTTGGGCAGGGCGCGATTCCAGGTGTACGGCAAGTCGATTTATCCTGATGCTACCTTCACGCTGCGCTTGTCTTACGGCCAGGTGAAAGGCTATCCCATGAACGGCACCGAAGCGCCGCCGGTCACTACGTTTTTTGGTTTGTACGACCGCGCCGCCAGTTTCGGCAACCAGGGGCCATTCCACTTGATGCCGCGCTGGCAGGAAGGGCAGGCAAAGTTGAACCTGGCCACGCCGTTTAATTTCGTGACTACAAATGATATTATCGGCGGCAACTCCGGTTCTCCGGTGATCAATCGGAATGGGGAAATTGTCGGGCTGATTTTCGACGGCAACATCGAATCGCTGGTGGGTGATTTTGTTTATGAAATCTCCACCAACCGATCGGTAGCGGTTCACACAGCAGCCATGACGGAAGCCTTAACCAAAATTTACCCAACCGCAGCGCTGGCGCAAGAACTGCTAGGCTCCGGCACAGGTGAGAGTCCGGCAAAATCAACTAAATAAAATAGGCGCTTACTATGCAATCTTCTATTCAACAAAGTTCGCCGCAGATCGAAGACTTGGCGCATCGTTATCAAGTCAGCCGAGAAGCCGTGATGACGCTGCTTAACGCCCTGATCGCCGGTCACGGCACAATGGCCCAGTTCAGCCATCCCGATCTCGGCGGCAGCGGCCAGTGGATGCAGGGCGGAATGGTGATGGCCGGCAGCATGTTTGACCATGCATTGAAGGCCAAAGTCGATGGGCTTTGTTCCGAGTTGGCAAATTTATTGAGTACCCAACCGGCGCTGGCCGAACAAACCGGCAAAGCTGATTCGCCAGAAAGCTGGTGGGGCGAAGACTTAGGGCAGCCCGCCGCGACCGGTTCGCAGAACGACATGCGGTACGCGTACTTCCCCGATACGCGACGGCTAGCCATATCCGATCACGGACAACTCACCATCTACGACACTGGCGATTATCAGATACACGGTGTTTCACAACAACAAAGCACTGCTGCGGATCTCACTTTTGAAAGCCAGCGCGGACCGGTGCGAGCATCTGATCTACGTGTTGTTTCCGGTCAGGCTGTTAAAACAGCAACACCTGGTTCCGGCAAGGAAGAATCAATCCAACCGGACGACACGTTTTCTAAAATCGAGCGCTTGGCCGAACTGCGCGGCAAGGGCGTTATCTCGGAGCAGGAGTTCATGGCGAAAAAGAGTGAGCTTCTAGATAGGTTGTAGCGTAGATCGTGAATAAAACGATCAAGACATGATTTGGGGTGGAACGGTTTTGTGAGCATCAGTCTAGCACCCGAACAACCGCTTTCTACCGCCGAACATTGAGACCAATCCAGTACTGCCATAAATTGCTGATTACTATTTTATGCGGAAACAATGTCCTTTGTTAATTTCACCATCAGAACGCATACCGGACCCGGCATTCCGGCAAGCACTCATTCAACAGATGGCAAAAATCCGTAATCAACTGGCTCTTGAACCCGCGTTTATAACGAATATTGCGGCCGCCCATTTGGCTGTACTTCGTTTCCTGTAGCTCAGGCTTCCACAAAAGCTCTTCGCCCTTCGGATGCCAGCCTAGATTAATCTGGTGCAGCTTGTCGTTGTGCGTTAAAAAGATAATCTCGGCTCCTAGCCGCGCTTTCACGTCCGGGCGCAGCACGTCGGCCAACTCATCAAACAGCTTCCGGTAATCCTGGAGCCAGTTGTCGTAATAAATTACCGGCGAAAAGTTTAAGTGCACTTCGTAACCGGCATCGTAGAAATCGTTAATGCTGCCGATCCGTTCTGCAATGGAGGAAGTACGAACGTCCACAATCTTCGCCATCGGCTGCGGCATTAAGCTCAAGCGAATACGCGTTTTCCGCTTCGGATCGAAATTCAACAGTTCCCGGTTCACAAACTTGGTCGCAAAGCTGGCCTTTGCGTTGGGCAGATCGCGGAACAAGCGCATCAGATCATAAACGTTGTCGCTGATCATCGCGTCCACCGCGCAATCACTATTGCAGCCGACGTCATAAACCCAGTACTGCGGGTCCACTTGGTCCGGCTTAGGCTTCACGCCTTGGCGACCGGCATGGCGGCGCAAATAGCCGATCATCTGTTCAATGTTCACAAACGTGGTAATCGGGTTCGCATAGCCTTTCTGACGCGGCACATAACAATACGTGCAGGACATGGCGCAGCCGTTCGCGTGTGAAGGCGTAATAAAATCCGAGCTGCGGCTGTTCGGCACCGCCGAAAGCGAACTCTTAATGCCCAGCACCAGAACGTTACGCTTAATCTTGTTCCACTGCTCCACATTGCCTTCAAACCCATGCAGGCCGGGAATGTTCCAATGCGAAGGAACCACAATCCGCTCCGCATCGGGAAAGGCGGCCAGAATTTCACGGCCGCGTGGATAATCAAGCACTTCCGGTTGATGATAGATGGCTTTGATATCCAGCAGCCAGGAAGCCGAACGGGGCGGCGCAACCGGAAAAAGCGAAGCGGTTTCGTGGTGAAAAGCGGGTGTGGTCATGCGTCAAAAACCTGGTTGTTATTAGATGAAAACAACCAGATGATGATGCATGAACACACAATTACCAGATCAGTTTTAAACCGAACTGAATCTGTCGTGAAGTGGTCGAAGTGGAATTAATCACTCCGGCAGTGCTCACCGGAATTGTTGAGTTAGACGCAAACACTACCGGATTAGGCGTGTTGAAATTAGCGCGATTCAGCACATTGAAAAACTCCGCCCGGAACTGCAAATTCAATTTCTCCCGAATAGCCGTAGTCTTTAGCAGGGAAGCATCCACAGTCGCCAGCCCTGGCCCGGTTAACACGTCGCGCCCTACATTGCCGTAAGTGCCGTTCGGCGGAACAAGAAACGCATTCGGGTTGAAATACTGCTGGGTCCCGCCCTGAATGATGTTGCCGCTGAAAGCAGGATTGTAGGAAGGCCGTACCGGGTTGCGGGTATCGCCGTTATTCGATGGATTAAACCCTAGCTGCGGCGTGAACGGAAACCCGCCCTGCAGCGTGGTCACTCCGCTCACAGACCACCCGCTTACCAGTTGTCCAACCAGTTTTCCGTTTGTGCGAAGAAATCGCCTGCTACGCCCGAACGGAAGTTCATACAGGCCATTCAAAACTGCCAGATGCCGCACATCAAAAGGCGATAAGCCCCAATCGAGCTTCGGATTCAGCGGGAACATCACAAACGCAGGCGTATTCGTGCCGACGCTCGTGTTCAACGTGCCGCCGTCATCCAGGCTTTTGGAATACGTGTAAACTCCCCGCAGTTGAAAGCCTCTGCTGAAGCGATGGTTCACGTCCACTTGCAAAGCGTTATAGGAGCTAAGTCCGCTTGAAATCCAGGTCGTAGTGTTCGCCAGGTTCGGATTTGCCAATTTTGCATTCGGGGCGTAATAAACTGTCCCTGATTGCAGGCTGCCGGGGCAGGGCGAAGCCGGGCAAACCGTGGGAAACGGCTCGTTCGCATCCACCGAAAGTATTTCATGGTAGCCGTGCGAGCCGACGTAGCCCACCGCCAATGACGTGTTCGCTTGCAGCTTCTGTTCAACCCGGAATGTCCACGATTGAATCGTTGGCGTTTTCATATTCGGCTGCACGCCGCCTGGTGAAATCAAACCGCCTGCCGGTAGCGGCTGTCCCGGAACAATATGCACGTTTCCAATCGGCACATTCTTTAGGGAAAGCGTGGTGTTGAATGGCGCGTTCTGGTCCAGCCGGTAATCCAGATTATCGAGCAGCGCGTAATACGTGCCGAATCCTGCCCGGATCACCGTTGTTCCGCGTCCAAACGGGTCCCACGCGAGGCCAATCCGCGGCTCCGGCAGAAACTTCGCATTGTTCTCGCGCAGCGCGGAACTGCCGATGTAAGGCTGCGAGGCAATCACGCCGCCGGGTCCGAAATCATAATTGGAAGCGCGCCCATGCGCTTCGTTCCAGCCGTTCGTCGATTCGAAGCGAAGCCCTACCTTCAGCTCCAGCCGGGAACTCAGCTTGGTTGTGTCCTGCACAAATCCTGCGCCTTCCCAGGATCGCCAGCCAAGCAGCGTCGGAGTGGGAACTGCCGTAAATGTCGAAACACTTCCCTTTAAAAAATTGCTCAAACTCGAAAAAGAAGCTTGCCCATATTGGGCTTGCGCGAAATTATCGTTGGCTTGAATTCTTTGCAGCCAGCCGCCCACCTGTAAGCGATGCTTGCCGATGTTGTAATCGATCTGATCGCTATACGTAAACAGGTTCCGCACCGCAATGGTGTTGTTGCCGACGTTAGTTCCCGCCTGGCTGATCTGCGTCGCCGCGTTCGACGCTGTTCCGCCGCCGATGACAACCGTGCCGATGGATGGCGCGCCTGCTACCCAGGTCGAGACCTGCACCGGCGTGGAGCCGGTAAAGAAATAGCTGCCCCGCGAAAATCCCCCCCGGGCCGTATTCAATAAGCGCGGCGAAAACACATGCGTTTCCTGTACGCTTGCTACTTGCTCCCGCAAACTCTCCACAATGGAACTGAGCGGGTTTATGGTCGGCGTATGGTCCGCGCTGTCGTCCACCGTGTAAACGCCGAAAAGCGTATCGCGGTCGCTGAACACCTGGTCCAGTCGCGTCGTGCCGAAATCTTCCCGAATCTGCTGCAGCGGCTGGCTGAACGCTTCCGCAATGCCGCCGCCCAGTTCCGGGCCGTTCTGCACCGGCCACAAATTCAGTAGCGAAGGGCCGCCCGGCGCAAGCCCCACGCGCGTCAATTTTCCCGTCTGGTCGGGAAGCAAACCGGCGCGCGCGGCATTGTCCGGCACCAGCGTTACATCGCTCAAGCCGAGCCGCTGCCGGAAGCCTTCGTAATTGCCGAACAGAAACGTTTTGTCTTTACGAATCGGGCCGCCCAGCGCCACGCCGAACTCATTCCGTTCGAACGGCGAAACCGAATTCTGGTCAAAAAAGTTTCTCGCGTCCAAAGCGCTATTACGCAAAAACTCATACGCGCTGCCATGAATCTGGTTGCTGCCGGAGCTGGTCACTACGCTCACCTGCGCTCCGGGCCGCTTGCCGTATTCCACGCCGTAGGTGTCGGTGACAACGTTGAACTCCCGCACCGCATCCACGCCCAGCAACTGTCCACTAGCACCGCCCGGAGTCAAGTTAATCACCGAAGCGCTCGTGAACTCAATCCCGTTCAGCAGGTACATTGACTCCTGCGGACGCCGCCCGGAAGCCGAAAACATATTGCCGACTGCTGAATTGGAAGTTCCCACGCCGCCGGACCGCTGCGACGTATAATTCACCACGCCCGGATTCAAGCTCATCAACTCGTCGTAACTACGGCCATTCAGGGGAAGGTCTTTCACTTGCCGCTCCCCGACCAGCCCCGCTGTCTGCTCGGTAGTCACGCTCACCACTGGAGCCTGTTCTTCCACCACCACCAACTGCTTCAGTTCACCAACCGAAAGCTCAAGGTTGATTTCCGCTCGCTGCCCGACTACCAGCTTGATGCCGGTCCGCGATACCGATTGAAAACCGGCCTTACTGCCCTGCACTTCATACGGCCCTACCGGCAGCGCGGAAGCATCGTAAAGGCCATCCTTATCAGTGGTTAAAGTTCGAGTTGCGCCGGTTTCGGCGTTCTTCACTACCACGCTGGCGCTTTCAATAGGTGCTGCCGAAACATCCGTAACGCGCCCCTGCAGCGACCCTCCTTCCTGTGCGAAAACCATGTAAGAAACCACTAACAGCAGTGATGCACAAGCAACTAAGGAGCAAATCCTCATTTCCTATCTACATTAAGGTAATGCTTTGGAAGTGTCAATTGAGGGATTCAACGTAAGATAAACCACTAAATTTTTGAGCTGGTGAGTTTTACTTATTGCGTACTGCCGCTTGCGTTCGGCAAGTTCAAAGTTGTGCTGAAGTTTCCTGATGAGGTTGGTGTATTTAAGCCGGACGAAAGCGCGTAGTTTTGCAAGGCGATCACATTCATCCAAAGGTTTTCCAATGTCTGCACGTAGCCGACCTGCAACTGAAACAGAGTCCGCTGCGAAACCAGCACCTGCGGATAAGCCGCCGCCATCTGCTGGTATTTGGCGAAATAAAGCTGGTAAGCGCGAGTCGCGCGCGGTATCATCTCGTTTTTATAACGGTTCGCTTGCGTCTGGCTGGATAGATAATTTTGCAGCAAGGGCTGCGTGTTCTGCCGCAAAAATAATTGCACCCTGCTCACTTCCGCCTGCGCCCGCTCCGCCTCGGCCTTTGCTGCCGCTACGTTCCCCTGGTTGCGATTGAAAATAGGCAGTGCAACTCCCGCTGAAGCAAAAGCCTGAAGACCAACAGGAAAGCGGTTCGCTTCGTTAAGCCGTTCGTAATTCTGTTCAAATCCGCCCCGGATCTGGAGATCAGGAATGCTTTCGCGTTTCGCGCTTTTAATGGCCGCTTGCGCGCGAACCACATCCTGTTGCGCCCGTTTCACGAGCGGGCTGTCCTGAATAATTTGATTCACAACCTGCTCGGCATTTATCTGCGGCGGATGTTCCCAATCGCCTGTCAGCGGACTCACTTCCAATTGCGGTTTTCCCGCCATCGCGGCCAGGTTACGAAAGGCTTGGATGTAAGCGAGTTGGGCGGTGCTGTAATCCACTTTGGCTTGTTCTGCTTCTACTTCCGACTGCAAAACATCAGGCGCATCGGCCTGGCCCACGTTCGCCAACTGATGGGCTGTTTCAAGCGCATCCATCGTAAGTGCCAGCAGTTGTTTTCGAACCTGAACAATTTGCTGCGCTGCCAATGCCGAGTAGAAGCTCTGCCCTAGATCGCCCAGCACGCGGTAGCGTTGTTCCGACACGCCGATCTCGTCTGCCCGGCGCTGTTGTTCATACACGTTGCGGCGCAAACCCAGCTTGCCGCCCAGAACAAAAGTTTGTTGAGCGAAAGCGCCCTGCTCCCCGCCGCCGTAAGCACCGCCGCGAATTTGTTCTCCTTGATAGCCAACAAACGGATTAGGATATAAACCGGCTTGGCGCGCCTGGGCGGCCGATTCTTTCACCAGCGTGCTGGCCTGCTGCAAAGTCGGGTTCGCGGATAAAGCGAACTGCTGGAACTGTTCTAAACGCAGAGCGGGGCGCGCGGCCACATCTTTCAGTAGATCGGGAACAGAAATTTGCTGCGCCGGGTTTCCCGGCTGGGTAGCGGTTTGAGCAACCGCCAAACAGCCGAAGCCAAGCAGGAGAACTATTAATTGAATGGTCATTATTTGTTCCTCCCCGCTTACATCGGGTGCTGCATACCCGGCATGTTCATGTTCATGGGCTGACCTTGACGGATCTGCTCCATTACTTTGTCGTACTGATCAGGCGGCAGCACGCGAACGAAGCTCATCATGCCCTGCATGAATCCGCTCCAACCCGGACGCAGGCCGTAATTCTGCGGGCGGTCCACCATCTTGTCCATCGCCATCATCGGTCCTTCCATGTAAGCGTCTTGCGGAAACCCCGGAACACGATTGGCATCCTTTGCTATATCGCTGTTTATCTGCATGTTGCCGTGATCCATGCCTTCCATGCCGCCCATCTGTGACATGTCATGCTGCATTCCGCCCATCGCCGCTTGCGCTTTGCCGGCTGAGAGTGGCGTGTTCGCAACCGGTTGTTCGTTAGTCGAGCCGACTCCCATGCCGCGCCCTAAGCTGGTCCCGTAATCATCGCCTAAAGGCGCGCCGGGTGTGCCTTGCAACATGCCCATTCCTTGGTTCATATCCACACCCATCGGCATCCCTATTCCCCGGCGGGACATAGGGCCGACGTTCGAGGACATCTGGTTCATCATGTGGTGCGGCAGATGGCAGTGGAGCATCCAATCGCCCGGATTGTTCGCCGTAAATTCAATGTCCCTGGATTGCGCTACCCCGACGAGCACCGTGTTTCCCGGTTGCCACGCGGTTTCCTGAATGCGGCCGCCCTCAGTACCAGTGGTGTAAAAAGTATGCCCGTGCAGGTGAATCGGGTGATGATCCATGCCCAGGTTGATCATCCGAATCCGCACCCGGTCTCCCAACCGCACCACCAAAGGCGTTGTCGCCGGGCCTGCTTTTCCGTTGAGCACCAGCCAGTTGAATTCCATGTTCATTGTGTTCGGAACGGTGTTGTTCGGCAGCACCGCGTATTCCTGCAGGAGAATGGCAAAATCTTTGTCTATTCGCGGGGAATACGGCGTTTTGGGGTGCATAATGAACGCGCCGAGCATACCCATCATTTCCTGCATAGCCATGTGCGAATGGTAAAAATACGTGCCGACCTGGTGAAGGTTGAACTCGTACACAAAGCGGCCGCCCGGCGGAATCGGATCCTGGCTGATGCCCGGACCGCCATCCATGTTGTGCGGAATTTCAAAGCCGTGCCAGTGCATCGAAGTGGGTTCCGGCAGATGGTTGTCCACAATAATTCGTACCCGGTCTCCTTGCGTAACCTGAATGGTGGGTCCGGGCGCGCTGCCGTTAAACCCCCACAAATCCACTGTTTTATCGGGTGCGATCTGCTGCTTAACCGGCTCTGCAATCAGATGAAAAACCTTCACGCCGTTATCCATCGTGAACGGCAGGTCTTTCACATCGGGCGTTTGTACGAGTACCGGCGGGCCAGCATCTTTCTGCTCCTTCAAACGTTCCGCAGAACTCTGCTGCATTTCAGCATGTTGTCTCGCGTCCGTATGGACGTGCTGGGCGGAAGCAAGCTTTGAGGCGGAAAAAATTCCTGCGCCTATGCCAAAAGCATTGCGGAAAAAATTACGACGGTCTTTCATTTCTGTATTCCTTGGTCTCAAACAAACTACGGCAGAAAGAAGCGGATCGCTTCTGTGTTGAAGGGTTTTGCTAAGTGGGAAAAGGAATCAGATACGAAGAACGGATAACGAAAGAAACAACGGCTTATCGGGAGGCGATTCTCGTTTAGAAGATAATGCGCGGTCTTGGATTGACCGGTTGGCTGCAAACAAAAACGAATGGACCGGTAAAAACACCGGAACCATCATTACGGAAACAGCCGATACTTTGTCCAACTCCGGACTTGCTTCGGCATTGGCGGAACCGGATTGCTGATGCTGGCAGCCCGAGTCGCTATTTTTTTGAGAATGGGAAGAATGATGGCAGCCGGTTGCTTTCTGCGCGGCGGCGGAGTGGCAAGCGGAGCTAAGACACAAGGCATAACATTGGCTGCTTGCGATCAAAGCCGCAACCGCCAGCATCGCTAATATGCGCATCCAACGTGCCATGAAGCTTACTTTACAAATAGCACGGTTTGAACTTTCTGAGTAAAGCATTCGCGTAAATATGGGCCAAGCCGACGCGCTTAATTTGCTGTAAGCGAAAGGCGCGATAGCATCTGGAAGAAAATTTTCTAGCTCTCGCCAACAATCTCCCACAGGTCCATGTATCGGTATTCACAATGTCACCCGTAATTCGCGCCTTGCCTACCCAGCTATTCCGGGGAGATTTCCAGGCATGTTTCGGCGCGGGAGCAAATATAGCTACGGGGTGGCCTCGCCTGGTAACCGTAATTGAGGCTCCTTCCTGCTCAACTTCATCGAGCAGCGAAAAACACTTTATTCTGAACTCGGTCGCGCTAACGACCCGGTTGTTGCCCATCGTTCCTCAGCCTAACAGAATCTAGTCATCTGACAACTATAATTTGCATGATAGGGGGTGGGGGTATACAATAAAAAAAGAAAAATCAAAATGAAGCGAGTGAAGCCTCCTGCCTCTGCCGCCCAAACGGAAGCCGGGAACAATGCCCGCTGCGGCTGCGCTGTTCAACTGAAAAACAGAAAAGCCGTTGCCGTTGACCCGGAAATCAAAACTTCCAATCTGAAACGCTTGCGCCGGATTGAAGGGCAGATCCGCGGTCTTCAAAAAATGGTGGAAGACGAGCGGTACTGCACCGATATTGTGATTCAAATTTCTTCCGTGCAGGAAGCTTTGCGCAGCGTCGGCCGCGCCCTGCTGCAAAACCACCTTCACCATTGCGCGGCGCAAGCCATGCAAAGCGGCGATGAACAGCAGTCCTCGGCCATGTACAAGGAACTGCTGGAACTGGTGTACAAGCATCTCCGTTAAGGAGTTAAGAAAAGATACTTATGGAACTCGATCCTGTTTGCCACATGCAGGTAGACCCTGCAAAAGCCGCTGCCCAAAGCGAGCACAACGGCAACAAATATTATTTCTGCTGCCAAAGTTGCAAAGCGAAATTCGACCGAAGCCCGGAACAATACATCAACAGCAAAAAACCATCAGCGATGATGGCCGCGCCGCAACTGATCACTCTGGGAACGCCGACCGCCATTGATCCTGTCTGCGGCATGACCGTTCAGCCGGAACGCGCCGCCGGAATCGTGACCCACGACGGAACACGCTACTACTTCTGCGGCGCCGGTTGCGCGGATCGTTTTCAGAAAGATCCTGATCGCTACCTCCACCCTGAGCAGCAGCAAACCAAACCCGTTGTTCGCAACGACGTTGAATACACCTGCCCGATGGACCCGGAAATACGGCAGATTGGGCCGGGCGCTTGCCCGAAATGCGGCATGGCGCTGGAGCCCGCGACATTCCAACTGCCGAAGAGCCGGACTGAGTACACCTGTCCCATGCATTCTGAGATCGTGCGGGACCAGCCTGGGTCCTGCCCGAAATGCGGCATGGCGCTGGAGCCGCACGAAGTAACCGGCGAGGAAATCAACCCCGAACTGGTGGACATGAAGCGGCGCTTCTTTATCAGCCTTGCGCTCACCGCTCCCTTGCTGATTCTGATGCTGCTTCATCTGTTTCCCGGTGCGCAATGGCTTTCCGCAACCGCCGCCGGGTGGACTCAATTCGCGCTGGCCACGCCGGTTGTTCTCTGGGCCGGATGGCCCTTTTTTCAGCGCGGCTGGGCTTCCATCGTTAATCGCTATCCGAACATGTTCACGCTGATTGCATTAGGCACCGGCGCTTCGTACTTGTTCAGCTTGGTCGCTCTTTTTCTGCCTGCGCTGATCCCCGCTTCGTTCCGTTCGCACGAAGGAGCCGCCCCGCTTTACTTTGAACCGGCAGCGGTGATTACGACATTGGTTCTTTTAGGGCAGGTATTGGAACTGCGGGCGCGCTCCCAAACCAGCGGCGCTTTGAAAGCTCTTCTCGGCCTTGCGCCCAAAACCGCCCGCGTTATTAACAATAATGGCGATGAACAGGATCTCCCCTTGGCACAGATCCAGATCGGAAACAAGCTCCGCGTTCGTCCCGGTGAAAAAGTTCCGGTGGACGGCCTTGTGGAAGAAGGCGCAAGCTCGATTGATGAATCCATGATTACCGGCGAATCAATGCCGTTGGAAAAAACTGCCGGCGCGCGCGTCACCGGCGGAACCGTGAACGGCGCCGGCGGCTTCATCATGCGCGCGGAGCGTGTCGGCGGCGATACGCTTCTCAGTCAAATCGTGAAGATGGTGAGCGAAGCGCAGCGTACCCGCGCCCCGATTCAACGCCTTGCCGATGTGGTGGCATCTTACTTCGTGCCTGCCGTTGTTCTCGCCGGCGTTATCACTTTCATTGTGTGGGCCATCTGGGGGCCGGAACCACGTCTAGGTCACGCTTTCGTTAATGCTGTTTCAGTGCTGATTATTGCCTGCCCTTGCACATTGGGATTAGCAACGCCTATGTCCATCATGGTCGGCACCGGGCGCGGCGCAACCGCCGGCGTGCTGGTGAGAAATGCCGAAGCTTTGGAACTGCTGGAAAAAGTAAAAACGTTGGTTGTCGATAAAACCGGAACCCTCACCGAAGGCAAACCAAAGCTGGTGATGATAGTTTCCGCTTCCGACAACCTATCGGAATCGGAACTATTGAGACTGGCCGCCAGTGTTGAACAAGGGAGCGAACATCCGCTCGCCGCCGCGATTGTGTCCGGCGCAAAGGAAAGAAAGATACAGCTTGCCCCTGCTTCCGATTTTCAATCCGTAACCGGTAAGGGTATTAAAGGCACGGTAGCAAACCGTCGCATTCTCCTGGGAACCCGCTCATTCCTCGAATCTTACGGCATCAGCGTTGACCCGTCAATCCAAGCAGAAAAACTGCGCGAGGAAGCGCAGTCGGTTTTGTTCATCGCAGTAGATGAACAAACCGCCGGATTCATCGCCGTCGCTGACCCCATTAAGCATTCCACGCCGGAAGCCATTAATCTGCTGCACCACGAGAACATCCGCGTCATCATGCTGACCGGCGACAACCGCACTACCGCCCAGGCCGTAGCCGGAAAGCTCGGCATCGACCAGGTGGAAGCCGACGTTCTGCCGGAACAAAAAGCCGCCGCCGTGAAAAAGCTGCAAGCTGGCAACGGCGTGGTGGCAATGGCCGGCGATGGCGTGAACGACGCCCCGGCGTTAGCGCAAGCCCAGGTCGGCATTGCAATGGGCACCGGCACCGATGTGGCAATGGAAAGCGCGGGCATCACCTTGGTGAACGGCGACCTGCGCGGCGTGGTCCGCGCCCTGCGTTTAAGCCGCGCCACTATGCGCAACATTCGCCAGAATCTATTTTTCGCGTTCTTCTATAACGTGCTCGGAATTCCAATTGCCGCCGGGCTGCTTTACCCCTTCTTCGGCATTTTTCTCAGCCCGATGATCGCCAGCGCGGCCATGACGTTCAGTTCGGTTTCCGTGATCGCCAACGCGCTGCGGTTACGGAACGCAAAGCTCTAAACGCAGCCGATGTAGGATAAACAATACGCGGCGAGTTTTCCCGCTGCCCATCTCCCCGCTAACCGAATTCCGAGCATTTGAGGGAACACCATAATCCGGGTATGCCGCCAAAACAAAATACGAATCAGAAACTGGCCCTGCAACTGCGGCTGAAAGGGCCGGCCATTCAAAACGGCGGCATTCCGCTGCCCGATCTGATCCGAATCTGCGAAGAAGTGCAGAACGCGGTGAACCGCCAGGCGGAATCGTTTGAAGGCCGAAAAACTATCCATCCCGGGCCGACGGCTTTGTTTATCCAGGAAGAATGCACGCTCGCGTTAACGGGAATCAAGGAAAAAGGCTCGCTGCTGGAATTCACGCTGGCAAAATCGCAGATTTCATTGCCTTTAAAAAAAGATGGACATGCCCGGTTAGCTATCAACGTAATCGCGGAACTGGCCGACACCATCAAGAGCCTCGGCGAAGGCATCGGCAAACTGGTGGACCCCGGCGTGCTGCAAGGCATTCACAGCCTCAGTTCGGTTATTTACGCGAAAGGCGTCTCTGAAATCGGCTGGATTGTGCCGAAACACGGCAATCGAGGCAGCGTCACCGCACCCATTACCCAGTTTGTCCGCGCTGCCGTGGCTTCGCAGTTAAGAGCATCGCGCAAAAAGCTGACCGCCATTGAAGGCATTCTGGACATGGCCGATTTTAAGGGCAGGGAAAGCACCTGCCGCATCGATCCTCCTGTGGGCGCGTCTATTGTCTGCACCTTCGGCCCTGAACTGGAAGATCGCATCTGCCAACTCCTCCGGCAGCCTGTCCGCGCCCGGGGTGAAGCCAGCTTTCAGCCGGATTCCGACCGCATCGGCATCATCCACATCGCTGAAATCGAAGCCATCACGCCGCTGCTGTTGAAGGAGGAAACAGCGCAGGCTACGCCGGAAGACGTGGCGAATAAATCAGCATGAACATCACGCTACCGGCGGATTTGAAGCAACAGGTGGAACAGGAACTTGCCGGCGGCCGCTGTCGAAGCCGTGACGAATTCATTGAGCAGGCAGTCAGGCATTTCTAAATCCTGAGGAATTAAACTTTATTGGCCACTGACAGCGTCTTTACACTGTTGCTGTTCTTCTGAAGAGCAGTACCGTACCGCCATACGCGCTAAATCCTTGAGACTCTGCGCAGCATCAAGATTCTGTGAAAACTGAGCTGCTTCTATTATAGTTTTAATTACCCGCACTTGGTAATTTGTCATGACCAGTGCTGCCTTCGCAGCATTCAAGTGTCCGTCCTTGCTTTGGTCCTCATTACTGATCTCCTTTAGAAACACTGGAACAGAAGCTTCTCCCAATGATGCCAGCGCATCAACAGCCGGATACAACCCATTAGTGGGTCCTTGAGTGCGGCGAATAGCCATAGGAACACCTGGCGGCCAAGGTTTTTTGAAATCCAGATATTTAATAAAAACAGGAATAGCAGGCTCATATCTCTGGTCTTTTATGATGCGAATAGCCTTTACAATACACGCACTATTCAGATTCTGCCGATCTCCAGAAAGATAATCCACAGCTACCGCTGGAGCCGCATTTTCGGCCAGCTCACCAATATCACATCGCGTCGTGAAAATCTGTGCTGGTAGCTGGGCCGTTGACATGAACACTGCCGACATTATCCAGAAGAACTTAAATGGAATTTGGTCTAACAGTGTTTCCTTCCTATTGCAAGTTCCAAGAGAGTGGCGTGCTTCCTGTCGCTGCGGTGTTATCACCCGGGACATCGTTTGAAAATGAGGCGGTCGTGCCATTATTGCCAAAGCAAGACGATCTTTGAAATGTTTGTAGCTGATTGGAGATGATCATTGATGCGTTTACCGCCGAAGAAGGTGGTAAGCTCCGGGATCAGGCTCCAACCGCGCTTCCGGGCGGCTTTATCGAGCAGGTTCTGAAACGGACCCTTCAAGCCAAGCTCATGGCTGACTTGCTGATTTTCAAGATGCTGAATGTCCTTGAGGTAAGTCCGGATGAGCGCATCCTGGAGGCTCAGATCAAACATCGGTTGTAAGAAATGTTAGCAGAAAACGCGGCGAAGTCAGGTTAACTAAAGTGCCCCATTACTTTTCCGCCAGCATTCGCCCGTAAGCATCGCTGAGCTGCTTTCCTACGTTTCCTTCCAGTTGCAGCAAGGTAATTGCTTTTCCAATACCCTGTTTCCAAAGTTCCAGTTCAGCAGTGCTGGCCGTATTGGGATCGGTAAATGGCATTTCATCGGGCAGGCTTCGTATTGTTTGTTCCTGCAAGTCGCTGAACCGGCGCTGGGAATCGTAAACTCGGGCGAACTTCTGCACTTCCCCGTATTCCATGTGCCCCAACGCGCCAGTAGCATTGGCAGTGTTCCAGGCAGCTACGCTTAATTCAGCTTGGTTGAGTCCCAGCTTAAATTCGTGAAGCTCCATCTTCTTGTGAGCCAACAACTCATTGATGATATCGAGACCTGCCTGGTGCTGCTTTTGCGCTTCCGACAAGTTTTTCAGAAAGCCATCCATTTCCCCTTTGTTGTCTTTAATTTCCTGCCGCAGATTGGATTTTGCTTCCTGCACGAGCGAGCGGTGATGCTGCCACTCAGTGATGCCTTCAGCGGAAAGCGCGATCAGAACGCCAATGGTAATCATCACGATGTGGATGATGAAATCCTTCCAGGAATGCACCGGTGCTTCAGGAGCATGAATTTCCAAACGCGATTCTCCTGTTCAATATCGTACCTGCAAGAGTTTACGAAAATAGAGTCCGGGCATTACGGGTTTTTGGAGAAACCGATGAGGCAGTCGAATTTCACTCTCTGATAACGGAACAAAACGACTACCCTTTCTGAAATAACGAGGGCGCTTCCGCCACTAAGTAGGCAATCTGTTCTTCCAGCGTATTCAGGCTATTGGTGATGCGGTCCGTTTCAACGTTGACGATGGCGTACCGCTCCGTTTGTTTGTCGCCGGTCGAAACAAGGCGGCGATGGTCCTCCCGCAGATCCGGCATCTGTTTTCGCACATAGGGCGAGCCGCGCAGCGCAGCAGCAAGAAAATAAAGCGTCAAATCAACATCATCGGCAAATGGATGAAACGTGGGCCGCGCCGGAACCGGGTTGCTGCGGGAAATGCCGGCATCAAGCGCCATTAACGCATAAACCAACCGGTGCGAAGTAGCGAGCATAGCTACCAACCGGCGCAACAGTTCGGGATGAACACCGGGTTCTGCGCTCAGCCGTTCCACTGAAGCTTCCGCATTCGAGCGAGCCAGACGCGCGGCAAGCCGCAGCGAATCCAGCCGGTTTGCTTTTTCTTCCGCGCTTTGCTGGTAGGTTTCGGCAATGCCTTTAAAGTACTCACGGTAGCTATCAAGCATCCGGGCAAAAGCTTCGCGCACTTGCGTTTTCTCCCAGGTAGGCCAAAGCCAATACGCCAGCAGCGCCAGCACGCCGCCTGCGGCTGTGTTCTCAGCGCGCGCGAAGATCACCTGCGAAGGAGCAACACCGGTAATGCCTACCAGAAACACAATCAGCGCGCTGATGCAAACCACAAAAATACCGTAGTTGGCGGGACCGATCCAGCGCAGCCCATACGTAAAGAAACCAACAAAGGCAGCTTGTATCAGCAAGGACGGATGAAAGAAATGAAAAATGATTGTTGCTAGTGCTAAACCGGCAAAAGTTCCCGCTAATCGGAGAACGCCGCGGCTGAAAGTAGCGGTGAAATCCGGTTTCAGAACAATCGCAATTGTCATCGGCAGCCAGTAGGATCGCCGCCAATCAAAAGCGCGGCCTAGGGCGTTGCCGATCAGTAGGCAAACCGCCAAACGAATAGCATGGCGATAAGCGGCCGATCTCAGCGTTAAGTTCGCCCGCAGAATGGAAGCGGTATTCAATAAACGAAGGGCGCGAGGTTTACGCTCTTCGCGGCTGAAAAATGCCGCACTGCCTTCTGCCGTGGCGCTTTCCGATAGATCCACAATGGCCCGCAACTGCCCGGCCAGCGCATCCATTTGCAACTGCGCGTCCTCCACCATGGCGTGGACGAAAGGAGGAAACTGGCTGCGCTCCACCTGCCGCAATTCATCGGCAACAGCAGCCAGCCTGGTGAGGTCCTGTCGCACTAATTTCAATGGATCGTTAGTGAGCAGCACCTGCCCTACCGCATACAAAATATCGCTGGTAGTTTCCAGAAAACAGTTCAGAATGGAAAATACGCTTTGGTTTTGAGGATCGCGCAGCAGGCGTCGGCGCAGGCGAAACAAGATCAGCAGGCAAAGCCTGGCTCGTTCAGCCTGGTTCAACAGGGCGCGATAGCGGTCGCTTTCAATGCGGCGGTCCTGGTTCAGCGCGGAAAGCATTTCCTGCGCTTGCGTGCTGGCTTGGCTCGCCGGCGGCGCAGCATCATCAACCACCGAAGAACTGGCCAGATGAGCAAGCTCGGAATAAAGACGGCCAAGCGCGCGGCGCTCCGGCTGATAGCGTCGAACCGGCCAGAAAGAAAGCGCCAGCACGGTTTGAAACAATCCGCCGATCAAGGCGAGAAGACCGGCCCAGGCTGCATTCTGCGGCGTTAACGGCTGGGCGGAATACACTACCAGCGTGACCAGGCTAATCACGCCCAAATCAGCGGCGGTGGTGCCTAAAGCCACCACTAAACCGGCGGCCAAGGCCCAAACGGCGGCAATCAGATTTGCCAGCAGATGGTGCTGTCCCACCAATCCGCCGATCAAAACCGCGCTGGCGGTCAGGAAGCACGAAGACAGCATCCGGTGAGCGCGGCGCAGATAAGGGTCGGCTCCGTCAGAATACGAAACGTTCAACGCGCCGGTGGCAATCGCGACCCCGCTCAGCTTGGCTCCCATCAGAACGCCGATGATTAAAGGAACGGCCACGCCCAGCGTATTCCGGAAAGCAATCAGCGGAATCAGCTTGGCGCGTTCGAAGCGGGTCAGCGTGCGCCATAACAGCTTCCACCAGGGCGGGCGCGGCGCGGGGTTCGTGTTTTTCTCAGCAGTTTCAGAGTCGGTCGGCTGGGCGACAGGCATCTGCGACTAGCATAGCGAGAAGGCTTAATTTGACTGTTTGTTCATTTCTAAAACGGTAGGACGCGAAAATAGAAACAGTGGCACCTTTATTAAACGCCCGCGAACTGACTCAAGCCTTCGGCGCGGTTCCCTTGTTTCGTGACATCGCGGTCAGCCTTTCGGAAGATGAGCGCCTGGGCTTGATTGGGCCGAACGGCTCGGGCAAATCAACTTTGCTGGAAATTCTCGCCGGAAAACGGCAGCCTGATAACGGCGAAGTCGCTGTGCGGAAAGGCACGCGGATCAGCTATGTGGCTCAGGACTCGAAATTTGCACCGGGAGAAACGATACGCCAGGTTATCCGCCGGGCGCTGGATCGTTCCACTGTTCCCGAAGACGAACGTTTGGCGCGGGAAGCGGAAAGCTTGGGGCGAGTCGGGTTTTCCGATTTCGACGCGGAAGCCGCTGCGCTTTCCGGCGGCTGGCGGAAGCGGCTGGCAATTGCGGAAGCATTAGTGCAGAATCCTGATGTGCTTCTGTTGGACGAGCCGACCAATCACCTGGATTTAGCCGGCATTGAATGGCTGGAAAAGATGCTGCAGAATGCGCGGTTCGCTTGCGTGGTGGTAAGCCACGATCGTTACTTTCTGGAAAACGTGGCAACCGATGTGATTGAGCTGAACCGAACATACCCGGACGGCTTATTTCGGGTACACGGAACCTATAGTCGGTTTCTGGAAGCCAAAGAAGAATTTTTAGCGGCTCAAGCCAAGCGGCAGCAGTCGCTCGAAAACCGGGTGCGCACCGAAATTGAATGGCTGCGTCGCGGTCCCAAAGCCCGCAGCACCAAGGCCAAAGCGCGGATCGACAAAGCCCATCAGATGATCGGCGAGCTGGCCGATGTGTCTTCACGATCACGGACCGCCACGGCGGATTTCGATTTCACCGCCACCGATCGCAAAACCAAGCGGCTGATTGAACTGGAAAACGTGTCGATCTCGTTTGGTGAAAAGAACATTCTGAAGAATGTCGATTTCACCTTGGTCGCCGGAAAGCGCATGGGTTTAGTGGGCCCGAACGGAAGCGGCAAAACAACGCTGCTGCGATTGCTGCAAGGCGAGATTGCGCCGGATGCGGGCGAGGTTCGCCGCGCCGATAATTTGAAAATCGTCTACTTCGAGCAGAACCGGATTCTTGACCCCAACGTAACGCTGCGGCGCGCGCTGGCCCCGGACGGCGATTCGGTCATCTATCAGGAGCGAACCATTCACGTGGCTTCCTGGGCAGCGCGATTCCTGTTTACGAATGAACAACTGAACCAGCCGGTCGGAAGATTATCCGGCGGCGAACGGGCGCGCGTGTTAATTGCGAAGCTGATGCTGGCCCCGGCCGATGTTCTGTTGATGGACGAACCGACCAACGACCTGGATATTCCGACGCTGGAAATTCTCGAAGAAAGCCTGCTGGAATTTCGCGGCGCATTGGTGCTGGTCACTCACGACCGGTATCTGCTGGACCGTGTTTCCACCGTGGTGTTTGGCTTGGATGGAAAAGGCGGCACGGAAAACTTTGCGGACTACGCGCAATGGGCGGCATGGTTCGCGGAACAACAGCGTCCGGCGGCGAAGAACACAGCGGAAGCACCAACAACCACAAAACCGGCTGCTTCCGCTAAGAAAAAACTTTCGTATATAGAAAATCGTGAATACGAAACCATTGAACAGCGCATTGCTGATGCCGAACAAACGCTGGCGCAAAAGCGATTATTGCTGGAAGATCCGGCAGTCGCTCATGATGGAGAACGGTTGCACGAAGCCTATCAGGAAATGCAGCAAGCGCTGGAAACTGTGGATGACTTGTACGTCCGGTGGGCGGAGCTGGAAGAAAAAACTAGCTGACTGCTGGACATGTGTTCCACATGTTTGTAGGCTAGTAACATGTCTAAGATGATCCAAATCAGGGACGTTCCGGATGAAGTACACAGAATTCTCAAAGCTCGCGCAGCTCGCGAAGGGATGAGCTTATCGGACTTTTTAAAACGTGAACTGGAGCGAATAACGGAGCGTCCGAGCTTGTTGGAATGGCTGGATCGCGTACAACAGATAAAACCCATCCCAATGAAGCGAAGCGCTGCGGAGGTGATACGCGAACTACGGGATGAGCGGTGATTGTTCTCGATGCTTCGGTCATTGTAGAACTATTAACGAATGGTAGCCTGGCAGATTCGATAGGACTTAGTTTAGCCGGAACTGACGAAACACTGATAGTCCCGCACTTGTTGGACCTGGAAGTTGCCAGTGCGCTTCGAAATTTACTAATTGGACAGCGCATTGATTCTCACTGGAGCGAACAACTTTTAACGGCACTCACTATGTTGCCGATAGAGCGCTACGCCCATACGACTTTGTTAACCCGCATTTGGGAGTTACGGCATAACTTTACTCCCTACGACGCTGCTTATATCGCTCTGGCCGAGGCGACTGACTCTACTCTTTACACCAGTGACGAGAAATTAAGCAAAGGCCACCGTGCGCGCGTGAAACTGTTCACACGAAGATTTTTATCGTAAGCAACTGGGTTGCCCTGCTGTTATTAATTCCCCTTGTGAAAGCTTCCGTCGGCATTCACGGCGAATTCCCGGTTCTTGCCATTCGGTGTGCTCACGTCGGCTTCGTAGCTGGTGGTTGATCCCTGTGTGACGGACTCGACTTTTTTGATCGTTCCGCCGGCCACTTTCTTCTGCAGTGCTTCCTTGGCAGGCTTCGGGAGGCTGTCCAGATCCACTTCCTGTTCCACCTCCAACAGTGAACCATCGGCGGCGAAGAGCATATCCCGGCTCTTGCCGTCCCGCTTTGTTTCGACCTCATATTGCAGACGCCCATGCTCTCGTTCTTTGCTGAGGCTCAGAATTGTCGCGCCTTTGCTCTGCTCTTTTACGGCGGTCTGCACGGCAGCGGGAAGGTTTTCCAGTTTTACCTTCGTTTCAGCGGCGATGGCCGTTAAGCCGAATGCAATTCCCCAAACACAAATCAATGGCATATTCATGAATGCTACTCCTGAGCAACAGTATGCTGTTTTATTCTGAAGAATCCATGAACACCTGGATTAATAATCAAGCCTGTCTCTGAAATACAAACTACATCGGCGTTCCAAAAGCGATTTAAAATACGCGTCGAGCTTTGCTGTGTCCACCGGTGGGTAGTCCAGAGGGGACAGCCTGATCTGTCCCGGACTTTTCCGAGACTCTTGATTTTGTTGTTGATCTGGCATAGCCCTTAACAGCGCAGGGCTCATTCGGGGTAACCGGACAAGTTACTGCCGTCGGCCTGTCAATTGATGAACTGCAAAGGTTCCAGGAAAGCGTTAACAGATCAGCCAGTAGAAATCGGAAGAGATTTTAAGGCGCGTAGAAAGAAGATCGGTTGATATTCCACTGTGGAGGCTGTTAAGCGCAGCGCAGGAA
>CAXTWH010000062.1:0-29852 GCA_964247975.1 uncultured Bryobacteraceae bacterium | reverse complement strand
CGTTCGCTGGATTTTGACTCTTAACTGGTTGTCTCAAAAGGGGGGACAACTCCAACCAGATATCCATTCATGATCGTAATGGATCTCCCCGACGGCACAAGAACCGGAACAATTGGCTTGAGTAATGATTTATTGTCAAAAATAAAAGCTAAAGGGTATGTTGTGAAACTGGTGGGAACAACTTGCGAGGACGAACAATGTTATCCCTTTCTCTTGCATGCCACGCCGCAGTAATCAGCAGAGTTCACACTCAATGAATTGTACTAATGAAAGCCTGGACTGACAACTGAGACCCGGTGTTTAATCACACCGGGTCTTGAATAGCGGCGCTCTGGAAATTTACGGCTTCAGACTCCACTTTATTAAATTTTAAAATCTTCCTAAGCTTCCGAGTTTCTCGCCAGCGCAGGATTTAAAGCTAACTGTACCGGTGCCGTTTCAGCTTTGCGGTAGCGCAGCAAGCGTACCGTTCGATTCGGCGGCAAACCTGGCGCAATCAGCATTCCCACCAGTAGGTAAGAGGGAATAGCACCAAAAGGCGTTTCGAATACGTTTCCGAAGAACGCGCCAGTGATAGTAGCTGCCCATACACAGATTCCGAATGGTTGCCGTGTGCGTTTGTAAGTCCGCCACAACAGTTGGAAAATACACAACTGGAAAATGCAAAACAACAACACTCCGATCCAACCGGAATACGCCAAACAGAAAAAGAACACGTTGTGCGGCGTTCGAATGTCTTTTCCTTTCAGATCGGGAACCAGATCGCCAAGCGGAAAGCCGTATCCTGGGCCAATTAACTGATTCGTAACGCTATCATTCACTTCGTCCCAGATGGCATGCCACCAGCGGGTTCGCCAGTAAATTGTTCCTGCGTAAAAGCGCACGTTTTTCGCGGAAGAGTATTCTTCCGCCATGTCCTGACTAAAAGCGGAAAGGCCGCGAGCTACAATTTCGCGTGAGGAAACTGCGCCGCCGCGTTCCACCGGAGAGGGAAGCGTAAAGTCGGAAATGAACCCGAGCGCCAGCACCACTGCCACAATTCCAGCGGTTAACACGACCTTGCCCATTTTTCTGCCCAGGATGCCCCAAATTAAGAGCATTAATCCGAATCCGAGCCATTCAGCGCGAACCTGGGTAGCCAGCATCATAAACGCGCTAACTGTTAAAGGCAGCCAGTATTTTGCCAGATTTGGCTCCAGGCAAAACAAGCCGACCAGAACCAATGAGCCACCGACCTGGCTGAACATGCTGACTTCACTACCGGGCATTCTCCAGGGGAGATTGTGCAAAAATACAAGGTAGGCGGGGCCGTAAAAACAAGTAAACCAGGCAATAATCCTGATCATCTTCAGCATTAAACCCGGATACCGCTTGCCCGTCCAAATGCCCAGGAAGATGTACAACGGGTAAACGTTGAAAACGAGATTCTGGATAGCTACCAAGGGCGAATAGCCGACTGAAATTCCCCGCACCACTTCCACAATGCCGTAGCCCAGAGAAACCAGCAGGCACCAGGCAACGCCGCTAAACGGAATGGTGTGGACTAAACCGGCAATCCACTGCCGATAAATATCTTTTGCTTTGAAATAAAGAAACGCCAACAGCGTAATATCGCCAATAAACAGCTTCGCCGGCGGCACTCCTATGTAAGAGAACGCTTTGCCTTCTAAAGCATAACCGAGGGTCAGAAACGCGGCTATTTTGCTCCACGCGTCCATCTTTTTCAAGCTGGTGTTCATAGCGGTTTCAATGCCTTGTGAATACTCAGGGCGATTAAAGCTACAAAGCCTAGAATCACCATCAGGAGAAACCAGAAAGAGTCGATTTTTTCCTGTTGTTCAGGCGGCTGCATGATTCTTCTGGCTGAAGTTCTGGATTCTTTCATGAGGTTTTCTTTGTCGCGCCTCGACATCGGGACATACTTGACCCGGACTTCTATGTCGTTAAACCGATCTGATTTGGGCTGCTCCACAAGTTCTTAGAAATTCTTATCGGACAAACATAGGAACTGCGATACGTTGAACGCTCAAGCCTGATATCAGTGTGCTCGGAAAACAAGTTCCGAACTCTTCCAGAAAATTCTGGATCTTTACACCCATCGAGCAATACACGGCGCATCTTGCTAAATTCCTTACACTAATTTCTCAGATTTTGAGCGCAGAATATATACTCCGACCGGCTGTTAAAGATAGACTGTCCCAGGCATAGAACAAAGCCGTTCTAGTACTAAGACAAATTTAAGTGGCTTTACCGGCCAAAACCGACCACTTTGATTTCTCCATTTGCATTCACTAAAGCCCGCACCACCAGAAAGCTTTCCCCAGGCCGCCCGAAACGCAGGTCAGTTAAGATAATTGCTTCCGTTCCGTCCAGCCCTGGCTTCACTTCCCAGTAGGGAAAGCGCATGAAGTATAAATAGTACCGGAACGCCTCCGTTTTGCTTACTTTTTGCAGCATTGCGTTCCAGGGCGCTTGGTAGAAAAGCTCGCCCGTAGCCGGATCGAAATCAGCATAAGCCAGCACATCGTATCGAAGATCCGCATTCTCGCCTGCCACTATTGCTGACCAGGCCAGCGGATTCATCGATTGCGGAAAAGCCGCCATGTGTTTAACTGGCCCATGCAGGAAATCGTTGTAGATGCGGGATTCCAGCGCGGCAATGACGCGCTGATGCATAACGGCGCGAAACCCTCCGTAGAACAACAAAAACAAGAGCGCAAAAATGGCGAGACCGCGCCCGCCGGTTTTGTGGTCTCCAATTTCCTCACTGACTAAACGGCCCAGCAACGGCCCCGTCCAGGCCAACACTAAAACTGCGAGCAGAATCCAATCCACCAGGCTGAAAATATCCAGATGAAACCAACGGGAGGAAAACGGCAGAAGCAGCCGAATGCCATAGCTCATGCTCCAATCAAGCAGCAGGTGACTCGCCACAGCGATGCAGGAGATCAGCCACGCCGCCAACCACGGTAAACGCCGCCGCGTTGCTGCGGCTGTGATCGCCACCGGAATCAAAGCCATCAACGGCAGGCAGAGCAGCGAATGAGTGTAGCCGCGATGAATTTCCAGATTCCGGAGCGGGCCTTCAAACAACGACACCATATCAATATCAGGAACATTGGCGGCCAGAATCAGTAAAAAGCCGCTATGCGGACAGAATCGATTTAAGCCCGCGCGCGACAATGCTAGGCCGGTCAGGCTGTGTGTCAGATTATCCAAGTCATCTCACCAAAATTGAATATAGGGGAAAAGAAGCACTGGGTAATACTTACGCCAAAACAGCAGCCTGCTGAAGCTTGCGTTCGCGTTCCAGGTACGCCGGGGGAAGCAGGATAGTCAGCGCATCCGGAATAATCTCGATCGTAACGGGCAAATGACAAGCCAGTTCTCCATCAACTTGTGTGTTAATTCTGCTGTCGGAAGGCGATTCGCAGGTCAGGGACTTTGCTCTGGTAACGGTAACGCCCTTCATTTTATCCGCCCGCCGCAGCACTACGCCCAGCAGATACCGTAGATAACCAACGGAACTGCTGCCTTCAAACAACACGACTTCGAAGTCAGACCGAAGCAGGGAGGCGCCACGGGCAATTTCCAAATCTCCGCCGTAGTTGCGCACCCGACTTACCAGCGCAAAGCCGCAGCGCCGGGTCTCTCCCAAAATATCGACATCAAACTGCGGCATGGGGCGGAACACCTGCCGAAATCCGCCAGCATAATAAGCCAGTTTTCCGATTGCCGCTTTCAGGTCGAAATTCAATTCATAAACAATCTGCGCATCCAGTCCTGCACCCATCATCAGCAGAAAGTAACGCTCGTAGCCGGAACTACGCAAGGCTCCTACCGCAACCCGGCAGGGCAATAAACCGGGAAGATCCGCCGCCGCATGAGCAACGCCGATTCTCATCCTCAACTCATGCGCGAACACATTGGCCGTGCCGCCCGGTAGTATCGCTAACGGCACCTCAGTGTGAACCATGCCGTTCGCCACTTCGTTAATGGTTCCGTCGCCGCCTGCTGCAATCACCAGGTCCGCGCCCGCTTCAATGGCCCGTTTGGCAAGCTGCCCGGCCGTGTTAGGTCCGGTAGTTGGAACAAGCTTGGCCCGGATGCCTCGTTCTCCTAACCGCTCAATGGTACGTTGGAGCAGATGCCCCTGGCGCGCCAATCGGCCTGCCTGGGGATTATAAATAACGACAGCCGCGTTGTATTTTGGTTGAGCGTTGTTCAAACCCTTCATTATAGGTTTCGCCCGTGACGGAATCGATTCAACAACAGATTCAACAGCTTCGTGAACAGATTGAACATCACGAATATCTTTACTATGTGCTCGATCAGCCTGAGATCGCTGATGCCGAATACGATCAACTGATGCGCCAGTTGAACGCGCTGGAATCCGCGCACCCGGAATATCTGACGCCGGATTCTCCCACCCAACGCGTGGGCGGCGCGCCGCGGGAAGGCTTGCAGCGCATACCGCATAGCTCGCCCATGTTGAGTCTTGACAATGCCTTGAATGAAGAAGAACTGCGCGAATTTGATCACCGCGTTCAAACATTATTAAAAGGCGAAACGTACCGCTATGTCGCTGAACTGAAACTGGATGGCTTGTCGTTAGCTGTGCAGTATCGTGAAGGACGATTCGCGCAAGCTCTAACAAGAGGTGATGGCCGCGTCGGTGAGGACGTAACGGAAAACGCCCGCACCATTCGTTCTCTGCCGCTGCGCCCTAAACAAACCAACTACTCCTGGCCGCAATTTGAAGTTCGTGGCGAAGTAGTCATGCCGCGCGTTTCGTTTGAGCGGCTGAATATGGAACGGGATGCGGAACAATTAAGCCGTTTTGCGAACCCTCGTAATGCTGCCGCCGGCGCCCTGCGGAATTTGGACCCTCGCGTTACTGCGAAACGGCAGCTTGATTTTTTTTCGTACTTTCTCTTGGTAAACGGAGCGTTCGCGCTGGATAGCCAATGGGAAGCTTTGAATGCTTTAGAAGCAATGGGTTTCAAAGTGAATCCACAACGTAAGCTCTGCGCCGATCTTAATGAGCTGCTGGCGTTTATCAAGGAATGGGAAGCAAAACGTGAAACGCTGCCCTATGAAATCGATGGCTTGGTGGTAAAAATCGATTCTGTTCGTCAACAGCGCGAATTGGGCTTCACTTCCAAAGCGCCGCGCTGGGCGATTGCTTTCAAATACGCTGCCCGCCAAGCAGAAACTGCGCTTGAAAATATCGGTATTCAGGTAGGGCGCACCGGCATGCTGACGCCGGTTGCTTATCTCGCTCCAGTGTTGATCGGCGGCGTGACGGTAGCGCGAGCTACGCTCCACAACGAAGATGAAATTGCGCGGCTCGGCGTACAACTGGGAGATCGCGTTCTCGTCGAGCGCAGCGGCGACGTAATTCCCAAAATTGTTCGCGTAGTGGAACAGGGTGCAGAGCGGCGTCCGTTTGAAATGCCGAAACAATGCCCGGTTTGCGGCGGAAATGTTGTTCGTGAGCCTGGGGAAGCAGCCAGCCGCTGCATCAACACAAACTGCCCGGCTCGGCTGCGCGAGTCCCTGCTTCATTTCACGATGCGAAACGTGATGAACATTGACAGCGTGGGCGAAGCGCTAGTTGATCAACTGCTGGTTCGCGGCCTGGTGCGCAGCGTTGCGGATTTATATGATCTCCGCCTCGATCAGCTTCTGGAATTGGAGAGGATGGGAGAGAAATCAGCTTCCAAAGTGATTCAGAATATTGAACGATCAAAGCAACAGCCATTCTGGCGCGTTTTGAACGGCCTGGGAATTCCTTTTGTGGGTGAGCGCACGGCGCAAATTCTAGCTGACCACTTCGGCAGCATTGACGCAATAGCCGAAGCAGATCTGTTAACCCTGCAGGAAGCGGAAGAAATCGGACCGAAAGTGGCTGATTCCTTGAAGCAGTATTTCAGCGAAGCGCAAAACCAGGAACTCATAACTCGTTTAAAATTGGCCGGCGTGCAATTCTCGCAAGAGCGAAAAGCGCCTAAGCGCGGTGTTTTGAAGGGAAAAATTTTCGTGATTACCGGTACTTTGCCGACGCTCACGCGCGATGAAGCCAAAGCGCAGATTGAAGCGGCAGGCGGCAAAGTGGCCGGCTCGGTCAGCAAGAAAACGAATTACGTGCTGGCCGGCGAAGAAGCGGGCTCGAAGCTGGATAAGGCAAACGATCTCGGCGTTTCCGTAATCGACGAGTCCTCGTTGTTCGCTATGCTGAAATCGGCGTCGGATTCATCGGGCGCTGCGGAGTAAGCGCTGAAACAACTTCTTTATCAATTAATTTCCTGGGGACCTTGGGGTTTACTGCTTTTAGCCGTGCTCGATTCCATTGGCGTGCCGATTATCGGCGGTGTTGATGCGCTTTTAATTGCCGTTTCCACCATCAGCCCTGCTCAGGCTTATTTGGCCGCCGCTTGCGCCATTATCGGCTCTCTCATCGGCAGTTACATTCTGTTTTCCATTGCCCGCAAAGGCGGTCATGTGATGCTGGCAAAACATACTTCGCATGGCACCGGATTAAAACTGCGAAACTGGTTCGAGCGTTTCGGATTGCTCACTATTTTTATTCCGGCGATTTCTCCTGTTCCTTTGCCGATGAAGATTCCTGTGTTCTGCGCGGGCGCTCTGGAAGTAAGAACACGTTCTTTTATGGCGGTACTTGTTTTAGCCCGCGTTATTCGCTACTGCACGCTGGCTTATCTGGGGCAGAGATATGGGCAGTACACGTTTTTATTTTTGAAAAATCACTGGATTTCTGTCATGGCGACGGTCGCTCTGCTTTGTGTGTTGGTGGTGATTATGCTGCAAGGGCTGAATCACAGACGACGCAAAATAGCGTATCAAATCAGACTCAGTTCAGAACAAAATTGATTTCCACCGGCGCAATTACTTCTACCGGCTGCCCGTTCAATAACGTGGGCCGGTACACCCATTGCTTCACTGCTTCAATCGCTGCCGGCACCAGAAAAGCCGGGCCGCTTAATACTTGAATGTTTTTCACATGTCCGTCTTTGCCGATGATCGTAGTTAAGCGGACCTTGCCGAATTGCCGGGTTTGCATAGCTAATCGCGGATAGATCGGCACTACTTTGTTGAGCAGCTTTGCTTCCTGCACGCCGCTCGAAACATGCACCGGCGCGTCCGGCGCATGAGGCTTTGGCGTAACATTCTGTGGAACAGGCGGTGGTGCAGTTGTGCCATTGAGAGCAACTGCGTCCATTACTGAATTATTCCCGCTGGACACAGAACTAAATTCCACGTTTGGAGCGTCAGTCGAATTAATGTCATCCACTTTCGTAACCTGTGTGGGAATGTGCGTGGGCGCGACAAACAATCGCGGTGCCGGCAAAAACGGTCTGGGTAAATTTGAGGAAGGCCGCGCTTTTGTGATATCGGGTTTTATCAACGGCACTGAGTGTGAAAAACGTACAATCGGGAGTAGTTTCGGCGGCCTGAGCGTAGGGATTAGGAAAAGAGGAACAACAATCACTGCCGCTACTGCCGCCAGTTCTGCGGTGGTAACCGCCAGAAAAGCATACGATCGTTTGGTTGGAGTTTCAGGAAGAACAGATTGTTCAAACATACCCTCCTCAGACACCATGCTGCGCCAGTAAGTTCCGCCAACGAATTGTGCTGCGGACGGGAACTTGCTGCCGTAACTTGGTGTCCTACTAAGTGGAAGATATAAATAACTAATTGTTATCGCAAGCTACAGCCAATCTAACAGCGTTATAACCGCACATGCCATGCACGCCGCCGCCGGGCGGAGTTGAGGACGAGCAGAGATAAACGCCGCGCAGCGGAGTCTTGTAAAAGTGATGATTCGGCCTGAACACAATCTGCAGCGGAGTTTGCGCGCCGCCTAGAATATCGCCGCCGGTAAAGTTCGGGTTGAGCTTCTGAAAATCCGCCGGAGTGGTTACATGCTTGGCTAAAATCATCTTCCGAAACCCTGGCGCAAAACGCTCAATCTGCGCTTCTATGCGGTCCGTCATGTCTTCCTGGCAGCCGTTCGGAACGTGGCAGTACGCCCAACCCGTTTGCCCGGAGCCGGGCGCGCGCGAACGATCAAACAAACTGGACTGCACAAACAAAACAAAGGGCCGCGCGGCAGTTTTGCTCTGCTCCGGCGCGGATTCCGCTTCCGCTATTTCTTCCGCCCTTCCCCCGACGTGAACTGTGCCAGCCTGGCGGCAGGACTCGTTCAACCACGGCACCGGCCCGCTTAACGCCCAATCTATTTTGAACGCGCCCGGCCCGCGACGAAAATGTTTCAAGCTGCGCGCGTAACTGTCGGGCAGCCGTCCTCCCGCAAGGCGCAGAAACTCCTCCGTCCCTACATTGCAAAGAACCAGGTGAGCGTCGTTTAGTTCAGAAAAGGATCGAACTCTTTCTCCTGTAACAATAGTTCCGCTCAGCAATTGAAAATAAGAAGCAAGCGCGTCAGCAATACTCTGCGATCCGCCTTTCGGCAGCGGCCACCCTACTGCGTGAGCGGCAAAACCAAGCACTAAACCGAATGCCGCCGAAGCAGGCGCAGACAACGGCAGCGCGGAATGCGCTGCTAACCCCGCAAACAAAGCTTGTCCAGCCGCATTGGCGAAAGCTTTTCGTCCTTGCCAGATGGCCGGTTGCGCTGCATGAATTCCAAAACGCGCCATTAACAAGGGATGGCTTACGGAAAGCATCGGCTTTAAGAATGCATCCATCAGCTTGGGCCATTGTTGAACAAAAATTCTCGCCAGCCGCCGGTATTCCTGCCCATCGTCTAACGATTGCGCTGTCTGTTCAATGCTCCGGTACAACACCGCCGCTTCGCCGTTTTCTAACGGATGCGCCAGCGGCAATGTGGGTTGAATCCATTCGAGCCCGTGTTCATGGAGCGGATAGCTTTGAAAAGCCGGGGAACTTAAAGCCAAAGGATGAATCGCCGAGCAGACATCATGAACAAAGCCGGGCAGCGTTAGTTGGGCTGAATGCACCCCGCCGCCGATCTTCTCCGCCGCTTCGATCAGTGTTGTGCGATAACCGGCGCGGGCCAGTTCAATCGCAGCCGTCAGCCCGTTTGAGCCGGAACCAACCACGTACGCTTTCTTTGAATAATGTTGGGCCACTAATCCATTTCCTTGCTTACCCTGTTTGACCCCAAAGCACTTCCAGAAATTTCTTTAATTCTGGCGACCGCAGTGACACAGGCTGCAGGTACACTCCGGCATACTGTCTGGTCCACCAGGCTCCTGTTCGCTTGCGTTCCGCCGGCGTTGCGAAGTTGTATTGATACAAAAGCGCGCGCACGTACTGCGGCTTTCGCCCCCCAAACGGATCTCGTTCCAGTAACGATAAGGTCGGCGGATCGGCTTGGAGCAGTTTCGCGGCAAACGCCATGAACCAAGGATGATCATAATAATTTGACATCGCGGCAAACCACATCAGCCAATCGAGCCGCAGATGATAAGGCGCAATTTGCCGAGGCTGCCGGTTCAAATCCGTTGGTTTGCCTTTAAACTCATACTCCCGCCACTGCGTATCGGCTCCTAATAGGTCCGCTTCCGTGCCCTCCACTACTACTTCACAGCGCGGTTTGGTGACGCTGCCGAACGCGCCGTAGGTTCCTACCAGATGAAATGGATTGTAATTAAAGTTCATCATCTGCCGCGCCGAAAGCATGTTGACCACCACCGGAATGCTGAGGACGATGGTAATAGCTGCAATTGCATACTGGCTGTAGATTTCCAGTTTTAGAGGCGCATCTGTGGAAGAAACAGGAATGCGCAGCAGAAACGCCCAGACCTTATCGTCAATTGTGACGAACGCCAGCACCAGCGTTAGAAAATTCAACCAGCTTAAATTGCCGCTGATAATAATCAGACCTTGAAACAACACCGTAATGATTCCGGCGATCGTGGCAAACGGCTGCGGCAGAAAGTAGCCGAACGGCACAATTAATTCCGCGAAATGAGTCAGCAGAACGCCGCTTTGGTGCGACCAGGCTGAACCCCAATGCAGAAACCAGCTATACGGGTTGGGAATCGGCTGCGTTTCGTAATGCCAGTTTAAACACGTTAAGTCTCGCCAACAGGAATCGCCGCGAATCTTGATGAGTCCCGCGCCAAACATTACCCGAAACAGCAGCCAGCGCACCAGCCATAAAGGAACCGTTTGCGGAGTGGTGCGGCTTGCGCCAAGAAAGATCGCGAGAAAACACGCTTCCAACAAAATTGATTCCCAGCCGAAGCCGTAAAAAATCTGCCCGGTATTGACAAAGGAAAGATAAAGAATCCAGATCAGCGTCCAGACCAGCATGGAAAACCAGGTTCCATACCGTTCGCTGAAGCCAAGCACGGCTGCGCTCGATAACAAAATTCCTACCCAGGAAGCAAGCAGAAGCAACCAATCGCGCGGGGCTAAATAGAAAAGGCTGGGCGCTTCATGAAATGGCACTTGCCGGACGAATTGCTGAATCGGCAGCAGCCCGCGTTCTCCACACAAAACTCGAAACTGGTTCAGCGCGACAATAAAAGCGATCAGGCAGATAGCCGCCAAACTTCGTTGAAATACCAGTCGAGCCAGCCAATAACCGCGCGCTTCCATTGTGCTTAATTGCCCTTCTTAAAAACATGGCAGAAGAGTTTTTGTTATGCAAGACGAAGAATTGTAGGGTTGCGCGTTCCGCTCCAGCGATATTCAAAATGCGGTCCTACTTTAACGCTCTTCACCAGTTTGGGGCGGAAACACGCCACGCACTCGCCATCCGGGTCTCGGACGCTTCGGTACACAACCCCATTGGAACCTGCCTGCAATAATCGGTGTGAAAAGGATTGTGACACAGCATAACTGTTCGGATCATATAGCGGCGCAAACTCCGGGCGATTTTCCCGTACGTCCGTAAACGTAGTATTGAAATCAGCCAGGTAAGCGCGCACTTGAACATAAGTGTCGAATACTCCAACCTCTTCCAGTTCCCTGGTTCGATGATAAATTACTTCTGCATGAGAAGTAGCGGCGCTTCGGCTGGCGTACCATGCTCCCCGGTCCGCGCCGTTGAACCGCCCTCCTTCAGGCCGGGGATGACAAAAAGCAGCCATAATTACCGAAGCCATCGGCTTTCCTAATACCCACTCGCTTTTAGGCAAACGATGCAGAATTCCAATCTCAGTGGAAATGCGGTCGTTTGTCCAGGTTTCAAGCTCAATAACTGCGTTTAAATCTTCTGGACTGGCTACCTGATCTAGAATTCCCACCGCGGGATAGCGGCTGGGAACCAGGCGAACGGTGTTAACAAACCGAACCGCTTTAACAGGCGCATTCAACTCAGCCACGACGGCCATCCAGCAGCCGGCGCACCTGATACAAACTGTCTATTCCGCCATTCATCAGTAACTCAATCGCGGGCCGCCCTCCAAACATCGGATTTGCATTGGGCAAACGAACCCAATTATTAGCCAGAGCCTCATCGGGGTAAAGAATATGCAAGGCTTTATAAATGCCCAGCACCAGCGAAACTCGCGTCAACGCATCATAAGATAAGGTGCCGATCTGCCCGGACTTGTATTTGTGATACGTGGACGGTGCTGGAAAGCCAAGCAGCGCCAGTTGCTCTTTCACCGACAAGCCCCAGGAATGGGCAATATTAAAGAACGTGCGGATTGCCGGCGCTGATAATCGCTTTCGCACTTGCGGCGAATGCCTTTCATCATACGGAACCGGGAGAAACTCAGGCTGACGGAGCGGTCTCGCCATATGTCTATATTTGGATTCTAGCCTCTATGGATGGAGGTTGCAAGAGCTTTTTCCGAAATCTCTCCTGTGGGTCAGTTCACCCCCAACTTTTATGATGGTGCCAATTGAAGGGGCTATACTGAGCTTCGGTCGAATGTCAAGAACTCAATCTCACGATGTTTGAATCTGTTAGCGACGGATTGACACTTCTTAGCGCTCGATGGTAACTTCTCCTGGTCTGAATGAGATCGGCCCCTTCCCTTCACGCCACTAAACCCGCCAAGATTTTGCTTGTCGATGACAACGCGCATGGACTCCTTGCTCGCGGCAGCATCCTACAGGAGTTCGGCTACCAGGTAGTGTCAGCTTCCAGCGGTCGCGAAGCTCTCCATCTGGTAGAACAACAGCAGTTTGATTTGATCGTTACCGATTACCGGATGCCCGGCATGGACGGCGTTGTGCTGATAACCACATTGCGCCAGCGCGACTTTACCAATCCAGTGATACTGTTGAGCGGATTCTTATCCCATTTGGGTTTGAATGAAAAAACCAGCGGCGCCGACCTGCTGATTCAAAAAAGCGCGAATGAAACAGACCAGTTAGTTCGCGGCGTCAAGCGTTTGCTGACCGTTCCGCGAAAACCGGTGGCCTCGCAAGGCAGAACGCAGGCAAAAGGCCGCGCCAAACACGCTTAGATCAACTCCATCATCGCAACAGCAAAAACGGTTGAAACAGTCAGTATGATAAGAAGCACATGGCGGTTCGCTTTCTTCTTGTCTTCTACCTGGCTGTTTCTGCTTCAGCCGTGTCACCGTCGCGTGCAACATCGGCAATACGCAAGACATCGGTAAAGCCAACTTCTTCCTCAAGTCCTGGTTTGTCGCTTGCCAAACGTTTGCCGCTGCGCGATCGCATTGCACAATTAATTGTGGTGCGCGGCTATGGCGATTATCTTCCGTCGCAAAGCGTGGAATACCGAAATCTTGCCCATTGGATTCGCGATCTGCACATCGGCGGCATGATTGTGGCGAATCGCATTCACGATGGCCAGGTCATTAATGCCCAGCCATATGAGATGGCTGCTTTCTTGAACCATCTGCAGAAGATGTCGCGCACGCCGCTGATTATCGCTTCCGATTTTGAACATGGCGCTTCCATGCGCGTAGCGGAAACGGCGCGTTACCCCTACTTCATGGCTTATGGGGCGGCTCATGATCTTGCTGCTGTCCGCGAGTTAGGGGCTGCCACGGCGCGTGAAGCGCGCGCAATGGGCATTACCTGGGTTTTTGCGCCCGATGCCGACGTGAACAACAATCCCGATAACCCCATCATCAACATCCGTTCATTTGGGGAAGATCCGCAGGCGGTAGCGGAAGGCGTTAGCGCGTTTATTGAAGGCGCGCATCAAGATCCCGCCAATTACGTCCTGGTTGCGCCTAAGCATTTTCCCGGCCACGGCGACACGGCGGAAGACAGCCACATGCAGCTTGCCAAATTGAATCAGCCGAAAGAACGCATTGAAGCTTTAGAACTTGTTCCTTTTCGGGCTGCTATCAAGAACGGTGCTGACGCTATTATGACCGCCCATTTATCCGTTCCCGCTTTGGAGCCGCAGCCAATTCCCGCCACAGTTTCACGAAGCATTCTGACCAACCTGCTGCGCGATGAACTCGGCTTTAAAGGTCTGGTCGTAACCGATGCAATGGATATGCAAGGGGTCGCCGCATTGTTTACGCCTGCGGAAGCGGCTGTTCGCGCAGTGGAAGCAGGAGCGGATGTGATTCTCATGCCGCCTGACCCGGAAGCCTGCATACGCGGCTTAACAGCGGCAGTGAAAAGCGGTCGAATTTCCGAAAGAAGAATCAATGAAAGCGCCGGAAAAATACTGGCTGCCAAACAGCGAGTGGGTTTGTTTAAGACCCGCCAGATCAATTTGGATCGTATCGCCGACCAGATTGAAGATCCGAAACTAACGGCTTTAGCGCAGCGAGTTGCTGCTAAATCCATCACCCTGGTAAAAGACGACAAGCACCTTTTCCCTATCAGCGACCCTGCTAATGCATGTGTGGTGGTGCTGACGGAAGGGCGTTATTCATCACGCGGCCAAGCACTCATCAATGAAATCAATCGCCATAACGCGGGCGTAAAAACGTTCGTTGCTAATTCCGCCATGCCCGATTCGGAACTGGCTGCCTTGGCCGATGTTCTCGGCAAATGCAAGCAGAATTACGCGGCTGCTTTTGTGACAGTGGCGGCTTATCGCGGCAATGTTGCTTTGGAAGGCGGTCTCAGTTCCTTTCTGCAATCGTTGAGCCAATCCACTGTGCCGTTGTCGCTGATTTCTTTGGGCAATCCCTATCTGGTAAGAAATTTTCCTGATGTCAGCGCGTACGCCGCTACCTTCAGCACGACCAGCACTTCGGAAGTGGCTACTGCTAAAGCAATGTTTGGCGACATCCCGATTACCGGCAAACTACCTGTTTCCATTCCCGGCTTTGCCAAAATCGGCGACGGAATTCAAGTCTCAGGAAAGCCCGGAACTGCATCTCAGGCTATGAGATGACTAAAATTACTTGGCTCGGACATGGAACGGTTCAATTCCAGTTTTCTTCCGGAGAAGTGCTTCTGCTTGACCCCTGGCTGGAAAATCCGAAGTATCCGAAAGCTCACAACTTCGACCGCGTGGACGCCATTGCCGTTTCGCACGGCCATTTCGATCACATTCACGATGTAGTGCCGCTGGCCAAAAAGCATTCCGCTAAAGTGGTCTGCATTTTTGAAACCGGCAACTGGCTGGAATCGAAAGGCGTGAAGCAAACTGTCGCCATGAACAAAGGCGGAACCGTGGATCTCGGCTTTGTGAAGCTGACCATGACGCACGCGGTCCACAGTTGCGGCATCATTGACGACGGCAAGATTATCTACGGCGGCGAAGCGGCAGGCTACGTTCTGACGCAACCCGACGGACGCCGCATCTACTTTGCGGGCGATACCAACGTATTCTCCGATATGGCTTTGATCCAGGAGCTTTACCGGCCGGAACTGGCGTTTCTGCCGATCGGCGACCATTTCACGATGGGGCCGTATGAAGCAGCCAAAGCCGTGCGCTTATTAAAAGCGGCCAAAGTGGTTCCTTTGCACTTCGGCACATTTCCCGCTCTCACCGGCACGCCCGAATCGCTTGCGGAAAAGATCAAGGGCGAGCCTACCGAAGTCTGGACGCTTGAGCCGGGAAAAATTGTTGAATGGTAAGGGTTTAAAAGCTACCCTTGGTGAATGGATCGCGACGCTGCAAGCATTCACCTTTGGGAAACGCTGTTCACTGATTTCCGGTATGCTGTTCGTCAACTGCGCCAATCTCCGGCGTTTGCTGCGGCAGTAATTTTTACTCTGGCCCTGGCCATTGGCGCAAATACAGCCATCTTTTCGGTAGTGCGGACTGTACTTTTGCAGCCGCTTCCTTACTATGACTCTTCACGCCTGCTTTGTTTATGGCATGGTGAATCGCAAGATTATCCTTGGTATACGTTCTCTTATCCACGCTTTCTTTATTTTCAGGAACACCTGCGCGATGCGGCTGAACTGGCCGCATACGACGATGAAATTGTCACAGTGGCGGATAGCGGCGAACCGATGCGGGTGGAGGGCGGAAGTGTTTCCGCTAATTTCTTTTCCGTTTTGAGCATAAAACCTGCGCTCGGACGCGGTTTCCTGGCTTCCGAAGACCGGCACGGAGCCGATCCGGTGGTGTTTTTGAGCGATCATTTCTGGCAGCAGCACTACCGGTCTGATCCGGCAGTGTTGAATCGCAAGCTGCAAATCGACGGGGAAGAGTTCACGGTTATTGGTGTTCTCCCTCGTGGATTTCAGTTTCAAGGCACGCCTGTTGATGTATGGCGCAGCCGCATTGTGGACACGCGCACATTTGCGCCTTCTAGTGTGCATCTTGGCGCAAGCTACCTCACCGTGGTTGCTCGTTTGCGTGAAGGAATTTCATTGGCGCAGGCGCAATCCCGATTGAACGTTTTGTCGGTGCAATATCGTGTGGATCATCGCAATAACAGCGACATTCTGGGGCCGGTTAATGCTGAACTGCTACAACGGCAGTTGTTCGCCAACGTTGATGTCATCCTGTTTGTGCTGTGGGGTTCCGTTGTTTGTCTTCTAATCATTGCCTGTGCTAACGCTGCTAATCTGATGCTTGCCCGCGCCATTGCCCGTCACCGCGAGCTTAGCGTCCGCATTGCTTTAGGTGCCAGCCGCTGGCGCATTGTTCGGCAATTAACGGCGGAAAGCATTTTACTTTGTTTCGGCAGCGTACTTGTGTCACTTCCAATCAGCTTTTGTGGCATGCGGTTATTAGTTCCCGCTTTACAAGATTTCTCGCCTTCGCTGCCGGGAGTGCGCTTCGATGCGGGCATTCTGGGTTTCGCTTTCGCGGTGGCCGCGCTGATCGGGATCGGTTTCGGATTAATTCCTTTACTTCTATTGGGCAGCAAAAATGTGCAAGCCGGTCTTCGCTCGCAGGAGCGCAGTTTTTCGGCTTCCCGGTGGAGTGTTCGCTGGCGCAACGCAGCGGTCGCCGGGCAGGTGGCTTTGTGCCTTGTTTTGTTGGGAGCAGCCGGTCTCCTCACGCAAAGCTTTGTGCGCATGGCCACCACCGCCACTGGTTTGCGTACTGCCGGCATTCTGGCGTTTCCGCTGGATCTGATGCCCGACCGTTACCAGAATGCGCAAGCACGCGTGAACTTCTATGATGCGGTGCTAGAGCGCGTACAAACTCTCCCTGGTGTTAGCGCAGCCAGTATCGCTTCCAGAGTTAATCTAGTTGACAGCGGATTAGGCTTCCTAGTTCAAGTGGAAGGTGCACCCGATCTGGGCTCCAGAAATCCTTCAGCGCAGGGACGCAGCATCAGCCCGGATTATTTTCGTGTCACAGGAATTTCTTTGCTGCGCGGACGTGTTTTCACGAACCGCGATACCGCCGCGTTATCTCCCGTGATGATCGTTAACGAGTCGTTTGCCAAAAGATTTTTTCCGGGCCAAGACCCCATCGGCAAGCATGTGACTTATTCAACCGACCGCATCAACTGTGAAATTGTTGGTGTTGTGCGCGATGTTCGCGCTTCGCCGCAGCAGATTGATGCCGATCAGGAAATTTATCTTCCCTTAGCGCAGCGTCCCTGGTGGGTAGCGAAGCTGCTTGTTCAAACCGATCATCCTGCCGGAATCGCCGCCGTGATCCGCCAACGAATTCAGGCTGTTGATCAGAAGCAGGCCGTGGCCGAAGCTTATCTTTTGGAACAACGCATAGCGGAACGCCTAGGTAGTCCTAAAACCGTGATGACGGTGGTTGGATTGTTTGCAGTTGCCTCATTTCTGCTGGCGGGTATCGGTATTTACGGTGTAATTGTTTACACGGTGGCGCAGCGGAAAAAGGAAATTGCTGTGCGCATTGCGTTGGGGGCCGGTGCGCGGCAAGTGCGCTTGCTGGTATTTCGCCAGACTCTGCAACTGCTTCTGGTAGGTCTGGCTATCGGTCTGCCCTTGTCGTTAGTCCTGAACCGGCTCTACCGCAGCCTTCTGTTTGCGGTACAGCCGGCTGATCCGGCTACTTTGATCGCTGTCGTTGCCGTTCTGCTGGTTATGTCTCTAGCAGTCAGCTATCTGCCCGCTGTGCGCGCTTCCCGGATAGATCCTGTTCTGGTTCTTCGCGCGGATTAAAAAACGTTTGGTCGCGCTATCCTGAAACAGATTCAGTTTATAAACGGGAACATCTCCAGTGAAAATCACTCTATTGCTAACTATCGCCGCATGGACGGTTGTGGGTGCTTCGGCGCAATCGAACGCAAACTCTTTAAGCGCGGGCGCAAAAGGAACTTATGCCATCGCTAAAAACGACATTCTGAAAGCCGCCGAAGAAATGCCGGAACAGGATTATTCATTCAAGCCGGTTTCTACCGTTCGTAGTTTCGGGCAGTTGGTCGCCCATGTTGCCGACGGCCAGTACGAATTCTGCTCTGCCGTGGTCAACGACGGCCAGAAAACCCCGGAAATCGAAAACAACAAAACTACTAAAGCCGATCTGATTGAGGCTTTGAAAACTTCTTTCGCCTACTGCGACCGTAGCTACAACGGCATGACGGACGCTGCCGGAGCCGAAACCACAAAATTTTTCGGTAATAACATGGCAAAATTAGCCATTCTCAATTTTAATACTGCCCATACTTTCGAGCATTATGGAAATATGGTGACTTACCTGCGCATGAAAGGTTTCGTGCCGCCGTCAAGCAAGCAATAATCAACAAACCAGGAACGACGATGGACGAGCATCACCGGAAAACCCGGATTCAGAATTCCCATAACCCGGAAGATGAACGGCGAATCCTGCATTCCGCCAGCCAGATTTTAAACATTGTCCTATCGGACCTGGTTCTGGTCAGCGACGCAAAAGGATTACTGGTAAAGCGCATCAGTACTCAGGAATGCTGGCAAGTGCAAAAGCTGAGTAATCTTCCGAAAATCGAACCTGCGAATTAAAAACTGCAAGCGCATGTTTCTGTTATGGGGAACATGCGCTTGCTTCTAAACAATCAAGTTAGTAGCTGAATGTTACTTGGATTGGCTGTTTGCCGGAACAGTTCCCGGCATCTCACCCGAACCCATGCCTTGCACGATGTGGGCTTCCGTCCAGTTGTCGTCCGGTTCAATCTGCTGCGCTCCCGGCACTGCTCCCGCAAACCCTTGCCGCATCCCGTTTGCGTCTTGCTTCACTGCATGATAAACGCATCCTGATTGCACCGGCGCATGAGCATCTCGCGCGCTTGCGCCCGGATCGTAATAACCGCATTCCAGTTTTTGCAGCGTGGTGCTCTGAACCGGAGATATTATCTTCGCGCTAGGAACAACCAGCGTGTTCGATGCGGAAACTCCTGTTCGCGCGTTCACAGCCTGCTGCACCCGATGCAGTATTTCCGCCGAATCCACTACGCTGCGAGCCGATGTTGCCTGGTACGAAGGCCAATCGTATTGGAACGATTCCACCGCCCCGTCGTTGGCAAATGTAAGCACAACCGTAGATCCGCCGCCTACTACCGGCACACCATTAATTGTGCGGCCGAACACCATCCGATTTGCTACCACGGAACGGGTAATCTGCCGAGTTTTTACGTCCTGGCCGCCTTCGATCAGGTAATCCGTGCGGACTGGAACTAGTTCTTCACCAGCGCCCAGCAAGATCACGGAACCTAGCTTGGAATTGATAAACGCCCGCCCTGATTGTTCCAGCGATTCGGCAGATAATTTCTGCGAAGAGTCTTTTGCTAGGGAATGCTCTTTCGCTTCAACTTCCAGATCGCGGAATCGCGCGGCCGTGCCGTCGCCTAACACTTCCACCATCCAATGGTCTCCGGTGGTTTGCAATCTGTCCGTCAGAATGTTTGTATTCGCGCCCGAACACGCGTCCGAACACAACTTCTGCAGCAGGGTGGCATTCGCCGCTTTCGAATTTATGCCGGCAGCCCGGTTTAATAAGGGCAGGGAAGACTGGCTAAACCCTTGGCTCATGGAAAGCTGCGCGGCGGACGTAGTGCGGGCAAAATCGGCTGCACTCAATGTAACTGCGGAAAAACACGCAACTGTAGTAACTAACTTTGAAATTTTCATTGATTGATTCTCCTGTGGTCTCTTGTGAATTTATGTCTGTGCTAATCTCCGTTCCAGCCAGCCCAGCAGTAGTAACCAATCTGCCAATCGCGCAGCGCGGGCGTCCATTGCACGCTGCTCAGGTTTGCTCCAGCGCGATTCCAACAGTCGTTCGCGTTTACGCCGGTGTTTGCCATCGAAGGATGATTATCATTGTCCGCGTACCAGACCGCTTCCAGCCACGCGCGGCCAATCGGTTCTCCGTTTTGCATGCGGCCGGCAAATTCTTTTCCTTTCTGCGAATTGCCGTCGTAAACCAGATCATGGCCGCCTAACCCGATCTTCAGTCCGCCTTGGAATGCAGGCGCCCAGCGGTCCACAAAATGCCCGTCTGAAGTTTGAAACGTGTCGCAAGCATAAGTGGCAAATACTTGTAGTTGCTTGCCCGTGCTGCCGAAGCGCATCTGCGGGGTCCAGGCAAAGCTGCCTTGGTCCCACATCGCATAGATCGCGTTATATGCGTCAACAACGCCGCCATGCGTGTTCATCAGGAAAAAGTCAACGCTATCCGCGCCGCCGCAGCCGTTGCAGGTTTCCGCTCCATTGCCGTAAGTAAACGCCGCGCTTGCGCCATGTAAGTTGAAATAAAAATCAACATAATCGCTGTTTCTGATGGTCGGAATGAAGTTACCGCCGCACATCGAATAAGTGTCAATTGTGTTTTGCCAGTTGTTCTGAAAATCGTTCTGACATCTGACGCCCACGTGCATCGGACTGTGATAGGACTGTGCCTGCCCTGGGGTGGAAAGCGCAGCGAAAAGAACTGCTCCCGCCAGCACCGGCAGAATGCGTGAACAAAATAGGTTAATAGTTTTCAGCCATAAGTAAGTAAGTTGAATGAATCGAAAATCAGACTGATTCGATTTACTTACTATTTGACTGAACGAAATTGTTCTGATTGGTTGGTTCCAACCTCGATTGTGCATAGCTTCTCCTTGTGTATGTTTCACCTGTGAAGTGTGGTTCCGAATGAACAGCGTCAGCAAAAATTAATGCTGCTGTTCAGTTGAGCCGTGAAGGAAATAGCAGGTGGTAGGCCAAACAGATTTAAATGCTGAATTGTGGTAAATGACCATCTGTAGAGCTTCTTTTGTGAACGAAAGGTGAATGGTTGTTATCGAAAAAGTTTATTGGTCTTATCTCGACGAACCATGTTGGGAGATGTACTCCATCAGTAATCCTTCAGATCCATCCAGCACCGCCATCTGCCAAAAAAGGCTTAAGTGATGGCCGAACAACAAACGGGAACATTAGCTTGCTAGTTGGGTTCGTTTGTTCCCCCGCTAATTCGCTGTTGGCGTGACATTACCCCGCTAATTCGCTATACTGACAGGGTTAAGCGGTTGCTGCCCGCAGCCTGAGCTATGCCTGTTTTGCGGCGCTCTTGCACTAGCGACTGTTATCCTAGGAAAAGGTTTTTATGTACGCTGTAATCGAAACGGGCGGTAAGCAGTACCGCGTGGCGCCCGGCCAAACAATTGATGTGGATACCATTGCCGGTGATATTGGCGCTCCGGTGGAGTTTGATCGTGTGCTGGCTGTATCCAATGACAGCGGCTTATCGGTGGGCGATGCGGTGAAAGCAGCCCGGGTAAGGGGAAAAATTGCCTCTCATGGCCGTGGCGACAAGATCCTGGTGTTTAAATTTAAGCGCAAAAAGCAGTACAAGCGCACCATCGGTCATCGTCAGGATTACACCCGCGTACAAGTGGAAGAGATTGTTAGTTAAGTCACTGCTGTTTAAGGAAGCATAATGGCACATAAAAAAGGTTTAGGCAGTTCCAAAAATGGCCGCGATTCCAATTCCCAGCGGCTGGGTATTAAGGTGTTTTCGGGCCAGGTTGTCACCGGTGGTTCGATTATTGTTCGCCAGCGTGGCACGCGATATAATCCGGGCAAAAACGTCGGCTTGGGAAAAGACGATACTTTGTTTGCCAAAATTCCCGGCACAGTGGAGTTTCGTGATCGCGGCCGCTTGGGCAAATTCGTTAACATCATTGCCATTGAGCAACAGCAGCAAGCTTAATTTCTAGAACCTCAGTTTTGTGGAGGGCTGGCTTCTCGAAAGGGGCCAGCCTTTCTTTATTGGTTTCATCAGTTCCGTGTTTATCGATCAGGTCATTATTTCCGTAAAAGCAGGTGATGGCGGCAACGGCTGTTTGGCGTTCCGGCGCGAAAAGTACGTGCCGCGCGGTGGTCCGAGCGGCGGCGATGGCGGCCACGGCGGTGACGTTATCTTTGTCGCCAGCCCGCATTACAATACCCTGCTGCATTTCCGCTTTAACCCGGAACATAAAGCCGAGCGGGGCAGGCATGGCGAAGGAAGCAACCGCACCGGGCGTGATGGACGTTCGGTTGAACTACCTGTGCCGGTAGGAACAATCGTGTACGATGCCGCCAGTGGCGAGAAACTATACGATTTCACCAGAGAAGGCGAAAAGTTCGTTGTCGCGCACGGCGGGCGCGGAGGCCGGGGTAATGCCCGGTTTGCTTCCTCCACTCATCAAGCTCCTACCGAACACGAAGACGGAAAGCCGGGCGATGAACTGAAGCTGCGCTTGGAATTAAAGCTCCTCGCTGATGTCGGCCTGGTCGGTTTCCCGAACGCCGGTAAGTCTACGCTGATCTCCCATTTATCTGCGGCCCGGCCCAAAATTGCGGATTACCCGTTCACCACGCTGGAACCGAATTTAGGTGTGGTGGAAGTAGGCGAGCGAACGTTTGTGCTGGCCGACATTCCCGGTTTAATTGAAGGCGCACATGAAGGCCACGGCTTAGGAATACAGTTTTTACGTCACGTGGAACGTACCCGGCTGTTGGTTCACCTAGTAGACGTTTCCGAGTTCAGCGGACGCGATCCGGCCCATGATTTTGATGTGATTCTGGCGGAACTGGCCCAATTCAGCGAGGATTTAGCCCAAAAGCCGATGATGGTGGTGGCGACAAAAATTGACGTTTGCCAGGATACCGACCGGATTGAGGCTGTAGCCGCTAAGGCCGAAGCCCACCACATGCCCTTTTTCGAGATTTCCAGTGTCACCGGAGCAGGAATCGAAGCGCTCCGCTTCGCCATTGGTGAAAGACTATTTGCCGTGGAAAACGCTTCCGCTATTGCCGCCAGCTAGAACAAACCGATAGTCCTTCGAAACTGCCGGGTGCATAGCGGCATCTCAAAATGGTATGAACAATGCGGGAAAGCGGTACGGAACCAAACAGTTATTGTTCTTGGTTCTTCTTTTAGGATCTGGCGCGATGTTGGTCCCATTCTCGCCTAGCCAGAATCTGCCGCCGAATCTTCAACCACAGAACTTACCGCCGGCGCAGCCCGGTCAACCCGCACCTACGGTGAAGCCATCGCAGGAAAATACAAACAATCCGGTTACTGCCCCAACCAGTGCGTCAGACGCTAACACCCAACCTTCGCCTGATGGCAGCGTGTTCCGCAGCACCATACGTACAGTTCTGGTTCCTACCACCATTCGCGATAAAAAAACTCTCGATTTTATTGACGGGCTTTCCATTAAGGACTTCTCGTTGTACGACAACGACCACAAACAGCAGATTGTTTCCGACTTCAGTTATCAACCGATCTCGGTCGTGGTGGCGATTCAGGCTAATTCTGAAGTTACGCCGATGATTCCCAAGCTGCGGAAAGTAGGACTTCTGCTGCACGGGCTGGTAACAGGTGAAGGTGGTGATATGGCTGTGCTGAAGTTTGATCATCGCATTCAGACCCTTCAGGATTGGACTTCCAACCCGGACCAGATAGATGATGCGATGCAGAAGTTTACCACCGGCTCTTCCACCGCGCGTACGATTGATGCAGTCGTGAATGCTGATGAAATGCTGAAGCGTCACGATCCGCAAAATCGCCGCCGCCGCGTCATTATCCTGTTCAGCCAAGGCTACGACAAAGGAAGTGAAGCCAAAACTGACGAAACACTGCGTCAAATGCAGTTTGACAGTGTGATTGTATACGCGGTTGATATTTCGCAAATTACATCGTTGATGCAGGAAGGAGCCGATCGTTATCCCCGTCCGGTGATGGGTGGCGCTCCCCCCGAAGCGATGCACTCGCCAACCGGAAACACTATGTCGCAAACCGACGTAATCCAAAACCATCCGGGCGGTAATGTGCTGAACCTTGCGCCCCCGCTTTGGCGCTCCATCAAGGATTTGTTCAAACAACCGCCTGATCGCGCGTTTGCCACACTGACTGGCGGCCGCGTGTACACGTTCGCTAAACAAAGCACATTGGAACGACTGATGACTGATCTGGGCATGGAACTGCACAATCAGTACCTATTAAGCTATGTGCCTGATAAGGAAACCACCACTGAGCCTGGCTTCCACAAAATTCGCGTTGAAGTGAATCATCCCAACCTTGAGATCCGAACCCGCACCGGTTATTACTGGGGCGGCGGCGTTCAGTAGTTGTAAACTTGCATCGCTTGCACCAGCGCAGTGGTTGTATGCTGTTCCGGCTGAACGCTGACGCTAAGCCCTGCTTTACGGATGGCGCTGCTAGTGACTGACCCGATGGAAGCGATGTGCAGAGAGCTTATAGTACCGCTGCCTATGATGTTGACCAGGTGTTCTACGGCTGATGGACTTAAAAATGTGATCCACTCCGGTAAAGGCCGTTGTGAGAAAATGTCACGCGCTTTCGTTGCAGCATTTTCGGGAACAACGTTTCGATAAGCTTCTACTACATCCACGGTAGCTCCTAATTTTCTGAGCGCGTCGGGAACCACGTTCCGGGTAACAGCAGCACTCGGTAATAATACCCGGCGGTCTTGAATGTGATGTGCAAGCGCGGATACCAGCGATTCCGCTACAAACTTTTCCGGCATCACTTCTACGCGCCAGCCCAATTGTTTCACTGCCTCTCGCGTCGCGCTGCCGATAACAGCAATTTTGCCGCGCGGCTTGGCTTTTCTACTTTCGGGTAATTGATCCACCAAAGCCGTCACCGCATTTACGCTGCTGAACAGAATCCAATCATAGTCATCCAAACGCTTAGCAGCATCCTTTAACGGCTGCAGATCAGCCGGAGGCACAATTTCAATAACCGGTAGAAAGATCACCGCTGCTCCCGCTTGGCGCAATAATTGAGCAAAGTCCGCCGCTTGTTGTTCGGCCCGGGTCACAATCACTCTGGTACCCGCTAAAGCGTTCATAGCGCATTGAGGGAAACATAATCCAGGATTGACGCCGCGCCGCGCTCCAATAACCGGGTGGCCATTGTTTCACCGGTTTGCTGAGCCCCTGCTGCTGGTCCGCTGGTCCGTTCGCGCATTAACGTTTTGCCGTCCGTGGAAACAACAATCGCCATCAGGTGGAGTTCATGGCCGGAAACACTGGCGTATGCTCCCACCGGCAATTGGCAGCCGCTTCCCAGCGCGGCCAATACTGCTCGCTCGGCATTGACTGCCTGTTCCGAAGGTTGGTGATTCAAGCGTGAACAAACTTCCAGGGCTGCCCCTTCGGTTCTGGTTTGAATTGCCAGCGCGCCTTGGCCGGGAGCCGGACAGATTTCTTCCGGCGAAAGCACTTGCGCGATTTCCGCAGTTAAGCCGAGTCGGTGCAAACCTGCCGCTGCCAGCATAATGGCATCGAATTGTTGCTCCTTCAGCTTTCGCAGCCGAGTATCCACATTGCCGCGAATCGCCGAAATGCGCAGGTCTGGTCGCAAAGCCAACAACTGCGCGGATCGTCTGAGTGAACTGGTTCCCACATGCGCCCGTTCCGGCAAAGTTGCTAAATCGTAACCGATCAAAGCATCGCGTGGGTCTTCACGTTCCGGAATCGCCGCCAGCGTTAACCCGTCAGGGTTCTGGGTCGGCAGATCTTTTAAGCTATGCACAGCCAAGTCAATGCTGCCTCTTAAAAGCGCATCTTCAATTTCTTTGGTGAATAAGCCTTTGCCGCCTGCTTTGGTCAGGGACACGGATTGCAAAAAGTCGCCTGTGGTTTTGATGATCTCCAAGCGCGTGTCAACGCCGATTTCTCGCAAGCGTTCCGCTACATAACGCGCCTGCCACAACGCCAGCGCGGAACCGCGAGAGCCGATGGTTAATACCGGTTGGCTCATTTTTCGCGCTCTCCCAATCGGAACATGCGGCGCACAAAGCTTACTGCTTCGCCCGTTTCCTCGCCCGCGTGTTCGGCTGCTTCCCGGCGCATCTCAGAAATCGGTCCATGAGCAATCTTATTGATAATTCCTCGCGTGAGTGCTTCCACGGCTTCTTCCTGTTCCGGGGAAAGTGGACCCAAGCGGCGGCGATGCCGTAAAAACTCTTCGCGTCGAATAGATTCAAGCTGCTCCTGCAAGCTCACAATCGTCGGGGCCACATCGCGGCTTCGTAAGCGCATGAGCAGCCGTTCCAGTTCCTGCGAAACAATCCGTTCTGCTTCTTCCGCGATCTCGCGCCGGCCGCGCAGATTGCGATCCACGATGCGCTGCAAATCGTCGATGTCATACAGAAACGCATGTTCAATTTCATTGATGCCGGGATCAATATTGCGTGGAACAGCAATGTCAATCAGAAACATCGGCTGATTGCGCCGCGCTTCCAGAGCAGTTCGGACGTTTCCCGGCGTGAGAATGTAATGCGGCGCTCCGGAAGAAGTAATCACAATATCCACTTCCGGCAAACGCTCAAACAAGGACGTATACGGAATCACGGTGCCGCCGAATAGCTTTGCCAATTCAAGAGCGCGTTGTTGGGTCCGGTTCGCTATTAGAATTTCGTTTGCTCCCGCTCGCTGTAGGTGCCGGGCGGCTGATTCCGACATTTTGCCCGCGCCGATAATCATCACGCGCCGCCGATGCAGGGAGCCGAAGATTTCACGCGCCAGTTCCACGGCCGCATAACTGATGGAAACCGCGCTTTGGCCGATTTCGGTTTCTGTCCGCACCCGTTTAGCGACGCTGAAAGCGCGGGTTAACACCGCTTCCAGATAGCTTCCGATCGCCCCGGATTCGCGCGCTTGCCCATAGGCTTGCTTCAATTGACCCAGAATCTGTGGCTCGCCCACAACCATCGAATCAAGACTGGAAGCCACTCGAAACAAATGCCGGATCGCGTCGGCTTCTTCAAACAAATAGATATGCGGCAACAGAGCTTCCGGCATCAGATTGTGAAAAGAAGCTAGAAAAGCGCAGAGAAGTTTTTTTGCATCTGCTTTGTTTTCCAGCGTTGCTGTTATTTCCACACGATTACAAGTGGAAAGAATCAAGCTTTCCGCAATGCCCGGCTGATGCTGCAACTGATGAAGTGCTTGAGGCAGATCTTCAGCGCGAAATGCCAAACGTTCCCGCACTTCCACCGGAGCAGTTCGATGATTGATGCCGGCCAGCGCAAGCTTCATTCGGGAAGCACGCTCCGTAAACCAAAATGAATGCCCCAAGTTAGAATGGCGCAGCCTAAAACGCCGACCGCCAGCCAAGCTAACCGCCGCCCACGCCAGCCGGCGGATACCCTAAGAAAAATTAATGCGAGGAAAAAAGCCCAGGTAAATAAGAAGAAGGCGATCTTCGGGTCCACAATCCAGCGCGTGCCCTGGTCAATGAAAGCCCAGATTACGCCGGCCGCGGTGCCGACCGTGGTGAACACAAACCCGATATTGAGCGATTGAGTGATTAAAAGGTCCAGCGTTGCCAAGGGCGGCATGCGATAACCAGCTAAAGCGATTTCTTTGCGCTTTAAATGCCGCTCCTGAATGAGGTAGAAGATCGCGCCCACCGAAGCAAGCACCAGCGCGGCATACCCGATTAACACAGTAACAATGTGAACCAGCAGCCAGGCGTTTCGAATCTGCGAATTACCCCACGGAGTGACCGGGAATTCCGTTGCGCCAATCAGCGTCATGAAAAAAACCAGGGGGAAAAGGCAGATAGCAAATACCGAAATCCGATAGTAGGTATAAGCGGCAAGAAAAAATATGGCAATCAGGAACGCACAAAGAGAGGTAGTCTCATAAAAATTACTGAGAGGAAAATGCCCGAGCTCTGCCCGCAGTTCCACGATAGACACCAAATGGAATACCGTGCCAGCCCCAAAAGCGACTAGCGCCGGAGCAAACAGCCGGGTTCCTTTCTTGAAAATGACCAGCAGCGCGTAAACGAGTCCACAAGAATAGAGCGCTGCCGCCACGCGCAGCCAAAAAATACTCATCATTTCTCTGGAATCGTCCTATTACCAGTATAAAAGGCTGGCTGCAACTATAAGGATGCATGGGCATCAGGAGATTATCTAGGAATTCACTGGATTACACCACCTTAGTGTGAGATTGGTGGTGGAATGCAGCCACATCATATGAAAGGAAAACGGAATTCATGACGCAGTTCCTCAGCGGCAAGAAGGCCCTGGTAACAGGAGGAACAAGAGGGATCGGCTTAGCAGTAGGGCGCGCGCTGCTAGCGGAAGGCGCTGATCTGGTTGTTTGTGGACGTACACCTGACTCTGTTCAGTCGGCAGTTGATGAATTGAAAAGAGACGCTCCGCACCGTAAAGTCTATGGGCAGACCGCCGATGTAAGTAATAGCGAAGCGGTACGGAAGCTTTTCAAAGAAGCAGACCAGCAATTGGAAGGCTTGAACATTCTAATTAACAACGCGGGAAGCGGAGTTTTTCGTCCTGCGGCGGAGATTACGGTGGAAGAATGGGACCACATTATCGGAACTAATCTTTCCGGAGTGTTCTATTGCAGCCGGGAAGCCTTGCAGTTGTTTCAAAAGGCAGGCGGAGGTTGGATTGTCAACATCAGCAGCCTGGCGGGACGGAATCCAATGGCTGGCGGGACGGCTTACAACGCTTCCAAGTTTGGGTTGAATGGAATGAGCGAAGCCATGATGCTCGATCATCGACAGCAGAATGTGAAGGTAAGTTACGTGATGCCGGGTAGCGTCGATACCGAGTTCGGTGGGCATCCCGCGTCCGGCAAGTCGGACTGGAAGATTGCTCCCGAGGATGTGGCGGAAATAGTTCTCGACATCCTGCGGAAACCGGAACGAACTTTGGTCAGCCGTGTAGAGGTACGACCCGCGAAGCCGCCGCAGAAGTGATTCAGAAAACCAGAGGGGTTGCAAGTAACCATGAAGCGGAGCGCATTAGCGATTAGGCAGGTGAGGAGAAGTTCAGCGGCCATTATGGCATCTGGCTTGCTCCGATCAACAGTAGCAGGTGGCAGAAAGGAGGAGCGGACTATGAGCCGACTCCATCAATCGCTTGATCCGACTAAGACGGGCAGGGACGCAGAATCCCTGGATCGCAAGCTCCGCAGGATGGTGGTGGGGCAGGATGAAGCTGTAGACCAGATTGTGAATATGTATCAGATGTACCTGACAGGCTTAACCGCGCCAGGACGTCCAATCTCGAACTTCCTGTTTTTAGGGCCAACCGGGTCCGGGAAAACACGCACGGTGGAAGCTTTAGCGGAAGCTTTGGTCCACAATCCGCGCGCGGTAATTAAAATCGACTGCGCCGAATTTCAGCACAGTCATGAAATCGCCAAGCTGATCGGGTCGCCTCCGGGCTATCTGGGACACCGGGAAACTCATCCCTTATTGAGCCAGGAAGTTCTCAATCAATACCATTCTGAAACAGTGAAGGTCAGCTTCGTTCTGTTTGATGAGATTGAAAAAGCAAGCGATGCTCTTTGGAACTTGCTGCTCGGCATTCTCGATAAAGCGGTGCTGACGCTTGGTGACAATCGGAAAGTGGATTTCTCGCATTGCATGATTTTCATGACCAGCAACCTGGGCGCGAGCGAGATGGCTTCCCTAACCACTCCGAAGCTGGGATTTCAACGCCTGCATAGCGCAAACAGCGCAGCGGTGGAAGTCGATGCTAAAACCAATCAGAAACTGTCGAAAACCGGCGTGGAAGCAGCGCGGCGGAAATTTACGCCGGAATTCATGAACCGGATTGACAAAGTGGTTGTTTTCAAACCGCTGGGGCAGATTGAACTGCGCCGCGTGCTCGATATCGAATTAGGACAAGTGCAACAACGCGTGCTTCATTCGGCAGCAGACAAGTCGTTTGTTTTCACCGTTACCACGGCGGGCAAGGACTTTCTGTTGAACGAAGGAACCGATTTGAAGTACGGCGCCCGGCACCTCAAGCGAGCCATTGAGCGCATGCTGGTTCAACCTTTGTCCAACCTGATTGCCACCGATCAGGTAGTTTCAGGTGACTGGATTCAGGTTGATTTCGATGCGGAAAACAATCGTTTAACGTTCACCAAAGAAGCGGAAGGGCTGGAAGTAGCTGCGATGGCAAACCTATTGGCGGACACTTCCGATATGCCGCCGATGGTGACCGCTGCGGCTGCTCCCCAGGAGCATACCAAAATTCAGTTGGCAAAATCGTCCAAGAAGTAGATTCTTTAATAAAGTCTGA
>CAXTWH010000061.1:0-30358 GCA_964247975.1 uncultured Bryobacteraceae bacterium | reverse complement strand
AATTCTTCGTAGTTAACAGCATCGGCGTAAGGAGGATCTGTGATCCAGAGATGGCATACTTCAGTTACGAATCGTGAATCCGTTAATGAGGTGCTTTTGGCACCTGAAGTCTCAAACGAAGAATGCTCAACTAAAACTTGTGTCTGTAGTCCAGTCCAAGCGCGATTGGCGTAATTATGAAGAGTGTTCAACGCCTGATTTAGAAAAACGTTTTTTCCTCCTCCAATACCTCCACCCTGCGTAGGCAACCAAATACACAAACGGGAGCTATGATTGAGCAATCGCGCGAACGATGCCTGCAGAGCGGCTCTAATTTCTGAATCGTACTTTGCACAAACGGAGCTGAAATACCCATTCATCAATAGCTGTCGCGGCGTGAACAAGTGATGCCAATGTGTCCAACCACGTTCGCGGATTGGCTGATTAGTGTTGTACCCCCGCTCAATACGCCAACTCGGAATCCAGCCAGCCGTTTGCCACTCCTCAAAAACGTTGTTCAGGAGTTTAGCTGCTTTGGTCTCAACCTTAAGATCATGCTCCTGCGGTTCTCGATAAACTAGATCGCCTTTGTGTTCACGTCCTCCATCGTCGGTCCAATCGGGTTTCCGCCAACGGATGCAGTAAAGCCGTTCCTGAAGAACGTCATCAGTCCGAGGCTGAAAATCGTGTTTCTTCCAGGGGCGAAGTCCACCCGCATTTTCGATGAGCTGATTGTATGAAATTGCGCGCGATGTTCCTGAGTTGGCCTTCTTTAAAATTTTCCATAACGACGCCGGGCAAACTAGCACAGCGCCTTTCTTTTTCTTAGTACCCTCTTTCGCTTCGGAGAAGCCGGGCTCGCCCGTCCGCACGCGAAAATCAAAGCGCTTTTCCGAAACAACCGGAACGAGTTCAACCCATGTTTTGGTTTTGGGCGCAATCTCCCAACTGGGGCAGACCGGTATTCTCCACCCGTCCCATTCAGGCACTTCCACCTCAACGCAATATAAGTAAGCTTCAGCCCGCCAACCCTCCTCGCTTGTTTCCAGCTTCTTGGTCAGCAGCCAACGGTCCACCTCGTAGTAAACTTCGCGTTGTGCCTCGTGCACGCGTTTGCGGAATTCGTCAGATCCTCCAATCAAATGAAGGGCTCCCCAAGTCAGCAAGCCAGCCACCGGGTTCAGATCGGACGCGTAAACATCGCAGCCCAGCTCTGCCGCTTCAAATGGAATTGAACCCATTCCGGAGAAAGCATCGCCCACTTTCAAACGTGTTCCATAGCGTTTCTGAGAAAGCTGCTGCACCAAGGCAGGCAGTGTATCGGCCGAAGTGCCGAGATAAGCATTAATCTCGGCCCACGATTCTTCCGGCGGCCCGTCAATCTCTTCAACCCGGCGGCAGTATTCGCGCTGTTCTGTGTGGCTCAGGGTGTAGAATGTGCGTTTTTCAAGAGTGTGCCGTGCAGTGGGCAAAGCACTGCGCTTCCAACGCTTGCCTTCCTCCTCAAATAACTGCTCGCGCTCAGCGCAATCCGCGTGCGGATAGCAGAGTGGGGCGGGTAGCGGGGCCGTTTTGCGCTTCCACATTCCGGCATTGTCCAGGCACATTATTTTCAGAAAGATGTCAAGGTCAGCGGGCCAGCGCTCCGGGTCATCGGAAGCGGGAAATACGGCGGCGATCACAATCGCGCGCACCAGCACCAAAGGTTTAGCTCCCCACCACTTTCCCAGCGAGGCGAGCACCTTTGCTCCTTTAGCATCGCGCTCTTTGTAGCTTTCCAGCGAAAGCGGCCCGATCGGAAACTGAACTTCGAGCAGAGTTTTAGCGGTCATTTCTCAAAAAGTATTAATTGGTTTACGTTTTCGGCTGTTCTCGCCTTTTTAGCTTTGGAGCGGCGAGTTCCGCCAAGCTGCTCCGCGGGTTCGGCAATCGGCTCTGAACCGGTTACTGAACCGCGGTTTGCGCCAGGCGGTTTGCCGTCGGCCTGCGGGGCAATCGTTTGGCGGTGCTCCCACAGGTTTTTTTTTGAGCTTCGGCCGGCGGAATGAACCGGACTCCGGAAGCTTCGCTCAACGCGTGATACAAAGCGCGCCGCCAGCCGCAGCCAATACGTTGACCGGGCGCGGCCGCTTTGGCATACAACCACCAGCGCTCTTCGCGCGCAAGCTCGCGCCAGGCGTGCAACAGCGCATCCGTGCGGTCCGCCGCGCCTTCTTCCATCAGGGCAATTAACAATACGCCCAGCTCGCGGCCGATTAAGGGACTGATGCGGTTCACGCCTTGCCGGAGAGTCGGCGCTTTCTTGTCGCGCTCGGTGTTGCCCATCTCCGCCGCCAGTTCCTTAACGGCGACGGCGCGTATCGCATTCCACTGGGTAGATGAAATAACTGCTACTTCCGTGCGGCGCGGTCCGCGCTCGGTTTGCAGCACAGCCACTAAGCGACAACCTTCCTGACCGGCCAGATCGTGAATGAACTCAAAAGCGTCGCTCTTTTCATCCACTACTCCGAAATTGTGAATTGCTTGTACGCTCATTGCGTCACCTGTCCCGCCTCAACGCTGTAACTGGCGTCAACCTGCCATTGCAAGAGAGATCTTCCGGTTGAAAAATGCACTTGGTCGAAGCGCAGCCACCATTCGCCGCCTTCAATTTGCTTGTCGAGAAATTCGAAAGCTTCAATCGCCTGGGCGGCCGTCACGCGCGATTTGCCGTCCCAAGTCAACGTAATGGAGCTATCGCTAGCGGCCAGCGTCACTTTGGCCTGCACTTTCTGAAGCAGCGCGTCGTTCGGCAGGCTGGAAAGGAATTTATAAGTCGCGGCTCGCGTCGTGCTTACCTGGGCAAACCCTTTACCGCTCACCGTTGCCAGCATAGCCAGGTCAATCGTGGATAGCGCCGGCCCGGTTCCCGGTTGGGCGGTCAGTGGAACAGGAATGCTTTTCTCAACGGACAATGGCCCTTTTTCCGCAAACAAACGGATGGTCGAGCCTTCGGCCGCGTCAATGCCGGGCTTCACATAAGGCTGGCCGTTATTGGCCGGGTTCGTCCCGTCGCCCGTGAACTTCAAGCTGGCGGTGGGCGGTATCACCTGAACCTTCACAATCCGGCGGCCGGGCGTTGCGGAAGGCATCAAGACATGTTGAACATCGATTGAGTTTTCAATGCGGTACGGCTTGCCTTCTTTGTTCTTTCCGGTTGAATCGATCGCGCGGAATTCAATCACCATCGCGTCGCTCACAAAAGCAGCATCGTGCGGGATGGTTTTGTATTCCCCGTTGTCTTCCCGAACCAGCAGCTTGTCGGCATGGGAAAGCTTAATATCGGTGGTTTCGATGCGCCCGGAATTTTTGTCCCGGTTGTACTCGATGGAAACTCCGGTTATTTCGTCAAACGGCGGTTTTTGAATCTGCCCGGCAATCTCGCGCCAGCCTCCCGCTTTGGTCAGGGCCTCGCGCAAGCGTTCCAGCATGCCGGGTTCGGTCCAGAGCATCTGCCCTTTTGAAGCCGCGCCTTCCAGAATCTGCTGCCAAGTGGCGCGTCCGGTAGCTGGAAACAAAAACTGCTGGATGCGGGTTTGAAGCGGCTGGTAAGTCTTCAGCTTATCTTGGTCGTGGTTCGGCAGGAAGACTTGAAACTTACTTGCGTCCCGCAGCGTGGCTTCCACCACAAACTCACCTTTAGAGGCTTCTTCATTGCGGTACTGAATGCGGCGATCAGTTTTGTCGTCGAGGTAGCTGTCAAGCAGTGGAGCGGGCACCAGCGCCGTTTCACCCTCATCATCAATCAACGGGTAATGTAGTTTGTTAAAAACTGCCTTCAATGCAAGAAAGAGTTCGCTCTGGTACTCCGCCAACGCTGTTTTCGCTTTTTCGTATTGAGAGTTTTCACTGTTCAAATCCCGGACTACCTGTTTAATGGCCCACAAGCGTTCCGCTTTTTTATTGATATTAAAGATGCCTGTTTGGTCGTCTGCCGTGAGAATAGCCACTCGGTTTTTGAATTTCTGATCGGCAAAGAACTTGGCGAAATCGGTATCGGGCTTGAGCACCAGCAGGGTTGTTTTATCGCGCTCTAGGTGAACCTCATCAAGCCCCGGCAGCACGGCTAGTTTTTGGTAGCATCGCTTATCTTTCGGTTCAAACATTTCGGTCAGCTTCTTTTCAATCTCCGCATCGCGGTCCGCGTAGGCGCAGCTTTTTACATAACTGTTGACCTGCGCGTTAAGATTCTTGTGCCGATTGAAAAGATAGCGGCCGGATTTCGTTTGTTCTATATACCAGCAAGTGTCGTAAAGCTTCTTAAGCGCGTCCGGCATGCCGATAATCGACTGCCCAGGAGCGAGCAGATATTCAGCCAGTTCCTCTACGGTTAAGCCTTGAGGATGCACGTCCGACAAAGAAGCCGCGTAAATCCACTTCGCGCACCGCGCGGCAAGTCCGGTATTGTCGTCTTCTACGCTCTCGGCGTGTGATGTGCCGTTGTTCGCAATATCAGTCTGCAAAGCGTCTTGCAGCGATTTCTTAATCTCAACAAAACGGCTTGAAACGATGGGATCATTAAATTCCGCAGACTCCAAAGACAAAAGCGCATGACGCTGCACCTCAGCGTCGCCCTTGGCCCAAAGCCCTCGCACAATGGCCGCCATCAGCCGAATCACGTCGCGAGTTTTTTGAAAACCCGGATTGTCATTAAACGAAGCGATCAGGTGCTTTGTTGAGAAATGAAACGGGTAGGAAACCAAAATTTCTTCGCGGATCTTAACGGTAGGCCGCTCCAGGATCGCGGAAGCTTTGGCCAACTCGGCGATATACGCGTCGGCAACTGACGCTTTTTCCTTTTCGCCGACGTCGATTTGCTTGAACAAGCGTTTACGCAGGATGGCGTAAAGCTCATCCTTTTGGTTGTCAACCGGCGAAATGGACTGCGCGCCTTTTGACATTTCATTGTTGACGCTCTGGATCGTACCCCCGAGCGTGTTGTTGGCGCGAAGAATTTTGGCCAGTTCCTCTGCGCCTTGTTCCCAATCTTTTTGCAGATCGGCAATAATCAAAACGCAGCGACCGCATTCTTTGTAATCGCGAACGGCTCCAAATAGGTTTGTTAACGCAATGCCGGCTAGCGTTGCCGCCCTGGTGCCGTCATAACCCGAACCTTGACTGGCGGCGTGAACCAGATAAAACGCTAATTCATCCAGCAGAATAAGAGCCGGCCGATTCTTCAGAGCATCGCGCCATTCCGTTTCGGCAGGAGCGCGGTCAGCAGCGAACTCCACCCCGAGTTGTTTGCCGATGCCGATCCAGACCTTCTGGTCCGTTGAGCGCCCTGTAAACGCGGCCACAATCTCTGGCTGGGCTTTGGGCAGTTCTTTTTGGAACTCTACAATGCTTGCGAGTTGTGGAAAACGCGCTAGAATACCGGCCACAATCATGCTCTGGGTCTTGCCGCCGCCCATCGATTCCGATAACTTGTAAACGCCGCTGGCGGACTTCTCGCCGCCGATACGCGCAAAGGTCTGCTGTAGCAGCAATTCCATTCCGGAGGTCAGCACATTTGATTCGAGAAACTCTCGTGCCTCAGCCTCGGTTAAGTACGGCAAATCAGCGAGATTAACAACGAAATCGGCAGTGCCGTCAAGAACGCTTTGACGCGGCACACAGGAGGAAAGTGTTTTCAACATCGAGCCATGTTGTTTTGCGCCGCTTTGCCAGTCTGGAAATTATCTGGATTCAAGCAGCAGATTTATAACTTTTAAGTGGTTATTCGGACATAGTATTCTCAGCCACATTCGCAAAACAACCGCATCGTCCTGTTCAGTTTAGTTCCGTTTGTTCGAACGAAACCTGGCAGCCTTTCCGCGGGCGACATTTCCTGCTCGGCTCTCTTTCCAAGCCGAAGCCGCAAGAAATACCCCCGGCGCATCGACCGGCAAACTTACCGCCTGATTTTTGTCGCAAGCACGCACCTTGCCGATTCTTTTGACAACTGAATGAATCGGAGCGCGTCCGCCCGACCTGCGTCACTGTTTGTACGGCTGCGGCAGTGCTTGAAACTCAAACCGCGCAGGATCAAGCCCTCGCCAATTCAACTGTTGAACGCATTCTGCCGGAGTTTTCCCCAGAGCCTCAATAGTTCGCAGCGGCATAGTATCCGGCTGATACAACTCCAGCGCAATCCAGCAGCCGGCCACTTGCCACCGCTCGGCTAACGAAAGGCTGTCCAGGGGTCGGCCCCAGAATCGTTCCGGCTTCACGGTTTCAGCGTACCAGGACTCGTCCTAATTCGCCGCTTTTTTCAGTTCCGCAGCCAAAGCATTAATTCCTTTGCGGCGGTAAATCTCCATCAGCCGTTGCTGCTCCGGGGAACTGGCAATGGTGCGGCGCATCGACGGATCAAGATTCGCGGCGGCAATATCCTTGCGGCTCGGAATCCAGAAATCGCCGTTGCCGAATTGCACGCTGCTGATGAATGCTGTCACGCCATCCACCAGCATGGGCCGCCCGGAAGGATGCGAGAATCGCAAAACACCGTTTTGCAGCACTTTGCCTTGCTGCACGGGCCCAATCTGCACTCGTGTAGGCAGCGAGCCGGCCAGGTAATTTTGGCCGCTGTCGTCGCGCAGAATCCATCCCACGTCAATGGTTTCGAGCGTGCGCTCCGTTCGATTCTGCAGTTCAATCTGCGGTGCATGAACTTCGTTGCGATACACATGCGCCGCCCCATTCAATAAACGCACCGGCGAATCGGGAAACGGCACAAACGCGACCGGCACCGCTCGGCTGAAAGAACCAGCCCGGTACGGATCGCCCAGAATTTCAAAGCCCAGCATCGGCGGCCGCGCTTCCGGCAAGCCGTAATTTAATTCTTCCTGCAGTTTCGCGTATTCGCCGCTCGCCATCAACTGCCGGAAATACTGCCGGTCGCGCCGCGCTTCCCATTCAAACACCGTTAGATTGCGCCGGGACCGGAGCTTGTCCGGTCCATACGCGGAAAGGTCATCGAACAAAACGCAGTCGAGCGTCACATCCACCAGCGCGCCCCCGTTCCGGTTCGTGTTGAAAGGGCGCAGCAGTTCTAAATCAAGGCGCACCGGAAAAATTTCGCCCGGCAGCACATTCAGAGAGGGCGCCGTCACCGAAGCTTTTCCCGCCGGTGTTAAATCTTGGGCCTGCACCAGCAATGTTAAGCCGTGTATCGGCTTATTGCCCGCGTTGCGCAGTGTAATGGAAGTATGCAGCGCGAGCGCGAGCGAAATGCCGCGCACGCTGGCCGTGGAATCGCCCAGGCTGAATGAGACCACGCTTACCGGCGAATCGCGCGGAAACTCCACATTCAGCCACGGCATGGCCGAACGATCCTGCGCGGAACTTGCTCCGATGAGTGAAGCGAAAATCAGAATTGCGATCGCCAGCTTTTTACTGCCCGTAAACATTCGTGATTGTTACTTGCCCTGTTTCGTCATCTACGTAGCGCACGCCTACCGAGCCGTTGCCGGTGAACGATTCGGTGGCTTTGGCGGAATCAGGCCGCAGAATGGTCAGGCTTCCGCCAGCCGAGCGAACTGATACGCCGCGAGTGTTGGTTTGCAGCAGCGTCCCCCGCGCCATCGTTGTTTTTGAAAAAACGGTCCGCAGCGCTCCGGCAATCCGCTCTGTGTCCTCATGCGGGATGTTGTACAACCAGCCGAAAACAAAAACCAGCGTCAGCACGGTAGCCATCGCTCCGATGCGCCAGCCCTTGGCCGCTTTCCGGCGCGCGCTTCCGATGCACTGCGCGGCTGCAATCCCAACGCTGATGTTGCCGGCCATTTCCCGCTGCAAGCGCGACCAATCAAAAGCAACTTCCAAAGCCGCATCCGTGGTCAACTCAGAAATCCGCCGTGTTTCGTTCGCGGCCAGGCGGAAGCGGTTCACTTGGTTCGCGCAATCGGCGCAGCGGGCAAGATGCCGGTTCACTTGCCATTGACGCAGGCGCGGCAGATCGCGGCGCGCGCACAAGGCCAGTTCCCCAGTTGGAGGATGAATGTTTGCGTTAAGCTGCGTCATGCATTTTTCGATTCCAGATATTTTTGAAACTTCACCCGCGCGTTGGAGATGTGCGATCTTACCGTAGCCATCGAACAGTTCATCACCCGCGCTACTTCCACCGCCGGCATATCTTCAATATCGCGCAGCACTAAAGCCGTTCTTTCTCGTTCGGTCAGCGCGGCTAAACCGTCATCCAACTGCAAACGCTTCTCGGAGCGCAGCAGAAACTGTTCCGGGCTTTCCTGCTGCGACACAAGAGAAAATGGCACTTCCGCCAGTTCCGTCAGTGAAACGTTCTTTTTGCGCCGCAGGTAATCAATTGCCGTATTGCTGGCAATGCGCGACAACCAGCGGTCGGCCTTTTCCCTGTCTTTCAACTGCGATTGGCGCTGCAAAGCTTTGATGAATGTTTCCTGCGTTAAATCCTGCGCATCGTCCACATTGCCCACAATGCGATAAATTAACAGAAAAATGCGCCGCAGGTTTTCCTGAATAAACTGCGCCTGCTCTTCTGATTGCAGATCATCCGGCGAAGTTCCGGGTTCCTGATTTTTCATCGGACCCCCCGTTGTTCGCAAAAGGAGCGCAATCTCAACCGGCGTGGAACGCATGGTGCTTCAACAAAGGTTTGACGCAGCAATGCAATAAACGTGCAAAGCCGTGCGGGTAAGGAAAACAGAAAACCGGAAATGACGTTTTCGCGCAAAAACACCACTGTTCTTAAATTACTTGATATAAGTTGAGGAGCAGGAACGGAACGAAAGATTCATTCCTCTCAACCGGAAGAAGCTTTTGCTTGTTCTGCTTTTTTTCGGCGTCGCACCGGTGCCACCGTTTTATCTTTCTGCGACCAGCGCCCCAGCGGATAAGTCCGCGAATACCCGGCTGTTTGATTGGTGATTGTCACCGAAACCGAACCGCTCGCCTGGCACTCGTACACTTCTTCAATCAACTGCGCCGTATCCGTTGCGGACCGGCTCACTGGTTCGGAATCGAACTGATCGGATTGCGCCAACTCAGGATCGTAAGGAAACCGGATCTCATCCCATAACGAGATTTCGCCGGTCGGCATACCGTCCGCTCCGCGATGGCTACATTCCAGAAACCGCAGATGGCCGATGTTGTGAACCGCCTGGTACGCGCGCTCCGCTCGCAACGGAGCTTCCCCCGCTGCGGGCAGCCGATCTTCTTTGGAAAACAACGGATCAAAAATAACTTGGCTGCCGTCTTCCGCTTCGCGCCACACGCCGAAATAGCGGGAAAACGTCTCGCTGATTTGATACCTTTCGGGGCGGTCCGCTTGAATAGCAAGTCCGATCGCAGTAGCCGAACGAGTGTAAGCCGAGCGCCGGACGCGGCGGCCAAATCGCTCCCGCAGCATACGGGCAATCAAGGGCAGCTCACTGCCCCCGCCGGTCAGATATAAAACATCGAACTGATCCTGCCCGTGCCGCTTCAGCAAATCCTCGGTAACGTCGATGGTTTCTTCCACCAAAGGCCGCGCCGCCTCGTAAAAATCAGCAACCGGCACTTGCACCGTGTCCCATTCCGGATGAACGGTTTCCAGTTCAATGCTGATGCGCCGGGAATTCGGGTGCAAGGCTTCTTTCTTGACCCGGCATTCATCCAGCAAACGGAACCAGGCAGCGGCGGAAATTTGGTCCCGCTGTTCCGGGGTAATCTTCCCTACATCTAAAGCCAGATCAGCCAGAGCGGTGTCGAACTCATCGCCGCCAATCGACGGAATGCCTTCCGAAGCGATCACATGATGAACGTTGTTGTCGAGCACCACCAGCGACGCATCAAAGGTTCCGCCGCCGAGATCATACACGAGCATTGCCTCTCGAAGGGATTTCCCCGCCCGTTCACGATGGCCGAACTCAATGCTTGCTGCGCTTGGCTCATTCAACAAGCCCAACACTTCAAACCGGGCGCTTCGAAAAGCATCCACTGTCAGAAATCGCTGATTGCTATTGGCATGAGCCGGAACGCCCAACACCGCTTGCAAAATCTCGCCCCTGCGAAGGTTCAGGTTGGAATGCTCAAACAATGCTGAGTAGATGTTTTGCGTTAGCCCATTGAGAATTTCCTGCAAGGAAACCTGCGTTTCTCCTAAATCAATCACGGTGCTAGGCCCGGCATCTTCCAACAGCCGCTTCACTGATCGAAGAATGGTCCAGCCCTCTTCGGTCTGCACTTCCCAGGCCGCCCACCCATAGCGCCGTTCCGCTCCGCGCAGTGCGACCAACGCGGGATACCAATCGGCGGTAGCTCCTTCGAGGGCATCAAACGATACCAATGGGTAGTTGCCGCGATCTGCTGCCGCGATCACAATTCTGGTGGTTCCGAAATCGATTCCGAGTTTCATGGAACTGGGCTATCTGCTTTAGTGTACGAGATTCACCGCTGCACCCGCCCCGATCCGCCGCCCTTCACAAGCGCGGTCACTTCTTCGGCGGTGAACCGGTTGAAGTCGCCTGGTATCGAATGCTTCAAAGCAGATGCGGCCACTGCAAACTCCAGCGCATCCTGTTCAGAGCCGAGATGGGTTAAGCCGTAAATCAAACCGGCGGCAAAACTATCGCCGCCGCCCACGCGATCCACAATATGAGTGATCTCGTAATGCTTGCTTAACAAAAACTGCTTGCCGTTGTTTAAGCAAGCGGACCAGCCATTGTGAGACGCGCTTTTCGATTCTCGCAGCGTGACCGCTACAGCCCGCAGATTGGGATAAGAAGCCATCACCCTTTCTGTGAGTTCACCAAACAGTTCGCGCTCCAGTTGCCCGCTTTCCACGTCAATATCAACATGGATGTTCAGGCACTTCTGGCAGTCTTCCTCGTTGGCGATGCAAACATCGGCGTGCCGCAGAATGTCAGGCATCACGTGATGCGCTTCCTTGCCCCACCGCCACAGGTTCTTGCGGAAGTTCAAGTCCACTGAAACCGAAGCGCCCAGTTCTTTGGCCGTCCGCACCGATTGCATCGCTAATTCAGCCGCGCTTTCGCTGATGGCGGGCGTAATGCCGGTGATGTGAAACCAGGCAACGTCTGCCAGCGCCTTTTTCCAATCGATGCTGTCCGGTTTCGCCAAAGCGATGGCGCTGTGTTCGCGGTCGTAGACCACTTTGGAAGGCCGCTGGTTCGCGCCGGTTTCCACAAAGTAGATGCCTAAACGCCCCGCGCTGCGTACGATGTGGTCAGCATCCACTCCAAAACGCCGCAGTTCACCGACAAAGGAATCTGCAATCGGATTGTTTTTCGGCAGAACAGTTATGTAGCGGGACTTAGCTCCAAACTGCGCGGCGGAAACAGCCACATTCGCTTCACCGCCGCCCCAGGTCGCCATAAATTGCGGAGATTGAAGGAAGCGCTCAAATCCGGGCGGAGCCAGCCGCAGCATAATCTCGCCAAATGCAGCGATCAAAGGAGTCATCTCCGCGATTGTAACGAATGTTCAGTCGCTACCTGTTCCACTTGTCTCATCAAGCGCAAAGTGTTTTCGCCGTAGATCTTTTTGATGTCGTTGGCGGAATAGCCTTTTTCAAGCAGCGCGCGCGTCAGGTTCGGGAATTTGGAAACATCGTCCAAGCCCTGCGGCGTGCATTCCACGCCGTCGAAATCGCTGCCGATGCCGATCGCATCAATGCCGGCAATCTGGCGCACATGGTCAATGTGAGCCACAACATCCGCGAGCGAAGCCCGGACTGCTGTTTTCTTTGCTTCCGCAAACAATTTTTCTAATTCTGCTTTGCGCTTCACCGGATCGTCTTTGTACTGCTTGCTGATTTCGAGATAACGCGCCATCAACGGCGAGTTCGCTTGCGCGTCGCGGGATTTTTGGGACAGGAAATCGCAAGAGAAGTTGATCTGAATCACGCCGCCTTTCTTCGCTAACGCTTTGATCATGTCGTCCGTCATGTTGCGCGGCGCGTTATCGAGTGCCCGGCAGGAAGAATGCGAAGCAATCAACGGCGCGCTGCTCACTTCCAGCGCATCCCAGAACGTTTTATCGGCCACATGCGAAATATCCACCATCATGCCCAGGCGGTTCATTTCGCGAACAATGTCTTTGCCGAGCGGCGTTAAGCCGTTGTGGTGCTGGATTTTGGGATCGTTGACGTCGCCCGATGAATCGGCCCAACTGTTGGTATTGGTATGCGTCAGCGTCATATAGCGGATGCCGAGTTGATAGAAGTCGCGCAACAAGCGAGGATCGTCTTCAATGGCGTGTCCGCCTTCCAATCCCATCAGGGCGGCAATCTGGCCTTTCTTATGCGCTTTCACAATCTGGTCCGCAGTGGTTGCCAGCACAAAATCCTTTGGATAGCGCCGCACAATGTCCTGATGCACCGTATCGATTAACTGCAAAGCCCGATTCGCGGAATGGCTTCCCTCCACATAAGTAGAAGCCACGAACACGGAAAAGAAAATAGCGCCCACGCCGCCCTGTCGTAAACGCGGCAGATCGGTATCCCGCGCTGGAGTGGATGTCCCGATGTCGTCGCCATCCACCGTAAAGCTCGGAATATCGTTATGGGTATCGATCAGAATGGCATGTTTGGTGATGGATTCGACCTGCTTATCCAGATTGTTAGTTGAAGCGGCAAAGCCCGAAAGCGAGAACGAGAAACACAATAAAACTCCGAGTGAAACTTGTTTCATGGTGAGTTCATAGTGTAGCGTTTGCGAGGCAGGATTAAAATCAAGTTATGAATGCCGCAGCCGTCATCAACGAACCGAATCTGGGCGATAAGCCAGGTTTAAATCACTGGAAGAGAACAGCTTCCATTGTTTGCAGCGTCCTGTTAGGCGTCATCTTTCTCGTGTCCGGCGGTTGGAAAGTGCTGAGTCCGCTGCGGACCGGCGAACTGCTGGAACAAGCGCGTGTTCCGGCGGGGTGGGGCGCAATCGGCGCTGCGAGCCTAGGCGCGATTGAAGTATTGGCGGCGTTTCTCTTGTTTATTCCCCGGTTTAGAAAGTTAGGCGGGCTGCTCGGTTCGGCGTTGATCCTCTTCTTCCTGGGCTGGATCGGTTTCTATTACCATTCGCTCGTTGGCCAGGAGTGCAGTTGCTTTCCGATCCTTAAGCGCACGATTGGGCCGGGCTTCTTTTGGAGCGATGGCGTTATGCTGCTGCTTGGGTTGGCAGCTTATTTCTGGTCACGGCCTGTTTTGAATCTGCGGATTCCGTTGACGGCCTTTGCCGCCATTGCTGCTGTAGCAGGCGGAAGTCTTGCGATTGCGAAAACTGCTAATCGCGGCCTGCAGGCACCGAGCCCGATTGTGGTGAACGGCAAATCGCAGTCGCTGGCGGAAGGTAAAGTGTTTCTTTTCTTTTATGACCCGCAGTGCCTGCATTGTGATGCGGCGGCCCGCTTCATGTCGAAATTTGATTGGAAGAATACCAAGGTGATCGGCCTTCCCACTACACAGCCGCAATGGGCTGACGGGTTTCTGCACGACACTGGTTTAAAAGCAGGAACCAGCTTAGATACTGCCAAGCTTCGGCAAGTGTTCAAGTTTGTTGATCCACCTTATGGGGTTGCTTTGGAAGGCGGCCATCAGGTGGCAACTTTCAATCAAGCTCAATTTAATGCGCCCTCGCCGAAAACGGATTTGCAGAAGATGGGTTTTGTGCAGTAATCTGCAGGCGAGAGCAACTCGGATACCGAAATTTGCTTCTTACTCGGCGTTTACCCAACCGCTTTTTTCAATCGAAGCGCGAATTTCTGATGGGGTTTTGCCTTCTTTGGTCAGCTTGTCCGCATACAATGCTTCTTTCTGGCAAACGCCGCAATGCGAAGCGTGATCGCTGATGTAACAATCCAGCAGTCCGCGATGGCCGCCGCGACTGCACCAGCAATAACAAGGCTGCTGCGCCAACACTTTCGGAATCCGCTTAGCTACGGTGTAAGCACGAACCGCCTGCGGGTCGGAAAACTTGTCCGGCGACAGCGTGGGAGGCTGCTTTTTGTTCGCCTGGGCTTCCGTCATGTAGGCCGGTACCGCCTGGTTATCGGCTTGCCCGTAGAAAACAGGAACGGCTAACATTCCCAGAAAGAAAAGACTGGTCAGCTTTCTCACTTGTTGCTCCTTCTTCTATTGTGCCAGGAATTTTCGTTCTTTCGATATACTTGGGAAAGAAAATTCCCACTGAAATTCAGGAGAACCCATGAAGCTTTCCGAAGGCAAAATCAAACATTTGAACGCCCTTTCAAATGACAATGGCGTAATCGCCGCGGCGGCGATGGATCAGCGCGGAAGTTTACGCAAATCCATTGCCTCGGCCAAAGGCGTGCCGGAAGACCAGATCAGCAACGAGATGATGGAGGAATTCAAAGTCATCGTTTCGAAAGTGCTGACTCCTCATGCCAGCGCGATTCTGCTTGATCCTGAATTCGGGCTGCCCGCTGCCAAAGCCCGCTCTAAAAACAGCGGCTTGTTATTGGCCTACGAAGAAAGCGGGTACGACAACACCCAACCGGGGCGTTTACCGGATCTGCTGCCGCACGTTTCGGTGAAGCGCATTGTGGATATGGGCGCGGATGCGGTGAAGATTCTGCTTTACTATACGCCTTTCGAAAAGCCGGACATCAACGACATCAAGCACGCTTTTGTGGAACGCATCGGCGCGGAATGCGAAGCGCATGAAATTCCGTTCTTCTGCGAATTTGTCGGCTACGATCCGGCGGGCGGCGATGAAAAAGGTTTTGAATACGCGAAAAAAAAGCCCGATGTGGTGATCGGCGCGATGGAAGAATTCTCCAAGCCAGAGTACAGAATTGATGTGTTGAAAGTGGAAGTGCCGACCAACGCGGAATTTGTAGAAGCCAGCAGCGTATTCAAGGGCCAGGCTGCTTATACGCGCCAGCAGGCTTTAGATTATTACCGCAAAGCAGCGGAAACGGCGAAAAAGCCTTTTATCTATCTAAGCGCCGGGGTGAGCAACGCGCAGTTTGTGGAATCGCTGAACATGGCTTCGGAAGCAGGAACCGATTATTCCGGCGTTCTTTGCGGACGCGCTACCTGGAAAGATGGTATTTCGGTTTATGCCAAGAAAGGCGCCAAAGCGATGGAAGATTGGATGAGCGATCAGGGCGTGAAAAACATCAATGCCGTGAACGACGCCATCAAATCAGCTAAGCCCTGGTACAGCAAGACGAACGCTGCCGCTGTTGCTTACAGCGACTAATTGGAAACGCTGAGCATCCAACACAACGAATGTCCTTTGCTTCCATACCGGAGGCCATTGAAGATTTCCGCGCCGGAAAAGTGCTGGTCGTTATTGATGATGAGGATCGCGAGAACGAAGGCGACCTCACCGTAGCGGCGGATCGAATCACTCCGGAGATTATTAACTTCATGGCAACGCATGGGCGCGGCCTGATCTGCCTCGCCCTGGCCCCTGAAATCTGTGAGCGGCTTGACCTGCAATTGATGTCGCCGGTGAACACAGCCCGCTTCGGGACTGCATTTACCGAAGCGATTGACGCAGCGAAAGGCGTGACCACCGGCATTTCGGCGCACGACCGCTCCCATACGATTGAAGTGGCCATGCGCCCGGACTCGAAGCCTGCTGACCTGGCGCGTCCTGGTCATGTTTTTCCCTTGAAAGCCAGAGCAGGCGGAGTGCTGGTTCGCACCGGGCAAACGGAAGCGGCGGTTGATCTGGCCCGACTTGCCGGCTTGCGACCGGGCGGCGTGATCTGCGAAATCATGAACGAGGACGGCTCAATGGCTCGCGTGCCGGAACTGCTTCAGTTCTGCCGCAAACACGGCCTCAAGATGATTTCGGTAGCAGAACTAATCCGTTACCGTTTGCAAACAGAGCGATTCGTCAACCGCGACGGCGAAGGCATCGTCCGCACCGAATGGGGCGACTTCCGCACGGTGCGTTACCTGAATCAAGTGGATAATGTGGCGCATCTGGCGCTGGTCTGTGGCGACGTGAGCGGACGGAAGGACGTTCTGGTGCGCGTCCATTCCCATTGCGTTTACGGCGACGTGTTTTCTTCTTTGGACTGTGACTGCCGCAAACTGATTTCAGCGGCCTTGCAGCGCATCGCCCGCGAAGGAACGGGAGTGTTTCTATATCTGCATCAAACCGGACCGGGAATGCGCTCGGTTTGGCACGAAGGCGAACATCGTTTATTAACTCATAACCGGAACCCGGCAGCTTCGGGAAGCTTTGCGGAAGGAGCGCCCCCGCCCGTTCAACACGAAAGCGGAGTGGGCGCACAGATTCTTTCCGACTTGGGATTGACCAGCATTCACCTGCTGACGAACCATCCGCGCAAGGTCGTGGGGCTGGAAGGCTTCGGCATTCAGATTACCGATCAGGTTTGTTTTTAAAACGGCTCTTCCGTCGTTCCGATCGGTTGGCCGGGCGGCGGTTCTACTGCTTTCGGCAACTCGATCTTCACTGGATCCTGTTCGTATTTTGTGATCAGTTCGGCAGCCCAGGAATCCGGGGCGCGTCCCTTCCATTTTTCAATCGCAGCATGGGCAGTTGCCCGCACTACGGGAGATGCGCCGGAGTTGGTTGCCAGGTCGAGCAGCCGGAATAAAACCACATGGCTGACCGTATGCTGAATTTCAGCGGAAAGTCCTTCGGCGTTTTTTGCCGCCCAAGTGGATTGGAGAAGCGTAGTGATGACTTCGGCTAGATCAGGATTGCTGCTGTTTTCTGAATGGTATTGAATTAAGCGTGCAGCCCGGTGCGGATCAAGCATCAGGGTAACAGTCAGGTCGGCTGCGGATTCGGCTGCGGCTACAGGATCAAACGTCAACCCAGTGTAAGCAGGAAAGGTTTCGCGTGTGCGCGGATAAGCAGGCGGACGCGGCGGAATCAGATTCAAAACGCGCTCCGGCAGTACCAAATTTGACGGACTGATCGTATCGAGCAGCGCTTGCAAAGCGCGGCGTTGTTCGGCGGCGGGAACAATGGCGGTGACCGGCTGGCCGTCGCCGCGCAGCGCGTAGGTGTATTCATTGCCGCCCAGCACTTTGGCCGCTGCTTCCGTTTGGTAGCGATGCAGCATGTATAAAGGCACCAGTGTTTCTTCAAGCGTCGCCATCGGCGCACCCATCTCGATATTGTTTTCACCGAAATGCGACAACGCCGTTTGGCGGATCTTCAGGATTCGGTTCAGTTCGTCAACGGCATTGGAGCCGTTATCCCAAAGATGCGAACGCGGATGCGCGCCGCCGAAGGGCCGACTGTCGGCATCGGTGATAAAAGTCAGTCCATTGCGGGCGGCATCGGTAATGATCTTGTTTAACGACTGTTGTTCGTTCGTGCCGGGCGCAAACTGCGAATAGCCCCACTTGATGGTTGTTTTATCCCAAGTCCCAATGCCGGTAGCGTAGGCACGAGATAGATCGAATGCTCCGTTATATTTCAATTCAATTAGGGGGTGCGGGTAATCCATAACGGAAGCGCGGTTCTCGGCGGAAGCGATGTAATTGTGTTCCAAACCCAAGGTGTGGCCCACTTCGTGAGCGGCCAGTTGGCGCAAGCGGGCATACACGGCATTCGTTAACACCTGATGCGAATGCGCTCCGGCAGGGTGAGGCGCAAGCAGGGCTTCGAAGATCAGGTAATCTTGATGTTCCCGCAGCGATCCTAAAGAAACAATGCCTTTGATGATTTCGCCGGTGCGAGGGTCAACAAGCGAATTTCCGTAAGACCAGCCCCTGGTGGAACGATGCACCCATTGAATCATGTTGTAACGGACATCCATTGGATCGGCGTCGGCGGGGAGCACCTTCACTTGAAACGCATTCCGAAAACCTGCTGCTTCAAACGCCTGATTCCACCAGCTTGCGCCTTCGGTGAGGGCTGCTCGAATATCAGCCGGAGCGCCAGGGTCCACGTAATAAACAATGGGCTGAACCGGATCACTGATTGCGGCCGCAGGGTCTTTTTTCTCCAAGCGATGACGCGCGATGTAGTGTTTCATGACCGGCTGATCGAGCGGCGCGGAAAAATCCATGAAGTCCACCGAAAAGAAGCCTGCTCGCGGGTCTTGCAGCCTGGGTTGATAGTTTCCGTCGGGTAATTGAACAAACGACTGATGTTCACGCACCGTAACGGCATCGGGCGTGGGAACTACTTCCCGCAGATAAGTGCCGGGTGTATCGCCCAAAAGCGTGACCGTAGTTTCCACTTCCGTGTTGCGCGGAAAGTTTTTAGTTAACGACAAGTAGAAGGCCGATCTGGTTTTGTCGGCATGATAAGTTCCCTGTTTCAGTTGTTGTAGTTTTTTCGCAACTCCTGCCGCATCCTGAAGAAAGAAGTCAGTTGCATCGACTAATACCCGACCATCCTCTTCCGCGGCGGCTTCGAAGCCCCAAAGAGTGGAGCGGGCAAACGAATCCAGTTCAGCCCGCTGTTCAGCAGCGTTCTGCGTGGTGGCCCGGTAGGAATAATTCGATTGGGTCAACAACACGCGCGGACCGGAGCGCTCGAACCGCACCACTTTCGGCTCCTGCATAAGTCCGCGATCCAGGCCCAGATCGTTTGAGCCGACACCTGCCGAAAGCGCGGTGATGTACAGGAACTCCTGGTCAAAACGGTCGATCTGGAGCCACATCCTGCCGGAGTTCTCGTCCCAATACAGCGGAAATAATCCATTGATGCGTTTTAAGCCGGTGGTTTTGGTCGAAATCGAAGGAAGCGAGTGCTGTTCCGCGGCAAAACCGGGAACAACAGCCAGGAAAAACAAAATGGCAAGAAACTTCAACATGAAGCTTGCCATTTTCGCACGAAGCGTTAGTTGGTCAGATCAGTTCTTTACCAAGACGAGAGATACTTGCTCGGCTCCGGCTACTCGCTCGAAGCGATTCTTGGTTTTCCGTTCCATGACAATCAATATTCTGATTCGATGTTTACTCATTTACCTGTATGGGAGCTAATTACGATTGGATACCTTTTATTCTGGATTGAACCTGACTACGCAGAGTAGCAATTATTTTAGGCGGCGGCACTGATAAATTGTTTTGCAAGTTCTGCACAACAGTGTTATATGCAGTAATAATGGAGTCCCTCTCTTCACGTGGTGTACGGTGTACGTTCGTGTAAACTTCTTTCTGTAAATTAGCTCCGAAGCAATTCGGAGGTGTTTTGCCCTAGGCCGTAGTGGAGGCGAGCGGAAGCGAGCCGCAGCGCAGGGCTAGGGCAAAACGAGGGACTCTTGTTTTGGCGGGCCCAGTTTGATTTCCTTTTATGAACAACCAAATTCATCAGAAGGAGCAAACCATGGCCCACCAGGCCGACAATAACGTAATTGAGACGGTGATTCAACTACTTTCCGAAAATGGACTGGCGCATATGGCGGAGGCGATGCGCCTGCTGCTCAATGAAGCCATGCGAATTGAGCGTTCGCAGGTGCTCGACGCTGATCCCTATCAGCGGACCGAAAAGCGACGCGGCTATGCCAATGGGTTTAAGCCGAAGATGCTGCAGACGCGCGTCGGCGAACTGGCGCTGCAGATACCACAGGTTCGCGGCGAGGTGGAGTTTTATCCTTCGGCGCTGGAGCGTGGGGTGCGTAGCGAACGAGCACTCAAATGCGCCATCGCCGAGATGTACGTGCAAGGGGTATCCACCCGCAAAGTGACGGCGGTGATGAGTGAGTTGTGCGGACTGGAGGTGTCCAGCACACAGGTGAGCCGGGCCACGAAGCTGCTCGACGAAGAGCTGAACCGCTGGCGTAACCGACCGCTGGGCGAGGTGCCGTACGTCTTTCTGGACGCACGCTATGAAAAGATCCGGCATGGTGGCTCCGTTGTTTCCTGTGCCGTGTTGATGGCCTTCGGGGTGGGCGAAAGCGGGCAACGCACGGTACTCGGCGTCAGCGTCTCGTTGAGTGAAGCGGAAGTGCACTGGCGCGACTTTTTTGCCGGCTTGCAGGCGCGCGGCTGAGCGGGTGTGCGATTGCTCATCAGCGACGACCATGCCGGCTTAAAAGCCGCGCGCGAAGCCCGCTTCCCCGGTGTGCCCTGGCAGCGCTGCCAGTTTCATCTGCAGCAGAATGCCGCGCACTATGTGCCGCGCCTGGAGATGCGCCGCGAAGTGGCCGGCGATCTGCGGGCCATCTTTGAATCCGGCGATCGACGGGAAGCCGAACGCCGCCTGCAGCAAACGGTGGACAAGTACGCGCAGAGGGCACCGAAGCTGAGCGCGTGGCTGGAGGCCAACGTCGCCGAAAGCTTCACTGTGTTTCGTTTTCCCGAAACGCACCGTCGCCGGCTGCGCACCTCGAACTTAATGGAACGAATCAGCAAAGAACTCAAGCGCCGCACCCGCGTGGCGACTCTGTTCACCCATGAAGCCTCGTTGCTTCGTCTGGTCAGTGCCGTGTTGATGGAAATCAGTGAAGAATGGGAAACCGAAAAGACGTACTTAGGAATGACTAACTTGCACCCGCCCGAGCAAGACTAACCGAATTTACAGAAAGAATGTTGCTTTGTCGCAAAATATGACGGACATCGTTCTAAATCGCTGTTGGTGGTCTGAATAGGAGTAGAGCTATTGTGTTGTGTCTTACAGCCTCGATTTACAACTTCAAAGCCTACAAGAACCGCACAGTGGTTTGAAGGATCTCAGTTCCTACTCTTACATGCGGGCAGAAGTAGAGTGTTCGTAAGACCATCTCCCTTACTTCCAAAAAATTCACGCCAGGCATGAAAACACAAGATTTATCCTCCTGCTTGTAAGCACAAGTTTGTCCAAAATAACAAGTTGCAAGTATTTAATTGTGCGGTTTACTGGTAGTTTGCTCTAGTGATTAGCAACTATATCTGGGAATTTGTTGGAAAGCAAGTGGAATTCGAATTTTCAGAAAAATATAGACCTGTTTGTGATCGCGGCTGCAAACTTCTGCTTATATAAAAGCCTGTTTCACAACTAACGTTGTAAGACGCGCCAGCAGATGATGGTGCCAGCCATATGCAGAAAGGCCAGATAATGTTCTGCTTGGCGTTCGTAGCGCACCCGCAAACGACGGAACTGATTGAGCCATGCTGTGGTGTGTTCCACGACGTAGCGATAGCGGCCCACCCCGGAGCCGCAGCCCCTGGCGCGGGGCAGCAGATGCCACGGCAGGCCGGACCAAAGCACATAGAATACCGGTCAGAACAGCGCGCGGTGGTATGGGTGGACGGCCCCTCTGCGGTCCACGCACGACCGGCGGCAGCAACGGTTCCGGCAGAAGCCAGAGAGAGAATCAGGTAGAAGGGAATGAGCCAAGGGAAACTACCTACACGTGTTTGATGTTTGCTTTCCGATTTACTGACATAGTTTTGAAGTAGGCTTTAAGCCTTCTTAAAGTATAAGTTCATTCAATAACTGCCAAAATCCACGAATATGGCGTAAAAGCCCTGCATACAATTCGGAGTTCGTGCTATGTGTCGGAATTCCCCGACACTCAAGAAAATCCCGAAACACCGCACACTCTATTTACAAATCCAAGGTTTGCACGCGCTCCGGACCGGAATACTGCCTTCGGAACTGCTGCTTGAAAAATCCTCTGCCCCGTCAGCAGAGAGCAATGTGGAGATCGCCGAAACACGTTTATTACGCGAAAAACTCCAGGCCGGCGGCACTCAAGTCTTGGTCGCAGAAATCAGGTTGTTGCCGGTTGCCGCAGGAGTGGGATTTGAAGAAACTGTTTAACGCTTTCGCACGCAGCGCGTCCTCGCCGTTATCCACTGTTTTTTTGGCGTTGGTTACTTTGGAAGCGGCTGTCTCGGCAAACGCAGCGGTCGCCGCGCCGCCGTCCGCTCTCACCACCGTGCAGGCGATTCGCTCGCTCAGCCCCGACACTGCCGCTGCTCATGTGCCTGTTCATGTGCGCGGCGTCGTCACCACTCTTTCCGGTTGGAAAAACTCTTTCTTTCTGCAGGATTCCACCATGGGCATTTCGGTGGATCGCAGCGACGGCAAATCCGACGTAAAAGCGGGCGACGTGGTGGAAGTCTCCGGCACCAGCGGGCCGGGACTGTTTGCGCCGGTTATTCTGGCCGGCAAAGTGGAAGTGAAAGGTAAGAGTACGCTGCCCCCCGCCCGCGTTTTCGAACTGGCGCAGCTTCTGGGCGGACAACAAGACAGCCAGCGTATTGCCGTGCGCGGCGTAATCCGAACAGCCGAAGTTAAAACAATCTGGAACCGGCCGGTTTTGGTGCTGCGCGTGGAAACCGGCACCGGCAAGCTTTATATCCGGGTTCTTGATTACAAGGGCGATTTTCAATCGCTGATAGATGCGGAAGTGCTGATTTCTGGCGTTTGCGGAACCAAGTTTAACCATAGCGGACAGCTTATGGGTGTGCGGATGTTCGTTCCGGCGCTAAACGACATCAAAATCGAAAAGCCCGGTCCTGCCGATCCCTTCTCAGTTCACATCCAATCTTTAACTACGCTGTTTCGTTTTGGTCAGACCACGGTGCCGAATCATCGCGTCCGGGTGCGCGGCACAGTCACTTTTTGCCTGCCCGGCAAAACGGTCTACGTTCAGGAAAACGGCCACGCTTTGGCCATCTACTCGCACCAGAAAACGCTGCTCTCCCCCGGTACGCAGATCGAAGCCGTTGGGTTTGCTTCTTCGGGTCCCTTTGGGCCGGTACTGGAAAATTCCATCTTGCGGACCCTTTCGGCGGGAACCAGCCCTTTACCCACCCGCACTCAAGCGGACAAAGTCATCGTCCAGGATGAAGGCTTCAAATCAGTGCCGCAGAATGGAATGCTGGTTACTATTCGGGCCGATCTTTTGGAATCGATGCAAGCGGGCAGCGGGCAGGTTCTGGTGCTGCGCGCGGGAAATTCGGTTTTCACGGCGCGTTTGGAGCTTCCCCACGGCCAGCCTTCGCAAATGGCTGGCTTGTCCATCAACAGCGTTTTGGATGTCACCGGCATTTGTACGCTGCAAACCGACACCGAAGATGATCCCACCTCCTTTCAACTCCTGCTGCGCTCCCCGATGGATGTTCGCGTCGTTCGCGCTCCTTCCTGGTGGAACTCCGGGCATATTCTTTGGGTTCTGGCTTTAACCGGGCTGATTTCTCTGGTTGCTTCGGGCACGGTCTTTATTCTGAGAAGACGTCTTCGGCAGAAGACTCAATCTCTGCTCCGGTCCGAGAAAATCTTCCGGGAAACTCTGGAGAATCTGCCGCTTCTAGCCGTGGGCGTTGACCATCAATGCCGCGTCACTTTCTGCAACGAGGCCACGCTCCAGGTATTGGGCCTGACCAAAGCCGAGGTAATCGGGAAAGAATGGGATTTCCATTTTGTTTCGCCAAGCTGCGCCGACGAACAAACGCCGCTGCTGCTGGCGGACCCCGATAATCTCATGCGCATCCGGCACGAAAATTATATTTTCAGCAAAAACCGGGAAAGGCGATTTGTTTCTTGGTACAACACCGCGCAACATGATGCAACCGGCGCTTTTATCGGAACGGTATCCATCGGAGAAGACATCACCGAGCGCAGGCGGGCGGAAGAAGAAATGGCTCGCGCTTCTGAAGCCGCCGCTTCGGCCAGCCGCGCGAAAAGCGAGTTTCTCGCCAACATGAGCCACGAGATTCGCACTCCGATGAACGGCATCATCGGCATGACCGATCTGGTTCTGGATAGTTCGCTCACTAGCGAACAGCGCGAAAACCTGGAAATGGTGAAAGCCTCCGCCGACGGGCTGATGACAATCATCAACGACATCTTGGACTTCTCCAAAATTGAAGCCGGCAAGATGTCGCTGGAAACGATTGCCTTCAACTTGGAAGATGCGGTTTGGGAAACGCTGAAAAACTTATCCGTTGCGGCCAATCAGAAAGGCGTGGAGATAGCCTCTCGCATCGCTGATGACATTCCACTGGAACTGGTCGGAGATCCGGGCCGCTTGCGCCAGGTACTTTTAAATTTGCTGGGAAATGCCCTTAAGTTCACCCGCCAAGGCGAGGTTTTCCTTCAAGTTGATCTGGAATCGGCGGCGGAAAAGCAAGCGGTTCTGCATTTTTGCGTGTCCGATACCGGCATCGGCATGTCGCCCGCACAACAACAGAAAATTTTCCGCGCTTTCACGCAAGCCGAAAGCTCTATCACCCGGCAGTTCGGCGGAACCGGGCTCGGGCTTTCTATTTCTGCCCGTTTGGTCCAAATGTTCGGCGGCCGCATCTGGGTGGAAAGCGAACTGGGCAAGGGAAGCAAGTTTCACTTTACCGCTTCCTTTCAGTTGGCCGGCGGGCCTAAAACCGCTCCCGCAATGATTGCCCTGGATCCTTGTCCGGTGCTGATCGTATCCGGCCATGCGACGACCCGCCACACTCTGATCAATGCTCTCTCCTCCTGCGGAGCAGAAACCGTAACGGTTGAAAATGGTCTGGCGGCTTTGGCTGAAGTGGAATTGTCCAGCAAAACGGGAAATCCCTATCGCCTCATTATTGTTGACTTGCACACGCCGGCCATGGACGGCTTTGAACTGACGCGATCTATCCGGCAGTTCCGGGAACCGCAAGACACCAAAGTGATCCTGCTCACTGCCGCCGGTCAGCGCGGCGATGCGGCGCGCTGCAAGGAACTGGGCATTCAAGGCTATCTTCGCAAACCCGTTAAGCCTTCCGAACTGCGCCAATGCGTTCTCGCTGTGATGCAGAACACGCAATCAGATGCAGCCGCCCCGGCGCTTGTCACTCGCCACACTCTGCGCGAAGTTCGCCGCCGTATTCTGCTGGCCGAAGATGGGCTTGTGAATCAGCGTTTAGCGGTGCGGCTGCTCGAAAAACGCGGCCACGTCATCACAATAGCCAACAACGGGCAGGAAGCCCTAGAAGCGCTGGAGCGCGAACGTTTCGATCTGATCCTGATGGATATCGAAATGCCGATACTCAACGGCTTTGAAGCGACCGCCGCCATACGGTCCAAGGAAAGCCATTCCGACCGCAACCGCATCATCGCCATGACTGCTCATGCCATGAAAGGCGACCGCGAACGCTGCCTCGCCGCCGGCATGGACGGCTATATCTCAAAACCTATTAAGCCGGAAGAACTCCATGCTCTGCTGCTCGATTAGATTGGCGCGAAGGTCAGATACTTCAATGCTGATGAGCATCACGTCCAGTTCGGAAACATCGCCGGGCGATTGTTCCTGATATCGAGAACTAATTGCTCCACTCGCCCTCGTCGTTTCAATAACTGCTCTAACAGCTTCTCCAATTCCAGCTCATCGCCTTCCAGCCACGAAGGCGGAATCTCTTTCCAGGCTTGGTCAATTACTTCCAGCGGAAAATGAGTGACCATGTCCAGCCAGGGCTGAAACGAATCAAGCGATTTCACTTCCTTGTATACGCTGGCGCGAAAATAAATGCCGAGCGTTGGCGCATCCGGGTAAGCCCAGTGCGGCCCGTTGAAAGCAAACCCATGATCAATCATCTGCGCGAAAAAACCGACCCGGGCTGGAGCCTCGCCTTTCAAAGGAGTCCAGCTTTTGGCGCGGGCGCGGAAGAAAACCGCTTGGCGCGAATCGGCATTGCACACCCACTTGTCAAACACCACTGATCCCAGAAAATCACAGCGATTTTCAACTTTGTGGAGCAGGCTATCAGGCAAAAAATCGTAAATAGCAGTCCGATCCGGATTTACCGCCATGCGGGAGCCGAAGTGCAATCCCGGTACAGGCTTTTCCCGCTGTGCGCCGCGCAGAATCGACAAATCGCTATGGCTTTCAATGAAGCTTTCTTCCAGTTGGAAAATCACGATCTCCGGCGTGTGGATTTGAAGATAGCGCAGCAGAACGCCGGACAACCATTCGTTCACTAGGATTCGGCGGTGCTGGGGATTGTTGACAAACTTCACGACGTAGTAATGACCGTCGCTGCCTTCAATCAAATGCGATTGGGCTCCGCCGCGTAGTTTGCGGATAAAGCGGCGCGCGTTAACGGGCATAAAACAGCAGGATTGCAAGGCTCGCTGGTATTCTGGTGAGGGCTAACCCCCAATTACCTCCAGACAGGGAGCTCTTGCTACAAGCAAATGGCCGAAGAAACACAAAACACTCAGTTGCCGAAGGCAAACCCGGACGAGATTGCCCTCGAACTTATGAAATTTATTGCAGTTACCACCGGATACGGGAAGGGTCCTTCAAACACAGGATTTGCTGGCAAAACAGCTCGCACCATTGAGGAACATGCTGATTCGCTGCTTGAACTGTTCGACCGTTGCCGTACCGCTGTCCGCAAAGAACCAAAAATTTGATCGCTGAATTATTAAAAACAGAACAGCCTTGCTGAATGCGCTCGCTTTCCGGCAAGGCTGTTCTGCAGCGTTTATCTTTTCTTGATCGCCTTTTTAACAGCTTTTTTCGGTGCGGCCTTCTTCACTGCTTTCTTTGGAGCCGCCTTCTTCGGCGCAGCTTTTTTCGGTGCGGCCTTCTTCACTGCTTTCTTTGGAGCAGTCTTCTTCGGCGCAGCTTTTTTCGGTGCGGCCTTCTTCACTGCTTTCTTTGGAGCAGCCTTCTTCGGCGCAGCTTTCTTTGCTGGCGCAGTCTTGGCTGCTTTCTTAACAGGTGATTTCTTCGCCGCTGTTTTGGTAGCCGTCTTCTTAGGGGCCTGCTTCTTGACGGGAGCTTCGACCTCGTCCTCTTCCGTTTCCCCCTGAGCAGGCGGGGTCAAATGAGATCCCTCTGATTCGGCCGGCTGCGATGAGGCTAATCCCCCTACAACCGCATCCTCCCCCTCGCCGTCTTCTTCGTCATCGTACTCGTCTTTGTCAGACTCCAATTCGACATGCTCATTCTCATAGTCGAAATCTTCATCTTCCTTTTCTGCCATTAGGCGATACTCAAGACTCATGCAAGCTCCTTTTGCAGCTTCTCCCCATGCATCAAGTAGATCATGATGCAAGAAAGCAAAATGATTTCACAACAACAGACGATAAGCAAGAGGAGAACGTGTCGAATGAACACGTTTGATGGCAGATTGTGGAAATTTATCGGCTTAAGCTTGCTGTTCGCACCGCAGCGCGTCGATGAAGCGCGGTCGGCGCGATGCGTGAAGCCGTTTTAGAACTGCGATGCGCGGCAACACTGCTGGCTGCCAGCGTGTTGATCCGGCTTTGACCCTTAACGCTGTGGCGCGATCGGCTCTTTGCCGGCGTGGAAGGCTCATGGTAAACCGCGGGAATCACTAGCGTTTCCCCGGCGTCGAGCGAGTCTGCTCCGTTGTTCACAGCCATGATTCGTTCTGCTTGCAGATGATACTGCCGGGCAATAGCTGCCAGCGTTTCCCCGGCAGCAACATGATGCAGGCGCCAGGCATTGCGATTAGAAGCAGGCACGGTTTGCAAAGCAGCCAGAACACCTTCCGCCGTTCCCTTCGGCACACGCAGATTGTATCCGGATGGGGCCAGATTGTTGAGCAGCGCGGGATTCAAGTCGTGAACGAAGGACAAGGGCTGCTGCATGGCATCGGCAACCAGTGCCAAGTTGGTGGAAGTTTCCAGCCGCACCGTATCATAGTCCATTGGGTCGTCTTCTTCTATTTTGTCTAAGCCGTAATCGGTGGGGTTCTTAGCCATGATGGTCATAGCAAGAATGATAGGAACGTAGTTTGAGGTTTCCTTCGGCAGCGCATGAAGTTTTAACAACTGCCAATAATCGGCATAACCGGTACGCTCCACCGCTCGATCTACATTACCGGGTCCGCAGTTGTAAGCCGCCATTGCCAGATACCAGTCCCCATAACGCTGATAAAGGCCTTTCAAAAAGCGCGCGGCTGCGCGGGTGGCTTTTTCCGGATCAAAGCGCTCATCTATCGAGGAAGTCCGGTTTAGATCGTAAAGCTGTCCGGTACCCGCAATAAACTGCCACATACCGACTGCATGGGCAGTGGAAATGGCGCGGGGCAGGAAACCGGATTCGGCTTGCGCCAGGTAAATCAATTCCTGAGGCGCACTTTCTTCCGCCAGGATGCGCTGGATCATCGGCTTGTAACGGCCTGCTCGCCGGAATCCGTCAAGCAGCACTCGTCTGCCGTAATCAGTCGAAAAATAGTGAATATAGGACAACACCGGGTCGGAAAGCTCTAACGGAATGGCCGAGGCGGTTTGTTGCAACTCGGAATTCACCTTTGGCAGCAGCGACTGATCCACCGGAAAGCTCACATCGCTGATCTGGTCAATCGGAGCTTGATCAAAAGCCAGAGCCTCGCTGGTCTGCCCTGCGCCTAGGTTTTCCACGTCAAAGCGATAAATTAAATCGCTGATCTCATCCAGCTTACGTTCCAAGCGCCGATGGTCCGGCAGATTCTCCGGGGCATTTAACAACGCATCAACAGCCAGATTGAACTGACGGCGAGCCCCTTCCAAATCGCGGCGGAAATATAACTGCTTTCCCAAAACAAGATACTGGTCTGCTCGTTTTAGTCGGCTGTCTGTTTCGGCTGAATGCGGTTCTTCTGTTCTGATCGATGCCGCCAAACCGGTGGAGTTGTTTATCGCTTCGCCTTCTGCACTTGTTCCTTCAGCCGCTGACCCCTTGCTGACAGTGAGCGTCAAGAACAACATCAGATAAACAAGAACGAAGCGCGTTTTAACCATCGTTTCGATAAACCGCCATTGGACTCTAAAAGTTTGGGAATAGAACCCTAACTCTAACCCATATAGGTAGGACAGGTCAAGCAAAAACGCACCTATCTTCTACAAACCATAGGGCAACTTCCAAATTCAGTATTCAAAAGATTACATTTTTTTGCGAGAAACACGCAAAAGTACTACCTATACTTGAGCGGTGCTTCAACTTTCTCGCTGGTTTTCCGATGAGAATACCAAGGGCATGCCACACTTACTCTTGCAGCCAAAGAACTCCATGAGAAGGGCTGATAAACAAAATCTGTCTACCAACGCTTCTCCTGAAGAACTTAGCCCGGACTTACCGCGTCGGAACAGGCTGCAACTTACGGCTGGAAATAATCTGATCAATCATCCCGTAGCGAAGCGCTTCATCGGGTTCCAGAATGTAATCCCGATCCACGTCGCGGCCAATTTTATCAACTCCTTGGCCGGTAGCGTTAGCCAGTATCTCATTCAGGGACGCGCGCATACGCAGAATTTCCCGCGCATGAATGTCGATGTCCGCCGCCTGCCCGGCCAATCCGCTCATCGAAGGCTGATGAATCAGAATGCGCGAATGCGGCAGGCTGAAACGCTTGCCTTTAGTGCCGCAAGCAAGCAGCACAGCCGCCATCGAAGCCGCTTGTCCCAGGCAATAAGTAACAATGTCAGGCTCCACCAGTCGCATGGTGTCCAGAATAGCCAGTCCGGCTGTGATCGAGCCACCCGGCGAGTTAATGTAAAGCGAAATGTCGCGTTCAGGGTCTTCCGCCGCCAGAAACAGGATTTGAGCAATAATCAAGTTTGCGACGGCATCATCGATCGGAGTGCCAAGAAAAATAATGTTTTCTTTCAACAGCCGCGAGTAGATATCGAAGGCGCGTTCGCCTCGCGAAGTCTGCTCCACGACCATCGGCACGAGCACCGAGTTATTCATTTTCATATTCCTTTCGCTCGCCTTGGGCGAGACAATTCAAAGAAAAGCGGTGCAAATCTTATGATAAGAGATGAGCCGACCGTTTGTTCTTCAAAAGGCCACGGAAATTCCGAAACTGTTGACGAGTTTTTGATCTACGTTCATAGTATAGAGAGTATTCATCCTCATTTATCGGCAGAATGGCGGCGGCACGCCTTGTTGCAGGCAGCACGACCCTCGAAAACTCTGGTCAGAGCTATGGTTCAACAGCCGAATTCATCAGAATGTAGAAGGGTGCGGTCGAAATGAAAGTTCTAATCGCGGACGACAGCGCCATGTCTCGCACACTGCTGCGCAATACTCTTCGGCATTGGGGCTATGATGTGATCGTCGCGGAAGATGGGCAGCAGGCTTGGAACATTCTTTCCGGGCCGGATGCGCCCTCGCTGGCGATTCTTGATTGGGTAATGCCGGGTTATACCGGAGTGGAAGTTTGCCGCAAAGTGCGGGACACTCATCGCGAACCGTATACCTACATTCTGCTGCTCACTTCCAAAAACACCAAAGGCGAAACCGTGGAAGGCATGGAATCCGGGGCTGACGATTATATTGTTAAGCCGTTCCATGAGCATGAGTTAAAAGTACGGCTTCGAGCCGGGCAGCGAATTATTGATCTTCAAATTGATCTGATGAACGCTCGTGAACAACTGCGCGAACGAGCCGATAAAGACCTGCTCACCATGTTGCCGAACCGGGCCACCATCTTCCGAACCCTGGAAGAAGAACTTTCGCGCTGCCATCGCGACAACCGATCGGTGGGCGTGATTATTCTGGACCTGGA
>CAXTWH010000060.1:0-30701 GCA_964247975.1 uncultured Bryobacteraceae bacterium | reverse complement strand
ATTACGCGCTAACCATCCGCGCCGATTCTACATGCTCCAGAAACCATTCATACGTGGACTGAATGCCTTCTTTGAGCCCGATCGACGATTGCCAACCCAGCGCACGCAGCCGGGTCACGTCCATCAGCTTTCGCGGAGTACCGTCCGGCTTCGAAGCGTCAAACACAAGCTTGCCTTCAAAACCAGTCGCCTGTTGAACTAACGAAGCCAGTTCCGCAATTGTGACGTCTTCGCCCACGCCCACATTGATGATCTCCGCTTCGTTGTAGCCGTCCATCAGAAACACCGCTGCGGCGGCCAAATCGTCAACATGGAGAAACTCGCGGCGTGGCGAGCCTGTTCCCCAAAGCACTACTTCACCCTTGTTCGCAATTTTTGCTTCGTGGAATTTGCGAATCATGGCGGGCAGAACGTGCGAATTTTTTAAATCAAAATTATCGCCGGGTCCGTACAAGTTGGTCGGCATCAGGCTGATAGCCTGGAACCCGTACTGCTGGCGGTAAGCCTGGCAGAGTTTAATGCCTGCGATCTTGGCGATGGCATACCACTCGTTGGTCGGCTCTAAAGCGCCGGTCAGCAGGTATTCTTCTTTCATCGGCTGCGGCGCAAGCTTTGGGTAAATGCAGGAGGAACCCAGAAACTGCAGCTTGCTCACGCCCGTTTCGTGCGCAGCGGAAATCACATTCAACTGAATCGCCAGGTTGTCCCGGATAAAGTCGGCAGGATAAGTTGAGTTTGCCAGAATGCCGCCCACTTTGGCAGCCGCCAGAAACACATACTCCGGCTGTTCCTGTTGAAACAGATTCCGCACTGCCGCCGCGTCAGTTAAGTCTGTTTCGCGCCGGGAGCGAAGAATCAGATTCGTGCACCCCGACTGTTGCAGACAGCGCAAAATGGCCGAGCCTACCAGCCCCCGGTGTCCAGCTACGAATATTTTGGAATCGATGCGCATAAATCGCTAGGAAGCCATTGCCATCGCGCGTCCCACGGCCACCAGCTTTTCTTCCTGGGCCAGCCGCAGATCGGAGTTTACCATCATTTTCACAAGCTGTTTGAACGACGTGTTCGGCTTCCAGCCCATCGCGTTCCGCATTTTGGTCGCATCGCCCAGCAGGTAATCGACTTCGGTAGGGCGCATATACTTCGGATCGATTTCAACGTACTTGTGCCAGTCCAGATTCAAGTTGCCGGCGGCTTCGTCCAGAAATTCGCGCACCGAATACGATTCGTTGGTAGCCACCACAAAATCACCCGGTTCGTCATGTTGCAGCATGGTCCACATGGCTTCCACATAATCGCCGGCAAAACCCCAATCGCGTTTCGCGTCCAGATTGCCGAGAAACAATTTATCTTGCAGGCCCAATTTGATGCGCGTCAGCGCGCGGGTAATCTTGCGGGTGACAAAGGTTTCGCCACGACGTGGAGATTCATGATTGAATAGAATTCCGTTGGTGATGAACAGGTTATACGCTTCGCGATAGTTGATGGCCCACCAGTGGGCGGCTACTTTCGCCACCGCATACGGGCTGCGCGGGTAAAACGGCGTTTCTTCATTCTGCGGCGGCTTGGCCGCGCCGAACATTTCCGAAGATCCTGCCTGGTAGAAGCGCACATCGCGCCCGGTATGCGACACATGGTCGCGCACGGCTTCGAGCAGCCGCAACGTGCCGACAGCATCAGCGTCAGCAGTGTATTCGGGCAGCTCAAACGAAACTTTCACGTGCGACTGCGCGCCCAGGTTGTAGATTTCATCCGGGCATGATTGTTCAATAATCCGGCGCAGCACGGAAGAATCCGTCAAATCTCCGTAATGCAAGGTGAGGCTGCTTTCCTCGTGCGGATCAACATAAAGATGATTAATGCGCGAAGTGTTGAAGCTGGAGCTGCGGCGCACAATTCCATGTACGGCATAGCCTTTTGAAAGCAGCAATTCGGAAAGGTAAGAACCATCCTGTCCAGTAATGCCGGTGATAAGAGCAGATTTCATAATGTTGTTTGTTTTTTGTTTGTTTCTGTAAACCGGGTCTTTAATAATTTGTTCCCGCTGCTGCGATTTAATCTCACTGGCGAATGACGGGAACTCTGCCGCGATTTCTTCGCCGCAGCTTCTAATCGGAGTGTTTTACCAGCCGCGACAGCCGCTGCACCTCAGCAGCCAGCACGTTAAACCGGACTTTCAGTTCCCGCAGCTCATGGTCGGTTGATCCGGAACGGAAATTGTCTTCCAGAATAATCCGCTGCATAGCGGCCCGGGCTAACTCGGACACGCTGCGAGCGCCGGTTTTCGAACAAGCCCCCTGTAGCAGGCGATATTCTTCGCCTGAAAGCCGGAAACTGATCATCTTGGATTTACGTTGAATTTCGGTAATGGCGGAAAACGTTGACATAAATACTTAAGTGCGTGTCCTGAAACTTGTAACTTGATTTATCTCAATGCGTGAGAATCTAAACAGGCTGCACAAACGCGCTGTCAATTTCTGCCGCGATCGAACGCTGCAGCAGTCCGACGGAAACAATCAAACGATGATTGCCGCGCGCGCCCACGAGAATTCCTTCCAAATCCGCCAGCGGCCCCGATTGCAAGCGAACTTTTTGTCCCACTTGCAGAAAAGGATGCGGTTGGCAGAAAGCGCCGGAGCGGGACAAGGCTTGCAGCGCGTTTATTTCTGAAGATAAAACCGGGGTCGGCTCGCTGCCGAAACCGACAATGTAATCTACGTTGGAAGTTGACAGAACCGGCAGGCGGTTGTTCCAGTCTAACCGGCAGAAAACATAGCCGAGAAACAAAGGCGACTGCAATTCTTTGATTCGGTCAGAATACCTGCGCCTTTCCAGATATGTCGGACAAAATACTTCAAATCCACGGTTTTGCAAGGTACTTTCCGTGCTTTTTTCTGCACGAGACCGGACCTTCAGCGCAAACCACTGAAACTCCGGTTCAGAACAGGCTACCGCCATTTTCGTCACAGATGCGCCACTTACGAAGCATCAACTAGTACTAAAATCACAGTCATGTTTACCGCTGGGAATTCTCAGAACTATCGGAGAAATACGCAAAATTGCTTGAGGTTTTGTATTACATTTTGGTGTAAAAACACCTTAGATTGAGGGATAATTTCAGGTAACGTACAGAAGGGAGTAGTTCAAACGGAGAAGGTAAATTTACAATTTTTCCAACAGCACAATCGCTTGTGCTTCGCAGGATTGTCCGGTGCCGACCGGTCCCACTTTCTCAGCCGTTTTAAACTTAACGCTAATTGCCTTCAGATCAAGTTTTAATGCCTGAGCCAGTTTTTCTCGAATCGGCAGTCGGAAATCTTTCAACTTGGGCTGCTCCAGAATAATAGTTGAATCAACATTGGTAACAACATAGCCTTCACGCCGGGCTAGTTCCTGCGCGTGCAATAAAAACTGAAGGCTGTCGGCTCCGCGCCATTCCGGCGCAGTATCGGGAAAGTGCATACCGATATCGCCTAAAGCCAGCGCGCCCAGAATCGCGTCCGTAATGGCATGGCACAACACATCGGCATCGGAATGCCCCATCAAGCCGAAAGGAGCAGGCACAGTGATGCCGCCAAGGATTAATGGCCGACCTTCCGCAATCCGGTGGTTATCCCATCCCTGGCCGATGCGGATATCAGCCACTACAGCTTTGCACCTGCTGTTTCTCTTGCTGTCTCCAGTGACAAATACAGCCGAGCCAGTTCCATGTCGGTAGGCCTTGTGATCTTGATGTTGCGGTCGCTGCCGGAAACCACCGAAACTTCCACTTGTTCCAACCGTTCCACCAGTGACGATTCATCCGTACCGGTGAACAGGTCAGCTCGCGCTTTTTCAAACGCCTGCCGTAGCAAATCGGTTTTGAAAACCTGCGGCGTTTGCGTTAACACCAGACGGTCGCGCGGCAGCGTAGCGCGTACTTTATTGCGATGCACTTGCTTCACGGTATCCACCGGCACGATGCCAACAATGGCCGCGCCAGTCAAAGCAGCCTCGCTGATTACTTTTTCAATCGTCTCAATCTCAATAAAAGGCCGCACCGCATCATGAACCGCTACCAGTTCCGTATCGGAGGCTATTGTAGCCAGCGCATTTTCTACTGACTGCTGGCGGGTTTCGCCGCCTTCAATAGCCTTCACTGTTTTTGAAAATCCCTGCCGGGCAAACAGTTCACTTGCCCATTGAATATCGTCAGCCCGCAGCGCAACAATAATCTCGCTCACCAAGGGCGACAGAACAAACTTCCGGATTGTATGGACCAGAATAGGCGAACCATCCAGCAGCATAAACTGCTTGCGGCTGATGCCTTCTTTTTCCGGAACGCTGCGGCCCATTCGGGTGCCAAGTCCAGCAGCGGGAATGATCACAGAAACTTTCATGGTTCGCTAACTGCGCAATCGGGTCTTTCCATCATACAGTGGGACAACAGCCTTCTATTTCTTTGCCGCTGTGGTGGGAGCAGCAGGCTTAATCTGTCCCCAGGCTTTCACCATGCCGTCTACGTTCTTAGCTGTTACTTCATACAAAGCAGGCTCGCCTTCGCGTTTGGCAATGTATTTATCGCCCGTTTTCGCAAACGAAACTTTTTCGGTTCGCTTGTTGTCGTTTGAGGTCACCGTAACATCCAGGGTTGGATTTGCGAATCCGCTCGCCGGAAACGCGCTGGCCGATAGATCGCGCAACTGATCCACCACCGCCTGCACGGAAGCGGCGTCCATTGTTTTCCCGTTCAGCTTCCAATCCTGCCCGCTTTTCTGGTACGCGGAATCTGCCGGGCCGTTTCGAAATTCCAGTTTTGTCGGGTCGTTAAAGCCGAAATCAAACAGCTTATGGTTTCGAAAATCATTGGAGCCTTTATCAAGCGCAGTTCCCAAATCAGCCGGAACTTTATAAATTCCCGCCACCACCGAACTCTTGGCGTAATAATCGTTTCCGCTTTTGTGAACAGCCAGGGTCTGCGTTCCGCCCGCGTCGTTCACTTTCACGTCGGCTACGGTCTGCCCCGCCCCGTATAAAGCAGCCACTTTCTTCTGGTCCTCTGCTGAACCGGATAAATCCATCCGGGCATCTTGCAGCTTCCGCATCAGCTCTTCCACTTGAAAGCTGTCCGCGCGAGCGGCGCCGGGTTTCACAATCTGCCAGTCGCCGTGGTTGTTCTTAGCAAAAGCGACCGGTCCCTTTTTGCTATTCACTTCAATGCCGGTCAGCTTATCGCTGCTGAATGTCAGTAAACGTTTGTCCCGCAGATCGTTTACCGATTTATCGAATGAGGTCTTCGCGCTGCTGGCTAAGGCGTAAACCGTCTGGGCGTTGCCGTGCGCGGCGTAAACCAGCGAACCCGCCGGAGCCTCATCACCAAACTCAACCGCATCCGTTTTTCCGTTCGCTAACCCTAACGAAACAGCAAGCGTCGGCGTGTTTAGGCCATACTTCGCCGTGTCGGATGCCTTGTCTTCCACCACGCTATCCGCATTCAAAGGAGACAGTGCCGAGATCAGGCTTCCTACCGCTTCCTGGTCAGCGGGCAGCGATTCCGGGGCGCTAATCTGCCATTTACCGCTGGCGCGTTTCAGCGTGATTTGGCTGCCGTCCTTTTTCTTAATGGCGATTTGTTGAAGCTGGTCGGCGGGTATGTCCACCAGTTTTGTGGTTGTAATGTCTGTTGCGGTTGCGCCGGAATTCGGATGCTTCTGCGCCCACCATACAACGCCGCTCAGGGCCGCCAGCACCACAGCGGCTATCAGCAAATTTCGCGGTTTCATGAGGAACCCTATCTCCGTTTCAGGAAGACGCTGACGCCGGAGCCGATAATCAGCAGCGGCAAAGCAATCAGCGTGAAATACAGAAATACCCGCATCTGCGCGGCATTTACGTTCAACCGCTGGTCTGCCGCTTCTTTCGGGCGGATGGAAATTAAATCTTCATCCTGCGCCAGCCAGTTAATCGCGTTCAGCGCCAGATCCCGGTTCGCGTTAAAACTGAGGAAATTGTTCGCCGCGAAAGCGGAATTGCCCACTACCACGAAGCGGCCCTGTTGATTCGGTTTGCCGGTATTGTAACTTCCCGCCGCGCCCAGAATAAACGGCCCCTTCTTGTTTTTCGTGTCGCCCAACGTCACCGATTCAGCCGACAAATTGGTGGTCGCTTCCGCCCGGTCGCCAGTGGAAAACAGTTTCTCCACGCTCGATTTGCCTTTATTGGCAATGGTCATGGATTGCGCCAGCGGAAACCCAGTGGCCGAGCGCAGTTCCGTCACAATCGGCTGCGAACCATAAGAAGTAATCAACGGCACTTCCGGGCCAAGCCCGAACAACTGGCCGATCGGATTCACTTCCAGCACCAGATTGTCATCAAGCGTTACGCCCAAATCGGAAAGCATCTTCGCCAGCGCCGGATTCTTGCTGATGGTAGTGCGCCCCATCTGCAATGGCGGATCAATCAAAAACAAAGCGCGTCCGCCCTTCTCAATGTAGCTTTGAATGGCATTCACTTCCGGCTGCTGGTAATCGTACTGCGGCCCCGCTATCGCCAGCACCGTGCAATCGGCAGGCACCTGCGCCGTTTGCAGCAGCGACACTGCGGTTGCGTCGTAGCTTTCTTTCGAAAGCGCGTCTTTAAAACGGGACAATCCATTGTTGCCCGCTTCTTCCAAACCGTGTTCGCCGCTTCCCTGCACAAAGCAGATTTTCTTAGTGCCGCCTTTTTCGGCGCGGATAAAAGCCCCGGTAATGCCTTCTTCCGTTATCCCTTTGGCTTCTTCTTTTTTTCCGTTCGCTTCCACAAACGCCGTGCCTGGATATTTAATGTTGTAAGCGCGCGCGACCGTTGGGTTTTTCACGAAATCAACGTACTTAACGTGGACCTTCGAAGACAGGTTGGCGTAGCGATCCAGCAATCCCTTGGCCTGGTCAAAGGCCGACGTACGATCAATATACGTAATAGTAGCGTCGTTGCCTAACCCTTTAACGATTTTCTGCGTCTGCTCGGAAAGCGTGTATAGCTTGTTCGACGTTGCATCATAAGTCTTGTTGTAGCGATTAGCCAGCCAGTTAATCATCACCAGCGCGGCAATCACCACCAGCGCATAAAGCCCTGCGGTTGCGCCGTATTTGGCTTGGCGGGCGTTAGCTGCATCCATAGTTCTTGTTGCCATTTATGCCCTCCACCGTAGCGATTCAAGCGAACGGGCAGTTAGAAATAAACCCAGAAAGATCATCGAAAGATAAAACACAAAATCCTTGGTGTCCATCACGCCTCGGGAAAAGCTTTCGTAATGGCTGACGATGGAAAGATACGAAAGCACCTGCGCAAAGGCTGAGCTTTCAAAAGCCGTGGCCCAGCTCAGCACAAACAAGAGCAGCGATAAAGCAAAACCCACTGCCGCCGCCACAATCTGGTTTTTCGTCAGCGTGGAAATGAAAGTGCAAAGCGAAAGAATGCTTGCGCCCTGCAATAGCAGCCCTAAGAAACCCAATGCAACCGGCTTCCAATCCGGCGGCCCGTACATAAACAGAAAAATGAGATCCAGAAATACCAGAAACAGCAATGCAGCGTACATCAACACCGCTGAAAGCCACTTACCGATAATGATTTCCAGGTCGCGCAAGGGAGAAGTAATCAACAGCTCGATCGTTCCCTGCCGTTTTTCTTCCGCAAACAAGCGCATCGCAAGCAGCGGAATCAGAAACAACGCAATTACGGCCATGTTCTGCAGCACGGGAACAATTACCCGCTCATTCAAGCTCATCGGTATGGCTTGTCCCTGCATCTGCGCGGAAAGGCTGTCTTTTACAAAGAACGCGGTGGCGGCATAAGAAAAATAACCGCTCAGAAAAGCAAAAATCGCCAGCAGCACCCAGGCAATGGGCGAAACAAAATAACTGTAAAGCTCGCGACGGCAGATCGTCCAGATGTTTCTCATTTCCCTTCTTCTCCCACCAGCACAGTCTCAGCGTTGGCATTGGCCGTACCACCGGTTAATTGCAGAAATACTTCTTCCAGGCTGTAATTCATGGAGCGCAGCTCCAGCAGATTCCATCCGGCATGAACAATGGCGCGGGCGACATCAGCGCGCGGAGCCTGTCCCGCCAAGCCTTCCACTTCGAACGTCATGCGATGGTCAACAGCTTGTTTAAACAGCACTTTGCTGACGCCCGAAACCCGCTCCAACTGCTGCTGAATATCGGAGCGTCCGGCAATGCCGTCTGTTTCCACTTCCACCGCCACCGTATCGGTGCCGCGCATCCGGTGCGTCAGATTGTCCACTGAATCCGTGGCCACCACCTTGCCTTTGTTGATGATGATGACGTTCTTGCACACCGCTTCCACTTCCGGCAGGATGTGGGTGGAAAGAATGATCGTGTGTTCGCCCGCCAGGCTTTTAATCAACTCGCGGGTTTCCAGAATCTGCTTCGGGTCCAGACCCGATGTAGGCTCGTCCAGAATCAAAACATCAGGATTGTGGATGATGGCCTGCGCTAAACCAACGCGCTGCCGATAGCCTTTCGACAATTTGGCAATCAGCTTATGCTTCACGTCCGCCACCGAGCAGCGTTCGCTTACTTCGTCCACCCGCCGCATTAGATCAACGCTCGGAATGCCTTTCAACCGGCCCACAAACGCCAGATAATCACCGACTTCCATTTCCGGGTAAACAGGCGGCGTTTCGGGCAGATAGCCGATACGTTTTTTCACTTCCATCGGCTGATCAAAAACATCATAACCGGCTACGGTCGCTTTGCCGTTTGTAGGAGGCATGAAGCAGGTTAGAACACGCATGGTGGTGGTTTTTCCCGCTCCGTTCGGTCCTAAAAAACCCACAATGTCGCCTTTATCGACGGAAAACGAAATGTCGTCCACCGCCACATGACGCGCGTATCGCTTTGTTAAACCTTCAACCTGAATCATATATTTATAGGAATGTTTCGCGCTTTCGTTTGAACCTTTTGTTTGTTCACTCAACCGGGACGCGGGAAGCGTCCAAACCTGATAGGATAACGGACGCTTCCGTTCCTGTCCATTTGGACGGACGAACAAAGTGAACGTTTGGTTATCGTCCGGCAGCTACAAAACTTTCAATTCAGCGTAGAACAAGAACGCACTAAAATTTCAAGACAAACCCATAATTTGATAACCGGCGTCTACATAGATTATGTTGCCGGTCACGCCTCGCCCCAGGTCCGACGCCAGGAAAACCGACGTATCCGCCACTTCCGCCGGATCGGTATTCCGCCGCAAAGGCGCGCGCTGCGCGAAACTGTCGAGCATCTTGGTTAAATCTTTCACCGCCCGTGCCGAAGCAGTTTTAATCGGCCCGGCGGAGATCGCGTTAACCCGTATGTTCTTCCCGCCTAGTTCGCTGGCCAGATACCGCATGGTCGCTTCCAGCGCAGCTTTGGCGACGCCCATCACATTATAATTAGTCACCACTCGCGTGGAGCCCAAGTAAGTAAGGGTTTGAATTGAACCGCCGCTGCTCATCAAAGGAGCCACTGCGCGCGCCACCGCCACCAGCGAATACGAACTCACTTCCTGCGCCAGCAGATATCCGTCACGGCTCGTTTCCAGAAAAGGCCGGCTTAAATCTTCCTTGTTGGCAAACGCAATGCTATGCACGCACACCTCCAGCTTGCCTGCTTCATTTTGCAGCGTGGAAACCAGTGTTTCCAGTTCTTCCGGTTTGGTAACGTCGCAGGCCAGCACTCGATGGGCCTTCAATTCCGCGCCCAATTCTTCCACGGTTGCCTTCTGCCGTTCGCTTTGGTAAGTCAGAATCAGGGTCGCGCCTTCCCGCACGTAAGCGGCAGCAATCGCGTAGGCAATCGACCACCTGTTTGCGACTCCCAGCACCAGAGCCGTTTTACCTGTTAGAAGCTGCGGCATGAAACATTATTCTATCGTGGGGCAGGAACAAAACACCTGGAAGTGAACCATCTCGCAATTGTTCTCCTACCGCCCTCAAACCCAGACTGATAAAATTTGGCAATCATGTTGCACATCGAGATGACAATCGATTCAACAGATGAACCGCCGATTTACCTTACCGGAAGCGGCTCTTCCAGTTCCGGTGAGTTTAGGAGTTTAATTACAATGAAGCACAGTCGTTCCGCGCTTCTTTTCCTGCTTGCGTTCGTTGCACCGCTGACCGGGTTTGCCGCTGAGCAACTCATTCCGGCTGGCTCGTTGGTCCGGTGCACCGTTTCCGAGCCAAAGCTTTCCTCAAAAACGGCCGATATTGGCGACCCTGTTTTGTGCCAAGTCAGCCATGTCGAATTGTATGGCCGCGCTGTATTTCCTTACGGTAGTTATCTGGTAGGCCGCTTCGAAGATTACAAAGATCCAGGCCATTTTGTTGGCAAGGGCTGGATGGAGTTGAAATTCGATCGGATGGTGATTCCTCCCGATCAGGTTTTGCCTGTGTCAGCCAAAGTCGTTTATGTGCCGCAGTATCCGGTGGATAAACAAGGTCGAATTCATGGAAAAGGCCATCCGGTGCGAGACATTGTGGAGTGGTCAATTCCTATTCTGTGGCCCATTGATCTGCTCAATCTTCCGCGACGCGGACCGCGCCCGGTGCTGAAAGCGGAAACTCGCCTTACCCTGAAAATCATGGACGATTTAGGCGTTCCGCTGCCCGCCGCGCCCAATTATTCTCCGGCGAATCCGTATGGCTTCTCGCAGCGCGCGCCTGCGTCCTACACGCCGCCTCCTGCTGCTCCGCCGATCGCGCAGCCAATCAACTACAATCCTGAGCCGCCCCCGCCGGCAATGGTGCCGATCGCCAGAGTAATGGCTCCGCCGGTCACTGTTTTAATGCTGCGGGACGGCAACCGAAGGATGGCCCATGATTACTGGTTCGAAAACGGTGTGCGGGTCCGGTACGTCGGAATGAATGGTGTTCCCGTCATTATTCCCATCGAACTGCTGGATTTTCCGGCCACCGTGGCGGTGAATCGTCAACGCGGCGTAGAATTTATGGTTCGCTCCGCTTATTAAATCTGTAAACGCTTCCAGTAGTGGTTATTAAGGCCACTACTGGAACACAAGGTTCTGCGCAAAGAATGGCAGCATTTTGGTTTGGATTCGCTCCCCAATCCGGTTAATGTGATTGCCGTCATAAGTTTCGTAAGTGTGCGCGATGCTGTAACTGGTTAGTATCTGGTCCAGCGTCTTAATCGTTTCCGCAATCTCCTCATCCTTGGTTCCTGCATCGAAAGCAATCGCATGAAGCTGTTTGATGTTTCTGATGTATTGATCAATCATCGCCAGCGGCGCATTGGCCGCGAACTTTGCTTCCACATTCGGATCCACCTGCCCATTCTTGAATGGAAGATCCAGAAACAATGGCGGTTTCTTTGGATTCGGCGCCCAGGCGGCAGCTCCGGCCGTGACGGCGCTCGTAAAGAAATCGGCATGCGCGGCATCTTCCAGACTATGAATCGCTTGTAATTTGGAGATTATCTCCGCGGTGGGCTGCAAGCTGGCCGCTGCCATGCAACAGGGGCTTAACAGATACAAGCTCGAAAAAACTTCCGGATGCTTCATGCCGATCCGCATCGTTCCATATCCGCCCATTGAGTGCCCAGCCAAGCCCCGGCTCATCGCCTGCGGCATCGTTCGGTAATGGCCGTCCACATACCCTACCAGTTCCTTTGCGACAAAATCCTCCCAGTCTCCGGTGGTGATCGAGTTGGAATACATGCTGCCTTTAAAGCGCGTGTAAGCGTTCGGCATCACCACAATGGCTTCGCGCGCGCTGCCATTTGCGAAAGTCTGGTCCAGTATTTTCGGCAGATTAATCCAGTGCTGCTCCAACCCAAACCACTTGGAATCATCGTCAGTGAACCCGTGCAGCATGTAAATCACCGGATACCGGCGATTCTGATTTGCGTTGTAGCCAGCCGGCAGGTAAACCGAAATATCGCGGTCCGGTGAATCCGCTTCCAGGTTTCCTTCCAGCATTTTGCTATGTATTTTTACCCGTTCCACTGTTCCGTGATGGCCCGGCCCATTCTGTTCGACGGTTTGGGCCTGTGATAGGAATAGGCTACTCGCCAGAACAGCGGGCAAAAACCGAAGAAAGCGCATTGAATTAAACTGCATATACTTGTGCCTGGAATCTGATCAGTTTGACGTTCTATATTATTGCGTGATTCAATTTACAGTTTAAAAGGATGATGCTTTGAACCGAAGACAATTCATCGGCACAGCGGCAGCAGTCACCAGTGCTCATTTGGCGCTCGCCGTGCCACAATCCGGCACAGCGCGTTTCCAGAAAGGCATCACGCTCGGCAGCTTTCCAAAAGGCAAGCCTTTGCCGGACTGCTTTGCCGAAGCAAAACAAGCTGGCTTCGCAGGCGTAGAAATTTCGCTCGGCGATCAAGTGCATTTGGAAACGGCTGACGATGAGCTGAAGCGCATCCGCGAAGCCGCTGACCGGAATAACATCGCCATTGTTGATCTTTGGGTTTCCGGCGCAATTGCAAAAACGCCATTGAATGCGACAGACCCCGCTCTCCGCGCCCAAGGCGTGGCCGGTTTGCGGCGCGGAATCCAAATGGCCCAAATTTTAGGAACTGATTCCATTCTGGTCGTGCCTGGTGCGGTGGGCTGGACCAACAAAATGGAATACGGCTACGAAGAAACCTGGGATCGTGTTTCGGAGGAAATGCCCAAAGTCATTCCCGATGCTGAAAAAGCAGGCGTGTCACTCAATTTCGAAGAAGTCTGGAACCGCTTTCTCACCAGCCCGCTCGATATGAAGCGATTTGTGGATCAGTTTCATTCCCGCTTTGTTGCCGTGCATTTCGATGTCGGCAATATTTTCCAATACGGCTTTCCCCAGGATTGGATCAGCACGCTCGGTAGCCGCATCAAGCGGGTTCACTTGAAAGACTACCGGATGCAGGGCTTCAAAATGGGGCAGTTTGTTCCATTGCTTGAGGGCAGCGTGGATTGGCCCGTTGTGATGGCTGCTCTCGCCAAAACTGGCTACCGTGGCTTTCTCACCCCGGAATACGGTCCCGATACGCCGCTGAACAGCATTTCTGCCGCTTGGGACAAAATCGCTGCGATGGCTTTCTGATTAGAATCAGAGTTTATACTCCAGCCTGTAGCGAAGCGGTTTTTTCCGCTGCGATATTTAGGGAATAAACGCTGCGAAAGGCAGGCGCGACTTCGCCCACTGCCCACAACTCCAACTCGGGGTCGGCTTCCGCTTCTACCGATAACAAAGCAGTTCCGTTCTTTAAAGAAACCTGAACATCCTGTATTTTCTGCTCATGGCTGCGATCCAGCGAATCCGCAATGCGCAGCAATGGAATCAGGTACAACAGCGTTCTTTTCGCGTCTGCGTCCAGTTCCTGATAATTCAAGTGCCGGCTCTGCGGCATGGACCGGCGATGAAATCGGCACAAGGCAGCAATAATCAGCCTTTCTCTTACTCGAAATCCCGGCAAATCTGAATTCGCCACCAGATAAGCGGAATGCTTATGATGTCCGGTGTCGCTTACGAAATGCCCGATGTCATGCAGGTATGCCGCCGCTTCCAGCAGTTTTCCCGCTGCTGCCGGAAGCTGGTGAAGCTTTTGGGTTGTTGCGAATAAACGATGTGCCAGAAAAGCAACTTTCCTCGCATGTTCCAGCGCTGTGCCGTAGCGCTGCGCCATTGCTTCCACCACCGCGCACTGTTCCTTTGACAAGCGGCTTGATTCCTGCCCTACTCGCCTGACTGCCAAGTCCGCAATAATGCCGTCGCGCACTCCTGCCGCTGAATAATACAGCGAGTTCAGTTGAAACTCTTCCAGCACCCGCAGAAACACCGCCGCGCCGCCTACAATAATTTCAGCCCGGCGCGGCCCCACTCCGGTCCAGCGCCTGCGCTGAGCTAACGGCTCTCTGCTGATCTTTTCGTAGAATCGCTTGAGCTTCGAAAAACTGGCGCGCACGCGATCAGCCGTTTCTCTCTGCGGACGCGGAATTTCGTTCACCGCGCACACCAGCGCCGCCGCTGTGGAAGACGTTGCCACCACTCGATCAAACGCCGCGCCCTGATGACGTTCCGCAAACGGCGCGAGTTTTTCTTCAATGTATTGGCTTAGATTCAGCAGATCAGAATTTGAAGGCGGGTCCTGCATTAAAAATAGTTGTTTCAAGCGAACTGCGCCTAGCGGACGCGAGGCCGCGTCAATCATTTTTCCGTTCTGGCTGATGATCAGTTCCGCGCTGCCGCCGCCCACATCAATAATCAGCGTTCGCTCTTCCGGTCGCGGCCAGCGCGCTTCCACGCCTAAATGAATCAAACGCGCTTCTTCCTGGCCCGAAATGATTTCCACTTCCGTTCCTAGCGCCTCGCTTACACGTTGCGAAAATTCCGGCTGGTTTCGCGCATCACGCACCGCGCTGGTGGCTACTGCGCGAACTCCCGCTACATCCAGCTTCTGGTACGCAGCAGCCATCTTCTGCAAAGTGGCGCATAGGAATAACAATGCTTCTTCGCTGATCTCGCCGGAGCTGAATACGCTTTCCCCCAATCGCGTCACCTGCCGGTCTTCCGCAAGAATACGAGTGGAATGCAAATCGACCTCGGCAGCCATCATCCGTACCGAATTGCTTCCAATATCAACAGCAGCGTAGCGGGGCATCGTTTCCTAAATTTAGCAACCGAAGTTTGCACTTCCGTTACAGACATCTCATTTCACTTGGGCTCGCCAGATAAACTAAAGAATTGAAACAAGTTGAATTTTCCATGAAAACCTTTTGTCGTGTTCTGCTGGCGCTTGCTTCCGCCACAATCGCCTTCGGCGCTGACGACTTCTACTTGAAAAGCGGCGATCGCGTCGTATTTTATGGCGATAGCATCACCGACCAGCGTTTGTACACGGTTCTCACCGAAACCTATGTTCTGACGCGCTATCCGCAACTGAATGCAACCTTCATCCATTCCGGCTGGGGAGGCGACAAAGTGAGCGGCGGCGGTGGCGGCCCCATTGACGTTCGCTTGCAGCGCGACGTTTTGGCTTACCACCCCACTGTAATGACCATCATGCTCGGCATGAACGATGGTCTTTACAAACCCGCAACGCCGGAAAACGACAAAGTGTTTTTCACCGGCTACGAGAACATCGTAAACACAGTGCGAAAAGCGGAGCCCGGTATCCGCATCACCGCCATTGAACCGTCTCCTTACGACGATGTAACGCGTCCGCCTACTTTTCCCGGCGGCTACAACGCCGTGCTGGTGAACTTCAGCCACTGGATCACAAACTACGCGAAGCAAAGTAACTTGACCGTGGCGGATTTCAACACGCCGGTGGTGGTTATGCTCGAAAAAGCAAACACCACCAACGCCTCCAGCGCGCAAAAGATTCTGCCGGACCGCGTTCACCCGGCCATCTCCGGCCATCTGATTATGGCCGAGCAGTTGTTGAAAGCCTGGAATGCCCGCCCGGTTGTTGCTTCCGTCGCGATTGACGCTGCGGGCGCAGAACCAAAGCTGACCGCCTCGGAACATACGCAGGTTTCTGAATTAAAAACCGGCAGCGGTCTCACCTGGACCGAAACCGACGATGCTCTACCGCTGCCGTTTGCGGATTGGACAAGTGGCGGCAATGGATCGTTAATGACCTTAGCAATTGGGAGTTCGGATGTCACTCAAGCATTGAATCAGGAGCCGCTGCGGATCACCGGCTTAAAACAAGGCAGCTATTCCATTCAAATTGATGGCGCGAGTGTCGGCACTTTCAGCAGCGCCGATTTGGAGCAAGGCATCAACCTGGCCGCGCTGAACACGCCCATGTCGCAGCAGGCTTTGGACGTCTACAAACTCACCGTGCAACATGCCACCATTCATAACGACCGCTGGCGCGATATTCAGGTGCCGCTTGCTTCCTACAATCTGCCGCAAGCGAGTCCAGCTATGGACACGCTCGATCAATTGGAAGCTGCCGTAGTCGCCAAACAACGCGAAGCCGCTCATCCCAAGGCGCATACGTTTCAGGTTGTTCCCGCCGCATGAGCCGTCGCTTATTGAAACCGGTTGGGCGCGTCTATGGACGTTGGATGGAATCCTGGGAAAACCAGCTTTGTTTCCGCTCCACGGATCGCGTTGTCCGGCCCTTCGATTACGGGCTGGAATGGAGCCGTAACTGGCCAATTAGCGGTGAACTGACGGAGGAAGCTTATGCCGATCCGGTTAACTACATCATGGAACTGAACCGGAAAGCAATTGAACAGAGCCATTGCTTTTATGCCTACCAGAAGCCTACCGACTTTCGCCAGGAAGGAGACTGGGTCCACTTCACATCGCCCGTGCAAACGCCTTTTCCCGACAACAACGACGTGAAAGCGCTCTGGTTTCCGGCGGAAAAAAGCAAGAAGCGGGCAGTTGTGCTGCTACCGCACTGGAATTCAAAATTGCCGCAGCAGAACGCGCTCTGCTCCGGCTTGGCAAAGCTCGGCGTTTCCGTCCTGCGCTTAAGCCTGCCTTATCATGACGAGCGTATGCCGCCGGAATTATCCCGCGCCGATTACGCGGTTTCCGCTAACATCTGCCGCACCATTGATGCGACCCGGCAAGCTGTTATCGACATCCGCTGTTGTTTCGATTGGCTGGAACAACAAGGGTTTACGCGATTGGGCATCATCGGAACCAGCCTCGGCTCCTGTTATGCCTTTCTCGCCAGCGCGCACGATCCACGCATTAAGACTTGCGTGTTCAATCACTGCTCCACTTACGTGGCCGACGTGGTCTGGCGTGGTCTTTCCACCCGCCACATTGCGGAAAGTTTAGAATCGAATATCAGTTTGGAAATGCTGCGCGAAATGTGGCAGTGCATCAGCCCGCCCAGCTACAACGCCCTGTTCGCCAAATATCCGAAAAAGTCAAAGTTCATCTACACCCGTTACGACACCACTTTTCCGCTTGATCTTTCCGAACAGGTCATTTCCAACGCCAAAGAATACGGCTGGCCTCACCAATCCAGGGTTCTGCCTTGCGGCCATTACACAATGGGCGAATCGCCTTTTAAGTTCATGGTCGGCTATGAAATCTGTTCTTTTGTGCTGCGCAACTTGTAATTTTGCCTGCGGAACAAGCTAGGCTCAAGATATGGCTGAAATTGAAACCGCGCCGGGCGTGCGCGTCGAAAAAGATTCTTTAGGCGAAGTGAACGTACTGGCTGATCACCTGTGGGGCGCGCAAACGCAGCGTTCCGTTCAGTTTTTTGAAATCGGGGTAGATCGCTTTCGTTGGGGCCGCGCCCTGATCCGTGCCTTCGGCATTTTGAAGAAAGCCGCTGCGCTTGCCAACGCCGATCTCGGCCAGCTTTCCCCTGAAAAAGCAGACCTGATCGCGCAAGCCGCGCAGGAAGTGATCGACGGCAAGCTGGATAATGAATTCCCGCTGGTGGTTTTTCAAACCGGCTCCGGCACACAAACAAACATGAACGCCAACGAAGTAATCGCCAATCGCGCGATCCAGATTGCCGGCGGCGTTCTCGGCTCCAAAAAACCCATTCACCCGAATGACGACGTAAACCATAGCCAATCTTCCAACGATGCTTTCCCTACTGCCATGCACATTGCCGCAGTGGAGGAAATTGAGAATAACCTCATTCCCGCAGTGAACCGCCTGATCGAAACATTTCAGCAGAAAGCGGAACAGTTTTCCGATATCGTGATGATAGGCCGAACGCATTTGCAAGATGCTACGCCGGTCACGCTTGCGCAAATCATGTCCGGCTGGGCCGCGCAGTTGCAGCATGGAGTGGCCGGGCTCCGAATTGCCAGCTCCGGGCTGTACCCGTTGGCAATCGGCGGCACAGCGGTAGGCACCGGCTTAAACGCCGATGCCCGGTTCGGCGAAGCCGCTTCCCGCCGGATTGCGGAAGAAACCGGAAAGCCTTTTGTTTCCGCCCAAAACAAGTTTGCCGCTCTTTCCGCTCACGATGAAATGGTGAATGCGAGCGCCGCGCTGCGCACTTTGGCCGGAGCTTTGATGAAGATTGCGAACGACGTACGCTGGCATGCGTCCGGTCCTCGCGCTGGTTTAGCCGAATTGATCATTCCCGAAAATGAGCCTGGGTCGTCCATTATGCCGGGAAAGATCAATCCCACTCAATGCGAAGCGATGACGATGGTGGCGGTGCAAGTGTTCGGCAATGATGCGGCAGTGGCTTTTGCCGGGTCGCAAGGCAATTTCCAGTTAAATGTGTTCAAGCCCGTTATGCTTCATAACGTGCTGACTTCCGCTGAACTGCTGCGCGACGCCTGCGATTCTTTTAACCAACACTGCGCCCAGGGCATTGAACCGAACCGGGACAGAATCAAAGCGAATCTCGACAATTCGCTGATGCTGGTGACGGCCTTGAACCCGCATATCGGCTATGAGAAAGCAGCCAAAATTTCCATTGCCGCTTACCGCGAAGGCACAACCCTGCGCGAAGCCGCCAAGAAGCTGAACTTATTAACTGATGAACAGTTCGATCAATGGGTGGATGCCCGCGCCATGACCGAGCCCTTGCCGCCCCAATAACTTTGGTTCAGCCGGGGAACGATTATTCTTTAATGTTGATTGTTCCTCGGCATTTCAGCGAGCCGCACGCGCAGGGGACCTTTTCCACATCTTTATCGAAGTGGTAATCCACTGTTATCTCCTCACCCTTCTTGATGTCCCGCAGCGACATATAAAGAATATGTCCCCGCACAATGCGGGCAATCAGGTTGGGTTCGCAGCAGTGATTAATGAATTGTGCGCCGGAGCCATCCACCGAACCGTCGATGGTCCAATATGTATCGAGCGTAAATAGATAATTCAGTTTACGTTCAGCGCGTTTCTTGGTTTCCCGGCGGCTAATGCGCTCGCCCGTATATTCAATTACTTTACGGCGGGCAGGAATAAACTCATTGGCGTAAACGCCCCATCGATGGATCTTTGATGGGGCAATGCGCAGCTTATAGCCTGCATACTTCTGATTTACTTCCGGAGCTTTTTTGTCAACAGTGTCGCTGGACGAGTCGGACTTGCGAGCCATTAACAATAAGGTAACGGATTTATGTTCTGCTTACCCAACTTTTTGTTGAATTACTTCCACTAATTCTTTCACCGCTGCCGCGCTCTTCTTCAAAGCCGCATCTTCTTCAGGGGTGAGTTTGATTTCATAGATGTGCTCCACGCCTTTGGAGCCGAGTTTCACCGGCACGCCAACAAACAATCCGTTGATGCCGTACTCGCCTTCCAGGTGAACCGCGCAAGGCAGAACTTTTTTCTTATCTTTCAAAATCGACTCCACCATCTCGCAGGTAGCTGCGGCCGGCGCATAATACGCGCTGCCGGTTTTCAGGTACTTCACAATTTCCGCGCCGCCGTCGCGAGTGCGCTGCACCAGCCGGTCAATGGTGGCCTGGTCGGTCAATTCCGTCAGCGGAATGCCGGAAACATTGGTGAATCGCACCAGCGGCACCATCGTATCGCCGTGGCCGCCCAGCACCATCGCGGTTACGTTTTCAAACGAAACATTCAGTTCTTCCGCAATAAACGTACGGTACCGGGCCGTGTCGAGCACCCCCGCCATGCCGATCACTCGATGGCGCGGGAAGCCGGAAGCCTTGAAAGCGGTCCAGCACATCGCGTCCAACGGATTTGTCACCAGAATCAGAATAGCGTTCGGCGATTTCTTCACCACTTCTTCCGTTACGCCTTTGATAACCCCGTAGTTTGTCATCAGCAGATCGTCCCGGCTCATGCCTGGCTTGCGGGCGATCCCGGCGGTAATCACCACAATGTCGGAATCAGCGGTTTCCTCATAGCCATTCGTGCCGGTAATTTTCACATCGTAGCCTTCCACCGGGGCTGATTCGAGCATGTCAAGCCCTTTGCCTTGGGGAACGCCTTCTACCACGTCCACCAGCACCACATCGGCCAGTTCTTTGGCGGCAATTTTCTGAGCGGTGTTCGCTCCTACATTGCCCGCGCCGACGACCGTTACTTTTTTACGCATTGATTCTCCTGCTTGTTCCAAACTGTTCAGGATACCGCAACGATGGGCCGGAAACGGTTCGGTTTCTTCAAAGTTCTGTGACGGACACTACTTTGTCTACTGCGTTCAAGGTTAAATTCTGTTTCCTGCCGCCCGGCCATTGAATTTCCGCTTGGTCAATTTTAGTATTTGCGCCCAAGCCGAAGTGCAGCCGGAAATCATTCTGCGAAAGATAACTGCCGCCGCTGCGCACTTCCCCGATCTGCGTATGGCCTCCGGCGATGATTTTGACGCGAGCGCCAATCGCGGAGCGGTTAGCATGAGTGCCGATCAGTTTAAGCGTAATCCAATGCGCTGCGGCAAGGTTGGACTTCAACAGCGAAGGCGGCTCATTCTGGTTGTTGATCAATATTTCCATTGTTCCGTCATTGTCAACATCACCGAAAGCAGCGCCGCGCGAGGAATGCGGTTCCAGTATGCCCGGCCCGCTGTGCAGCGACACATCTTCGAATTTTCCGTTTTGCAGGTTGTGGTAGAGGATGGTCCGGTCTTTGAAATGAATGTCAATGTGGAGCTTTTCCACTTCCGGAAACACATGCCCGTTCACCAGCAGCAGATCGGGCCAGCCGTCATTGTCGTAATCAAAAAACCCAGTGCCCCAACCAACAAAGCGGGTGTTTTTTCCTAAGCCCGCCGCCAGCGTTGTCTCATCAAAGTTGCCGTCGCCGCGGTTGCGATAAAGCGTTTCCATTTCGTCGCTGAAGTTGGAGCGGAAAAGGCTCAATCGGTTTGACCCTTCGTAATCAGCGGCATCAATGCCCATGCCGGAAAGCGAACGCCCGTTGGCATCTAAAGCCACTCCGCGCAACAAGGCTTCTTCTTCAAACTTGCCATGCCCCTGATTCATGTAAAGCAGCGAGGGCGTTTGGTCGCAGGCCACATAGATGTCAGGCAGGCCGTCTCCATTCACATCGGTAGCCAGAACGCTTAAGCCGTAGTGTCCATCAGGCTCGGCCACGCCGGAAGATTCCGAAATATCGGTGAAGGTGCCATTGCCGTTATTGCGATATAGAATATTGCGGTCAAACGGCAAACCACGCGGGCCGCAGGCCACGGGAATGCCCCGGTAAAAGCAGTACGGATTTTCGCCCGGCTTCGGCGTGGAAGCAGGATCGAACTTCAAGTAATTAGCGACAAACAAATCCAGATGTCCGTCATTGTCGATATCGGTGAAAGCGCAGCCGGTGTTGTAGCGGATGCGATCTTGCGTCAGGCGCGCTTGCACGCTAACATCTTCAAATCGCTTGCCGCCGATGTTGCGGTAAAGACGGTTCTGGCCCCAGTAGGTGACAAACAGATCGGTAAATCCGTCGTTATCGAAATCTCCGGCGCAAACCCCCTGGCCCCAGCCGGTGGAGGATAAGCCAAGATTTGCGGTTACATCACGAAAACGGGAATGGCCTTCGTTATGATAAAGCCGGTTCGTGCCGCCATTGCCGGAAACGATGAAGATATCGGGCAGACCGTCGTTATCGTAGTCGAACAGGGCAACGCCGCTGCCGGTAGTTTCGATAATGAACTGCTTGCTGATGTTCCCTCCGTTGGGGAAAGCGGCGATCAGCCCTGCTTCACGCCCAATGTTGCGGAAATCAGGCTGCCATTGCTGCACCGCGCCCAGGAGCACCATTGCGCTCACGGCCAAGCTGAGCAAACAAACGGCACGAACTATCATTGCGATGGCGCTTTTTCGCCCAATTTCTTTAGAAAATTCGTAAACTCGCCTTCAGGCGGACGCTGCAAACGATCCAGCGTTGTTTTTTCGGCTTTGGCTTCGGCAGTTTGCCCATTATCGCGGTAGGCCAGCATCAACGCGTAATGGGCGGCTTCGTTGGCCGGCTGCAAGGTTATAGCGCGGTGCAGTAACGGCACGGCAACATCGTATTGTTTTGCCTGGGCTTTCAATTTTCCTAAAGCCACCAGAGCTTCCGCGAAATCAGGAGCTAATTGCAAAGCGCGTTCAAAGTGCTGCGTTGATTCCCCGGTTTTGCTTTCCACCTGCGCAATCTGTCCAAGCTGAAATTCGGTGGCGGCGTCTTCCGGGTTTAATTGCCGCTCGGCTTCAAACTCGATTCTCGCCTGGTTTAAAGCCTGCGGATCATGCGATTTCATCAGCATGGCACGGCCTAAACGGTAATGCAGATCAGGCGCCTTCGGGTTCAACGCAATAGATTTACGGTATTCTTCCACTGCAGAATCGAACTGCGACTGCGCTTCAAAGATTTCGGCAGAAAGCTGATGAACGCGGTACGAAGAAGGAGTGCGTTGAAACATCACCAGCGTTGCATCGTTGAACGCTTTCATGTGCAGCTTGGCAATGCTGTAGATGACATCGGCATTGTTCGGAAACTGTTTTTGCAGCTTCGTCAGTGTTGATAAAGCTGCAATTTCATCACCAGCGGCAGTTTCGCATTTTGCAGCAGCCAAGCCGCCCAAACGGGCCAGACCGGAATCTTTAGTATCGAGATGCTGACGCAGAACCGGCAACGCAGCCGTACAGTTGTTGAGGGCAGCTTCGGTTAAAGCCAGCAAAACTTGTGATTGCTCATCGGCAGGATCGGCGTTTACCGCTTGCTGGAATGATTGCAGCGCCACGGAATAGCGGCCTTCCTGAAATGCCTTGATTCCTTCGCTGGCCGGAGAAGCGCCGAACGCGACGACGCCGGCCGCGAACAGCGCGAAAACTTTAATGCCCGGCATCATCAAGAACCAAATCGTTGTTGCCGAAGCGGTGATGCAGGCGGCCCTCGTAGTATCGGAAACTGAGCAGGGGCGGCGGACCCGGCGCAATTGTTTGGGGGGGAGATACCCGCGCCGAGGGAGATTCCGCTATCTCCACCACGCGCCCTGATTGCAGAACGGCTTCAATCTCCGGCGCAGAAATCGCATTTGGCGATTGCCAGTTCAACCAAAGATAAACAAACAAGATCGGAATCATCGCTGCTCCAATTCGCGCAATGCGCGTTCTGCTGTAGAATTGCCGGGCTTTCGCGCTAACAACTGCTGCATCACGCCTCGCGCTCTTTCTTTTTCGTTCTGCCGGGCGTAGATTCGCGCCAGATTCAGATACAAAATTTCTTCATCCGGCGCGGCTTCCAGGCCGTATTGAAATGCGGCTATCGCGTCGTTTAATTGGCCGATATTCATATACAACACGCCTAGATTGTTGATCGCCGAACCGTAATCGCGCCGTTCCTGAATGGCCTGTTCAAACAATACCTTAGCCTGGTTCGTTTGGCCTGCTTTGGCCAGCATCAAGCCTAAACCATTAGCAGCGTCGGGGTTTTTGGGATCAACTTGCAAGGCATGTTGATAGTATTCGCGGGCTTTTTCCGATGCGCTTGTTTTTTCCGCTGCCTGCGCCGCGCTGACCAGCAGATAACCAAAGTCCGGTTGCAGCGACAAAGCATGTTCGTAACAGCGCAGCGCTTCGGCTGAATTGTTACGCGCATCGAACACTCCGCCTAGCTCCAGCCAAGCATCCGCATTTGAAGGATTAGCCGCAATGGATTGACGGATGTAGGTTTCCGCTTCATCGGTACGACCCGCTTCCAGATAAATCTGCCCGATCAGCAGCGGAATGCGCGGATTGCTGGAGCCTTGCCGGATGGCTTCTTCAAGGTAAGGCAGCGCGGCCTCAGTTTGGTTTTCCCATAACAGCGCGGCGGCAAATTTGAAATAATCGCGGCGCGGCTGTTTGTGGTAGGAACCGGCAAACGGCAGACCGCGCAATGGCGGCGCGGTGGTCACTGTCTTCAAGTCTTGCGTTAAGATATCAGCGGAAAGAGTTTCGGCATACACTTTGGCGGCGCGGCCATTCTCATCGAGCAGCAGCGCAAACGGCGTTTTCAAATTCTGCCGGTAATCGAAAAGATAGCGCCGAAAAATGCGCCAGCTTTCACGCTGTCCCGCGTTCAGGGTTGCTAGATCAATTACCTGCACGCGGCCTTGGGGAATCGAGGGTTGAACGCCTTCCGTTAACACCAGCAGAGCGGGGCCTTGCACTTTCTGCGGCAGCGGCACTGATTCAATCAGCCAGCCGGTGTGCAGGCGCGGTGTGTTATCCACCGGAAAAGCAGTTTCAGCCAAAGGCTTACTCGCTGCGAACGGCTTTTTCGTACATTGTGTCGCGCCTTCGGCGATCTGGTACACATACCCTGGTGCTAGAGAAAGGTGCTCGTCGATTGTTCCCGAAGGCCAAATGATTTTTACGTTCACCGGCGCATCAGTTTGCCCCAAGCCGATCAACACACGTTTGGAATGCTGCGATAGGTAGCCGCTGGCTGCTGTTACCCAGACAGTGCGCTCGCCGACCGTAATCTTTGCGCCAATCGCATCGCGGTTCGATTTCGTTCCGCATAGTTCAAACCCAATCGAATGATTTCTGAGGGCGCAGTTGTTTTGCAGAACGCGCACCTGCGGCCCTAAACGGCTTTTCAAAATTAGGTCGGGGCGGCCATCGTTATCGAAATCAGCGACGGCAAACGCTCGCGTGTCGTCGGCATGGTCGAACCCGCTGATGCCGGAAACATCGTAGAAACGATTTCCCTGCTTGGCATACATTACGTTCGGCTCATGGCCGTTCCAACTGAAGTCCTCACGGGTGAACTGGTTAATGGCGTTCCAGCCGTTTTCGTAGACAGTGGAAGGCTGCGCGCGCTGCGGCGAACGCGCCACTACCTGCCGCCAGAAAAAGCTCATCAGATCGTCGCGGCGATTGATATTAGACAACATGCCGCAGCCAACGAGAATTTCCGGCACGCCGTCATTATTCATATCGTGGCCGATGCTGGACCAAGCCCAGCGGCCCATTGCGACCTGCTGCGCTTCCGTGACGTTTTCAAACGTTCCGTTCCCGTTATTGCGGAATAAGGAGTTGCCGGCCGTATGCCGGCGGTATGCTTCAGCAAATTCCGCGCTACCCTGCGCCGGAGCGAAATGCGGACTATGAGCGATGCGCTGCCCGGCCGCACTCCACATATTGCCGACGTACAGATCGGGGCGGCCATCGCCGTCATAATCGAACCAGCAGGAACTCATGCCCGGGCCTAGGTCTTCAATGCCTGCCTGGGCGGCAACATCGGCAAAATGGCCGTTCTCGTTTTTATAGAAGTTGTTGCGGCCGAAATCGTTGGCGACATACAGATCAGGCCAGCCGTTGTTATCCACATCGCACCAGCTTGGGGCAAAACTGAAGCGGTTGTTGTTCTGGTTGATGCCGCTTTCCATCGTCACATCTTCAAAAGCACCGGAGCCGTCCACTGCTAACCCATTGCGGAACAGAAAATTGGGCGGCCCGTTCTGCGCATCATGGTAAGGAACCGGATACGTGTACTGCGCTTCGCTTTGAAAATACACGTAAGTGCAAAGATATAAATCCAGTTTGCCGTCGCGGTTGTAATCGGCAGCAGCCATGCCGGTAAACCCGCCCTGCGGGATAGCGGCAAAGCGAAACGCATCATCGCGCAGACGGTAATGCGTACCCTCATTCAGGTATAACAAGGGACCGGAATCGCGCAGCACAACAAGATCTTGACGGCCTGTATTGCGCAAATCAAGAAACAAAGCGGTGGACGTATCATCGAGCAGCGCCACGCCCCATTGTTCGCTGATATCTTCAAACCTGCCTTCGCGGAACCGGAACAGTTTGTTGGGAAGTCCGCCGGGCTGGCACACATAAATTTCATCAACGCCGTCGTTGTCAATGTCGCCGACCGCAATGCCGTTACTGCCGTAAATATCAATGCCGGAAGCCGGGTCCAGGCGGGCGCGCCAGTACGGAACACCCAAAGCCAACTGATCCTTGAAGGCGGAACAACCGGCAAAAACGGAGCCGGTGACATCACGAAACCAGGGTTGGTCGCTCATTGCCCGCGTTTCTTCCAGCGGACCAAACGAAGCCAATTCCGTTCCGCGCCAGCTTACTTTCCAGAGGCCGCTCGCGTAAATAAGCTTTCCTTCTTTACGGCTGGAAATTTCAAAGCGGACCAGATCGCCGGGCAGAACAAAGAATCGCGTTCGCCCGATTTCGCCGAGCGAAGCAAGCCACTGCGAAAAATCCGCATCCGAACGGGAAGCCGCATTTTCAAATTTCGCTTCCGAAACAAACGAACCCAATTGCTGCCAACTCGAAGCAACCAAAGATTTTCCGGTGAACCCAGGAGCGGAGGGCAGGGTTCCGGTTCGGATTGCTTTTTCCAGCGCACCTTGCGCCGCCATCGCCTGAGCTTCTTCCGGGAATTCATCGTTTCCCGGCGGAACAAACGAAGCCAATTTCAGATAAGGAGCGCGCGGAAGAACCGCGTCCGCATACGCTACCGGCTGCTGCAATAAACGAAGCAGCGCAGGCACGGCGGACGCAGTAGCCAGAAATTTTCGCCGGTTCACAACCACTTTAATTTTGAACGGGACGCCCCGCCGGAAGAACTTCTTCTACCTTTTCCTTTCCTTCAACAGCTTTGACGGTGCGGTCCACGCCCAGGTTCGCCCAGCTCTGCGAGTTCCCATTCGGCCAGCGCACTTCCAGTTTTTCCACCCGCTCGGCTTCGCCCAAGCCGAAATGCAGCGCGAAAGCGTTCTGAGAATAAAAGCTGGAGCCGCCCAGCACCGGGGCCATTCGCTTTTTCCCATTGGCCGTAATCGTCGCTACCGCCCCAATCGCGCTGCGGTTCGATTTAGTTCCGGTCAGTTCCACATTCAGCCAATGCCCCGTTACTATTCCTTCATTATGGAGAACACTAGGCGTAGAGTTCATATTCGTAATCACGATTTCCGGCTGGCCGTCACCATCAATATCTCCCACAGCCAATCCGCGAGCGGGGCGTGATTCCGCGAAAGCTGAACCAACCAAAGGAGTTATATCTTCAAATTTCCCGTGACCGGTGTTTTTGTAGAGCACAGTTTGCTGATAATAGGAGTCGCCCAACTGTTTGCCTTCCACTTCCGGGTAGACGTGACCGTTGGCTTCCACCAGGTCCGGCCAGCCGTCGTTATCAACATCCAAGAACGCAATGCCCCACCCAAGCAACTGGCGAACGCCGAATCCCGCTTCGCGCGACATATCAGTAAAGAACTTTCCATCATCGTTATGAAACAAAGAGGAAAGGTCGCCGGAAAAATTGGTTTTCGCGATGTCGAGCCGTCCGTCGTTGTCGTAATCGGCTACCGCTACGCCCATGCCCGCCTGCAACTGCCCATCATAGTTGTAAGCGACGCCTGCTTCAACGCCGCGCTCTTCAAATATTCCGTTGTGCAGGTTGTGGAACAGCAGGCTGGGGGTCATATCGCAGGCCACATACAAGTCAGGCCAGCCGTCGCCATCAAAATCGGCAGTTACCGCGCCGAGGCTGTATCGCCCGCCTACCTTTAAGATGCCCGCTTTTTCGGAAACATCGGTAAAGGCGCCGTTGCCTTCGTTATGGTAAAGAATGTTTGCGCCCAAAGGCAGGCCGCGCGGACCGCACATCACTGGAATGCCTTTCCACTGGCAATAGCCGCCTTTACCAGGGCGGGGCGTGTTGGCGAGATCGAGATTCACGTAGTTGGAAACAAACAGATCCAGTTTGCCGTCGCGGTCATAATCGAGAAACGTGCAGCCGGAGCCGTAGCGAATGCCGGTGGTGGGCAGATGCGCTTTTTCGGTGACATCTTCAAACGTGCCGTTCCCGCGATTGCGATATAAGATATTGTGGCCGTAGTAAGTGACAAGCATATCGGGATGGCCGTCGTTGTCATAATCGCCGATGCAAACGCCCTGCGCCCAGCCTTCGGCGGCAAGTCCAGCTTGGGAGGCCAAGTTAGTGAAATGCCGGTTGCCGTCGTTGTGATAAAGCTGCAATTTCGGGCCGTTGCCGCTGCCGGTTTTCGCGGCGTTGTCGAGCGTAGTTCCGTTGGTGAACAGAATGTCGGTGCGCCCATCGCCGTCGTAATCGAAAATGGCCGCGCCATTGCCGGTGGTTTCCAGAATGTAATCTTTGTTGTGCAAGCCGCCGTAGGTGTTCTTTTCGGTGAGGCCGAGTTGGGCGGCGATATCACGAAACTGTAAGCCGCGATTCGCGGAAGGAACGGCCAGCGCCAGACCGGCGAGCAGCAACGAGGCCAGCGCGGCAAAATTCCTCATTTTACGGTTATTGTACTGCGGAAACGGTTGCCGGCTTGTCGCGGAAACGCGGCGTTCCGATTGTTATACTAGTGGTTAGTCCCTGGTGGGAGGTCGTCTAATGGTAAGACTGCAGACTCTGGATCTGCGTATCGGGGTTCGAGTCCCTGCCTCCCAGCCAAAATAAGCGCACACTGAAATTCTTAAGGGTGCGTCAGATCCCACAAAGGTTCGAGCCGAAGGGTGAAGCCCGGCAGCAGCGTTGTTGAAGATAAAGTTGGGGCTGGATTCGGCCCGCTCACGTTCTGGCCGGTGTAGCACCAATTGTTGCGCCCATAGGGGTGAATCAACCAGACTTCCTGCACCCCGGCCGCGGTCCACTCTCGACACTTCGCGTGTGCTTCCGGTAAACGATCAGTAGGGGAGAACACTTCCACCACAAACGCCGGAACCACCACGCCGCGAAAGCCTTGTTTCATGTGCTTTGTGAGCTGCCGGTATGCTTCGCGGTTCATCCACGCCGCATCGGCTTGGCGCTTGGCTCCGTTCGGCAGGCGAAACACCGCGCTCGGACCGAACGCATAGCCCAGTTGTGATTCCTTATTCCAGTTGGCTAACTGCCGGTGAACTTCCGACTCGCACAAATCGCTTTCTAAACTGCCTGGGGCCATGAGGGTAATTGTTCCGTCCGGTTCCATTTCCAGGCGCAGGTCAGGGTAAAGCCGCGCGATACGCTCGTAAGAGGTTTCGCCGTCCTCGTCCGGTGAAGGTCGATAGAGCAGGCGTGCGCCGGGAGAATCGAACAGATCGAACAGCGTGCCGGGTAACTGTTCAAAGACGGTACTCACTCCCTTAGCATAGCCAATGTTCAAAGGTGCGAAGCGTGATGAATTTTCTATTTTCAATTAAGCTTGGCGCTGCTTTTTCAAATCTTTCAGCATAGCCGCGCGCAGAATGTCGTTGATGCGCGTCAAGTGGCCTTCGCCTTTCGATTTCAGCCAGGCTAGCACGTCGGCGTCGATGCGGGCGGACACAGGTTCCTTGCGGGGACGGTAGAACCTGCCGATCAGTGCGCCTTCCCAGAATTCCGGCGGCATCACCGGATTGTCAGGGTCGGCGTTGTCCTGGCTTTTGTCGCGCTTCTCATATGTCCGCCGAGTTTCATCTGAAATTTTCAGGCGACGCTCAGGGACGGTTGAACTGGTCGTTGTAAGCTTTTTTTTCATAGTTTTCTGCTTTCCGAGCGGAAATAATCCGGATGATTTCTTCGTCGCGCTCATCTTGTTCTACAAACACCACCACTACCAAAAGTAATCCCTTGGTTAAGCCAATCACAATGTAGCGCTGCTCGCCGTCTTCGCTATAGAAATAGTTGTCAGAACGAACTTGGTTTGGATCGAGAAAAACTTCCTGCGCCATTTCAAACGTAATGCCGGGATGGCGACTCGCATTGGCGGCTTTCTTAATTTCATCCCAGGCGAAGCGCATTGATTTTATTGTATGTGCAAAAAGAGTGTACTGAAAAGAGACACGGAATTGTAGAAGCAAATTGTATGTTGGCGAAATAATTGTAGGACGACTGGTTGGAAATCTTCCTAACTGTTTCAAGAGGGCATCGATCTTTCGACTGATGAAATATTTATACGATGTGATGCCGCGCGGCACGGCATCTAAGCTTCAATGGGGCATCAGTCTTTCGACTGATGAAATAAATTACCTACTTCAGGAAACAACAAGTTTTCTACAGGCTTCAATGGGGCATCAGTCTTTCGACTGATGAAATGACTCCCAGAGTGCACAGAAGAAATTAGGCGAAGTGCTTCAATGGGGCATCAGTCTTTCGACTGATGAAATTCAGTGGGCGTATGTTGGCCACCGTGGGACACGATGCTTCAATGGGGCATCAGTCTTTCGACTGATGAAATGCTACAGTTCGCTCAATCGCGCTCGGCAACTCCTCGAGCTTCAATGGGGCATCAGTCTTTCGACTGATGAAATGCATCTCGTCTCATCGGCATATTGGGGCAAGGCGAGCTTCAATGGGGCATCAGTCTTTCGACTGATGAAATCACGATTACCGGAATGTGCATAGGATGTTCCTACCTTTGCTTCAATGGGGCATCAGTCTTTCGACTGATGAAATAAAAGAACTGCACGTAAGCGTTTAACATCCCGGCGGTGCTTCAATGGGGCATCAGTCTTTCGACTGATGAAATCAATGGGACCAACTGGACCACGCGTCAAACCGAGCCGGCTTCAATGGGGCATCAGTCTTTCGACTGATGAAATATCAGTTCCTGCTTATCAATGCCGTGATGAGACCAGCTTCAATGGGGCATCAGTCTTTCGACTGATGAAATAAGGTGTAACCTTGTGAAGCGTTCAAATTCACCTTAGCTTCAATGGGGCATCAGTCTTTCGACTGATGAAATCGGGTCATAGACCCCCATATCCACTTCGGTAAAACATTGCTTCAATGGGGCATCAGTCTTTCGACTGATGAAATGACTTATTGCGATTATGAATTAATTTTAACCAAAAAAGCTTCAATGGGGCATCAGTCTTTCGAC
>CAXTWH010000059.1:0-30894 GCA_964247975.1 uncultured Bryobacteraceae bacterium | reverse complement strand
TCAGAACGCCTTTGGAAAAACAATTCAGAATTACGGTTGAGCCGCGCCGTTCCCGCCGCCCACAATTTGCAGCAGTTCAATTTCAAAAATAAGAGCCGCGCCGCCGGGAATGGAAGGGCGTCCTGAATCGCCGTAAGCGAGATTTGAAGGGCAGACCAGCATCGCTTTCGCGCCTACCTTCATCTTCTGCACGCCTTCCGTCCAACAGGGAATCACGCCCGTTAGCGGAAACTCAGCCGGTTCGTTGCGGCTGTAGGAACTGTCAAATTCCGTTCCGTTGATCAGAGTCCCGCGATAATTCACTCTTACTGTGTCACTTGCTTTGGGGGAATCGCCGGTTCCGGCTCGGAGTTCACGGTAGATTAGACCAGACTCGGTTTTTATTGCACCCGGTTCTGCTGCTGCTTTGGTCAGGTAAGCTGTGGATTCAGTTTTTTCTCGTTCCGTTATACGGCCAGAGCGAGCGCGGGACAGCGGTTCAATTTTCGGCCCCCATTCTTTTATTTCAAGCGCGGGCTTGCCGGCCGCTGCATCTGTCAAAGCTTGTTTAATGATGTCCAGTTCCGCCGCCGATAAATCGAATTGGGCGAGCGACCGGGAAACGGAAAGACCGAGAGCATAAATAGTTTTTTGTTCGTCCGTCATAAGTGCGGGTGGAATGGCAGGTTTTGGTTGCGCCGTCGCGCTTTTAGAAGCGGCCGGTTTAGCCGCGCCGGAAGTTCGTGGTTTCACCGGCGGGGGAGATTGAGCCAGCAAAACGACCGGCAGAAACAGAAGCAAAGAACGCATCTGTTCAACGTAACATCGCGCCTGTGATTCTTCCGACTGTTCGCTACAATTTGCGGAATGCGATGTTTTGTTTTGTTGTTTTCCGCCGTTGTTTTTGCATCCGCGCAGCAGCAGTTGTTTGTTCCGGCTAATTTCAATGTGCCGCGCGAATATCGCACAACCCAATTTAAACTCGTTCCGCTTGGCCCGGATCTTGCCTCGCAGGATTACCAGGCGTACATGTCAAGCATTGAACATCTGCAGAAAACTTTCACCGGCTCCCAGAACTGGCCTAACAGGAACATCACGATGGCTGACGCAATGAAAGACGTGGAAGGCGAGAAGAGCCGTTTTGATGCGCGCAAGTCATTCACTTACTCAGTGTTGACGCTGGACGGCGCAAAGGAGCTTGGCTGCGTTTACATCAGTCCGTCGCCGAAGCAGGGCTATGAGGCAGTGTTGCGGATTTGGGTCACGCAGGAACAGTTTGACCGGGGATTTGAAGCCATGCTGATTCCGGAAGTGAAGAAATGGCTTGCGGCCCAGTGGCCGTTTCAGAAAGTGGCCTGGCCGAAGCGCGAAATTTCCCTTGAACAATGGAACGCTTTGCCGAAAAAGAGTTAGCGTGTTGGTAGCAGGCGGAAACCATGTTCAAAGAATTCAAACAGTTCGTGATGCGGGGAAATGTGCTTGATCTCGCTATCGGCGTTATTATGGGCGCAGCTTTCGGGTCGGTCGTAAATTCAATGGTGAATGACATCATTATGCCGCCCATTGGCAGAATCATGGCCAACGTCGATTTTAAAGACCTTTTCTTTTGCTTGAACGGAAGCTATTATCCTACTCTGGCGGCAGCAAAAGCGGCCAGCGCGCCTACGGTCAACTACGGCGTGTTTCTGAACACGGTTTTGAATTTTCTGATTGTGGCTTTCGTGGTGTTCATATTGGTGAAACAGGTGGACCGCCTCGTGAAGCGAACTGATTCTGCTTATGTGGCAGCGTCTATCAAAGGCTGCCCGTACTGCCTCAGTTCCATTCCGATGAAAGCGGTGAAATGTTCGTTCTGCACTTCCGACCTGCGGGAATCGCTGCCGGAAGGTTCTCTGTCGAGTGCCGCCGCAGCGTCGCCCATGCAGAACCCGGCTTAATGCTTTTTGGCAAGCATCGGGCGAATCAGATCGAACACATCCTTGGCCACCAGGCGATTTCCTTCTTCGTTCGGGTGAATGCCATCCGGCTGCATCAGGTTTGGATGCTGGTACTCATGCACCAGCAGAAACGGCAGAAAATGGATTTTGTATTCCTTGGCTAAAGCGGGAAAAATGGCCGTGAACGGCTTCACGTATTCCGGCCCGTAGTTCGGCGGCAGCGTAATGCCGGCCAGCACCAGCGGAATGTGGGCCGCTTGAATCCGCTCAATCATTTCGCCCAGGTTCTGTTCGGTGGCTGCTACCGGAACGCCGCGCAGACCGTCATTGCCGCCGAATTCCAGCACCACCAGCGCGGGTTTTACGGCAATCACGTTGTCAATACGTGCTAAACCGTCGGTGGTGGTGTCGCCGCTCACTCCCTGATTGTCCACCCGGTACTGGTAACCGTTCTGGTCAAGCAGATCTTGTAGAAAAGCAGGATAACTTTTGCCGGAAACGCCTTGGGTCAGGCTGTCGCCAAAAGTAACCACAAGGGGCCGTTTGTCGGAAATTGTCTCGGTTTGTTGTTTCGGCTCGGTAACGGCTTCCGCGTCGGAACTTTGCGCGGGCGGATTCCGTTTTTCACTTTGCGGGGCGTTTCCGCACGACCACAAAAGCACAGCCGTCAGAAAACATCCTGCAACAATGACGTTAAACCGCATCCGTCTTCATCTTATCTATTGAATGCCATCCTTACCGGTTTCCACTGCGCCGCGAACCATGATCTCGGTCCGGAATCTAACAAAAACAATTCAAAACGGCAGCAGCCGGGTTGAAATTCTGCGCGGACTCTCGTTTGATGTTCCGGTTGGTCAGTTTTTCGCCATTATGGGAGCTTCCGGCAGCGGTAAAAGCACGCTGCTGGGCCTTCTGGCAGGGTTGGATAACCCCAGCTCCGGCCAAGTGATTCTGGATGGAACCGATATTTCCAACCTGCCGGAAGACAAGCTGGCGGTTCTGCGGGGCAACAAAATCGGCTTTGTGTTTCAGTCCTACCAACTGGTTCCCACATTAACAGCCAAGGAAAACGTGCTGCTGCCGGCGGAACTGATCGGGTGGAAAGGCAATCTGGATGCCCGGGCCAAAGAACTGCTCGAACGGGTTGGTTTAGCTGATCGCGGGCATCACTACCCGGTGCAGCTTTCGGGCGGTGAACAGCAGCGCGTGGCTTTGGCGCGCGCTTTTGTCACGCGTCCGCCGATTTTAATGGCTGATGAGCCGACCGGCAATCTGGATAGCGTGAACGGCGCTCATATTCTGAATCTGCTGCTCCGGTTGAACCGCGAAGAAGGCACGACGCTTGTTCTGGTAACGCATGACGCGCAGATTGCCGCCGAAGCGGACCGCATTTTAACTTTGCGCGACGGCAGCATTCAAAGCGACCAGCTTGTTCGTCAATCGGTGGAAGCACAATGAAATTTTTCTTCACGGCGGCAAACATCGCGATCAGGGAATTAAAAGCCACTCCCGCGCGTTTCCTTTTTGTGGTGTTGGCGGTAGCAGTCGGCGTCGGTGCGCTCAGCGGCGTGAAAGGCTTCGGCTCGGCGTTCCGCAGCATGTTGTTTCAGAACGCCAAGCAGTTGACCGCCGCTGATTTGACCGCGCAGGTTTGGGGCGTGCCGACTGCGGATCAACTTCAGCATCTACAACAACTCGGCCAAAAAAACGGAGCATTTAGCTGGATTACGGAAACCGTTTCGATGGCGGCCAAAACCGGGCAGACTCCGCAGATGGTGGCGGTGAAAGCAGTTGACCCTTCGCGTTACCCGTTCTACGGAACCCTGAACACGCAACCGGTTCAACCGTTAGCCGCCAGCCTGGACGGAAACAACGTGCTGGTGAACCAGGAATTGTTGATCCGCTTGCATGTGCGTCCCGGTGATTTGCTTCGTTTGGGCGGGCAGGAATTCCGCATTGCCGGCATGGTAACGCTGGAACCGGACCGCCTGGCTTCCGGCTTCGGCCCTAGTATGCGCGTGATGATGAGCCGCGCTTCATTAGACCGGACCGGCTTGGTTCAACCCGGCAGCCGTTCTTCGCAGCGCTTCCTGTTTCGGCTGCGGCCTGATGCGAATCTGGCGCAACTGCGGGACGATCTTCAGGAAACGCTTCCGCGCCCCCGCATCACTGATTTCCGCGACGGCGACCCGGCGATTGAACGCGGCATCAATCGCTCCACTACGTTTCTTAGCTTGGTGAGTTTGATCGCGTTGATTGTCGGCTCGCTGGGTGTCGGCATGGCAATGCGTTCGCACTTGCAGCAGAAGATGGACACTATTGCCGTAATGAAAGCCGTCGGCGCGCGCTCGCGGCAGATTGCCGCTATTTACCTGTTCCAAACACTGCTGCTCGGGTTGATCGGCGGATTTCTGGGCATCGTAATCGGCGCGGTGGTGCAGAAAGCTTTTCCGATTTTGATTCGTCAGGTTTTTGCTCTGCTGCCGGAAGTCGCCTGGGACTGGTCGTTCAGTTTGCAAGGCTTGGCGTTGGGCGTGCTTTCCACGCTGCTGTTTACCCTGCTGCCGCTAATTAATATCTGGCATGTTCGCCCGAATCTGGTGTTCCGGCGCGAAATGGAGGGCGGAGGCAGCTCGTTCTTCTCGCGCCTGCTGCGTTACTTAGTTTCTTTAGTGCGGATTCGCTCAAATCCGGCATTCCAGCGCGAAATGGAGCACGAAATACGCGCTGTCTTTTCTCGCTCCCTGCCTTACTTAGCTTTCTTGGTGATCGTCGTGGCAGGCTTTGTGGCAATCTCGTTCTGGTTGAGCGGATCGTGGCAGGTGAGCTTTTACTTTATTGGCGGCTTGATAATTAGTTTGTTGCTGTTGTCTTTCGTGGCTTTCTTATTATTGCGCTTGGCGCGTTTCATAGTGACGCGCTCCGGCCGCAAACTGCCGGCAAGTTTTCGGCATGGGTTTGCTAATCTTTACCGTCCCGGTACTCATGCCGCTGCGGTGCTGGTGGCGCTCGGCATCGGTGTTGTGTTTACGGTTGCTACCTATCTGATTCAACGAACCGTAATCCGCGACATCCATTCCGATGCTCCCGCCCAGAACGGAAACGTTTTTCTGCTTGATATTCGACCCACGCAGCGCGACGAAGTGGCCCGGTTTGTTTCCGCGCAGCCGGGTGTGACGCGCCCGCCCGATCTGATCGGTTACTTCGTAGCCCGAATTCTGGAAAAGAATGGAACGCCGGTACAAAACCTGAAACTGCCGAAACAAAGAAAAGACCAGTTGCAAACTAGCCGCTTGTCCGTGGTGAACAATCTTCCAAAGGATTTTGAACTAACTTCCGGCAAATTTTTTGCGCCGGACATTACGCAGCCGCAGGTGGCTATCTCCGATGAAGAACACAATCGCTACGGCTTCAACGTGGGCGACCGGCTGCAATTCCAAGCCGCAGGGCGGTTGATGGTCGCTCCGGTAGTGGCGATTTACCATCCCAACAAACAGGCGGCCTTCCGTTTTGAAATTCTGTTCCCGCGCAATGCCATGCAGAGCATTCCGGCCATTTACTTCGGAGCCGTGCAAGTGAAGCCGAACGAGATTCCCGCTCTCGAAGGATCGTTATTTGAAAAATTCCCCACCATCACTGTCATGAATTTAGCCGACGTGCTGCAGCGCATACAGGAAGCGGTGGATCAGATTGCCTTGGTGATCCGGTTCCTGGCGGCGTTCGCCATTTTTGCCGGAGTGGTCATTCTTTGTTCGAGCATTGCCGGAACCAGGCAGCGGCGTATGCGCGAAGTGGCCGTGCTGAAAACGCTTGGCGCAACCAAGCGGCGGATTACCACGATCTTCTCGGTGGAGTTCACCATTCTCGGCGCGGTAGCGGGTTTCATCGGCGCGATTCTCGCGAATCTGTTTACCAAGTTGATTTCCGAAAAGTTCATTGAAACGCCCTTCCACTTTGAACCGGCCTCGATTGTGGTTTCATTGATAGCAATGGCGATTCTGGCGAACTTGGCCGGGTGGCTCGCCAGCTTGCGGATTTTGGGCTTGCGTCCGCTTGAAGTGCTGCGGGCGGAGTAGGATGTTTGTTTTGAGAATTGCTTCTTAGCGGCTCAAATGCGGCCTGATTGCGACTTTTGCGAGGCGCCACGAAATATAAGCGGGTGTTTGTGCAGCCATTCATCACTGGTCATCTGCGCGACAACGAATGCCGCGACGTCGGCCCGCGTAATAGATCCGCCATGAAAGTCGCTCAAATCTGTAATAGCCCGCGTTTCACCAGCGGGTTCACCATCTTCCAACATCGCTGGACGCACGATAATCCAATCGAGTCCGCTCGACTGGATCAGTTCTTCCTGGCGATCCTTGTCAGCATACACGCCCCGCAGGAGGACAGGTTGTACAAAGTGGTCATACAGAAATCCGCCGTGCCCGTGACTATCTCCCGCGCCGATTCCGGTGATGCACACCAGGCGGCGCACACCTTCCGTTCTCATCGCTTCAATAAGAACCTTGGTGGATTCCGAGAACAGATGGACCTCCTTAAACGGGCCGGACATAGATGAGCCAAGAGAATCGGCAACGGCATCTTGACCGGCTACCGCCCGGCGTAGCACGTCAAGCTCACGCACATCCCCGACAACAAACTTTGCTCCTTGCAGCGCCTCGTCCGGCTTTGGCTGTTCGCGAACTAAGGCTGTAACTTCATGACCAGATTGCAGTAACTGCTTCACGATCTCGCGCCCGGTTCCCCCGGTCGCACCAATAACCAAGATTTTCATTTCTTTTCCTATCTTGAACCTGAATCCTCGCTCAGAATAGCTTGTTCTTGCGATCATCCAATGGATCTTGCGCATTTCCGCCAGTAAATCAAGAAAGACTGAGTTGAACAGCAGCCCGTTGTGGCAGGATGTGTTTACCCATTGTAGAAATGTTTAGGGAAATCCGGTAAAGCCTCATGCCAATCAGGAGAACCAGCGAGTGTCGGTGACATTAATCAATCCATTCCATATATCGTCCGTGCAAGAGTCCGCTTTCGTGCAGAGTTGGAAAGAAACAGCGGCCGTATTTGCCGCCAAATCCGGCTATCTTGATACGAGACTTCACCAATCACTGGACCCGAACGCTCGCTTTCGATTCGTGAACGTTGCTCATTGGGAAAGCGCCGATGCCTGGTCTGAAGCAATGAAGGCTTTTCCGCCGCGTGAAGGCGGCACTCCCGGCGTTGAAGCCAATCCTGCCCTCTACACTCTTGTTGAAGGCGGATCTCCGGAAGCCCGGAATGTTTCGGTTGAAGATGAACTTCGTGAAATCGAGAACGGTTTGGCGCGTGCGTATCAAACTCACGATACTGACTTTCTAAAACGCGTTTTGGCCGAAGATTATCTAGTTACCGATGGGCCGGGCACGGTTTCTGACAAATCGAAAGTGTTGTCAGACCACGAACAAGGGCGATTGCAGGTCAGTGCTTTCCATTTTGACGAAATGCGCATTCACCGGTTAACGGCAGACACGGCAATAGCGCTCGGGCAGTATACCTGGAGTGCCGCTTATAACGGTCATCCCATTGCGGGCACCTTCCGTTATCTACGTGTTTATGTTCGCGGTGAACACGGCTGGCAGATCAAAGCGGGGCAGGTCACGCCGGTTTTGGACCGCTCCAAGTAATCGATTGTGAGTAATTTCACGCGCCCCTGCTTTGATTGACTTGCAGTTAGAACAGTTTAGTAGAATCATCCGCTTATCTGTTAAATTAGGCTCGTAGATGAGGAGCCTACGTCTGCTTGGCTGACGAATATCTGCGGGTAACAGAAATCCGTAAATCGAGCGTTGTTCGGATCATTCACCAATCGCAATCCTCTTGGCACACTCTCAATGTTGCTTTCAATAATCGATTGGTGGCATCAGAAAAATGTTTCGATGGCAAACTGATTCGTAACGAAGCCGGACGGTTTGTGGCTCGTACGTTTTATTTGCCGGCGGAAAGCGAACTGAAGGGCTGGTCAATTGGACAAGTCGATTTTGTAAGGCTGGAAATCAACCCTCAAACCGTGCGATTCGCTTGTGAAGAAGCGGGACGACAGGCGTGCACTGTGCTCAAGCCGGCGACGCCGCTCGATGATCCTATTATCTGGCATTTAGCTTGCGTGCTGCGAGCTGATTTGCGGGCCGGATGTCCCGGAGGAGTGTTACTGCGGGATAGTGTTCAGAATCTGCTGGCCCAGCATCTTGCTATTGCGCCGATAGGAAAAGCTCTTCATCAAGGGTTGCGACCGGGCGCGCTTGCCCCTATGCAATTGCGTGCTGTTTGCGATTACGTTCAGGCCAACCTGCATCGAGAGATACGCTTGACGGAGCTTGCTGCCCTTTCAAGGCTCAGTGTGTTCCACTTCGCGCGTGCTTTCAAAAGCGTTGTTGGCAAATCGCCTTACCAGTACGTCTTGGAACAAAGGCTTAGGGCAAGCTGCAGGCTGCTGGAATCAACAAATTTATCTGTGAGCGAAATCGCGTCGGTCACAGGATTTGCAACAGGGACCGGCTTTACCGCTTCTTTCCGCCGCAAGTGGGGCGTCACGCCAAGCGCTTATCGCCAATCTGCCGGCACAGCAGTTTGAGGATAAGCTGCCTATGATTCCAGCCTGTCACAACATGTTATGTTGATCTGAGAATTTGTGTTTGGCGCAGGATCGCGTTCGGTAAATTATTGATGGTTTTACTCCGCCCGTAAAGCTTGCGAAGGGTCGATCTGTGCGGCCCGGCGCGCCGGCAGGTAACACGCCATTAGCGCCGCTGCGGCAAAGCCTGCAACCACGGCCAGCAGCGCCGAAGCATCATTCGGTTTCACTTGATACAGCATGGCTTGCAGCAAGCGAGTGGCAATCAATGAGCCGATCAGCCCAAACGCCGCGCCTATCAGAACCAACACGGCTCCCTGGCTTAGCACTAATCTTGCAATGCGACTGCTGCTTGCGCCGAGCGCCATGCGCACGCCTAGTTCGCTGGTTCGCCGCGTGACGCCATAGGACAGCAAGCCATACACGCCGACAACGGCCAGCAGCAAAGCGCAAGCGGCAAACAGCACCAGCAGGGCGGTTTGAAAACGCTCACGCGCAATGCTGCCTGAGATTAAACCGTCCATGCTTTCGAAGTTCACGGCGGTGCTTCGATTCAGTGAGGTAATAATCCGTTCTATTCTTGATTGCAGTTTTGCCGGTCCACGCACAACCAGCGTAACGTTCATCCTGGTATCGGCATGTTGGAAGTAATCGGCGTACACTTCGGACCGGGCCGGCTTGTTTAAACCAAATTCACGCACATCAGGCACAATGCCAACAATGGTCAGGAACTGCGGCTTGCGGTCGAAGCCGAAGAACCGGATGCGCTTGCCCACAGGATCGTCCCCCGAAAAGAATTGTTTAGCAAACGACTGGTTCACAATCGCCACCTGCTGCGCATTAGGCTGGTCATCCATCGTAAAACCGCGTCCTTGGAGAACAGGCAGGCCGAAGGCTTTGAAATAACCGGGCGTGGCCATGCGGTATTCCGCGTCAGGAGCCGAGTGCGGGTCGGCAGGCAAAGGTCGGCCTTCAATTTCGAAGCTTCCGTCAGGGCCGCCCTGAAAAGGCAATCCGTGAATGAAAGCCGCGGCTTGCACGCCCGGCAGATGCGCAATCTGTTCCAGCATTTGTGTTCCCGCTTGGCGCACGAACGCGGCATCCACGGAATCACTATTCGCAGCAACAGGCCAGGTGAGATCCGTAACGTAAACACCGCTGGAAACAAGTCCTGTTTCAACATGCGCCAGCTTCCAGTAACTCTTGATGAGTAAAGCCGCGCCGCTTAACAGCACAATCGCCAGCGCGATCTGCCCGACAACCAACGTTTGTCCCCAACGCTTATGAGCCGGGCTTTCTCCTTTGCCGACGCCTTGTTTTAAGGCGTCATTGACATCGATTCTTGAACTGTCGAGCGCAGGCAACACGCCGAACAGCAGTCCTGCTAATAACGAGAGAGCCGCCGTAAAGCACAGTACGCCGGTATCAATACTTAAATTTTCGAGGCGCGGAATATTCGCCGGCGCTGCCACTCGCAGAATTCGGACCGCCAATTCCGCCAGCAGCAAGCCTAATAGTCCGCCCGCGCCCGCCAGCAGAACGCTTTCAGTGAGCAGTTGGCGAATCAAGCGTCCGCGAGCTGCTCCTAATGCGCCTCTCATGCCGATCTCTTTGCGGCGGGAAGCCGCCCGCGCCAGTTGCAGATTGGAGATGTTGACGCAGGCAATCAACAGCACCAGCGTTACCGCTCCTAAAAGCACCAGCAGCGCGGGCCGCGCATCGCTCGTCAGGAAATCAAAAAGAGATGCGACGCGAATGCCTTCGTCTTTGTCGTCAACGTATTCCCTGGCCAACCGCGCGGCGATCACGTTCATATCCGCTTGCGCTTGCGCCACAGTGACGCCGGGCTTCAGCCGTCCGACCACCCGAAAATTGTGCGCTGATCTTCCTGAATCATCGGGAAACAGATCGCTGGGCACCCAGACCTGCGTATGATCAGGAAAGTTGAATTTCGGCGGCATCACGCCGATCACTGTAAAGGCCATGCCGTTCAAGCACACGGTTTTTTGAATCGCGTTGGCCGGAGTGCCGAACACAGCTTGCGCGAATTCGTATCCCAAAACCAGCGTGGGCGGTCCGCCTGGTTTCTGCTCGTCGGCGCTGAATGTTCGGCCCATTGCGGCCTCCGTTGCCATCACCGCAAAGAAGCCGCTACCCACTTCCGCCATGCGCGCTTGCCGGGCAGGAAAATTCCCTGATACAGTGACCTCATCAACGCCATACGCCGTCATGTGTTCCATCGTTCGGCTCTGGGCGCGCCAATCGCGGAAGTCAGGCCCCGATACGTTCATCGGATGGCCGTCTTTGGCTGTTTGTTTGAGCGCCACCATCCGCTCCGGTTCCGGGTACGGCAGCGCGCTTAACAGAACTGCTTTCACCGCGCTGAACATGGCCGTGTTCATGCCGATGCCGAGCGCGAGTACAAGGGCAGCAGTAGCAGTGAACGCCGGCGTTTTCCGCAATACGCGCCAACCAAAGCGAACGTCCTGCCGGAACTGCTCGGCGGTGTTCCAGCCCCAGGCGGCGCGGCTATCTTCCTGCTGCAAAGTGGCGTTGCCGAACTGCCGCCGGGCGAGCACGCGCGCTTCCTCGTCACTATGGCCTTCTTCGCGAAGCTGATCCATTTTTTCAGCCAAATGGTCCGCCATTTCAGCGGCCATCTCGCGCTCCACCCGCCGTTTTTGCAGCCAACTCGATAGGGGATTCATGATTCCACCGGCCTCATCACCCGGTCGATGCCCGCCAGTAAACGCTCAAATCCGGCAATTTCACGATCCAGTTGTTTGCGCCCGGCCGGAGTGAGTTTATACGTGCGCACTTGGCGGTTGCGCGCGGAAATGCCCCAATCCGCCACCACCCAACCCTCGCGCAACAAACGCTGCAATGCCGGATAAAGCGAGCCTTCTTCCACCTGCAGCACGTCCTGGGAAGCTTGCTGGATGTGCTGGGCAATCGCATAACCATGCAACGCGCCGCGCCGCAGGGTTTGCAAGATCAGCATTTCCAATGTTCCGGGCAGCAGGTCTTTTTGTTCTTTGCGTTTTTTCATGGCTGCTCGCTGAAATAAAAACCAATGACCCATTCAGCATCTATCATCTATACATAGATAATCAATGTTTTGTGAGAAGTCAAGAGCTTTCAGTGTGCTGATTCAGTGATACTAATAATCACAATCATCACCGCAAGCTCCTTGAAACGCCGAATAGCTGTTGTGTGGTTAGTTTTCGGTCATTCATAATTCAAAGCGGAGTAGAATCCAGATAACTTGGAAAATTAAACTTTAATGGTTACTATAGATAACGCTAAGCTCAATGTTGGTTAATCACGCCCAACTATAAAAAACCGATGGCTTTGCACTATAGGGCGGATAGCAAGCGCAAAAACAATACGGCAACACATACAACAAAAAAATTAAGGCAAGTGATTCAATATTGTGGCAAGTACCGCAGTAGCCTTACTGAAGCCTAAATATAGCTAAAACTTTTTTGGAAGCTTGCTAGACACAACGAGCATCTTGTTTTTATAACCACTTAAAATAATTTTAAATGGTTACTAAAAGTGGTACAGTGATTTCCGAGCCCAAATGCTTTCGCGTCAGTTCTCAAGGAGTTTAAGCAACTGTTGAATCCATCTCCATGATTAGCACCAGTACCGGCTTTGGTTGTGGTACAGCCAATCAGTCGATCAGAAAAGTTATCCCGAAAATCTGTTTTTGGCCCATATTCAGTTATCAAACAGGAGCTTTTGTGAGTAAAGCAGTTAAAACCGTTCGTCGCTTCTACGACGCTTTGGGTCGCGGCGATGTTCCAGCCGTCCTTTCTCTTCTTGATCAGCAAGTCGAGTGGACAGAATCTGAGCGCTTCCCTTATTACAGCGGCACTTGGCATTCGCCGCAGTTGGTTGTAGACAACCTTCTGGTGCCTCTCTCTAAGGAGTGGGACGACTTCACCGCTATGCCGTACGAATTTATTCAACAAGGAGATCGGGTTGTCTCGCTTGGAACATACACCGGAACGTACAAAAAGACCGGCCGCTCGATGTCAGCCGCTTTTGCTCATGTCTGGACAGTTCGAGAAGGTAAGATTGCTCAATTTATTATGCACACCGATACCGCCAAGGTGCTTGAGGCGCTCTAGAAAACTCGCATAATACTCGCTTTGAAAGGATTAAGAAAATGAAAACAGCAATTCATTCTGCATATCAGGAAGCAAAGATAATTTGCGCTTGCGGATCTACCTTCAACACACGTTCCACTCACAATGGTGAGTTACGAATCGAGATATGCTCGTCTTGTCATCCGTTCTTTACAAGGAAACAGAAGTTGACCGACACTGAAGGCCGTGTTTACCGCTTCCAAAGAAAAGCTGTTAGAACACGCGAATTGCAAGCACAAGGAACGGCGCGGCAAATAACAAAACGGCCAGCCTTTGTTGAAAGCCAAAACGCCTTTTAAGAATCGGTTTTACCTCGGCTTCGATAAGCAGCCTGTTTCGCGCGATTGCCGCAGAGTGCCATGCTGCACCACTTGCGCCCGCGAGTTCGTGTGCGATCAACGAACAACAACGTGCAGCCCGACCCCTCACAACTCTTCACGTCCATGAAGTTGTCGCCACTGACAAACTTTGCCAGCACTTCACCGATCGGCAGCAGCAATGATTCGGGTGAGCGCCATCGCCTCACGGTTTGCAGTTCGAAGCCAGCCACTTTCTTCTCCTGATGAGGTACGATCTGACTAAACATTTCGTCCCGCTCCAGGAGGCGGTTCAACGGCTCCAGTTCCCGAATGGCTTTAGGCGTCAAGGGACGTCCTTTGTAATTGTGAACAATTGTTCGAAACCATTCTCGAAGATTCCGGGCCTGATCAGCAACTTTGTCAAGCTCCCCAGGCAACGCCTGGTCCTTCACCGATTCGAGAACATCAGCCGGAACTAGATGGGCTTGGGCCAGCCAATTGAGGAGTCCCTCGCCGTTATCAATCCAGTCAATTGCGGCATCGTTTGGTGTGGCAATCGAATTGAGGAAATCCAAGCCGAGCGCATCAGCAACGAATATGGCAGGCGGGTATTGATTAGCCACGTTAATTAATTCTGTAAGGCTCAAAAATTTCTACAATCTGAAACATCTCATTCACGCAAGTAGGTTGCTGCCGAATTCTGTTGACAACTTTAAATAAGTGCAGTAACCTTCAAATTGATACTAAGAGGGTTATATAAAGACTATCAATTAACCGGCAATGCCAATGCCGTAGCGTCTGAAAACTACTTTATCAGATGTTCAACATCATAATCAGAGTGGCTACGTTTCGGATAATCAGGTCTAATCAGTAACCATTCAGCCTGTATTCCATAAGTTATGATCGAAGGAAAAACCAATGTCCTCTATTAATTACCGCATGACCGAGATTGACGGTCTCAAAGTGTTCTACCGTGAGGCTGGCGATAGCAACGCGCCTAAGCTGCTGTTGTTGCATGGCTTCCCGACTGCCAGCCATATGTTCCGCGACCTGATCCCGCTGCTCGCTGACCGCTTCCATATTGTGGCGCCTGATCTGCCGGGTTTTGGCCAGTCCGAGATCAGGACGCGGAACCGATTTGCTTATACGTTCGAAAATCTTGCGCGGACCATCAAGCGCTTTACCGAGTCGATTGGTTTTGATCAATTTGCAATCTATGTATTTGATTATGGCGCTCCGGTTGGCTTTCGGCTGGCGCTGCAACAGCCCGATCGCATCACTGCAATCATTTCACAAAACGGAAATGCCTATGAAGAAGGTTTAAGCGAGGGTTGGAAGCCGATTCAAGCTTACTGGCAGAATCCGTCTCAAACTAACCGGGACGCGCTGCGTGCTTTTCTCACTTCGGAAACAACCCGCTGGCAGTACACGCACGGTGTTCCTGAGGGAACGACGGTTTCTCCAGATGGATACTCGCTTGATACGTATTATCTGGCTCGGCCCGGCGTTGACGAAATCCAATTAGACTTGTTTGCCGACTACAAAAACAATGTCGCGCTGTACCCGCGTTTTCAGCAATACTTGCGCACTCATAAACCGCCGGTTTTGGCGGTTTGGGGCAAGAATGATCCGTTCTTTCTGCCGACGGGTGCGCAAGCTTTCCAGCGCGACGTTCCCAGCGCGATAATTCGATTTTTCGATACCGGCCATTTCGCGCTGGAAACACACGCGAAAGAAATTGCCACGGAGATCCGAAGTTTTTTGAACGTCAATTAAACTGCTAACCGCTTCTTTAAGGCAGCAAACAGTTGCAGTAAACCGCTTGTTAATCAACTCAAACCAAAAAAAGCGCGGCCAAGCGGCCGCGCTCAAAAACTATAATTTTGCGAAAAGTTTACTGCTTGGGGGCGGTGGAAGAACCGGTCGAAGAGGAATCGCTGCCCATTTTGTCGCCGGACATCTTATCGCCGCTCTTCGATTTCTTGCTCTTCTTCATTTTCTTGCTGCTCTTTGTGGTGTCGGTTGTACCCTGGTTGGTACTGTCCTGCGCCATGGCGAGAGAACCAAACACGAAGGTCATGCCAAGCATCAGGCTGAGGATTTTTTTCATTGCAATGTCTCCTAATTCACTACTCTGAGCTGTCTTGCTCAATCCAATCTTCCCAGCTTGGCATGAAGCCAACCTTAAGCTTACGTTAAAACTTCTTAATAAATTCTGTAAATGGCTGGTACTTATAACAGTTAAGAGCACTTATAGCTTGGAGTTCAGCTTCTTCGCTTCTCTCGCTTCTTTGGAATCGGGAGCCAGTTCCATCACCTTCGATAAGGCTTTACGCGCGTCTTCCTTGTGATTTAATTTGGCTTGTTCCTCGCCCAATCGCAGGTAAGCTTCCGTGAAACCAGGGTTCCAGCGGGTTGCTTCCAGAAACCGGTTTGCCGCCGCCCGGTGCTTTCCTTTGTGGAAATAAAACACCCCGGTATCGAATTCCTTTTTGGCCCGGATCGGATTAAAATGGTACACCGTTTCCTGGTGTTCTGTTTCATCTTCTTCGGGAATGTTGCCTTCTTCCGCCATCGGCGCTTGTTGGGACGACGGCGGGGAAGCGGCGGAATTCGGCGCCTTTTTATCTTCCGTAGCTTGCGGCGGTGGCGCAGACTGCGGGCGTGCCAAACTGGTTGAAAACACGCTCAAAATAACCAGCATCAATACATTGCGTGTCACAATCAAAAGTATAGCTGCCACTTATGGAACTTCGTGAACGAGTTGCGCAGCTTCCTACCGCCCCCGGCGTTTATCTTTACAAAGACGGCGAAGGGAAAGTGCTGTACGTCGGCAAGGCCAAAAACCTTCGCAATCGCGTTCGCAGCTACTTTTCCGAAGACCGTTTGGCGGAATCCAAGACCGGAAGTCTGATTTCCGAAGCGCGGGATATCCACTTCATTGAGGTGGATAACAACAAGGAAGCGCTGGCGCTGGAAAACAATTTAATCAAGCAGTACCAGCCCCGGTTCAATGTGCTGCTGCGGGATGACAAAACTTACCCGTACATCAAGCTGACCAACGAAAAATTTCCCCGTGTGTTTGTCACCCGGCGCGTTATCAAAGATGGCTCCAGCTACTACGGGCCGTATTTTCCCGGCAATCTGGCTTACCGTCTGGTTCATTTCATTCGTCGTCACTTCAAAGTTCCTTCCTGCCGGATTGATTTTAATCGCCACCATACTCATCCCTGTTTGCAATATCATATTCACCGCTGCCTAGGTCCCTGCGTGGAAGGCTTAACCACTAGCCAGGATTATTTGTCCGCCGTGCATGACGTGAAATTATTTCTGGAAGGCAAGCATCGCGATCTGGTCCGCGAACTCGAACACCGTATGGAACAGGCTGCTGAAGAGATGCGTTTTGAAGAAGCCGCTACGCTCCGCGATCTGGTGAATACGATTCATGAGGTGGACGAAAAGCAGAAAGTGGCCGCCGCTGAAGGCGAGAACATCGACATCTTTGCTTATTATGCCGAGCCGCCGCTGGTGGCTGCTAATCTGTTCCATCTGCGCAACGGGCGTATTGTGGATCGCCGCGAATTCTTCTGGGAGGATCAGCAGGATTTTCACCCCGGCGAGTTCGTCGGTTCATTGTTGAAGCAGGTTTATCTGAATCAGCCCTATATTCCGGCGATTGTGCATGTGCCGCTTGATTTTGACGACCGGCCTGAACTGGAGGAATTTTTAAGCGAAAAGCGGGGCCGCAAAGTGGAGATTGTGCTGCCGCAGCGCGGGCAGAAAAAAGCCATGCTGTCGCTGGTGGAAACCAACGCTAAACATAGCTTCGATCAGCGGTTCCGCATGTTGAAGCCTTCATCCAAAGCGGTGGAAGAAGCTTTGCAGGACGCGCTGAATATCCCGGAAGTTCCCAAGCGCATCGAATGCTTCGACATTTCGCACGTGCAAGGCACCAACAAAGTAGCCAGCATGGTGGTGTGGGAAAACGGGCGCATGAAGAAAGCCGATTACCGCAAATTCATTATCCGCACCGTGGAAGGCAACAACGACTTTGCTTCCATGCACGAAGTGATTACGCGCCGTTACAGCCGTTTGCAAGCGGAAAACACTAAGTTTCCGGATCTGGTTTTAGTGGACGGCGGATTAGGCCAATTACACGCGGCGGCGGACGCGCTCGAAAAACTCGGCATCACGGACCAGCCGCTCGCGTCCATTGCCAAACGCGAAGAATGGATCTACGTGTACGGCCAGGAAGATGAGCCGGTGATTCTCGATAAATTTTCGCCCATGCTTCATCTGGTGCAGACTGTCCGCGATGAAGCGCATCGTTTCGCGGTCACGTTCCACCGCAGCCGCCGTAGCGCCAGCCAGCTTAAATCCGAACTGCACGATGTGAAAGGCATCGGTCCGAAAACTGTAGAAAAATTACTGCGTCAGTTCGGCAGTGTAGAGCGAATACGGGCTGCCGGCGATAACGATTTAACGGCTGCCGTCGGCGCTGCCGCTGCCAAGCGCGTGCGCGCTCATTTGGGCGTGCCGTTTGAAAATATTCCATTGGTGCAGATTGAAACTTCACTGGCCATGAAACAACCGCAGCCCGAGCACATCGGGAAGGCTGGCTGAACGAATTTTCTCCGCCGTTAGCTCAATCGGATACGCCACGCGCCGAAACTGCACCAGCCGCGTTTCCGGTTCGTAAAGAACGTAAGCCGCCCGCGAATCGCCGTCGCGCGGCTGTCCCACTGAACCGGGATTAATCAGGTACAGCGTTTCCGGCTCCAGTTCAAGACTAAACTCTGTTTCATGGGAGCGCATCCGGTCAATCTTTCCTATAAACCGCCGTTTCTTAAAGAAGCCGCCTTGAATATGGGTATGCCCGAAAAACGCCAGTGATTCGTGCATGTTCAGAAAGCTTTCCGCCGCGTCGTCGCTGGCAACCATGTATTCATCTTCGTCAAGCATTGCGCCATGCAGAATTTCAAATTCATTCACCAGCACCGGGCCTTGCGGCAGCAGTTTCAGAAAATTAAATTGTTTGGGGGAAAGCTGCTTCTGGGTCCAGATTGCGGAAGCCTGCGCCACCGGGTTAAACCAGTTCAGATCATCAAGGCCGGTCACGACCTTATCGTGATTACCCCGAATCACCGAATCGCAATTCTGCGCTGCCCAATCCACCACTGCTCCGGGGTCAGGATTATAGCCGACCAGATCGCCGCAGCAGATCACGCGATCGTATCGCCCGGCAGCATCCGCGAGAACCGTTTGGAGAGCCTCCAGATTGGCGTGTAGATCGCTAAGAATTAAGAAACGCACAATTTTATTAAGCTAATCTCCGGCGGGTCGCCTAAACGGATCGGTATGCCGATAGTGCCGATTCCGGAATTGACGTACACCGCCGATACCGCATCCGTATAAAGTCCTCTCGTGTAAGGTGTAACAAACCGGGCCGGGTTGATGTTTTGCTCGAAAATTTCCACGTTCACCTGCCCGCCATGCGTGTGTCCGGCCAGTACCAGATCGAAGCCTTTGCTTGAAGCTACCGGAAACACATCCGGATTATGGGAAAGGAGAAGATTGAACTGTTCCGGCTCAATCAAGTCTTCTGCACTCACCAGGTAGGGCAAGCGCGGTGATTGATAATCCACGCCTACTAAGTTCAGGGAATGGCTGCCGAACTTGAGCGTTCTTGCTTCGCCGCGCAGAAAGTTCACGCCCATTCTGCTGCCCATTGTTTTTGCGGCGTCTTCCACCTTAGCGAAATGCTCATGGTTGCCCATGCAGCCCCAAATGCCCGCCGTGTTCTTCAAGCGGCTAATCTGTTTAATGCAAACCGGCAGCGGATCCCGCGCCGCCGTAATTAGGTCGCCGGTCACAATCGCCAGATCGCCGCGCAAGCCATTTGCCGCATCAATCACCCGCGCCAAATCTTTTTCGTGGTAGAACGCGCTTAAGTGAATATCGCTGATCTGCACAATCCGCACGTTCTCTAAGTCACGCGGCAGATGCGGCAGCCTTATATCCACTTCTTTCACCGTGAAATCTTTGCGTGTGATAATGCCGAATGTGAACACTGCCGCCGGCGCAGCGCAGATAGCCGCCGTGCTTGCCCGCAGCAGATCGCGCCGACTTTCCCGATAAGGAATCACCCGGTCGCGCACCGCCAAGGCTGCGGCAATACCCAACAGCGCAATGCACCAAAGCTGAATTGTGGCCGCGATCCAGGGCAGCGCCTTCACCGGAAAACGGCGCAGATACCATTTCCACCAGAGTTCCGCAATAGCACCGAAAGTAATAAAGATGAATACAGCCGCAATCGCGCTGATCGTAAAAAGTAATTTGTTCCGTCGCGTTACCCAGAGCTGCGCCGCCAACCCGGCTAAACAGATGAAGAAACCCACAGGATCGTTCAGCCCTAGAAATCCGTGAAGATCCACATCTCATCATATCGGACCTTCGGAGGTCAAAGAGGTATGAGACGTTCTCTTTAGCGTGTACTATCCCTCCCATTCGGATCACGGTCGAGCTTCCGACGACATCGCCCACCGTCCTGATGCTGGCCGCGAAGCTCTTGAAGCACTAGCGATTGAAGGCTATCGTTCCGAAAAACTGACCCATTATCAAACCGCTCAACTACTTGACTTTACCCGCTTCGAATTTGAAGGATTTTTAAAAGACCGTCAGATTTATGACCATGCTTACTCGATTGAAGATTTGGAACGGGATGGAGAAACTTTGCGGCGGCTCGAAGCTAAGGATTTACTGTGTTAACCATAATTCTAGTTTTAGGAATATAAAAACTGCTGATCGCTAAACCATACCGGTTATTCCCCTTCGCCCCGCCTCGTGCCTGATCTCCGAAGTTTTCGCAGTAGCCGGCGATGGCCTGTCGCGTGCTAACTAGACTGAGAGAGATTAACAATGCCAGCCAACTCAGATCAAAAGCCCGAAGCCGAACAACAGATTGAGCGAGCCTACCGGATTCGCCAGGTCACCCACTATCAGCCCTCCTGGAAGGAGAAAGAGCGTGGACAGCCCGGCGGTTTTTATATCCAGTTGATTTTGGATCACGGCGTAGATAAATACATTCTGGAGCCCGAAGTGGAAGATGCTGACCTGCTCATTAAATTGTTAGCCCAGGGCGGGTATATCGGCTTCGACATCGAACGCAAGGTTCTCATGTTTCCTAACAGCGCGGCCAAATAACAAATTTAAAGCGCTCAACAGATCCGCATTCCTAGCCGTCGCCCGTAGGCCAGACACTTTATGTTAATCTTCCTGAGAAGTTTATTTATGCGCCCGGCGTAATTCAAGCGGGTAAGCGGAACAGGAAGTGGATCAATGGGAAAAGCACTGACCGAAAGCCAGCAAAAAGCGTACAAACAGCAGGGATTTTTATTTCCTCTGCCCGTGTTTTCAGATGCGGAAACAAAAGCTTTGCGCAGCCAGCTAGAAGCTCTGGAACTGCATCAAGGCGGGCGGTTGGATGGTCGCGTCAACCGCAAGCCTCATCTGCTGCTCACTTGGCTGAATGAACTGATCCGCGATTCTCGCATCCTCGACCCGGTGGAAGATGTCCTGGGACCGAATATTTTATGCTGGGGTTCGGGATTTTTCATCAAAAATCCCCATGACGGGGCGCGCGTCACCTGGCATCAGGATTCAACTTATTGGGGACTTTCTAAACCCGATATTGTGACGGCTTGGGTTGCTTTTACGCCCAGCACCGCCGAAAACGGATGCATGCGCGTAATGCCGGAAACCCATACGCTTTCGCAGCTTCCGCATCAGGACACCTTCGCGCCGGACAACCTGTTGAGTCGCGGCCAGGAAATTGCCGTGGACGTGGACGAATCAAAAGCGGTTGACATTGTGCTGGCGCCTGGGCAGATGTCGCTGCATCATGTCATGCTTGTTCACGGCTCTGAGCCGAACCACGGCTCGCATCGCCGCATCGGCTTTGCCATCCGCTATCTGCCCACTGACGTCAAACAGCTCGCCGGCGCTAAGGATACCGCGACCTTGGTGCGCGGCACGGATGAATACGGCCACTTCACGCTTGAACCCGCTCCGCGTTCTGACTTCCATCCTGATGCGCTGGCTTTTCACGCCGAAACACTGGCGGCCAACGATCAAATCCTGTATCGCGGAACAGCACCGAGATAGACACAAACATCTAAACTAACTACCAGCGTTATTCTGGAAGGGTGATTGTCACACAACCTGACGAAAAGTTGGTTTATCAAATCGCCCAGGAACTTGCGCCTGACGTAATTCGTATCCGGTTCAATACTGGCCAGGACTGGTCCGACCACCCGGCCATCTATTTCAAAATTATCTTGTCTGATAAGGCTAGCGGCCCGGACCGCTTGGCCGGCATCACAAGAAAAATAACTGAACGTTTTTGGGAAGAATTGGAACGCTCCAACTCGGACCTGATTCCTTATTTTCGGTTTCGTAGTGAAAGCGAACAGAACAATCTGCGGGAGGCGTCTTGGGATTAGCCCAAGATTTTTTGCAACAAGCAAATCATCTCGCCACGTACGAAGGTTCTAATCCCAGCCAAACAGCATTGCGTCGGGCGGTCTCAACAGCTTACTACGCGCTTTTTCATTTGTTGGTAGAGAATGTCGCTCAACGTTGGCAAGGTTCTCCCGAAGCTGAAACCGGATTGGAACGCGCCTTGAATCATGGAACAATGAAAAATAGTTCAATTCAGCCAAGCAAGCTGGACCAATTGGCACGGCATCACCCAAACCGTACCCCCGGAACTGCGGAGTGTTGCGAGAGTTTTTACTGAACTGCAGGAAGAACGACACGCGGCCGACTACAACAATTATGAGCAGTGGAGTGCAACCGACGTACAATCCATTTTGAGTGCCGTTGAGGGGGCTTTTCAGAATTGGTTTCTGATCCGGACTCACCCAATGGCAGGAAATTACCTGCTTACGATGCTCCTGGGCAAACAACGTTAATTTCCGGTGATCTTATTCACTATCACGGCAACCGGAAGGCTACCAGCGTATCCGTCAGCGTCTCGCCTTCAATCCCGTGTCCGCCTGCCGCAATCAATACATATTGCTTGCCGTCAGAACCCAGAAACGTCATCGGCGTGGATCGCGCGCTGGCGGGCAGTGTTGCTCGCCAAATTTCCTGACCGTTTTTGACATCAAAAGCCCGCACCGCCGCGTCCAGCGTGCTGCCGATAAACACCAGGCTTCCCGCAGTGACTAATGGTCCTCCTAAACTGAGCGAACCCCATCTGTCTGCTTCCGGCATCTTCGCTGAATTGAGCCACTTGCCCAGCGGAACCTGCCAGCGTACCTGTCCCGTGTCGGCGTCAATGGCTGTTAAGCGGCTCCACGGCGGCGCGGTGCAGGGAATCCGCTTTGGGCTTAACAGAAAACGCCGCGCCATTCCATAAGGAGTTCCTGCTTGACGCGCAAACTCCCAGCCGCCGCTGATGTTACGGCCATGCTCAACTTCTTCGCTGAACTTCGCTCGCGGAATCAAGCGCACTTCCGATGGCAGATTGTTCACCGGCACAATGAGCAACCGGTGTTGGGCATCAAATGCCGTGCCGCCCCACGCCATGCCGCCTACATTGCCCGGCACCGCCAGCGTTCCGTTCACGCTCGGCGGCGTGAAAATGCCTTCTGATTTCAGCTTCGTGATCTCGGCCCGACACCATGCTCGGTCTTGTTCATCAATGCCCCAGGCTTGGTCCGGTGTCACCTTTGCTTGTGGCACGAGCGGCGCAGGCAGTTTTGGAAACGGCTGCGTTGCGGAGCTTTCTTCGCCCGGCACATCCGACTGCGGAACCAACCGCTCTTCCACTCCAAACACCGGCTGGCCGGTTTCCCGGTTCAGAATAAAGAGATTTCCTGTTTTCGAGCCGACCGCAATTGCCGGAATAAGTTTTCCGTTCTGCCGCGTATCAAAAAGCATCGGCGGCGAAGCCACGTCGTAATCCCATAAATCATGATGAACCGTTTGAAAATGCCAAGCCATTTCGCCGGTTTTGGCATGGAGCGCCACCACGGAGTTTGCAAACAAGTTCGCGCCTTTCCGCTCGCCGCCATAATAATCAGGGCTCGCGCTGCCTGTTGGAATAAACACCAAGCCGCGCTGCTCATCCGCCACAATCACCGACCAGGCATTCGCCGCTCCGGTTTTCGCCGCGCTGCCTTCTTTCCACGTATCCGCGCCGGGCAAACGCGCGTCTTGCGGAATCGGGTCCCATTTCCAAAGCTGTTTTCCGGTGCGCGCATCAAACGCCCGCACTTCGCCGCTCGGTTGGCTAACGGAACTATTATCAGCCACCGCCGAACCGACAATCACCACATCGCCAACCATCGCGGGCGGCGCTGTTTCTTCATAAGACGATTTATCTTTCACCGGAATGCGCAAACCGTTCTGCAAATTGATCTGGCCGTTATCGCCGAACTCCGAACAAAGCTTGCCCGTCGCGGCATCAAGCGCAATCAATCGAGCGTCAATCGTCGCCACGAAAATACGACGCTGGCCGCCGCGCGGCTTCCAGCTCGATACGCCGCGATTCGCAAAATCACCATAGCCCGCATCACGATCAACCTTTGCGTTGAAAGACCAGCGCACGGTTCCTTGCAGAGGATCAAGCGCAAACACCTGACCCAACGGCGTTGTGGCGTACAGCGTGCCATCAATGTAAAGCGGCGTGGTTTCAAACCAAGTCGCGTTGCCTCGTTTCGGCTGGTACGCATCGCCGGTGCGAAATGTCCAGGCTACCGTTAGCTTTGAAACGTTCTGCCCATTAATCTGATTCAGCGGAGAATACCGCTGCCCGCCCGCATCGCCGCCGTACACAGGCCATTCCCCATCCGCTGTCCAACCGCAGCTTACCGCTAGGGAAACAAGCAGAATAGATTTTATTCTGGAAATCAATCGGAACAAATGACGGCTGCGCATCTGCGTATGGTAACGAAAGTTCGTTGGAAAGAGTTCCAGGGAACTATTTCGGAACAACGCGAAGATTGGCGAAATGCGCCACAACGCCCGGACCAATCCAAAGCGCCAAGCCACCTTTGCCGTTGCCGTGTTTCAAATCATTCACAATCATCGTTGGCTGCGCGGCATCATTCACATACACGCGGGCTTTCTCGCCTGCGACTTCGATTCGAAGCTTGGTCCATTCACCGGGAACAAGGTCAACATAAGTTTCGTATTTGCCCGGCGTTTCCTGCCGGAGCCGCTCCCACGGGTAATCTGGCTCAGCTACATATTGCACTGAATGGTTGCGCTGCAGTTGATCCTGCGATCTCGCGTTCAAGGGCCGAAGATAAATGCATTCGAAATGTTTTGCGTCGTCCTGAACGCGAAACGCAATCCCGGTGAAGCCGCGAATTTCCGGTCCTGATTTGGGCATGGCATCACCGGTGAGTTCAAGTTCGATGGTGCCGTTTGCAAACTGCGCACCTTTGATCAAAGCTAAATTTACTCCGGTGTTATCGGAATCGCCAGAATCAGTTAAGCGCGTAGCTTCGCGGCTCTTGTAAGTTACGGCCTGAGTTTTTACATGATGCGCTTCGAGGTGGGCCGGGCTGATATCAAGCGAAGCCGTTGCTGCGATTGGCGCCCATGCCATCAACGTAACAACGAGCAGGAACGCCGTCGGGCTTTTCATGACACAAATCGTAGCAGTCACCAGAATCAAGAGCAAAACTTTGTCGATTGTATTGGGGCTATCCGGCGAAGAGTCAAGAATGACTGCTTCTAACAAACTCCCACTTCTTACCAGTCATGATGTTACTGAAACCTCTCAGTAATAGTACTGGTAAACCCCAGTAAACACCCTAAAAGCTGGTGTGTTAAGCACCAATAAAATAGTTAGTGTTTTTGTATCTCTCGAAAGTATTTCAGCTTTATGTCAGTTGGTTTAGAGGTTACACTGTGTCACCGTCGCAGGATTATTCTGCTCTTCCACGAAGTTTTGCCTTTCATCTGGCAATACTCAGTTCGCTTATTTTTCACCCGGCTTTTGCTTTCGCGCAAGTGCCCACTTCAGATGATTTCAACGGCTCCAGCTTAAACACTTCCCTTTGGACCGCCAGCAGTCCGGCTGGCGGCAGTGTTAATGTATCGAACGGACATGCTTACCTAGCGGTTCCCGGCGGCAGCAATCACGACGCGTTTGTGGGCGGCAACAATTCCGTGCGCATTCTGCAAAACGTGTCAAACAGCGATTTCGATGTAGCCGCGAAGTTTGATTCCACAGTGAGCGGCCAATACCAGGGCCAGGGCATTCTGGTCCAGCAGAATAGCGGAACTTATCTGCGTATCGAACTGAGTTCCAACGGCAGCCAGACATTCATCTCCGCTGCGTTTATCAACAATGGCAATCAAAATTCATTTTTCACCAACGCGATATCCGGCGTAAGCTCGCCCGTTTGGCTGCAAGCGCAGCGCAGCGGTAACAGTTGGACAGTTAGCTACTCCACTGATGGAAACAACTACACCACTGGAGGAACATTCAACCAGAGCCTCACGGTCAGCGCCATCGGGCCTTATGCCTGGAACTATAACAATAATCCCAGCGCTTCACCCGCTATTACCGCCGCAGTTGATAATTTTTATAACTTGAATAATTGCTGCTCGGGACAGCCTCCCGTTATCAGTGCCGTCGGCACCAACTCCATTACTTCCACCAGCGGTAATGTAACTTGGACCACCGACAAGTCTCTTACAATGCCGTTTGGTTTGAAAATCCACGCGAAACGGGCGGCAATGCACGCACGGGCCATTGGATTCAACACACCATCGGTGCCAGCTATTCCTGCGGCTCCGGCAGTTGCTCGGACTCTTATATATCCGTGTACAATGCCGCTGATTTCAATGGCGATAGCAGAATGGACGTGGTGATGTTCCAATCCGAAGCGCTTTCGAACGGCATTCCTCCGCCCGGCGGCTTGATCTGGTTCGAAGCGCCCGCTGATCGCCGGAACGGAACCTGGATACGCCACACCATTGACGCCGACTTTGTTGATGCCCACGCCATTCGCGTCGCCGATATGAATAAAAACGGCGCCCTGGATCTGATCACTTCAGAACAAGATCAATCGCCTCTGCGCCGGGTGTCTGTCTTCTTCGGTGACGGAAAAGGCAGCTTTACGCAGCAGGTTCTTTCAAACGTGGAAGGCCGCAACACCGTAATTGGTGATGTGCGCCGCACCGGTTTCTTGGACATTCTGAATTCCGGCCACGGCTACTACGGAGCGGAACACCCGCTGCAAGTATTCACAAACCCGCGCGGCAAGTAGATCAAAAGGGGGAACCAAAGCGCGCATGTTTGCTTCGGCTCCCCTTATATTTCAGGGCGTTTCGCCCGCCGCTTTTCTCAACTCCTCTTTTGTGGAAGGCGGCATCGTCAGAAACAGCGCCATAAATCCGCTTGCCAGGTAAAGCCCGGCAAACACCCACATCACTCCCGCTACCCCGATCGGTGGCAGCAGCAAGCCAACCAGAGCCGGACCGATCCAGGTAGACATGCCTGCTCCTAAATTCAGAATTGACATTGCCGCGCCCTTGTTTTGCGGTTCCAAGCCGGGCATCAACGCCGAAAGCGGAACATAGCCTGCCAGCGTTGCTCCATAAAGAACGCCTGCCAAAACCGCTAACAGATAGTTCGCGCCAAACCAATGCGGAAGGTAGTACAGCAGCAGTGTTGTAAGGGTGCAGCCGAAGCCGCCACAAAAGGCCACGGTGCGCCGCCAGCCTATCTTGTCGCCCAGAATGCCGAACAACAGATTCCAGATAATATTGCTGAGAAAAATAATGCTCAATAACCGCAGCCACTGCCCGAGGCCGAAGCCCACTTCCTTGATGAAAAAGGTCGGCAGAAAAACCAGAAACCCGAATTCCGGGGCGGTATTAACGGCGCGCACCACGCAGCCTATTGCCAGCTTCTTGTTTTGAAACGCCAGCACAACGCTCTTCAATAAGCTCTGAATCGGCTTTTCTCCTGACGGTGCGAGCGGCCTGCTGCCGATAGGCTCGCGGGTGCCGAATAAAGCAATTGTGCCTCCCGCCGTTACCAAGCCAAGCGACAACCAGAAGGTAGCGAATTCGCCGATGCGCGGAATGGTCAAGCTCGCGAGAAACGAGCCGAGCGTCGGCAAACCAGCGGTGAAAGCAAACCAGAACCAGCCCACCGCCGCGCCCAAGTGCTTGGCCGGTGTCGCCACCGTAATCCAGATCAGAAATCCAAAAGCAAACAGCGGATACCCAAACCCGCGCAGGCCGTAGGCAAGCAGCATGGTTCGATAACTATTGGGCAGAATGCCGAACAACAGAAACGCTATTTCAAGCACGACCCAGATGCAGAGGCCGAGCCACATCACTCGCTTCGGCCCCAGAATGTCGGAAAGAGCGCCGGAAAACCACGCCGCAATGGCAGCCGCTACTCCGTATACAGTTAACAACAACGCCACGTTCTGCTGCGGAATGTGGCGGGCTTGCAAATAAGGGGAAAGGTATCCGGCTTCCACGCCATCTCCAATCATAAATAGGAAGGTGCCGAGAAACCCCCAGGCGAGCGGAGGAAAAACTCCTAGCCTCAGCAGAAAAGAATTTCCTGAACCAATTGTGGAATTTTCAGATGCGGGAACTATCGGCTGCATGATCGCATCTCGCCCGAACTCGGATCAAGACCAAAGAACTGCTTTGGCGAAAAAGATGTACGATGCGAATGCGGCACAATAAAACCTCGGGAGGAAACGGAGATGGCAAGCTTAACGCAAACTGCTGAACACCAGAATACAATTTCAACCCTGCCTAAGACGATGAAAGCGGTTGTCTGCTACGCCCCTTACGACTATCGTTTGGAACAAGTTCCTGTGCCTCAGCCCGGGCCAAACGAGATCCTGACCAAGGTGGAACTCTGCGGCATCTGCATGGGCGACGTGAAAACATTCCACGGCGCGCCTTCGCTTTGGGGCGATAAAGAACAGCCGCAATACGTGAAGCCTCCGGTCATTCCTGGACATGAGTTTGTTGGGCGCGTGGTTGCTTTAGGTTCTGGCGCGGAAGATCGCGGAGTTGCGATCGGGGATCGCGTGATCTCCGAGCAGATTGTTCCCTGCTGGAACTGTCGTTTCTGCAAAACCGGCCAATACTGGATGTGCGAAAAACACGATCTCTACGGCTTTCAGCACAACGTAAACGGCGCAATGGCCGAATACATGATCTACACCAAAGAAGGCATCATTCATAAAGTGCCTGACGACATTCCGCCCGAAGAAGCCATTCTCATTGAACCGCTCAGTTGCGCTCTTCATGCGGCGGATCGGGCGCAGGTAACGCCCGATGATGTGGTGGTCGTGGCTGGCGCGGGTACGCTCGGTTTGGGCATCATCGGGCAGATTCGCTTGCGCAACCCCAAAAAGCTGATTGTGCTGGACATGCGCCCGGCGCGTCTGGAGTTAGCTAAACGCATGGGCGCTGATGAAATCTGGAATCCCCGGGAAGTGGATGTGATTGGCCGTATTCGCCAAATCACGGACGGCTATGGCTGCGATATCTATGTGGAAGCCACCGGCCACCATCTCGCTGTGAATCAAGGCTTGCTGATGCTGCGCAAGCTAGGGCGCTTCGTTGAATTCAGCGTGTTTAGCGATCCGGTCACGGTGGATTGGTCCATCATTAGCGACCGTAAAGAACTGGACGTTCTCGGCGCGCACCTTGGTCCGTACACTTACCCGCGCGCTATTGATTATATTCATCAACGCAAAATCGACGTGCGCGGCATAGTTACTCATAAGTTCCCTTTGGAACAATTTGCCGAAGCTATCGAGATGATGGCCAGCGGCGAAAATTCGCTGAAGGTTGTGCTAGAGCCTTGAGCTTGTCTTCGCTAATCGGCAACTTGAATGTGCAGGTCCAAAACATAAGCCGCTCATCCGCAAACTATGTTTTCCCCTTGAATCCGATACGAAGTTGATCTATCATCCTAACGCAGCAAATTACATTCAGATTCGGCCATACTGCATCCTGGTTTACATTGTGAGCCCTCTCGTGCCTCATTGAAAATGATTTTCAAACTAAGGATCACACATGAACGCAATCATCATCGTTTTATCCGTTCTTCTCGCGGCTAGTTCTTCGTCCTGGCTGGAAGCGCAGTCCTCAACACCACTTTCACCGGAAACTTTTCTTGCTGACGCCGCGCCGTCCTACGTCTTTCAATTCCCGCAGGTTTTGTACGATCATCCGAATTACCAAACGGAATGGTGGTGTTACACCGGAAATCTGCATTCAGAACGAGACAAGCCGTACGGCTTTGAGCTGACCTTCTTTCATAGCTACCAGCCGACCGGTGCGCCCGCAGGTCAACCGCAGTTCATCCCGATCATCTTTGCGGACCTCGCAGGTAGCGACCTTGATGGTCAACACGGATTTAGTGACTAGCGAATTTAGTGACAGATGGGATGAGACGGCTGGCCTCAGCCGGAGAGCGGTATGCTGCCGGAACGCACTTGATCAGGTGCTAGAAGGAGAACCAGCTTAGGAAAAAGACCAGCAAAGAAGTGAAAGAGAAAAGAAGCGAACCGCGCCAAGCGCCCGCCGAAATCATCGGCATCGATTTGGGTGACAAGGTGAGCTGTTATTGTGCGCTGAACCAGGAGGGCGAGCGGAGCGAGGAAGGCCGCTTCCGCAATACGGAAGTTTCTTTGCAGAAGCACTTCGGTTCACTGCCGCGGGCGCGGGTCGCCTGAGAAACCGGAACGCCGTCGGGTTGGATCAGCCGTGTGCGCACCGCTTTGGGCCATGAAGTAATCGTGGCCCAGGCGCGCGAGTTGCGCGCCATCAGTCATGGTGATCGCAAGAACGACCGCAATGATGCCGAGAAACTGGCTCGCTATGCGCGGCGGGACCCGGATATGCTGCATCCGGGGCGCCACCGCCGCAAACAGCACCAACGGGATTTCGGGGCGGTGCGGGCGCGAGGCGATCGTGCGGGCGCGCACGCTTTGGGTCAATGCCGCTCGCGGTCTGGCCAAAAGCCACGGCCGGCGTTTGCCCGCTTCCGTGACGCCCAGCTCTGGCCGGCGCGCCCAGCAAGACTGATCGGCGCCACAAGTAACAGTGCTTGGTCCGTTGCTGGAGCAAATCGATCAACTCAGTCTGCGCTTTGGCGAATACGACAGGCTATTACAGACCATCGCGGACCAGCGCGGCTATCCGGAAACCAGCCGCTTGCGCGCGGTGCCCGGCGTGGGTCCGATCACCGCGCTCAGCTTTGTGCGGACGCTGGCTGACCCGCAGCGTTTTGCGCACAGCCGGGAGGTCGGTCCGTATTTGGGATTGCAGCCCAAGCAGCGGCAATCCGGTGGGCAGAAGCCGCAATGGGGCATCAGTAAAGCCGGGGACCAGTATCTGCGCAAGCTTCTGGGGCAATACGCGCACTACACCGTGGGCCGCTTTGGCGCCAAGTCGCGGCTGCGCACCTGGGGCCTGAGCCTGGCCGAGCGAAGGCGAAAAAGCGTGCCCTTGTGGGTGATGGCCCGGAAGCTGGCGGTGTGGCGGCATCGGTTGTGGGGCAGCGATACACCGTATAAACCGTTCTTCGGAATGCCGAAGCCCCCGAACGCAGACTGAACCGAAGTTCGTTGACAAACCGTGCGTGTTCTGAAAAGAAAACCGAGTTTCTCTGGTGACTGCGCGTGCCTCCGGAACTGTGGCCAGTCGTGGGACAGAGGGCAGCACCAGGCTTGATTCTGAACCCCACTCTGCATCGAGCTCTCGTGGCTCCTCAAAAATGCGTAGGGAAGAGCGGTTCAAGAAAAAAGATCAGCAGATTTCGGCTGACTTTGAAAGCCGTCTCATGGAAGAGGCACATAAAATCTGAGAGCTTACCCTGCTGCTTACCCCCGATACGGATTTTA
>CAXTWH010000058.1:24106-31239 GCA_964247975.1 uncultured Bryobacteraceae bacterium | reverse complement strand
TATTTAGCCTGACCGACTCTAACCGCGTGCTGGTCGATACCAACCTTCTTGTCCGCACCCTGCAGCCGCATCATCCGCTCTACCGCCTCGCAGTTGGCGTAATTGAATCGCTCCGGTCGCAGGGGCATCGCCTTCACCTGATGCCGCAAGATTTGATCGAGTTTGGGACTCTGGCAACAAGCTTATTGAGGCTAGCCGACTAGGCATGTCCACGGAAGCAACACGAATGGAAATTGATCGCCTGGAGAGATTCTTTACGGTGCTGCGCGAAACGCCGGCGCTTTATCCTGCCTGGAAACGCCTAGTGTTCGAGCATCAGGTTGCCGGCAAGCTGACACCTACGACGCGCGACTGATGAAACAGGCGTGTGAGCTGTTCCATTTCCGGATCAATGCCCGTCAGGTTTGGGCCTTTTTTCAGATTGCACTGCCAACAGGCGAGCGCCAAAGTGTTGAAATGTGTGGCTCCGCCGTGCTGTTTTGCAATAATGTGCTCCAGATGAAACGGGCGACGAAATAGAGATTGCGGGAGGAGACAATACTTACACCGATAACTGGCCCGCCTCCGAACTTCAGTAGCTAAATCACTCACCGGCCTTGTTATAAAGCTTGTCTTGCTTTGAGCTGCCAATACGCGAGGAGATCAGCAATATTGGCATAAGCCGTTAACTGTTCCTGCTCGCACTTCGTCAATTGTCCCTCGTTGTCCTTCTCGTTCAGTTCAGCAATGCGGTTTGCATCATTCTCGGGAAAGTCGAAAAATTAGGATGCTTTTAGCTAAGGGCCGCGATAAGCCTTGGCCAGGAAGATCAAACACCTTCCGTAGCAGTTCTGCATGGGTGGACAGACGAGCGCCCCGAAACGGGGCGCTGCACACAACATAAAACTGCGGGACAGTTAGGCGAGGTCAAAGCGATCCAGGTTCATGACCTTTTTCCAGACGGAAACAAAATCATGGACGAAGGTTTCTTGCGCGTCGGAGCTGGCATAAACTTCTGCAACGGCTCGAAGCTGAGAGTTGGAGCCAAAAACGAGATCGACGCGGGTGGCCGTCCATTTGAGTTCGCCGGTTGCGTAATCGCGGCCCTCAAAAATGTCTTCTGAAGCCATTGACTCCTGCCATTTCGTGTTCATATCAAGCAAGTTCACGAAAAAGTCATTCGTCAGTGTTTCCGGCCGCTTGGTGAACGCGCCGTGCTTGGTGCCTACGAAGTTCGCACCCAACACGCGCATCCCGCCAAGCAGAACGGTCATCTCCGGCGCAGTTAGCGTCATTAACTGGGCCTTGTCCACCAGCAGTTCCTCAGCCGGTCGCGGCTGTCCGCCTTTCAGATAGTTTCGGAAGCCATCAGCGTTCGGTTCCAACACACTGAAGGATTGAACGTCGGTCTGTTCTTGCGACGCATCCGCGCGGCCCGGCGCGAACGCAACTTTGACGTTGTGACCGGCTTTTTTGGCGGCTTCTTCTACGGCTGCGCAGCCACCGAGAACAATGAGGTCAGCTAAGGAAATTTTCTTGCCATGCTTCTGAGCTTGGTTAAATTCGTTTTGAATGCCTTCGAACTTATCTAGAACTTTGGCCAAGAATGCCGGTTGATTGACTTCCCAATCTTTTTGCGGTGCGAGTCGAATGCGCGCACCGTTGGCGCCGCCACGCTTGTCGGAGCCACGGAACGTTGAGGCTGACGCCCAAGCGGTAGAAACCAGCTCGGAAATCGACAATCCGGATGCAAGAATTTTGGCTTTCAGTGCGGCGGCATCCTCATCGGTGATCAGTTCATGATCCACGGCGGGAATGGGATCTTGCCAGATTTGCGGCTCGGCGGGAACGAGCGGACCGAGATAGCGGGCAACAGGGCCCATGTCACGGTGGGTCAGCTTAAACCATGCTTTAGCAAAAGCGTCCGCGAACAGGTCAGGCTGGTCGAGGAACCGTCTTCCAATCGCTGCGTAAGAGGGATCCACCTTAAGAGCGATATCGGTAGTGAACATCATCGGGGCATGCCGTTTTGATGAATCGTGCGCGTCGGGAACGGTACCTGCCGCAGTTCCGTTTTTGGGAGTCCATTGGTTTGCGCCGGCGGGACTCTTCGTCAACTCCCAATCAAAGTTATAAAGATTTTCGAGGTAGTTGTTATCCCAACGGGTTGGGCTGGTGGTCCAAGCGCCTTCCAAACCGCTGGTAATGGTGTGGGCGCCGTTGCCGTTCTGGTAAGAGTTTTTCCAACCGAGTCCTTGTTCTTCGATGCTCGCGCCTTCCGGTTCGCGGCTTACATATTTGGACGGATCAGCCGCGCCATGCGCTTTGCCGAACGTGTGTCCACCGGCAATGAGCGCAAAAGTTTCTTCATCATTCATGGCCATTCGGCCAAACGTTTCGCGTATGTCGCGGGCAGAAGCTAACGGGTCCGGGTTGCCGTTGGGTCCTTCCGGATTGACATAGATTAAGCCCATTTGGACTGCGCCGAGAGGCTGATCCAACTGGCGATCACCTTTGTAGCGTTCGTCGCCCAGCCACTTGGTTTCAGGACCCCAGTAAATATCCTCCGGCGCTTCCCACACATCCGGGCGGCCACCAGCAAATCCGAACGTTTTGAGACCCATTGATTCCAACGCGACATTGCCGGTCAGCACGATCAGGTCAGCCCAGGAAAGCTTGCGGCCATACTTCTGTTTTATGGGCCAGAGCAAGCGGCGCGCCTTATCGAGGTTCGCATTGTCAGGCCAGCTATTAAGCGGAGCGAAACGCTGCGTTCCATATCCGGCGCCGCCACGTCCGTCCGTGATTCGGTAAGTGCCCGCGCTATGCCAAGCCATGCGGATAAAAAATGGCCCGTAGTGACCAAAATCCGCAGGCCACCAAGGTTGCGAGGATGTCATCAACTCACGCAAATCTTCAACTACAGCGTGGAGGTCGAGAGTCTTGAACTCTTTGGCATAGTCAAATTCCTCACCCATCGGATTGGACAATTTGGAGTGCTGGTGCAGGATCTTGAGATTGAGTTGATTCGGCCACCAGTCGGCATTCGTCCATGCTCCAGCCGCAGCCTGGCTCGCGCTTCCGGCAAAGGGACATTTGCCTTGGGTATTGGCCGCGTGCTCTTTATGAACGGCACCCGGAGTTTCTCTAGTAGGGGTGTCTATATTTTCCATCTTTTTCTCCTTCGATTCTTGGGTTTTATCACCGCAGAGTAAGCTATGCTGTGGGTGCTTCGTCGTCGTTACCTTTCAGTTACGACATACGGCGATCACCTTGCCGAGCAGTTTTCGCACAGCCCCCTGAAAATTACTTCGGATTCGCGTAGGACTCGTTTGCCTAAAGAGGCGGAAGACGGTGAGGACACTTTATGCCAATCCAGGTCTTCCACGACGCCGCAGCGGTCGCAGATGAAATGATGATGGCGCGTGCCTTTGGCATCAAACCGCGCGGCGCGGCCTTCAACGGCTACTTCCCGCACCAAGCCCGATTGCACCAAATTCCGCAAGTTGTTATAAGTGGTGGCGCGGGAACAGCGCGGGTCCAGGCGATTGACGCCTTCAAAGATTTCGGCAGCCGTTGGATGTCCCGAATGCTTCAACAGAAAAGCTATCACTGCGTAGCGTTGCGGCGTATAGCGCAATCCGCCCTCTTCGAGGGAACGTTTAATCTCCGCAGCGTTCACAAAGAATTAGATTAAGTCTAATCTAAGAATTTGTCAAGGAATTGAACAGGGTTGTTTCGATGCTGGTATAACGAAACATTAACAATTTTCAGGACAGTAAGAACCGTTTTGGATTGTTGCGATGCGGCAGGAAACCAGTTAAGCAACAAATAACAGAAGTAGGCTACCGCTCCGAAAAGTAATCAGAAAAGGTTAACTAATACTACTGCGCTTGAACCGCAGCACAAAGTTATAATCAAGGCGCGAACAAGAACAATCTATGTAATTCAATGTTCCGCTCGACCTTGAAATGCTTATCAACAAGCGCCTCTCCAGCGGCAGCTACGCAAATGCAGAGGATGTGTTGCCGCGCCCTGGAAGCGCCGGATGCTGAAGAAAGCTGGACAGAGGAGGAACGTCGCGCTTTGTCCGGCCATATCGAAGAGGGCTATCAACAAGCTGAGCGGGGCGAACTGATCGACAGTATACAGGCACGTCTTGGTATTCAGGCCACGAAGGAAGATTGGCGCTCCTCTAAAATGAGGAGTGTTTACGTTTTTACGCCTTTGGCCAGAGCCGCTATATTCACTATTTGGTCTTACATTGCGGAGGATAGCGAAAACGCCGCTGATCGCGTAGAGCAAGCTATCTACGACGCGTGCAGTTTTGTTGCTGAAGCTCTCCTCTGCGCGGCAATCTCAGCCCGGAGCTTACAACCCGTTCACTTCGTTTCTGGACCTTAAGCCGCTATCCCAATTACGCTATTGTGTGCCGGCCAGAAACATCGCCTTTGCAAATTGCTGCTGTCATGCATGGGAAACGAAATCTATAGCAGATTCTAAAACAGCGTCGGTAATACCATGTTGTTCTTAAAAGGGCTTGAAAATAAAAATCATGGCTCAACGTTAAATCAGTCCCTGGTACAACTCTTCCATTGGCAAAACAAAGCCTTCTATTGGGCCTACCCCGTGCAGCAGCAAAGGCCGTTTCAGGTGCTCCACATTATTTTGCATATACACCCAGCCCTGCTGCGCATCGGCATCAATCAACCAGCCCAGCGGCACGCCCTTAGCGAGCCACGCTTTCATTTTCCGGTGGAGAGCGGGAAGCCGGTCCGTGGGTGATTTTAGTTCGATTATGAAGTCTGGAACCACGCGCATGAACTTTTTGCGTCGTTGAATAGAAGCTGAAGCTACTGCTTCGCGCCTGATCCAAGTTGCATCTGCGCCTTTTTTACTGTTGTCTGGAAGCACGAAAACGGTATCCGGGCCAAAGCAGTAACCACGATGCTCCTTGTGATTCCAGTTTCCGAGATGTAGCAGAATATTGAAATTACGGTAAGACGATTCATTGCCGGCGGGCGGCGTCACAACAATTTCTCCCTCGCTCGTTTGTTCCACGCGGTGCAGTTCCGGATTAACTTCACAGAATTGCTGGTAGGCGATTTCCGGATCGGCGGGCGGCTCGATGCGAATGGTGGCTTCTTCCGGTATGGTGAGTCGCATAACTCCATTCCTTTTGTAGCACCACCAGCGCGGAAACCGTTTGCACTTGACAAGGGAAGTTATATCGGACAATTATGGTCCGGTATAGTGAAGTTAAAGGAAAAGCCCCCGCAGGAAACTCTTGGCGGAGCCTGCCAGGGGCCTTTTGTGATCAACAGCCCGAAGACCGTCGCCGCTTCCTATCATAAGCGGGCAGGGACGGGCTTTCAAGCGAGGAAAGCTTGTCGAAAACCTATTTATCGAATATAAAACATTTTCTTTGTTACACGTTTTTTAGTCTTTTAACGACGGTTCCAGTGGAAGCGCAGACGAGCGGCAGCGTGTCCGGCAAAGTGTTTGATCCGGCAGGTGGAACGGTAGCGCAGGCTACCGTAGCGATTCACAGCCCACAGACCGGGACAACGCAAAAAACACAAACAAACAAAAACGGGTTTTATGCGTTTCCGATTTTGCCGGTGGGCGCGTATGAATTAAACGTCGAAGCGGCAGGATTTCAAGCGTACCGGCGAAAGAATCTGGCTGTGGATTCGCAAGCTGTTGTGCGGGCGGACGCGATCTTGCAGATTGGGGCGCAGCGGGAAACGGTAACGGTGGAAGCCGAAGGCGCGACGGCGGTGGAAACGGCAAACACCGGCATGGGAGACGTGATCGGCGGTAAAACCATTGCGGCCACGCCTTTGAATGGACGAAGCTTTACCGATCTGCTGGCATTGCAGGCAGGCGTAGCACCGATGAGCTCGGCGCAGCCAAATGCGGTAGTGATGACGGGTGTGACCTCCACACCGCCTTCGGGCGGTTTGAACCCAGGCAGCCTTTCAGTGAGCGGGCAGCGGGAAACGGCGAACGGTTTTTCGGTGAATGGCAGCAATGCGGAAGAAGCGGTGAATATGGGCACGGCGATCATTCCGAACCTGGATTCAATCAGCGAATTCCGGGTGCTGACCAGCAACTTCACCGCTGAGTATGGAAACTACGGTGGCGGCCAGGTGATTGTGACGACGAAATCGGGCGCGAATCAATTTCATGGCAGCGGGTTTGAGTTTCTGAGAAATACGGATCTGGATGCGCGAAATTATTTTTCGGAAGCGCGGGCGAAGTTTATTCAGAACCAGTTCGGCGGCACGATTGGCGCACCATTGAAACGCGATCGAGTTTTCTTTTTCGCAGATTATCAGGGATTGCGTTCGGTGCAGGGCGTGGACACGGGCTTAATTACAGTGCCGTCGATAGCAGACCGCAGCGGCAATTTGCAGGATTTAGCAAGTTCGTTGACCGGCACGGTGAACGGCCAGGCGTGGGCAGACACTTTATCGAAGCGATTAGGATATGCGGTTTCGCCGGGCGAACCGTATTACCAGGCAGGCTGCGCGAGCGTGGCGCAGTGCGTGTTTCCGCAAGCGCAGATTCCACAGCGGGCGTGGTCGGTTCCGGCGCAGCGATTATTGTCGTACATTCCCGCACCGAACCAATTGACAAATTTATTTTCTTCAGCGGCGAATAATGAAACATTGAACGACAACAAAGGCGCTATGCGGGTGGATGCAGCGACGCGCTGGGGCAACGTGTCGGCTTACTACTTTTTAGACGATTATCTGCTGCTGAATCCGTTTCCAACGGCGCAGGGCGGCGCGAACGTGCCGGGGTTTGCGGCAACGAACCAGGGCCGGGCGCAACTCGCGAGTCTGAGCGATACCATTTCTTTCGGTGCAACGGCAGCGAATGAAGCGCACCTCAGTTTTATGCGCAATGCGAACGCGGCGGGGCAGCCGAGCGGAGGCACAGGGCCGAGTTTAGCGTCACAAGGGTTTACGGGGATTGTGCCGTTAGCGCCGTCGATTGAGGGCGTTGAGAATGTGCAGTTAAACAACTACACGCTCGGGGTGACGACGACTGGCTTGACGCAGGCGAACAACAATTATCAAGCGCGTGATGTGTTTTCGAAAACAACAGGCACGCACACCATGAAGTTCGGCGGGGAACTGCATTTT
>CAXTWH010000058.1:0-24006 GCA_964247975.1 uncultured Bryobacteraceae bacterium | reverse complement strand
CAGTTGCAAACAGTAGTGCCGGGCGAGCAGTCGGTTGTGTTTCCGGGCGCGCCGAAGGGGTTGGTGTTTCCGGGCGACCAAGGTGTTGCATCGACGCTGGCGCCGAACCGTTACGCTAACTTCGCGCCGCGCTTAGGGATTGCGTATGCGCCGGATTTCAGCAGCGGAGTGCTGGGGAAATTGTTCGGCGCCAGCGGAACAACGAGTTTGCGGGCGGGCTATGGTTTGTTCTACACAGCGATTGAAGGACTTTCGGCAGGCATTATGAGCGGCAATCCGCCATATGGCTTGACGTATACGAGCACGGCTCCGTCGTTAGCGGAGACTCCGTTTGTGACGGCAAGCAGCGGCCAGGATCAAGGCCAGCGATTCCCGCTGCAGCAGGTTCCATACGGGGCAACGGCAAGCCATCCGAACAATGCCGTGAACTGGGCGCAATTTGAGCCATTAGTGGGCATTCCGGGGTATTCGCCCGATAATGTTGTGCCGTACACGGAGAACTACATGGCATCGGTGCAGCGGCGGTTCGGCAGCGGAACTTTGTTGACGGCAAGTTACGTAGGTTCGCAGGCGCATCATTTATTGGCGCTGGTGGAAGCGAACCCGGGAAACCCGGCGCTGTGCTTAGCTTTGAGCCAACCCGGCGCGGTAGCGGCAGGCTCGCCTACGTGCGGTCCGTTTGCGGAAAGCAGCGTGTTTACGGCGGCCAACGGGCAAATAATTCATGGCACGCGGGGACCGTTCGATGAGCATTTCGGAGGCGTGGGATATCAAAAGACGATGGCGAATTCCAACTACAATTCGCTGCAAGTGAGCGTGCGGCATCAGCGCGGGCCGCTACAGTTTTTATTTGCGTATACGTATGGAAAGTCGATTGACCAGTCTTCGAGTTTAGCGGAGCCGCTGAACCCGGTGAATTATGCGTTAAGGCGCGCGCCTTCCGCGTTTGATATTAAGCACAACGCAGTGGTGAGCTACCAGTACAATCTTCCGTTTGATCGATTTGACCGGCGATGGCAGCGAGTGTTGGACGGGTGGACCTTATCGGGCGTGTCGCGTTTCAGTTCGGGGTTGCCGGTTACTTTGTTCAACAACAACGACACATCGCTGCTCGGCACAATTCCGAATGCGATTAATAATAATGGCGTGGATACGCCGAACTACACGCCCGGCGCACTGCAATTGAATCGCAATCCGCGCAACGGACAGCCTGCTTTCAATACGACGTTGTTCAGCCTGCCGGAGTTGGGGCAGCTTGGAACGGCGAGCAGGCGTTTCTTTTACGGCCCGGGAATTGAGAATTTCGACATGGCGCTTTCGAAAATGACGACGCTAAGCGAATCGCGATTTATTCAATTTCGCGCGGAAGCGTTTAACGTTTTCAATCATGCGCAGTTTTACGGCGCGGCGGCGGTAAACGGCAACATCAGCAGTTCCAGCTTCGGGCAGATTACGGGTGCGGCGGTTCCGCGTATTTTGCAGTTAGTGCTGCGGTTCGGGTTTTAGATAGTAGTGGAATTGTGTTATTGCCGCTGACGCAGGTTTCAGTTAATTTATGAAACAACCAATCGGGAAAATATTTATTCATGCTTGTTTCTAATTCCGCTGAAATGCAGTTGAAGAAACCGAGAAAACTCCGGAAACGACTTGGGATAGCTACCGGATTGTTAGCGGTTTGTTATGCCGGGGCATACGCATTTTTTGCGCACGCGATGCGGCAAACGCCGGACGAGTTTTCGCAGTTGATGGCGCGGGTGAGTCCGGTGCCTTTTCTCGTGTTTCCGTTTGAATCGATGTGGCTGCAGGCTCGCGCGGGCGCGCTTCATCCCGACGATTCTGCGCCGGATTTTAAGCTGCCGCTGTTAGACCATTCCGGCGAAGTAAGTCTTTCTTCATTTCGCGGGGTGAAGCCGGTTGTGCTTATTTTCGGCAGTTACACTTGACCGCCATTTCGCCGGGAGGTTCCCGCGCTCAATAAGCTTTATCAAGAATATCGGGAGAAGGCCGCTTTTTACGTGGTTTACATCACCGAAGCTCATGCCAGCGACATGTGGCAGATGGAAAGCAATGTTCATGAGGGCGTTCTTTTCCGCAATCCGAAGAATAACCAAAGCCGTGAAGGGGTGGCGCAAGCTTGCGTTCGCAATCTGCATATCCAGATTCCGGCATTAGTGGATTCAATTGAAAACCGGGTGGAAAAGCAGTACACCGGCTGGCCGGACCGTTTGTATCTGATCGGCACAAACGGCAAAGTTCGTTTCAAGAGCGAGCCGGGGCCGTTCGGCTTTCATCCGAAAGATCTTGATGCTGCGATCAAGAGTGAGTTAGGACAATCACATTGACTGATATCAGCGAACGGCTAAACCGGCCTTGAGGCCGCCATCCACGAGATAATCGCCGCCGGTGCAGAAGCTGGCGCGGTCCGAAGCGAGAAAGGCGGCCATTTCAGCTATTTCTTCAGGAGTGGCGATGCGGCCTAACGGGTGCGCCTGGCCGAAGCGTTTGAAAACCTCAGCAACGGGAAGATCGGGGGAGAAGAGTTGCGCGCTGTAGGCGAGCATAGGCGTGTTGACCGAGCCGGGGCTGATGGAATTAACGCGGATGTTGTCGGCAGCGTGATCGAGGGCCAGGGCGCGGGTGAGGCTGTGGATGGCTCCTTTGGAAGCGACATAAGCGGCTACTCCCTGCTGGCAGGCGTAGCCTTGCACAGAGGCAAGATTGATTATTGCGCCGCCGCCGCGTTTTTTGATTTCCGGCACGCCGTAATGGGCAAACAAAAAGACGCTTCCGGCGTTGACGGAAAGGCAGCGAGTCCAGGTTTCCCAGTCGGTTTCAACAGCGGTGCCATAGGGGTGAATGGCAGCGGCGTTGACGATAATGTCCAAACCATTGAATTGTTCCACAGCCGCGGCAACAGCGGCGCGGACGTGTTCGGGGTTGGACACGTCGCAGTGTTGAGTTTGAAGCTGCAGGTTCTGGGTAGCGGCTTCATTTTGTAAGTTTTGGTTGGCGGTTTGATCAATGCCGCAGGCGAGAACGGAACCGCAGGCTTGGGCTAAACGAAGGGCGATGGCTTTGCCGATACCGGTAGTGCCGGTGACGATAGCAACCTTGCCATTGAACTCGTTATTGAACTGCATGGGTCTCACTTTCCACGGTTTGCAGGCAGGCACGGAGATAGCCCATGGCAAAGGCCATGCCAGCGTGCCAAGGCGCGTCGCAGGTTAACTGCGGAGCATGGTCGGGAATGATGATGCCTTCGAAATGGTTTTGTTGCAGAATGCGGAAAACGCGCAGCACGTCGAGGTCGCCTTCGTCGATGTGGGTTTCTTTATAAGTAGGGACTTTGCCGCGCACATTGCGCAGATGAACATAGCCGATTCTGCCGCCGCGGCTGTATTCGTCGATGGCTTCGTACACGCCGCCTTCGGTCATTTCAGCGAGGGTGCCGACGCAGAGTTCAAGCTGGTTGGCAGGGCTTTGATTTAAGCCGATGAGCTTTCGATACAGCGTGGGTTGATATACCAAACGAGCTTGGGATCGCACGTAAGGCAGAGGCGGGTCATCGGGATGGGCAGCTAAACGAACGCCTGCTTTTTCAGCAACGGGCAGGCACTCGCTAAGAAAATCTTCGAGACGCCGCCAGAGTTGTTCAGGCGTGGTGGCGGGAAGAAAACCAACGGGAGCTTGAGGATCGTAGATCATGTTCCAAACCATGCCGTTAGGGATAGGATCGTTGAGAGGTTCTTCCATGCCGACGCTGATGGCGCCGCCGCGAGCAAAGCGACCGCTGACGCGCCCAGCAACGCCGGCTACGCTGAAGTTATAACCGATCATAGGGATACCAGCCTCGCCTACAGTTTGAATGATTGTTTTCAGATTTTGAAGCTGTTCTTTTTTGCGGGGACCATCAAGCAGAACATCAGACCAGTGCGCGGGATCGAAGTTCTCGATGGCTTCCCACAAGAGTCCGGCTCCCTCGATCTGCTGTTTAATTTCCTGCAACTGCGCCAGCGTCCAAAGCTGGTTGGGATCTCCTGCGTAACCCCAACCGCCTTTGCCGCCGATTGGTTGATCCACGCGCGGGTTTGTTCCTTCGCCTTGATTGAAGTAGTCCACCAGATGAACAACAACATGGGTTGCGCCTACTTGCTTAGCAAAGGCAAGATAGGACTCGTGGAGCATGTGTTTGTACAAGCCAAAGCCCAGTTTCATTTGTTTCGTTACCTTCGGTCACCTTTTGACCACATATGGGTGATTTCTTCGAGAGCGTAGCCTTTGGTTTCCGGCACGACAGAGAACACAAATATGAAGTTGAGAAAAGCCATAATTGCGAAAAAGAAAAACGTTCCGGTAAAGCCTAAGCGGCTTTGCATAACGGGGAAGAATTGATTAGCCAGGTAAGCCGTAAGCCAGAGCGCGAGAGTGGCGATGGACATGGCAACACCGCGCACCTTGTTAGGGAAAATTTCCGAGATGATGACCCAGCAGACGGCTCCGTTGCCGACCGCGTGACCGGACACAAAAGCCATAATGCCTATTAGGATGGCAAACCCATGACCGGGAGTGAAGCCGAGCAAGCCGACAGAAGCAAGCGCCATCGTTTGGAGAACAGTTCCACCTAATATGAGTGAGCGGCGACCGGCGCGGTCTACCAGCCAGATAGCGATTACGGTAAACACAACGTTCACGATGCCGACGAGAACGGATTGGAAGAAAGCATCACTGCTGCCCTGCCCCGCGCTGCGGAACACTTCGGGTAGAAAGGAGAAAACGGACGTGATGCCGCTCGCTTGGGAGAAAGCAGCCAATACAAAGCCGATAAATAATGGCTTTCGGAAAGGACCGGTAAACAATTCAGAGATGCGGCCTTCTTCCTCGGATAAAGCGGATTGCACGGCGGCAGTTTCGGTATGAGCTACAGCGCTGCCGTTGATGGCGGAGAGAACTTGCAGAGCCTGGCTTTTCTGGCCGGTTTTCATGAGCCAGCGCGGACTTTCCTGCGCGAAAGCAATGGCGATAGTAAAGAGAATGGCAGGCAACGCGCCTAGAGCAAACATCAGCCGCCAGCCATGCTGCAGATTCCAAGCGTCGCTTCCGGCGCTCGCAATCAGCATGTTGGCCCAAACCGCAGCAAGGATGCCGAGAACAATGCCCAATTGATAAAACACAACCAACCGGCCACGCAAACGGGCGGGAGCAATTTCGGCAATATACATTGGCGCAACAATGGAAGCAGCACCAATGCCGATTCCGCCCACAATGCGCCAAACGACGTATTGAGGAAAACTGCCGGCCGCCCACACGCCGAGCGAGGACACGGCAAAACAAGCGGCACAAATATAAAGAGCGCGTTTTAAGCCGAAGCGGTCGGCCACACTGCCGGCAGCGGCAGCGCCGAGAATACAACCCATCAAGGCGCAGCCGGCAGCCCAGCCGACCTCGATTGAATTGAGCTGATAATAGCGGGCTAAGTAACCGATCGCACCGCTAATAACGATGTTGTCGTAGCCAAACAAAAATCCGGCCAAAGAAGAAACAACGGTGGAAATGATGAGAACTAGAGGCGAGATTTTTGATTGCAGGGCAGCGTTCACGCTATTATTCCCCGATTTTCCAGGCAAGCAGATGAAAGATGGAGTTCTACGAGCCTTGACAGAAAGCAGCAGGGATACATACACTTTATCTTGACCGTTAACAAAGCAGCAAACGTCATTGTAGTTCAGTTTCCGGTAAATGCAAATGGAAATTGGATGCATACGAAAAGGGTTCGTTTCCCAAGGAGTGCCGGGTTCATGCACTGGTCCATCAAATTTCTGGCGATTGTATTTTTTCTTCCGCTAACGCTACCGGCGCAGACACGCACGGTTTGGGAGATCGGGAAGTTTGATGAATCAGCGTTTGAGTTTTCGTCGTTGCCAATACCGAACGTGGCATTTACAGTGGGGAAAAGCAGCCCCAAACAGGATTGGCCCCAATCGCAAAGACCAGGCACACACTCGAAGATTGCGTTTTCACTCGACGCGGTGAAAGGGACTTACCGGCTGCGGGTAACAGCTTTAACGGAACCTTTCCAGCCGCGAGTACCGGCTTTCCAGATTGCGGTGAACGGGCATTCCGGCGTTTTCTTTCTGCACCCGAAGCTGAGTTATTCTCGCAGCGGTTTTGCTTTTTCGTTCGATCCGCATGAATGGAGCAGCACGATTTCGGTTCCGGTTCCGGCAAATTTCTTGCAAGCGGGAGAGAACACGATCAGCCTCAGTTGCGTGGATGAGCCGGTAAACCCTCATGCAGAAGTGATTTCCGGCATCTCCTATGATGCTTTGAGTTTTGAACAGGACCAGAGCGCAAAGGACAACCCTAAAAACATTACTGCAGTTGTAGAGCCGACGATTTTTTATCGGGAAAACAGCGGCCAGTTGGAAGAGGTGGTGGATGCGTTTTTGTGTTTTGAAGGCACGGTCAAAGCCGGTAAAGCAGATCTGGAAGTAAACGGCAAACAGTACAGCCAACCCATTGCAAGCGCGGAATTTGGCGAACAAAGAATTAGTTTCGCGGTAGCCGAATGGCAAGGAACAGCGAACGGAAAGTTGTCGGTGGAGGCCGGAGCGCGTAAAAGTTTTGCGGTCAGTTTGGGCGCGCAGCGCAAATGGAGCGTGTTCGTGGTTCCGCATACGCACTTGGATGTGGGATACACGGATTACCAGGGCAAGGTGGCGGAGATACAGCCCCGCGTGTTGAGCCAGGCAGCAGCACTGATAAGCGAACATCCTGATTTCCGGTTTTCTATGGACGGTTCGTGGAACTTGGAACAGTTGCTCGACACGCGGCCCAAAACAAAACAGGATGAGATTCTGGGATTAATTCGCAGCGGAAAAATAGCAATGCCGGCGCAGTACTTCAACCTGCTGACCGGGTACGCGTCGCTGGAAACTTTGTACCGCTCGCTGTATCAATCGAAAGCTTATGCGAAGCAGTACCACTTGCCTTTTGAATACGCCAACATTACCGATGTGCCGACGTATTCAGGCAGTTATCCTTCGGTGCTAGCGGCAAGCGGCGTGAAGTATTGGGTAGCGGCGGCGAATAATGATCGCGCGCCGATTTTGCATTATGATCATTGGAACGAAAAGTCTCCGTTCTGGTGGGAAGGCCCGGACGGAAAGAAAGTGTTGTTCTGGTATTCGCGGCATTACGAGCAGGTGCAGACGCTATTCGGGTTGCCGCCTCAATTGGAAGCAGTGCGGGAATCGCTGCCGATTTATCTGCAAGCTTATGCCAAGCCCAGTTACAAACCGGATGTGGCTTTAATTTACGGGACGCAGGTAGAAAACACGGATTTGTTTCCGCAAACGGCTACGTTCGTGAACCAGTGGAACAAAAATTATGCTTACCCAAAAATGCAGTACGCGACTTTTCCGGATTTCTTCCATTACGTGGAACAGCATTTCGGCAAAGATCTACCGACGTATAAGGGCGACGGCGGCGGTTATTGGGAAGACGGCATCGGCAGCGACGCTTATTACGCGGCGGAAGACCGACAGAATCAGAATCGGGTGTTATCGGCGGAAGTGCTTTCCACAGTTACTCATTCGCTGGACGCAAATTTAAATCCGCCGAGGGAAGCTTTTGACGACATCTGGCGCAACATTCTTCTATTTGCGGAGCACACCTGGGCTTCTTATAATTCCGTTTCACAGCCGGGCCATGATGAAACAACGCGGCAACTCAAGATAAAAGATGATCGCGCCGAACGGGCCGCGCTGCAGATTGAAGACGTGACTAACCGGTCATTAAGCCAGCTTGCGGATCAGATTCATATTCCAGGAAACACGCTGGTGGTTTTTAATTCGCTGAGTTGGCAACGGGACATTCCGGTGGAAGTGGATTTGTTCGAACACCCAAAGCTGAAGGACCTTTCAAATGGGCAGGAAATCCCGCTGCAGGTTCTTTACCGGAAGGAGAAATTTCTGCATGTTCGCTTTCTGGCAACTGCGCTGCCGGCAGTGGGGTATAAGTGCTACAGCATAAACTATGAACACGAGGGCTCACCGACGGAGCAATCCACGAAAGAATCAACGGCAGAAAACTCGTTTTATCGCGTCAAGGTGGATGAAACCAGCGGCGCGATCCAAAGCATTTACGATAAGCAACTACAACGCGAGTTGGTGGATGCGAAAAGTCCTTATAAGTTCGGGCAGTATTTGTATGTAACCGGCGGCGATGGCGACACGCAGATGATTAATCCATTTCCTGCGCTACCGCCAGGAAAGCTGACTATCCATCCGGCTTCAGCAGGGCACCTGGTCGCGGCAGAGCATCTGCCCTGGGGAGAATCCATTCGCACGGTGAGTTCGAGCGTGAACACGCCAAAAATTGAAACTGAGATTCTGCTGTTCAACAACGAGAAGAAAATTGAGTTTCGTTTCCGGGTTCGCAAAGACTACACGGAGAATAAAGAAGCCGTTTATTTCGCGTTTCCGGTAGCGCTTTCGAGTCCTGGTTTCACTTACGCTACGCAACAAGCCTGGGTGGACCCCGCGCGCGACCTGATGAAGGGCGGCAGTTTGGAATGGTTCAACATTCAATCGTGGATGGCAGCCCATGATGCCAATGTGTCGGTAGGGATTGTGCCGCTCGATGCGTCGCTCGCCAGCTTCGGGGACATTAATCGCGGCAGATGGCCGGGCGAGTTCAAACCGCAGAACAGCACGATCTTTTCCTACGCAATGAACAACTATTGGCACACCAATTACCGGGCGGGACAGGGAGGCGATTTCACGTTTCGCTACACCATGACCAGCAGCGCGCAGTTGAACGGAGGCGCACTAAGTAAGTTAGGTTTGGAAGCCATGCGCCCGGCGGAATTGGATTACGTGGTGACCCAGGATAAAGCGGGAAACCCGGAGCGCCCGCTGCCGCCGGAAGGCCAAGGTTTTCTGGACCAGACCGGCAACGATGTGGCGCTAGTGACCTGGAAGAAAGCTGAGGATGGCAATGGCACGATTGCCAGAGTGGCGGAGATTGGCGGACATGCCACGAACGCGGTGCTCCATTTTCCGCGATTCAGCGTAACGGGAGCGCGATTATGTTCAGGGGTGGAAGAAGACCAATCGGATCTGCAAACCGATAGCGCAGGAGTTCACTTATCGCTGCATTCGTTTGAAGTTGTGACCGTGCGTTTGATCACAACGCGATAGAAACAATTACTTGCGGCGAACTCTATCCTCTTGCAGCATGGTGCGGAGGGCGAGCGGAATGGCGCCGAACAGGCTGGGCGCTTCCACGCTGGCGCGGCGCAGGTTCGGCAGCGAAACACCAGCCAGCAGATAACCGCTTTTTAATTCACGCTGTAGCACAGGTTCCATCAGAGGCCAAGCTTCGGTGATCTGGCCGCCCACTACAATCACTTCCGGCGCAAGACCGTGGGCCAGGCCGCGCAAGGCTCTGCCGATGTAGGAACTGGTTTTCAGAATCTGATCAATGGCGGGTTGATCGCCGTTGAGGGCCAACTGCGCCAAGTCACGCACTGAGTGAACGGTTTTGGCACGGTCGGGATGAGCATGATGGAAACTGGCCAAGGTCGCTTCATCGGAAGCCAGCGCTTCCCAACAGCCGACGTTGCCGCAGGAGCACAAGGGACCCACAGGGTCGAGCGAGATATGGCCGAAGCCGCCAGAGCCGACGCGAGTGCCGATGTGCAATTCGCCGTTCAGAATGAATCCAGTTCCGATACCTTCCACAATCAGCACAAACAAAAGGCTGTAAGCTTTTGACACATCGAGCGGACCATACCAGAACTCCGATAAAGCGGCAGTGTTGGCATCGTTTTCCACGTACACGGGAAGGTTGAGCTCTTTCTGCAAGATAGCGCGTACCGGGACATCACGCCAGCCAAGATTAGGCGAGTAAACGAGAGTGCCTTCGGAGCGTTCCAGCAGCCCCGGCACACTGACGCCGACGGCCCAGATTTGAGCTTTCGGGTAGTAATTTTGCAGGTGCGCAGTGATTTCGCGGCTTAGACTCAACAGAAACTCGGGAGCGTTTTCACGAGTGCGGCAGGTGCGCTGGCTGAGAACGCGGCCATTAAAATCGCTCACCAGATAAACCGACTGATGCACGCCGATATTGATAGCGACAGCGTAAGCCTTTTCCGCGTTTACTTGCAGGTAAACAGCGCGGCGGCCGCCTTGTGAAGGGGCTTCTTCGGCTTCGTAAATAAAACCGGCTTTCAGTAAGCGATTAACAACCACAGAAACCGTACCGGCGCGTAAACCAGTTTCGCGAACCAGATCAGTGCGCGAAACCGGCTGGCGGTCGCGTATTAAGTGCAGGAAATACAGTTCGTTGGTGTCGCGGACATCTTGGACGCCGAGAATTCGTCCAGTATTGTGAGTCAACAAAAGCTTCTCCCCTAAGACGTATCCAAAGGATAAAGGGTACGGCATTCAATTGAATTAGAAACTTTTACATGACCGTTAAATAAGTCTTGACCTGTACGAGATTCCGCTTTATACCTATGGTATTAAGGTTTTTCTATTAGTTCAGCAGTTTTAGCCTAGAAATCTGTTGAAACACTGTTTGTTTAACGGAGTTGGTTTATGCTTCTTGCCAGAAGATTTTCTTATCTGCTATTTGCTTTTCCTTTTTTGATCAGTGTTTTATCTGCTCAAACCACTAACGGCTCGATTAACGGCACAGTTCTAGACCCTTCGGGCGCCGGAGTAAATGATGCTCAAGTTAACGTTACGAGCGCCGACACGGGTCTGCATCGGACTGCCGTTTCTTCCGCAAACGGTACTTACACGGTGCCGCAGCTTCCGCCCGGCCGGTATGACATCACCCTGGAAAAAGCCGGATTTGCGAACCAGACCCGGAAAGGCGTGGAACTGCTGGTGAACCAGAATGTGACGCTCGATTTCAACATCTCGCTGACGGCAGTGTCGCAGAACGTGGAAGTAACCGGCGCGCCGCCGGCTTTAGAAACGACCTCGGCCACCCTGGGAGAAGTGATCCAGCACGAACAGATTGTAGACCTGCCATTAAATGGCCGCAGTTTTACGCAATTAACGCTGTTGACGCCGGGCGCAGTTCCCCAACAATCGGGACAACAGGGCGCATTTACAGTGCGGGAAGGACAAGGCGGAATAAGCCCCTCAGTGAACGGGCAGCGCGGCCAGCAGAACAACTTCACAATGGATGGCGTTTTGAACAACGCGGTTTATACCAACACTTGGGCCATCAGTCCGCCGCCGGACGCACTGCAAGAGTTTAACGTGCAATCGCACATTACGGATGCGCAGTTTTCCATTTCCTCCGGAGCAAACATCAATATTGTGAGCCGGTCTGGAACGAATGAGTTCCACGGGGCGCTGTGGGAATTTATCCGCAACGACGCTTTGGACGCCCGAAATTTTTTCGACCAGCAGAAACCGCCTTACCGGCAAAATCAGTATGGCGTGGCGTTCAGCGGCCCGGTGCGGCTACCGTTTTTCAACGGAAAAGATAATACCTGGTTTTCCGCTTATTGGGAAGGGTTCCGCTCGCGGCAGAGTTTGAGTTATCTGGCCAGCGTTCCTACTGCGGCCATGCGGCAGGGTGATTTTTCCGGCATTCTGGGTTCGCAAGTGGGCGTAGACAGTTTAGGCAGGCCATTACTGCAGAATCAGATTTTTGATCCGGCCACCAGCCGACCGGACCCGAACAACGCGGCGAATGTGATTCGCGATCCGTTTCCCGGCAATCAAATTCCGACCAACAGATTAAATCCAGCCACACAACTGGTTTTGCAAAAGTATTACCCGCTGCCGAACTTGAACGTGGGGCCTAACACGCTGCCCAATTTACTGTTCACAGGATCGAACAGCACTGATTCGGACCAGACCGGCATTCGAGTAGACCATCGGTTCGGAGACAACGATACGCTGTTTGGACGGTACAACCGATCCAATCAAAATCTGACCAGGCCGGAATCACTGCCTACTTACGCGCAGACGCTGGTAAATTATGCGCAAACAGCGGCGTTCGGGTATACTCATCTATTTGGCCCAACCGTGATTTTGAGCTTGCATTACGGCTACACCAACACGAGCTTCGGGCAGTTTGACCAACCGGCGGGAACGGCGTTTCTGCAAGCCACAAACTACATTCAGCTTTTCCATGTGCAGAACAATACGCCGCTCGGACCGCAGATTGGATTGTCGAACGGTTATACGGGCGTAAGCCAGTTTGCGATTCCGCTTGGCCCGCAGCAGAACCACGACGGACACGCAGACCTTTCGATTGTGCGCGGCAACCATACGATCGGCGTGGGCGGCATGGTGTACCACATTCATAGCTTTGACGATGGCTGGGGCATGGGCAGCAATTTTGCCCAGAACGCCACGGCGCAAGGCGGATTGGCCAGCAACAACACCGGCTCGGGCGTGGCCAGCTTTCTGCTTGGCTTACCGGATAGCGTGTCCGGTTTTTTGGGCGTTACTTCCGCTAATATCAACAGTTATTGGTTTGGCGGCTACGTGCAGGACCAGTGGCAGATATCGCCGAAGCTGACTTTGACATACGGGCTTCGCTACGATTTTGTGCAGCCGGCCAGCTATGCCAATACAGTTTCCGGCCTGGACATCGAGACGGGAAATTTTCTGGTGTCTTCAGCAGTGGCGCCTTTGTACAAACAAGCTAACGTGCGATCCAGCTTTTTTGACCCGCATTACAACGGCTTTCAGCCGCGCATCGGAATCGCTTACCGGCCTGCACAGAAAACCGTGATCCGCAGCGCGTTTGCGATGTTCGACGACCACAACAATACGCTGGTGCAGGAAGCCCAGGACCCGCGCATTTCCTGGCCGAACGGCGTAGGCGTGTCGCTTTCGAACTTGAACCGGGGAACGCCCAACACTTTGTTCAGCAATCTACCGGCTTATCAGTCGTTCTTTAATCCCTTACAGCCTTACGTGGATTTCGGCGCTGACCCCAGAAATAAAATTCCGTATGTGATGGAGTACAACTTCGGGGTAGAACAGCAGTTAACAAATTCAATGGTTTTAAATTTGGATTACGTCGGCTCCGGCGGCAGGCACCAGTTTATTCAACCCACGGCGAACACGGCGCTTTATCCTGCTCCTGGACCGCTGGCTCCACGGCAGCCGTTCCCGGCTTACGGAGGCTCGTTTTCCTACGATGAACATGTAGGAAACAGCAACTACAATGCGTTTCAAGCGAAGCTGCAGAAGCGTTTGTCGTATGGCTTAAACTTCTTGGCTTCTTACACCTGGTCGAAATCAATGGACATTCAATCGGAAGGGCAGTCGGGGTCAATTGAAACCATTTATGATCTGAGACGCGATTGGGCGCCATCGGATTTTGACCGGCGGCACTTGTTTAGTTTGAGCGGCACGTATGCGGTGCCGGTGGGCAAAGGAATGCGCTATCTGTCAAGCGGCAATAAGCTGGCCCAAGGAGTGCTCGGCAACTGGAACGTCGGCTCAATTATTGCGCTGACTTCAGGGCAGCCGTTCTCGATTAGCGCGGGTGGCGATGTGGCTAACGTGGGCGGTGGCAGTCAGCGGGCGCAGGTGGTAGGCGATGCGTTCAACGGGTTCAATCAGAGCCGGTTGGAATGGTTTAACACGAAAGCGTTTGCGATTCCGGCGGCTTACACATTCGGTAATGAGGGCCGTAATAACATCAGTGGACCGTGGCAGAAGAACGTAGATTTAATTGCGTATAAAAATTTCCTGTTTACGGAGCGGATAACGCTTCAGTTCCGGGGAGAATTCTTTAATGTGTTCAATCACACGAATTTCGGATTGCCGGATAGTAACGTACAAAGCTCGTCATTTGGACAGATTACGTCCACTGCCAATCCACCACGGGAAATTCAGTTTGCGTTGAAGCTGCTATTTTAGTGTTGTCCATTGGGGGCGTCCTTTTCCTCCGAAAGGACGCCCCGTTTTTTTATGGCTTCACTTGGATTTTTTCTCGCGCTGTTCTCGGCAGGGTGCGAAGGAAATCTGCAACAAGCTGCGGCTGCGCTGCAACAGAAAAACATAGTGGAAGCGCAATCCATTCTTGACTCAGCTCGTTCACAATGCGCACAATCAGCCACGTTTTTTGAGCTGGACGGAGTAACGGCTGCGCTTTCAAATCAGCTTGCGCCGGCGGAAGCAGCGTTTCGCAAAGCGTTATCGTTAAACCCGAATTCTTCCCGGCTGTTCACTGAATTGGGAGTTTTGTTGTTGAAGGCCAGCCAGTTTACCGAAGGAACGAAAAACCTTGAAAAAGCGTTGGCGATTGACCCGGCAAATGGAGGCGCGGCGCAGTATCTGATTGCCGCTTACCTTCAAGCGAAAAGGACTGATGACGTTTTACGGCTAGTGGACAAGCGGAAATTATCCGCTTCTGTTTTGTTTTCGCTTGGAGTGCAGTTAGCTTCACAAGGAAGGTACCAGGAAGCGGTTCACTGCTTCGGGAAGATTCCGGCGACTGATGCGGATGATGCAGTTTATTTCAATACCGGGCTGGCTTATTCGCATTCGAAGCAGTGGAACAAAGCGCGCGAAAACTATTTTAAAGCGATTGATAAACGGGTCGGTCATGCGGATGCTTACCTGCACATTGGGCTGGATTATGCTTCACTCGGCGAACCGCGCAAGGCGATTCCTTGGCTGCTACGCGCACATGAGCTTGCGGTGGATAAACCCGATACAGTATTTGTTCTTTGCGAACAATGGATTGGGTTGAAGTATTTTCAATCGGCTGAAAATCTTTTAAAAGAAGCGTTGGCGCGTGATGCGCGGCAGCCGCTTTTGTTGTGCGCGAGCGGCGATCTTGCGCAGGCAAAAGGTGATGAAGCGATGGCGCGCGCGGCGTACCAGGAGGCTCTGCAACAGGATGCCAAACTTCTTCCGGCTTTAGTTGGGCTGGCGCGATGCGATCAGGCAGAGGGAAATGACGGAGCGGCACGCGAACGATTATCGGAAGCTTTATCAATCAATCCAAATGATTCGGCGGCGAATGAACAGCTTGGCGCAGTCGAGATGAAACAAGCAAACTGGGCCGGAGCAGCGGAACATCTGCAACGGTCTTGGACAGGCGAACAATCCAATCCGAACACCGGGTTGCTGCTGGCGCGGGCGCTGAAGCATTTGGGAAAGCCGGACGAAGCACTGCGGATTCTAAAAACGATTGAACCACGCTTGCAGGATTCCACTGAATTTCATTTGGAACTGGCGCAGGTTTATGGGCAGTTGCATCGGACTTCGGAAGCAGAAGCCGAACGCGCCTATGTGGGCCGGTTGCAGCCGGCGGCCAATGCAACCATTCGGTTTGAAGATCCGCAAACATATGTGTACTAGGCTGGCGGCAGTTTTATTTCTGTTCGCGGTTTTGCTGGAAGCGCAGCCGAACTGCCGGGTAGATAAGGTTTTCGCGGCAGCCAATGCTTCGCTGCAAAAGCGGCAGTATGATGAGGCGTTCGGAACATTGAACCAATTGCAGAAATGCGGCGAGTTAACGGCACTGGAGCGGTTTCAGCTTGGCTGGTTGTATGGACGAACCAGACATTTCGACGTGGCCTTGAAGAGTTTCCATTCCGTTCCCGACGATACGCCGGACCCGTTAACACACGGCTACGCAGTGGCGCTGAGCGAATTCGAATTGAATGACTACCAAGCGGCTATCAACACTTTGAATGGTTTAAAAGCAAAAAATCTGTTTGACGAAAAATGCGAGGATTTGCTCGGAGTTTCTTATTCGAAAGCGGGCCGGTATTCCGAAGCTTACCAAGTGTTCAGTGAGGCAATACAAGTGCATCCGAATCAATCCAGTTATTTGAACCTGATTACGCTGTGTGTGGATGGCGGCAACCTGGAGCAAGCAGCCGTCATAGCGGCAAAGGCAGTGCAGCAGTTTCCGCAGTCGCCGGAATCTTACATTGTATTGGGCGCGGCGCAAACCCTTACCGGACATTTGGAACAAGCGCACGGAAGCTTTCAAGCGGCGACGCGGCTGGCCCCGCAGGAAGCTGATCCGCGTTTTTTCCTGGCGTTGACGGATTACAAGCTGGATAGATTAAACGATGCAGTGAAAGATTTACAAACGGCGGAAGGGGCAGGCATTCAGGATTCGGACCTGCATTATCTTCTAGCGGAATGCTTGTTACGTCTGGACGGCACTAACACAGCGCCGGTGTTGACGGAACTAGACCGGGCGATTGCGTTGAATCCGCAATCGGTTTCAGCGCGTGTTTTGCGGGGCAAGCTGTTTTTGAAAGCTCATAAGGCGAACGAGGCGCTTCCGGATTTAGAAGCGGCTTACCGGGTTGAGCCGCAATCGCGCAGCGCGATTTATAACCTAGGGCGCGCTTACCAGATGACCGGAAAAACGACGGAAGCGAGCCGGATGTTTAAACAAGTGCAGGAGCAGGCGTCCGACCCGTTGAGCGAATTGAGCAGCCAACGCTTGAACGCTACGTTGACGAACAAGGCAGGCCGTTGATGAGGGCTCTGTTGATCTTATGTTTGCTGCGCGGTTATTGTTTCAGCGAACAGAAAATAGTTCATATTCAAGCAGCAGCGGCGGAGTACCAGGCAGGCAGAAAAGCAATAGTCGAAGGTAATTGGGCGCAAGCGACGCAATTATTTCAAAAAGCAATTGAGATTGAACCGACGTTTCGGGAAGCTTACGAGGCGTTGATTGAAGCAGATTTGAAAACGGAACATCGTTTGGAAGCCGGAGCGGCATTAACAAGATTGCTGCAAATTGAACCGAAGCTGATTTCGCAACGTTTGCAGCTTGCTCATATTCTGCAGGAGCAAAACCAACATGAACGAGCGTTGGCGCAGTATGCGATTGTTTTAAAACAGGCTCCGGCGAATGCCGATGCGCTGGCCGGTTTTGCGGCTATGGCGCAACAGCTTGGCATGGCGGAACGCGCCCAAGAGGCTTTGGCACAAGGCCGAAAGCTTTATCCGGCGGACCGGCGGTTTCAATCCACTAATTCAAAGCCGAATGAGCGGTGAAGAAATTTTAAACTTTCATAGTGCTTAAAACCTTTCGAACATAAGCGAGATTGCGGCGCAGATCGGCATCGAGCATGGCGGGGTGCGCGTCGGTTTCAAGGTTAATCCAACCGCTCCAGTTGATGTCTTTGATAGCTTGCACAATCGGCTCGAATTGAATTTTCCCTTTGCCCAGGTAATGCGGGTTGTCCTTAAAATGAAATTGGCAGATGCGATCTTTGCCGAGCCAGCGAATTTCTTTCACCGGATCGAAACCGGCCACGGTGGAGTTACCGACATCGTAGTAGACGAGAACGTTGACGGAGCGGGAGCGATCCATGATGCGGACATTGTCTTCAGCGGAGATGGTATCTTCGATGCCCAGGATGACTCCGGCTTGTGCCGCTTCCGGCGCAAGGTCGCGCAAGGCATCACCCACGTAATGCATTTCGTCCGAAGTTTTGATGGCTTTCGGTCCGAAGAATGGCAGCAGCAGAACTTTGGCGTTGAGTTGCTGATTGAGTCGGATGCTATCGCGCACCCATTTTGCGGCTTGTGGATCGTTTTTGAGGCCATCATAGTGAAGCCGATCCACGCAAGTGGCATCAATGGGTAAATTATTTTGCCGGGACAAGGCGAGATATTGAGCAGTGATTTCCGGCTGGTCAGCAGGTAGTTTATCGTTGATTAGTCTTGCGCCGAACGAAATCTGTACTCCGGCGAAGCCGAGACGAGCGGCAGAAGGAACAGATTGCGGATTGGCGGAAAGATGCAGGTTCCAGTCCGTCACGCCGATGTGCAGAGATGCCGGACGGCCAAAGCCGGGACGACCGGCGCAGCAGAATGTAGCAGCGGCAGCGCCCAGAAAACGGCGGCGAGTGGGAATGACATCATCCATCGGCGTGCACTCCGAATATGTTCTCCGCATATAGCCGGCTCACGCGCAGATCGTCCCCTAGGGGGCGAGTGATAACGGTGTTCGGACGATAAGCCAGTTCCACCACCAGCAAAGGATTCAAGTTATTCTGCTTCAGATAAGCGGCAAGGGCGCGATAATCGATATCGCTGTCTTCCAGGTCTTCGAGCCAAAGCTTATTTTTGGAGCTGCGGATGTGAAGCTCGCGGACTCTGGAACCGGCTTCGCGCAGGAATGCAAGCGGGTCAAAGTTACCCTGATAAGCCCAATCAGCGTCGACGCAAAGACTCACATATTGAGGATCGGCGTGGCTGAGAATGTAGCGCCATTCGCGGGCATTGTTTTCAAGCTGCGGCGTGTGGTGATGAACGCGCAGTTCAAAGCCCTGCTGCGCAAGGGTTTGGCCTAAACGATTTAGCGAGTTCGCTTCCACAACAAGTTCCGCATCAGTTTTCGGCGTGTCCCTGGGTTTGGGGTCAGGATTATTGACCACAGCTTTGCAGCCGAATGGGGCGCAGATGTTAGCGATTTCGAGGGCTTTCGCAATCGTCTGGTCAGCCGCTTCTTTCTCGTGCATGGCGCCGCCGACATACACGGACGGCATACGCAACTGTTGGGCGTGCAAAGTGGAAAGGGTGAGATCGCGCGCATCGGGAGCTAGGAACGCAGGGTTCAGTTCGATGTTGCGAAAGCCTGCGGTTCGCGCCATTGTCAGCACTTCGCTGATTACTGCGGTTAAAGGCTTCTTCTGACGCTCGGCGTATTGGATAAAGATATAGCTTTCGACTGAAAGCGTTGCAGGCTGGGCGCCAGCAAAGCAGAGAGGGGCGACGGCAATTGCGCTCAGGAGTTCGCGTCGGGTCATGAGATGGATTGTCGCACTTCAGTAGCAGCTCAGATGCAGGCTATTTCGGCTATTCGGAAACTTTTCGCTACGAGCAGGGGTCTCCTTCTCAGGAGTGCAAATGTATGCCGAAAGCTGCGATCACACCTTACGTTATTCCCCGGCATCGGGAAGACGCACTCACGCCGGAAGTGATTGATCCGCGCATTGCGGATGTGGAAGCACTGGCGCGATGGTTCGATTATGCGTTCGCGCTGCCGGGCGGGTTCCGGTTCGGGCTGGCTGGAATTGTGGGATTGATTCCCGGTATTGGCGATGTGTTCGACGCTCTAGCTTCGCTTTACATTGTGATTCGCGGCATTCAGCTTGGCATTCCCCGCGTGGCGCTGGCGCGGATGCTCGTGAATATTGCGATTGAAGCAGCGGCGGGAGCGGTGCCCTTCCTCGGCGATCTGTTTGATGTGGCGTTCAAAGCGAACCGGCGCAATTATCAGATATTAAAAAATTATTTGACGCAGCCAAGACGGCAGCGTGCGGCAGACTGGTTGTTTCTCTTAGCGACGGTGGCGCTGGTAGCGGCAGGCGTGGCTTTGCCGGTGATAGGTTTGGTGTGGGTGATAAAACATATTTAGTTGGATAATCTAAGAACAGGGCGAAAGCGAAAATGCAGTACCCGCTGAATGAGAGCTTGTCTTTTGACATCCGCTTGGATGACCTCAGCGGTGCCGCGACGCGCAGCCTGTTAGCGATTCATCTCGCCGGCATGCATTCCAGTTCGCCGACCGGCAGCGTTTTCGCTCTCGATTTGGCCGGACTACAAATGCCTAATGTTACTGTTTGGTCGCTCTGGCGAAGCGAAGTCCCCATAGCAATCGGAGCGCTAAAAGAGCTTGGGGATGGAACCGGCGAGGTAAAATCGATGCGCACCCATCCCGATTATCTACGGCAGGGGGCTGCCACCCGCCTGCTGGATCATATCATCGCCGCAGCGAGGATGCGCCGCCTATGCCGCCTTAGCCTCGAAACCGGCAGCGGCCCGGCTTTCGAGGCAGCACTAGCCCTGTATCGCAAGCGCGGATTTCACCCTGGACCGGCGTTCGGTCATTACACGAAAAGCGATTTCAATCAATTTATGCACCTGATACTGTAAAAAGCTAAAGGCAGCAATGTTCACCCACAGTCTGATACAGCGGCAGATCACTCCTATAAGCTTGAAAGAGTGAAGCGAGAATTGGAAAGTGAACTTGCCTCCGGAACTGTGAATCGAAACAATTTTATCTAATTCGATAAGTGGCTTCGGGTTACCACTTTAAGATCGGTTTTACTGAAGTCTTTACCCTTAAATAGAAGCGGTTCGTTTGCTGCCTTTGCTAGAGCGTAAGCGAAACAATCGCCGAAATTCAAACCAGCCGGGTGACGGCCCTTGCCAAAATCAAGGAAAGCTTGACGAGCAAGATATCCATGCTCAATAGTAACGGGTTCGATGATAATGCCGGCTCGGTTAAGGAAGAGATCGCATTGACGCCCTCCACTGGGTCCGAGTTGTGCTTCAACAACCATCGACAACTCAAGGAAGTTAGCTACGCTGATTGAACAACGATCCGCATTATGGATGATCTCAGTAAAAGAGAAAGCTTCAGGCTCACCAAAAAAGATGGCGACTAACGCCGAAGTGTCCAGAATCATTTTGGAAAACCATTCTCGTCGTATAAAAACTCGGCATGGTCTAAATACGGACCTTTCACTCCATCAGAAGCCCGTTTGGCGATTGCCATAAGTTCTTCTACACTGCCCTTTGTTTTGGCCTTTTGCAAGCGTTCAAATCGCTCCCGTAGCGATTCAGTCACCACACGAGTCATGCTTTCTCCTGTAGCTTGAGAGATAGCTGTCGCCAAACGATGCGCTTCAGGATCTTTGATATTTAAAGCCTTTACCTTGCTGCTCATTCTACCGATCTTCCTTTTTTCTACAATTCTACATTAAACTGTTTATTGCAGTATTTTTAAAAATTTTCAGCTTGAATTTCAAGGCTCACCAAATCTGCGAGACTAGCAATGAGCAGCATAATGGGCAGCGCAGCAATCCAAAAACCACGTGCATGGCTTCGCCAAGTCTGGAATGAACGGGACGGGAAGTGCCTGGTAATCAACGTTTTTCTGATATTCCACATCGTAGCCATTGCCGGCTGGTGCATCCCTTTGAATTCGCTGCTGGTTGACCGGCTCCGAACCGCGGTGCGGCCTTACATGCTTTGGGTGGGTTTGTTTCAATCCTGGGATACGTTTGCGCCGATGCCCCGCACGGTGAACGCCTATATTGAAGGCACGGTTATTTTGAAAAACGGGCAGATTCGAAACTGGAAGTTCCCGCGCATGGAAAAGCTCGGCTTTGCGGAGCGGTATTATCGGGAGCGATACCGGAAGTTTTCGGAAAATCTGCCGGACGCGAAATACGCGGCATTATGGCCGGATGCGGGCCGTTTTCTAGCGCGAAAGTACAACAATCCGCAGAATCCGCCGGAGATTGTGATTCTGATTCAATATTGGACAGAGATTGCAATTCAGCCGAACGGTTCTTATCAACCGGGGCCGCTGCGGGCGCACGTGTTCTGGGAACATCGGCTAACGGCTGAGGATCTACGATGAGCCTGCGGGCGCTTGTGCAGGAATGGAACCGGTTCTTTTTTGCGCCGCAGTCTCCGATCTGCGTCGCACTGTTCCGTGTTTTTCATGGGCTGGCGACCCTCGCCACGCTGCTGTTGCTGCGCCCGGATTGGACCAACTGGTATGGCCCGAAAGGTTGGGTGAGTTTAGCGGCCATGCACCAGCTTGAGCCGGGCACGCGAATTAATATGTTTACCCTGATTCCGCAGACCGATTTTGCCGTGGAAGCGTTCTTCTGGGTTTTTCTTTTTTTCACGTTGCTGCTGACAGTGGGGTTGGCGACGCGAACCAGCAGCATAGTGACGTTCATCTGTTTGGCATCGATACACCAGCGCGATTTGTACGTAATGCACGGGGGCGATGCGTTTCTGCGCGTGAGTGGTTTTTTTCTGATGTTTGCGCCAGCAGGAGCGGCAGTCTCAGCGGATCGTTTGCTGCGCATCTGGCGAGGCAGGGAAACAGCGGAAGTTTCGTGGCGTAATCCCTGGGCGCAGCGGATGATTCAATTCGAATTAACAATGGTTTACCTGGTTTCGTTCTGGTGGAAATCGCTGGGCGCGGCCTGGGTGGATGGAACTGCGCTGTACTATGTGAGCCGTTTGGATGAGGTGCAGCGATTTCCGGTGCCAAGCGGTTTGCAATATCCGTTGGTAATGAAGCTCGCCAGTTGGTTTACTTTGGCGTTGGAATTTGCCTTGGGAGTGTTGCTCTGGTTTCGAGAACTGCGCTACCCGCTCCTGCTCGTTGGTTTATTGTTCCATTTGTGCCTGGAATATTCGTTGAACCTGCCGATGTTTCAATGGGATGTTTTATCGGCGTACATCCTGTTTGTTGATCCGGTTGATTTAGAGCGCGTTTGGAACAAGCTGCGCGTTTCTTTAGCGGCGATGCTGTCGGAACCGGTAACGGTCATTTACAACACGAGTTCAGAACAAGCGCGGAGATATGCCGCGCTTTTGCAAACAGTTGATGTTCTTGAGCGCGTACGATTGGTGGAGCGGCCATCCGCGCCAGAACAACAAAGCGAATGGCAAGTAATCACTTCTTCGGGGATGCAACAGGGTTGGGCTGGTTTTCAGTTCCTAGCGCAAGCCATTCCCTTGTTATGGCCGTTCGCAATTCCCCTTTATCTGCTGCGTTTTTCCAAACGTTCAGCGTCGACCGGCTACGTCGGGCGTTAAAGCGGATTTTTCAACAGAGGGTTTGTGGGAAACAAACTCCAATCCTATTTTGAATCCCAACTCCAAGGGAACGCAGCGGCAGACCTTTCCGGTAATAGTAACTGTGCGGCTGCGAAGATAGAGGATTTCACCAATCGGCATTGCGTTATCCATACGAATTGCCACGCCTCCGGCAGAAATATCCTGCATCAGCGTGGGTCCAAGCCATTTTTTCAATCCGAAACGAGTGTTTTTAAAAACATCCACTAAACCAGTATCGGGAGCTTGCGAACGTTCGTGTTTCCGCCTTGGGAGGCGCCCCACTAAACTCATTGACATAAAAATATTCCTATGAATAGAGTTATCGGCAGTTCCGAAATAACTCTTAACAGAATTCTTCTGACAGGCATGAATTGTAATTTTTTGCAGTAAAGAAAACCTTATTGTGATACGATTTCGCAAACTGACTCAACCACGAGGTCGGCATGAAACGTTTAAATGGTTTGCGGGCAGGGGGGGCCGTTCTTCCCATCGTTTTGACAGTGGGGTTGTTTTGCTGGGGGCTGGCGGTTTACGGTCAAGGATTAACTGGCCAGATTTCCGGATCGGTAACGGACGCCTCCGGCTCGGCTTTGCCGAACGCGACCTTACAGTTAACCAACACTGCCACTGCGCAGTCACGCTCGGCAAAGCCGGACGAACAAGGGCGTTTTGTTTTTACGGAACTGCTGCCGGGAATGTTTGTGCTCACAATCGATGCGCCGGGGTTCAAAAAGTATGAGCAGCGCGAAATCAGCGTGACCGCCACCGAGCGCGTTACCCTGCCAGCCATTGCTTTGCAGGTAGGCGATGTTTCGGAAACAGTTTCGGTAACGGGCGAAAACGCGGCCGTGCAAACAGAAAGCGCGGAGCGTTCCGGGTTAATTACAAGCCGCGAAATGCAGGAAATTCCTTTGAAAGGCCGTTCTTACATAGGAACGACCCGCTTGCTGCCGGGAGTGGTGGACACGGCGAACCGCGAATCACCGGGCTGGAATGACCTGGTAGGAATCAACATCAATGGAACACGCGCCGGCGCGGTGGATTTGACTCTGGATGGAATTACCAGCCTCGATACCGGTTCCCTGGTGGGTCCTTATCTTGCTCCCAGTATTGACGCGGTGGCGGAAGTGAAAGTGCTTTTGAGCAACTATCAAGCGGAGTACGGCCGCAGTTCCGGCGGCACCATCAATACGGTGATCAAAAGCGGAACGCATGATTTCCACGGCGGCGCTTATTATTTTTTCAGAAATGAGGCGTTGAATGCAAACGAGTTCTTCAACAATCGTAATGGAACGCCGCGCCCCCGATACCGGTTCAACAATCCAGGCTATTTTGTGGGCGGTCCGGTGCTGCTGCCTTTCACGAACTTCAACCGTAATCG
>CAXTWH010000057.1:28455-31320 GCA_964247975.1 uncultured Bryobacteraceae bacterium | reverse complement strand
TTTTCTGCACAATCTCTTCCACAACGCTTTTCTTGGTGACGCCATTGATGCGCAGCCCGTAAGCGATGTTGTCGAAAATCGTTTTCGGAAACGGATTGGATTTTTGAAAAACCATTCCGATCCGCCGCCGCACGCTGGTGACATCCATTTTCGAAACATCCTCGCCATCCAGCAGAATTTCGCCTTCATAGCGGGTATTGCGAAGCGTCTCGTTCATGCGATTGATTGTTCGCAGAAAAGTGGATTTTCCGCATCCGGAAGGACCGATAAACGCCGTGATTTTATTGGCGGCAATATCCATGCTGATTCCATGAAGCGCTTGAAACGAGCCGTAATAAAAATTGAGATCTTGCGCTCTGAGTTTCGGTTTAGCGCCGTTTTGGGGCGTTGAAGAGCCAGCCACTGACGCGGATACCTCATTTACTTGCTGCGGAGTAGCCATCATTATCTCCGGGATGTCATACTGCGTCGCGCAATAATCATGCGCGCGGTTACGTTGATAGAAAGAACCAGCGCAAGCAGCACAAAACCGGCTGCCCAAGCTTGCTGGTGATAATCTTCATAAGGGGAAACCGCATACTGGTAAATCATAACCGGGAGCGAAGCAGTGGGCTGCGACCATCCTTTGCTCCAGTACATGTTTCCCAGCGCGGTAAAAAGAAGCGGTGCCGTTTCACCGGCCACTCTGGCCAGATTTAACATCATGCCCGATGTTAACCCCTGCATGGCGGCCGGAACGACCACCGTAAAAATAGCAACGGCTTTGTTCGCGCCGAGCGCCATTGCGCCTTCGCGCAGGGAAACGGGAACAGCGCGCAGAAATTCTTCGGTGGTGCGCACTGCAATGGGAATCATCATAATGCCTAAGGCAATACCGCCGGCTAAGGTGGAAAAATGCTTCATCGGCTTCACTACCATCGCATAAGCGAAAATGCCAATCACAATGGAAGGCACGCCGTTCAACAAATCCGTTACATAGCGAACAATGAAAGCAAAGGTGCGGCCACTGTATTCCGATAAATAAACACCTGCCAGAAACCCAATCGGGACCCCAATCAGCGTCGCCAACAGCAGAATCTTCGCGCTACCGAGGATGGCGTTCGCCATGCCGCCGCCGGTTTCGCCGGTTGGCTTAGGCAACTGCGTGAAAAAACTCGAATTGAGCGCTGTAATTCCGTGATAGAAGAGGTAGCCCAGGATAAAAAACAAAACGGTAATGGCGAGCAGCGTACAGAATCCTGTCAAGGACAACATGATCCAGTTCACGATTTTGCGCTGCGGCGAGATGGTCAGGTTTAAACGCGCGGGAACAACGGCGGAACTCATGCCGATCCTTTTTGTTCGGTGGAAATAATCAGTATTCGCGCTACAGCGTTAATCACAATAGTTAAACCAAACAGCACCAGGCTCAACAGAATCAGCGAGGAAAGATACAGATCCCCGGTTGCTTCCGTAAACTCATTGGCTACCACTGCCGCAATGGAATAGCCCGGCGCGAGCAGCGATGACGCAATCTGCGGCGTGTTACCAATTACCATTGTGACAGCCATTGTTTCGCCAAGCGCCCGGGCAAGAGCCAGAAACACCGAACCGATGATGCCGATGCGCGCATTAGGAATCACGATATCCCAAGTGGTTTCCCATCGGGTTGCGCCTAAGGCGAGCGCCGCTTCGCGCTGTTCGGTCGGGACCGCCAGTAGTACCTCGCGCGAAACAGAGATAATAAAAGGCACTACCATGATGGATAAAACAATGCCGGCGGAAAGAACGCTGACTCCGTAGAAAGTTCCTTTAAAGAAAGGAAGAAAGCCGAAAACCGATTTCAGCACCGGCACCAGATAACTACGAATCAACGGAATCAAAATGAAAATGCCAAGCAGCCCGTAGATGACGCTTGGCACAGCGGCCAGCAGTTCAATCAGAAACGTCATAGCGTTGGACAGTTTCGGCGGCGCCAATTCCGCCAGAAAAATAGCAGCGCCCACGCCGGTGGGGATCGCAATCAACAGCGCCAAAGCAGCAGTAACGCAAGTGCCGTAAACAAACGGCAGCGCGCCGAATATTCCGGCGTTGGGGTCCCAATCGCTCGATTTCAAAAATGAAAGTCCGAACTTATGAATCGGCAGGGTGGCATTGGTCCAAAGCTGATATACCAGCAGAACAACAATCAGGATGACGGTTGTTGCCGCAGCCAGCGTCAGAAAATAAGCAATTTCCTCCCCTTTACGAAGCCGATCCAAATAACCACGCGCTCCGGTTCGGGGCGCGTGATACGTAACTGATGTGGAAGAAGCTGCCATGCAACCTTACTGAAATGAGACGCCAAAAGTCCGATTATTTTATCTTCGTAATAGCGGCCAGTTCTTTGGCTTGAACCGCTTTCGGCAAAGGCGCATAATCCAGGCTCGCTGCTGAACTCTGCCCGGTGGTCAATGACCATTTTACAAATTTGGTAAGCGCATCCCGTTTAGTGGCATCCTTGATTTGCGAAGGAATCAGCAGCCAGGTAAAGGTGGAAATCGGATAAGCATCCGCGCCGGGCGCATTGGTGATGGAAACCCGAAAATCATCCGGCATTGCTTTGGCCGCGCCCGCAGCCGCTGCCGCTACTGAGTTTAAATCCGCTTTCACAAATTTTCCGGCGGAGTTCTTGACGCTACCATACGGCAGTTTATTCTTCACTGCAAAGATCAGTTCCACATATCCGATTGAGCCTTCAGTCTGCTTAATCTGCCCGGTAACGCCATCGTTTCCTTTGCCGCCTAACCCGACTGGCCATTTTACGGAAGTATTCTTACCTACCTGCTTGGCCCATTCCGGGCTGACTTTGGAAAGATAATCCGTCCAGCAGTAAGTGGTGCCGCT
>CAXTWH010000057.1:0-28355 GCA_964247975.1 uncultured Bryobacteraceae bacterium | reverse complement strand
AAGTTACAATTCGATGAATCCGGTACTTTTCCGATTGTTGCCGCTGTAAACAAGTTCCCTGCTGTAGCGCTGAGGAAACCTTATGCAAACCGTTCTCGCTCCGGGGAAGGGAGAACGATATCCCAGGCTGCGGGCATTTGCACGGTAAATCGGCTGCCGCGCCCTAATTGGCTTTCCACCGTCACCGAGCCGTTCATACGTTCGAGCGATTCCCGCACAATGCTTAAGCCCAACCCCGTGCCGCCCACGCGACGCGAACGAGCTTTATCAACCCGGTAAAATCTTTCAAAAATTCTTTTTAAGTCTTCACTCGGAATGCCTAGGCCGGTATCGGAAATGCAGATTTTCACTTCCTTCTCGGTACCGGAACACTCCACTTCCACCGAGCCTGAGGGACGATTAAACTTCACCGCGTTATCCAGCAGATTCACCAGAATCTGTTCCAAGCGCAAACGGTTTCCCATTACATAAGCCTGTTCACAACGGTTTACCCGCAGTTCCACATTATGCATTGCGGCATTGGCTTCCACGGTGCGCACGGCGGAATCAATTACTTCCGAAATGGAAATCAGCACCGGCGCCGTTTCCGGCGCATGCGCATCCAGCTCCGAAAGCGCCAGCAGATCGGAAGCAATGTTATTCAGGCGAATGGCATGAGATTGAATGATTTCCACAAATTTTCGATTCACGCCCGGTTCTTCTAAGGCACCATCCAACAACGTTTCGGCGTAGCCGCGAATGGAAGCAAGCGGCGTTCTAAGCTCATGCGAAACATTGGCCACAAAATCTTTGCGGGCCTGTTCCTGCCGCTGCATCTCGGTAATGTCATGGAGAACCATGATTGCGCCAGTGCAGGGGCCATTGCCCATCGGCAGCGCGCGTACTTCAAACCAGCGCCCGCCAGCCGCCGGAAGACGAACTCGGACCTGTGTTTCCTTCCCGCTGGTCACAACATTATGTAAAATCTCCTGCAAAGCAGGCTCGCGCACGATCTCATACAAAGGACGGTCCGCCAAGATAGGATGGCGTGTACGGAACGCTTCCGAAAATGCTTCATTGCAGAAAGTCACCCGCAGATCCTGGTCTACCGCCAGCACTCCTTCCGCCATGCCGGCCAGAATCGTTTCGCGCCTGGTCAGTTCTAAAGTTCCGCGCTCCAGCAGGGAGCTGACATGCTCCGAAGTGCGATGCAGCGCGGAAGCCAGCATCAGAAACTCAGTAGGCAACCCTTCCGGCAGTTCGATGTGGCTGGCCGGCAGCGCCGCCGTATAATTTTCCAACCGGCGCATATAACGGGCTAACCGACGCCAAGCCAATCCGGTAAAAAGAGTAAAAGCAGTGGTGGCCGCAAACACCGCCACGGCGCAGGGAAGCAACACAGTTCGTGGCTCAAGCAGCCAAACAATTATCAGAATTGCCGCCGTGATTGCCAACCACACTTGAAACAAAGTCTGGAACCGCATCAGTTATCTCGTGATGGTAACGCGAGAACCGGCTCGAACGAAATCGAACAAAATACTGACGGCTCTGCGTTTCTCTGAGTTATGTTAGCGACAATCAATAATTGGAGCAGAAAGCCGTGGGCAAACTTAATGTGGCGGTTGTTTATGGTGGCAGATCAGGCGAGCATGAAATCTCGGTTCGTTCCGCCCAGGCCGTAAAACAAGCCCTCAATCGGGATAAGTACAACATTTCGGAGATTTTCATCACCAAGGAAGGCCGCTGGCAGCCGCGGGCCATTCAACCGGAGCCGAACAACAATCCTGATATTGATGTTGTGTTTCCCGTGCTGCACGGCACATTCGGCGAAGATGGAACCGTGCAGGGCTTGCTTGAACTGGCGGAACTGCCTTATGTGGGAGCGGGCGTGCTGGCCTCAGCAGCGGCGATGGATAAATCCATGACCAAACGGCTCTGCAAGGAAGCGGGCCTGCCGGTGGTGGAATACCTGGTATTGGAACGGAACGATTTTGATCCGCAGACGTTGACGCTTCCGTTTGGCTTTCCGGTGTTCGTGAAACCGGCGAACTTGGGGTCTTCCGTCGGCATCACCAAAGTGAAATGCGCTTGCGATTTGCAGGAGGCCGTTCAAGCAGCATTGCGCTACGATCGCAAAATCGTGGTCGAGCGCGGCGTCACAGGCCGGGAATTTGAGTGTTCCGTGCTGGGCGGCGATCCGCCCCAAGCCGCTGCGCCCTGCGAGATTTTTCCTTCGCGCGAGTTTTACGATTACGAAGACAAATACCTGCTGGATAAAGCGGTTATCGAACTTCCTGCCAAACTTGATGCGGCAAAAACTGAGGAACTGCAGAAGTTAGCCGTGCGCTGTTTTGAAGCGGTGGGCTGCGAAGGCATGGGACGGGTGGATTTTCTGATGGAAACCGCCACGAGCCAGCTTTACGTCAATGAGATCAATACAATTCCTGGTTTTACATCCATCAGCATGTATCCCAAAATGTGGGAATATTCGGGCATCCCTTACACCGAGCTTCTTGACCGCTTGATTCAACTGGCACTGGAGCGCGCCCGCATCCGGCGCGAAACGCAGTACTCCAAATGAGCGTAATAAATAAATTTGTTCTCGCACTGATGTTATCTGTCGCGGCTTGTTCGGCCCAGACGCTGCCGCCGGAATCAGAATCTTCGCCCGCTTCGCTCGACCCACTCTTGAAACAGTTTGTTTCTGTGCTGGGGGTGGTGCAATCGAAAGCGGCAGACCCTGCCAACCTGGATAAGACCTTGTTTGAAGGCGCGATTCCTTCCATGCTGCGCCCGCTCGATCCCCACACGCAGTTTTTTTCCCCGGATCAGTTTGAGCAATTAAAGCAGATGGAAAATTCGGAGCAGAAGGGATTCGGCAGCGTAGTGAGCGTGCTGCCCGGGCGCGTCATTTTTCTGCAAACCTTGCCGGGCACTCCCTCGAACAAGGCCGGCATTATGCCGGGAGATGAACTGGTGGCTATCGGCAATATTGCTATTAGCAATCTTGAACCCGAGCAGATTATCGGGTTGCTCACCCAGGCCCGCCAGCAGCAAGTGCAAATTGCGGTGCGCCGCCGCGAATCGTCCCGTTTGCTCGCGTTCACGCTGGCCCCGGCTTTAATGGATTCACCCACCGTGGACCGCGCGTTTCTGCTTGCGCCCGGCTATGCTTACGTTCGCGTCACGAGCTGGGACATGCAAACCGCCGGAGCTTTACGCGAAGCAATTGAAAAACTAGGCGGCAATTCGCTCAAGGGAATGGTGCTCGATCTTCGCAATAATCCAGGCGGCGTAGTGAAGGGCGCGCTGGATGCGGCAGCCCTGTTTCTACAACCCGGCCAGCGCATTCTAACCGCGAAAGGCCGGTTCGGTGCGCCGGAAATTGCCGACGTTCCATCGAATTCCCATCCTTATCATGTCCAGCTTTCCGTGATTGTGAACGGTAAAACCGCCAGCGCTTCAGAAATTCTAAGCGGCGCGTTGCAGGACCATGATCGCGCCACAATCATCGGAGAAACCAGCTATGGCAAAGGATTAGTACAGAGCGTGTTGCCTTTATCAGGCAACGCCGGTTTGGCGCTGACTACTGCTTTTTATTACACGCCGAGCGGACGATCCATTCAGCATCCGCTGCGCAACTCACAGCTTTCGGAAACTTTTTCCGCCCTTCCCGTTTATGATCGCCCTACTTACAAAACTGACGGCGGCCGCGTTGTGGAAGGCGGCGGCGGAATCAAGCCCGATCTGCTCGTTGCGCCCCCTACGCCCAGCCGATTAGCGATTGTGCTTGATGCCAGCGGTGCCATTCTGAACTTTGCTACTCAGTATTTATCTGCGCATACGCCGCTGCCGGAGAAGTTCACCATTACCCCGGAAACGCTGGATGATTTTAAAGTGTTTCTTTCCGAGCGAAATATTCAACCGAACGTGGCTGACTGGTCACGCGATCAGAATTGGATTATCAGCCGCCTTCAACAGGAGATCGTGACCCAGGCTCGCGGCGTAGCGGCAGGTGACGAAATTGAAATGCAGCGCGATCCGCAGGTGAAGGCAGCGTTGCAGGCGGCGGAAAACAAATCACTGCGGGCCAACGCTCGGTAGCATGATTCGGCGCTGCGCCTTGCCAGATTGTTCTTCACAAAAAGAAAGGGGCCGGAGACTCCCATCTCCGGCCACCCTGAAGCGCCACTAATGAAAAGATCAGTTAGAAGATGATCTTTGCGGCGAGCTGAAGATTACGACGGTCATAGGTAGAACCGGTGCAGCCGTAGCAAGCCGATACAGCATTGCTTGCTCCAACATCAGCAGTATTACCGAGGGCATACAAATTAGCGTGGTTAAAGAGGTTGAAAGCTTCGGCTCGGAGTTGCAAAGAAAACCGCTCCGTAATTTTCGTATCTTTGTAAAGGCCCAGATCGAAGTTCCAGAATCCCGGAGCGCGGAACGCGTCGCGTCCAGTCATTCCAGCCGGCCAGGGAGAATTAAGCGTCAAAGGATTAGCCACATGCACAATCTGGGATGGATTAAAAGTGATGTAGTTGTAGTTGTCCGGCGTTGCAGTAGCCACTAAACCATTGCCTGTGTTAGGCACAACACCCGACAAGACCGCACGCTGCGTAGCGCGATCTAAGGTAAGTCCGCTGCTGCTGTCAAACACGCTAAACGGCTGCCCGGTGCGGGCCGTGAAGAGCGGATTCAAGCTCCAGCCGCCCAGCAAAGTGCTGTATAAACCAGGCTTTCGTCCTAATGGAAGTTTCCAGTTGCCGGCGACCGTAACGCGATGGCGAATATCAAACTCAGCATCGCCACGATCCAGGTTCGGATGAAAAGGATCGAGCAGTCCGAAAACAAAGTTGCCATTGTTGATGGTGACGTTATTATTTCCGAACTGGCTTTGTACGCCACTTGCTTCAAAGAAGGTTGAGCTCAGGTTATCGATTGCGTGTGACCACGTATAGTTCACCAGAATGTCAAACCCGGAATTAAGCAGATTATTCACCGTAAGTTTTGTATTCACGCCATGATAAATTGAAAACCCCTGGTTGCCGCGATAGCCGACGCCTGAACTCCACTGAGGGTTGATTTCGGAAGCACAACCGACAGTAGGGTCGGGGTTGCAGGGGGTGCCCAGCGTAAAGTTTCCGAATCCCGGCTGGTTCGGGTAGTCGATGCTGTAAAGGTTAACGCCTTTGGATCCGCTGTATTCAAAGCTCAATATTGCGCTTCGCGTAATCTGGCGTTCCAAAGCCGCGCTCCAGGTATGGGCGTAAGCAGTTTTAATATTGGGGTCAACGATACGCGCACCCACCCGAGGCAGCGGCAGCGTACCGTTATTGCCTGCCAGCGGTCCGAAGTTGTCGGTGCTAATTGGGCCGGGAACGCCCAGCACCGCGTAGTTCGGCGGGTTTTGGATCAGGTTGAATGTGACGTTGCCGAAGTTCCGTTCATAACCGATGCCATATCCGCCGCGCAGGCTAGTTTTGCCGTCGCCGGTGATGTCCCACGCAAAGCCGACTCGCGGAGCCACGTTGTTATAGGCAGGATTCCACAATCCCCCAGCCGGGCTTGAAGGCGCGGCCTGAATACCGCCAGTCGCAATGTACTGGGCCAGATTGCTATCGGCAAAACCGACTCCCGGCGCATACCAGTTCGAATCAAGATTGCCGTTTTTATTGTGTTGAACGCCGAAGTATTCCCAGCGGACGCCCAGATTTAAAGTGAAGTTCGGACGCACTTTCCATTGGTCCTGACCATAAAGCGCAAACTCATGGTAGCGATTGCTGCGGCTGAAGTTTGGCGAACCGAGCGGCAGAGTAACGGTGCAGCCCGGGGTTGGATTGGCGGCGCTAGCGCAAGGGAATTTGCCTTGCGGGTTTACGGCAACTTGAATCTTGGAAAATTGTCCATCCAGAAAACCGGTCAGCGCGGAACCGACGCCTTGTGTGTTCGACAAACTGTCAACCGCAGTCTGGTAAGCGGCATACGTCCGGTTATCGCGAATGTAGTCGTACGATCCGCCGAAACGGAAGTTATGAGTTCCTCGCACGTAGCTTAAATCTTCATAAGCCTGAAGATAATTCTGCGGACCGCCGAACGCTCCGCCGTTGCCTGGCGTGAACGGATTGTATCCCGGAAACGCAATGTTATCAGGTCCAATCGCCACCGCGCCGTTTCCGTTGGCGTACATCGTGGGAACCAGACCACGGCTGGTTAACCCCTGTTGCAGATTGGTCAAACGGTTAAAAACGATCTTGCTTTGCGAAGTGAGCGAAGGCGTAAACGTGTGAATGGCCGTTAGCAGGATGTTGTGGTTATATTGGTTTTCTCCAAGGTCATAGTTTGCGTAAGGACTATTAGAAAGAACCCCCGTCTGATCCACTTCGCTGTACAACGAATAGCGGCCATAGATTTGAGTTTTGTCGGACCAGTTATAGTCGATACGGTTGCTGGTATCCCAAGTGTTCTGTGGAGATCCGCCGCCCGCATTTGAGGGCACGTTGTAAGCTACATGATCGAATAAAGTGACATTGGAAGCTACTTGGCCGCCACCCGGTAATACGCAAAATTTTGCGCTTGTGCATGGATCGCCATTCGGAAAGTTGGATCGGTTAATTGTTCCAATCACGCTGGCGGTCGAGCGCAACTGACCTAAAGTTTGAAAAAACTGTTGCGTATTCGGCGCCGCAAGCGATATTAAAGCTTGGTCCGGCACCCAAGCGTAGTTGGTGGCTGCGCTACGAATTCGAGTCCACTCCGTGCTGCTGAAAAAGAAAAGCTTGTCCTTAATTACAGGACCGCCAAAGGAGTAGCCAAACTGATTTCGCGTAAAGGTTGATTTCGGCTGGCTATTCGCATTGTTCTGGAAAAAGTTGGAAGAAAGCGCGGAAACGCGATTAAACTCATACGCCGTTCCATGAAAATCGTTCGTACCAGCTTTAGACACTACATTCACGATTCCGCCCGCCGCGCGGCCGTATTCAGCCGTGAAGTTACTGGTCAGAACGGAAAACTCCTGAACCGCATCCAAAGGAATCTGCTGCCCAATGGAGCCGCCGAATTCATCGTTGTTGCCCGCGCCATCTAACAAAATATTAGTTGACGATTCGCGCAAGCCATTGATCGACACACCGGCTCCTCGCGTTCCCATACCTGCATCCGACACGTTACCGGCGATTGCCACAAACTGATAAGGATTACGAGTTAAGTTCGGGAGTTCTTTCAACTGCCGCTCCGTGATTACGTTAGAAAGCGTTTGCGTTTCGGTGTTCACAGCCACTGTACTTTCCGCCACGTTCACAGTGGTAGCGGCTTGGCCGATTTCCAGCTTAATATCAGCGCCAACGCGAGCGCCCACCTGCAGATTCACCTGCTGCTCGCTTTTGTTAAAGCCAGCAGCAGTTACGGTGATCGTGTAAGACCCCGGCAAAAGATTGGTAACGGAATAAGCGCCCGATCCGGTAGTCACAATGTTGCGAACCGTTCCTGTAGAAGTGGATTTTACTTCCACGGCAGCATTAGCCACTTCAGCGCCGGCCGGGTCGGTTACGGTTCCGGTAATCTGGCCAGTTTCCGCTTGCGCCCATAAGGACGCAGCGGACAAAATCAATACGGCTAAAGCCGCAGTAAATCTAGCAAACATAGTCATAGAAAACTCACCTAAGCCGGAACTGCAAAAGAATGTGACTTTCGCGCCCGGTTGCTTGGAAACTTGCATAAGGCATGTAGAAGGATGGGCGAGTGCGAGTCGTACTTGGTCCGGCAGCTCAAACCGCGTTACTTCCAAAAACTCCTGTCAGACACAATTGATAGCTGATCGTAAGCACATCAGGGGCCAAAACAGAAAATAATTGATAACAAAGAAATTTATTACCGGATTTTGCTGATATCTACGTAGGTTGGAATTGTTCTCCACAATTTTAATTCCAATTCTGGAAGTTTGTCGAGTTATCTGACCTACTGCGCCGTTTTGCGGTCCGTTCAGTTCATCCGTGCGCCACTGCGCCTTCCCTCGCTGTTTTAGGTTCGTTTTTCCGCTACGATGTGGTTAATGCGACGACGCGCGGCGCTGGCCGGGGCAGCACTCTGTTTTCTGGTGCTTCTGATTCTGGTGATCTGGCAGGGGTCATTCAGCTTCGGCTCCTACGGGCCGGCCAATCTGCAGCAAACAGCCATCATCTGGGCCGTTTCCACGGTGGTGTTCCTGTTTTTCGTCACGCTGGCCTTCATGCTCGTGCGCACGCTGGTAAAGCTGTATATCGAGCGGCAGCACGATCGGGAAGGTTCGCGCATTCGTTCCAAACTGATCATTGGCGCATTGGCGCTGTCGCTCACTCCAGTGCTTTTTTCCGTTCTTTTCAGCGTTTATGTGCTGAACCGCAATTTACAAAAGTGGTTCCGCCTGCCTGCCAAGAATATTGAATTGAATCTGCAAGGCATCGATGAACTGTTCGCCAAACAGTGGCGGGAAAAAGCCCAGGTGGAAGCCGATTGGTTGAGCATACTGCCGGAAGCAAAAATGGCGGCGCAGTCGGGCATTGGCGATTCCGTTTTTTTTCAAAAAACGTGCGCCGCGCACCAGATCAGTTTTTTGAGCATTCATCTGGCGGACAACCGGACTTTAACGCTTTGCGGCATAGACGGCAAGGATGATCCCAATCGCCCCACCGCGGAAGCCCAGGCGCAGGTCATTGACGATGGCATTGCGATTGGAACCGTGGAAGCAAAATTTGCAATTGATTCGGCGATTGTGGTTCGCCACGCGGCCATTCTTCATTATCTGGAAGAACAAAGAATTCTAGCCGGCAACAAAAAGTTTTATCAGATTGTATGGTTTCAGTTAATCTGCGTCATTACGCTGTTTGTTTTGTTTGTGGCGTCCTGGATTTCGCAGGTTCTCGCCCGCCAGATTAGCGTTCCCATATCCGCTCTGCTGGCTGCGGCCAAGGAAGTACGGCGCGGCAATCTTTCTCATCGGGTACATGTTCGAGCTATGGATGAGATGGCAACGCTGGTGCGCTCCTTTAACGAAATGACCAGCGACCTGGAAAGTAACGCCAAAGAACTGGAAGCGCGCCGCAGATTTACGGAAGCGATTCTGGAAAGCATTCCCACTGGAGTTTTGTCGATTTCCCCCGATGGCCGGGTGGAGCGCATGAATCGGGCCTTTCGCAGCATTTTTCCTGACCAGAAAACGCGGCATCTGGATGAACTGTTTCAAGGCGAGAACCTGGACGAAGCGCGCTACCTGATGAAGCGCGCCCGCCGTACCGGAATTGCCGGAAGCCAAATGGAAATTCTGCGCGGCGGCAGGCTGCTCCACTTGTCATTAACCGTTTCCTCGCTCGAAGAACGGCGCGGCTTTGTGCTGGTGGTGGAAGACACAAGCGAACTGCTGCGCGCGCAGAAAGCGGCGGCTTGGCAGGAAGTGGCCCGCCGCATTGCTCATGAAATTAAAAATCCGCTGACCCCGATTTCTTTGTGCGCCGGGCGCATTGAGCGGCAGCTAAAACGTTTGGATCTACCGCTGGAAGCGCAGGCCATTTTGAATGAATGCGCCGCCACAATTCAACAGGAAGTGCAAACCGTGAAAAGCCTGGTGGATGAATTCTCTCAATTTTCCCGCTTTCCGGCAGCGCAGCCCACGCTGATTAATTTGAACGATGTAGTGGAAAGCGCGATGGCCGTGTTTGCGGGAAGGCTGGACGGCGTGAAAGTAACGCTGGACCTCGCGCCGAATCTGCCGTCCGTAATGGCTGATCGCGAGCAGATGAAGCGAGTGGTTGTGAATTTAATTGATAATGCCGCGGAAGCGATGGAAAACACCGCAGTTCGCAGCCTGTTTGTGTCCACTGCGCATACAAGCAACGATCTGGTAGAACTGGTAATCGCCGATACCGGCTGCGGCGTGTCGGCTCTCGATAAAGAACGGCTGTTTCTTCCTTATTTTTCCACCAAAGACCGCGGCACCGGCCTGGGGCTGGCGATTGTCAGCCATATTATTGCTGAACATCGCGGGCGCGTCCGGGTGGAAGACAATACACCCGCCGGAACCAGATTCGTTGTTGAGCTTTTCCCTTACAGCGCGGCTGAAGCCGACACTCTCAAGCAAGAAACAACGGCGCTGCCGGTATAAACGGCTCTGGAAAAATCGTCTCGTCGGACAATAAAAGTAAGCACATGGCTTTGCAAGCGCAACGAGTTCTAATTGTGGACGATGAAGCTGGCATCCGGCAGTCGCTCGCCGGGGTGCTTTCCGACGAAGGCTACCAATGTCATGCGGTAGCCGATGGTGAATCCTGCCTCAGCGAACTGGCGCGTCAAAGCTACGAAGCGGTGCTGCTCGATATCTGGATGCCAGGAATAGACGGGCTGACTGTTCTGGAGCGCATCCAGGCGATTCCGATTGATGACCGACCGGCAGTGATTATGATCTCCGGCCACGGCAAAATTGAAACCGCTGTAAAGGCCACCAAGCTGGGCGCTTTTGATTTTATTGAAAAACCGCTCACCATTGAAAAGGTAAGCCTCGCTTTAAAGAACGGGCTTCAACAGCGCCGCATGGGATTGGAACTCAACCGACTGCGGGAAGAAGCCGAACTTCCTGAAATCATCGGCAACAGCGTTCCTATTAAAGCCTTAAGGCAGCAGTTGAAGATTATGGCCGCCACTAATGGCCGAGTTTTGATTTATGGGGAAAGTGGGACCGGCAAGGAACTGGTAGCCCATGCTATTCACCGCTCCAGCCTGCGCGCTCAGGGTCCGTTTGTGGAGGTGAACTGCGCCGCGCTGCCCGAAGATTTGATTGAAAGCGAGTTGTTCGGTTACCGGCGCGTTTCGCATGAGGGCGTCCCGGACGCAAAAATCGGCAAAATGCAGAAGGCCCACGGAGGAACATTCTTCCTGGATGAAGTAGGCGACATGAGCTTAAAGGTACAAGCCAAAGTTCTGCGCGCCTTGGATGAACATAAGTTCGAGCCGGTGGGAGCATCGCAAACCATTCAAGTGGATGCGCGGGTGATTGCCGCCACCAACAAAAATCTGGAACAGGAAATTGAGCGCGGCAATTTCCGGGAAGATTTGTTTTACCGCTTGAACGTGATTCCGTTCACGGTGCCTCCACTACGGGAGCGGTCCGAAGACGTGCCGCTGCTGGCCGATTACTTTTTAACTAAATACGCCACCGCCTACGGACGCAAGCCGAAAGAATTTGCTGAGGACGCGCTTGATGCTTTAACCGCTTATTCCTGGCCGGGTAACGTCCGGGAACTACGGAATCTGATGGAACGGCTGGTGATCTTATATCCGCAGCATCGGATTGAAGCGCGGCATCTGCCGCTCGGCGCAAATAAGCGCAGAGAGAACGCCAGAGCCTGGGACGGTTTCAACAGTTTGCATGAAGTGAAGGAAACCGCGGAACGGGAATACATTCTGCGTAAGCTGGAAGAAACGGGCGGAAATGTCACCCGGGCCGCCGAACTGCTAGGACTGGAACGCAGCCATCTCTACCGGAAAATGCGATCCCTGGGAATCAGCGCGAAAGAATAAGGCATGACTTATCTTCTGACCGGCGCAACCGGCTTTCTGGGCCGGAACTTGATTGATCTGTTGTTGCAAGCCAACCATTCGGTTCACTATCTGGGCCGGAAGCAGAAGAATAAAACAATAAACAGCCGGGCAGTGTTTCATCCGTGGCCGGATCCGGTTCAAACTGCGCCGTCACTAGCGGCAGTTCCGCCCGTGGACGCCGTGATCAACCTGACCGGCGAACCGGTGGCGCAGCGCTGGAATGCTGAGATAAAACGTAAAATTAAGCAAAGCCGCAGCCAATCTACCCATAATTTGATTGACGCGCTTGCTGCACTTTCTCAAAAGCCTTCCGTCCTGGTGAGTGCGTCGGCCATCGGCTACTACGGCGACCGAAAAGATGAAGTGCTAACGGAAGCAAACCCACCCGGACAAGACTTCCTAGCGGATGTTTGCAAAGCCTGGGAGCACGAAGCTGACCGCGCCCAGGAGTTCGGGCTGCGCCTGGTGAAGGTGAGGATCGGCATTGTGCTTGGCGCGCACGGCGGAGCGTTGCAAAAAATGCTGCCCACATTCCGCTGGGGTGTGGGCGGAAAACTGGGCAGCGGCAAACAATGGATGTCCTGGGTTCATATCAATGACCTGCTCAGGATGATAATTTGGGCTGCGGAAAACCCGAGCGTTGCAGGCGTCCTGAACGGAACCGCCCCTCACCCGGTCACAAATGAAGAGTTTACCCGCGTGCTGGCGACTGCCCTGAAGCGTCCCGCGTTATTCCAGGTTCCCCGCTTCGCGCTCCGCTTAATGCTCGGAGAAGCAGCAGATTCTTTTCTGGCTAGTACAAGAGCAGTTCCCGCCGCAGCAGAACAGCAGAAGTTCAGTTTCCGTTTTTCTCAACTGGAGCAGGCGTTAGCGGACGTGATCGGCTCGCGTTAGCCCAGTAGTATTCTTAAGACGCGTTGAGGAAAATAAGTTGTTTTATTCATCCCACACGAAAGGCGCAGGAGGAATGGGGATGTGCTGAGCACGCCAAGATCGGCGGGATTTCAGAGCGGAAATACCGATGCGTACCCTGAAGTCCTCGCCAAGAGTTGGGGCGTTCCTGCCGGCTCGCCAGAATGAATCTTCAGGATTAGGATTATATCTATCCTGGAGCATGCCGTTAGGCAAAGCGATAATTGTAATTCCTAATAGCTGTTGGTCTTCCGTATCCGTATAAGCTTGCTTATAGTTATATTTAACAAAGATCGTAGTGGTTAGGTAATTGCCCTTGGATGTATTTGTAAGAACTGTCGGGAGTTTTCCTTCGACATCCATAGCAACGTTGGCCCTAATTTGCCTTATACGCAGCGATGTCTGTGCCGTTTGGATTGTAGCTGTATTTTGACCAGCGATGTCTTCCGCCTTTGAATCGACGAAAAGTGCCTGTCTTACGGCATATTCTGACTCAAATATGTATCGAGCTCGCTTGTAATCAATTTTGCCAAATAGTCGTTCGTCAATTCTGGAGACACCCATCCTGTCTAGAGCTTCACGGGTGACATCTTCTGCCATGTCTTGTGGCAGGTCTTTTTCTTTATGAAAGATCTCTACTGCTGTTTCTCGGAAGTCAAAAACTGCCTGAACAACAAGTCGCAAAGATGACTTTTCGATTTCCTCCAAACGATCAAGGTTGTATTTTAATTCGTGCGGATCAATCAGCATTTGCGTTAATCCGAACTCTATCAATTCGAGTTCGCGCAAGTGCAACGGATGAAGCTTCCAACTCGATTCCTATGAAGCGGCGACCGGTCTGAATAGCGGCAACGGCCGTAGTTCCACTGCCCATGAAGCAGTCCAGAACCGTATCACCGGGGTCGGTTAGCAGCCGTATTGTACGGGTTGGTAACTCCACAGGAAACTTCGCTTCATGGTCATCATTGGCACGAACTGATGGAAACTCCCATACTGCACGGTATCCCCAATCCCGCCATTCCTTCTGGCTTAGCCTTGCCCGATCAACAATAGTAATGCCGGGCTTCCAAAAGAAGTATAGATATTCAAATTCATCGACAGAGCGATAAGAAAGTGTAGCGTACTTACTGTTTTCCCATGCTGCGTCTTTCACCCATACACGACGGTCGTATGGATAAAAGCCCGCATCAATAGCCCACTTCTCTAAAAGTCCACCGACGATCTTGACTCTTGTTTGTTCCTCATACTTCCCACCCCGAATGTTGTTGCCATTTAGCCGACGATCAACAGTTTGCTCACTGCAACCAAGTAATGCCGCAATCTGATGGCGATTAAAGCCCGGATGCTCCAGCATCGCTTTAACAACATCGTCATGAGTGACTTTAGAGCGACGGCGAGTAACATTCTCGGCTGAAATTTTTGGCATCTGGGCGTCTCTGAAACAGAGGATGTCGGCAATGTTTACAACGAGAAACCCGCCCGGTTTAATGATTGAGAAGTGTCCAGCGATCACCACTTTCAACAGGGACTGCCAAGAATCAAACGTGAAATCTTTTTCGTAGTTTTTGCCGACAAAATAAGGCGGAGACCAGACGCTGAGAGCAATGGAATCCGGCACAATGCGTGACAGGAGAAATCTTGCGTCACCTTGATGCACTTGGTCTAGTTCCAGCGGATCTGGCTGCTCAGAAACAAGACTTTTCTGCTTTGCGAAGGCTTCTTGAAGATGTTTCGGCAACCGATTTAATGTGACTCGACTGCGGTGTCGATGTTCTTGTGACATATCGGCTGGAACTACAAAATTATCATAGCTGGCCACAAAACAAACATTTCCCCATACTGTTTGGATCACGAAAACAACCCTTTGCTTTTATTGGAACGAATTTTTCACGCATGTTTAGGCTACTGCCCAGTGTTCCCAAAGCGCGGAAGCATGTTATTCTAAAAACTATGGCAATTCCGAACGTGAAGCGCTTTCGTCCGTTCTGCCCGGTTTGCAACGAGAATTTTACGCTGATGGCTGTTCTTCCCAAAGACGCTGATGCTGATACCTATGTGAAAGACGCAGTTGCGCGTCACGATCATAAGGCTTATCAGGAAGCCAAGCAGCAGATGTTCAAGGTTCGCGTCGGTCAGCAGAAACAGAAAAAAGCAAAGTAAATTCTTTATTCCAATCTTTAAAAGCTCGCTCGCCATTTCGGTTAGCGGGCTTTTGTATTTTGGTTGCGCGCTGCCGCGATCGAGATTTCAGAATCAGAATCTTTGGTGAGTTGCTGAATCGCGGTTGTTGTTTCCGCGTCTGCGCTAGGCGCTAGGGCTTTAATCAACCCTAGTTTCTCCTGCTTATTTCCCTTTGCCAACAAGGGCAGCAAAGCTTTTCGGACTTCACCTTTCCGGGATAATTCCTGCAAATAAACTTCCGCAGCGGAGTTGCCCTTCGAAAGATTCAATCCGTTTACCAAATAACGAAGCGGGCTGAACTCGCTCGTTTCTACTTTGCCCTGGTAAACCAGCGCAAAAGCGGCAGCCAAGCGCGGCTTCAAGTCCGATTCCTGATTAAAGGCGTTTTCAATTGTCGGATAATCCTGCGGATCGCGTATGCGTCCTAATCCTTCCAAAGCCGAAATGCGAAGCTCTGTATCTTTGCTGCCTTTATAGCTGAGAAACAAGTCCCGATCTTCCGGAAGCGCCAGCATGGACAAAGCTTCCAGGGCGGACCGATGCACGCGGTCGCCGTGAGGCCGGTTCACCGCTTGTCTGATCTGCGGCGCGGCTTCGGTGGTATGCAGGACACCTAGAGTTTCCAATGCGGCGGATTGCACCAGCGCATCAAAATCATTGGCTAGAAAGATAAGCTCCGGCCCGGCGGCAGTGTCGCCGATCTTTTGTATTGCCACCAGGCTTTCATAAATTAATCCTGTGTCTTTTGACCGCAGCGCTTTTTCGAGCGCCGGCAAAGCCGCGTGTCCGCGCAGAATTCCAATCGCGCGCGAGGCATCGCTTCGGCTTTCCATGCTTGCTCCGCCGCTGACCAAATCGGCCAGCGCAGCGATCACATCAGGCCGGACTGAAATCCCGACCGGAATAATGTCATCGTTGCGATCAGTGAAAGAATCCTTGATGCGCTTACTAACTCTTGTGAACGTGCGCGTAATGCCGCCCGTTGTCACATAGCCGGGCAGATAGAAATTCACAAGGCCATCGGTGGCTCGGACCTGCACATCAGCATCATTGTCGCGGGTAGCTGCAATCAGCGGGTCCAGGCTGTACTGAGTGCCGATATTAACAATAGCCCTCACCGCCTCCTCGCGCACATCCGAATCAGGATCTTTCAGGTAAGGGGTAAGCGACGGAATCGATTGAGAGTCGCGCTTGCCTGCGCTGCGGATTGTTGATAACTTTTGCTTTTTTGTTTGACCATTATTAGACTGCGCCCTCAGCGGCGGGAGAACGCAAAACGCAAACAAGCTGATAAAAACGAGGAAGAACCTCATAAGGTATTTACAAGAGCAATCACGGCTTTGACGCGCGCAAAGCAGACAGCGTTTACCGCAATTGAATCATCAGTATACTTCTTGAACGGAATTTCGCTGCTGACAAATCTTCACAAGAACGGTTTTCTTTCTGGTTTGTTCAACATAACTTCGCTCGCCGCCCGTTTTCAAGAAAATGTTGGTAAAGAGCGCAACCTTAACCGACGATGTTTGAATTGAGTGCTGTGATTGAGGATTCGCTTATACCCGCAACAGCACCTATCGATTTGTGCCATTCAAGTCGAATGCAGAATGATCTGTAAAAAGAATGGAGATATCGTTTGAGCCTAAGTATTGATAATTCTTCGCTGTCCAGCTATCTGTCGACGCTGCTGCAAAAACAGCAAACTTCCCAAACCGCGGAGTCAAATTCCGCCAATGCCGTTTCAGCTTTGTCCGGCCTCACTAATTCCACTGCAACTCAGGGCGCATTGGCTACGGGCGCAAGCGCCGACACAGCCAGCGTTTCCGATGTTGGACAACTGCTCAGCAAATTGCAGGAGTTAAGCAAATCAAATCCAACAGAATTCAGGAAAATAACCAGCGAAATTGCCACGCAGCTACAATCCGCTGCCCAGGGAGCAACCAACCCTGCCGAAGCGCAAAGCTTAAACAGCTTAGCCAGTCAGTTCGGCAAAGCTTCGCAGTCAGGCAATTTTTCCGATCTGGTCAACAGTGATTCTTCCAGTTACAGTTCGCTTGCAGCCAACAATCAGAACGCTGTTTCCGGGCACCACCATCATCACCATCATTCCGGCGGCTCCGACTCCAGTTCAAGCCAGGTGTCCAACATCATTTCGCAAGCGCTACAACAGATTCAGCAAGATACAACTGGAACAAGCACAACGTCTGATCCAAATTCCAATTAAACCGGATGAATGCGCGGCCAGGCTAGTTCAACGCTTTGAGCGCGAAGGCTTTCCTGAAAATCGGAAAGTAGATTCTGATTATTGCGAATGGCCCGGGGCGGCCGCTTGATTCTGATAGCCTGCGCCGCTACCGCTCCGGCTGCTTCGCCAACGTTCCATTCCACCGGATGAAGCCGATAACATCCGTTTGTAATGTGGGTAGTGCCGATGTTTTTGCAAGCCGGCAGCAGATTTTCCAGGCGAACGGGAATCAATGCGCCCAAAGGAATCTGAAAAGGCAGTGAACTGACATCAATATAATTTGCTCCGCCCGTTGAAGGATGCAGGTCGATCCGGTAGCATCCGATTCCTACACTGTCATGAAAAGTTTCAGCGGCAACTTCATTAATCGATTTTCCGGTGTTCCGGGTTCGCATCTCGGCGCCGACGTGTTGCTCCAGAATCGTAAACTGAGCGCGAATTCGGCGGCTCTCTCGAATGTAAGGGGCTTTCGCTAGTCCATCTTCTGTGCCGACGATATCAGCGCGCAGCCGAAGTTCCTTCCACCCATAGCCGCTCTTAAAGCGCGGCGCTTCGGTTTGCATCCAGTAAAGAAACGAAAGGCTCAACTGTTTCGCTTGTTGAAGGCGTTCTTTCTTTTGTTCCGCAGTCGCTGTGATCAAGTCACCTAGCCAGTAGTCGTTCTGCGGCCAATTCACCAGTGAAATGTCGCTTTTGTAAAACCCTGGCGTGAAGTTTGTTCGGTCGACAATACGCCGATACGCCCACAAATTGCGTTCACCTTTTTCCGCTTCCACAATTTCCTGGCTCACGCCTAGAAATGCCCGAACGCTTTGCAGCGTTTTTGGATCGCAATAATTCCAATTAAGTAAAGACCCGACCCACAGCGGAGAAAGCTGTGGAACGTAGCTGCGCCAGAAATCGTAATTCTGGGGCTTTGGAATCGTGTGGTCTTGATTTTCCAGGTACTCCACCGCAAAACAAAACGTGAATGATTGATTGTTCGCCGGATCAGCTTTGGCTGCCGCGTGCATTTCGCCGGTTTGCTTTTGTGATTCCGCGCCAGTCACAAACTCTGTTTTGGTCAACGGCAAAAGATCGCCCAACTCCGTGGCATCAAGAAAGTAAGCAGCAGTAATGGCGCGCTCAGTTCCGTTTTCCAGATCTTGTACCATCACGCTGTGGACACGATCTTTGTTGACATCGGAGCTCACCGGCACATGCCGCAATAAAACAGTAAGCTGGCCGTTTCCCAGGTAAGGCGCGAGCATTGCTTCCAGCACGCGGACGGAAACTCGAAACTCATGCGTTAGCCGTGAAACCGTTCCGTTGCCGGGGTTCAAATCCGGTCGGGTGAGGGCTGCTTCCGTTAAGGGATAATACAGCCGATAATATCGGCGCACCGCCTCACGATACATACGATAAGAACGCGCACAACCGAACTGCTCAATCCAAGGGTGCTCATCCGGCGGCACAGCTTGGGCCGTTAACTGGCCTCCGATCCAATCCGTTTCTTCGGTTAAGATGACGCGCATTCCACGCTGGAGCGCAGATAAAGCTGCGGCAACTCCGCCTACGCCTCCGCCGATTACCGCTACATCGCAGGAAAGCTCCGCTGCGCACAATATTCTCCCAGGTATAACCAGCAGCGGCAGCGTACTTACCAAAAATCGGCGACGATTCATTCTTAATTAGAATCGGCGCGGCTTAAAATATCAGCTTCATAGCAAACTGCAACTGCCGGGACGAGCCGGAATCACCGGTAGGAAAGCGCGTATTGGTGATAAGGCCGAAGGTCGATGAGCCGACAATAGAACCTGGCTGGCCGAAATTAGTCTGGTTCAACAAATCAAACGAATCGGCCCTGATCTGCAGATTAAATAGCTCGTTGATTCGCGTATTCTTGACCAAAGACAAATCGAGATTAGAAAAGCCGGGACCAATTACCACATTGCGCCCCAGATTACCAAAAGCCCTGCCTTGATCAACAAAGACAGTTGAGTTTTTCAGATAACTGACATACGTGGCAGTGCCGTTTGTGGCCGGGTAATAGCCGGTATTGACGGAGCCGAGAACGCTGGGCCGGACGTTTGCTAAACCGGTCAAAGACGTGTTGGTGGTATGAAAGTTGATCGGGTTGCCGCTTTGCAGAGTTTCAATCAAAGAGATTTCCCATCCGCTCACCAGGCGATTGCCTTTAAATGGCAGATCGTAGATGCCGCTCAGAACAAAGCGGTGGCGAGCGTCAAAGTCAGATAATCCGCGATCTCCCCGAATGTTGTAGCTGTCTTGCAGCACCACGCCCTGAAAATTGCGCGAGTTTTCATCAATCGACTTCGACCATGTGTAAGATCCGCTGAACTGTAGATTTTTGGAAAACTGCTTGTTCACCGTGAGCCAAAGCGCCTGGTAGGAAGAGTTGGCGTCGCTTTCATTTACTGTGATGTTGGAAAGAATCGCTCCCGGATCGATGGGGCTTGCAGCGGAAAGGCGAGAATAAGGACGAACGCCGCCCACGAATTGATTGTAGTTGCGGGCAACGTTCAGGTCAGTTCCCTTGCTGCCGACGTAACTTGCTGTCAGGCCGTAGTTGCCGGCAAGCTGCTGTTGAATATTGAAGTTCCAGGACTGCACGTAAGCGTCACGGAAGTTATGCGCCACGGAAGCAGGCGCGACGCTGCCGCCGGCAAATGAATAAGCGTTTTCAAACGTGACATATGGGGTAGCCGTTGTGCCGGAAAAAGAAACAGGAACGGAATTAGGCGGATTACCAATCAGCCCGCTCACGACTCCGGAATTAGGCTGATCCACAAAGATCGCGTAAGCGCTGCGCACAACGGTTTTCTGTGTTCCGAATACATCCCAGGCAAACCCAACGCGCGGCTCGAAGTTCAGGTTATTTTGATTGAAGGCGTAATTCAAACCGCCGCTTTGTCCGACGTGAACCAGCGAAGCGGTCGTAGGATCGAACACAACAAAGCGATTCTTGGCTTCGGTGGGCGTTCCATTCCAGTCGTAGCGCAGCCCCAGGGTGAGAGTAAAATTCGAAGTAATTTTGTCGGCATCCTGAACAAATCCGCCCGCCGAGGGAATGTAAATGCGAGCAGCGCGGTTGGAACTGTTGGCAGTGAAGCTGTTGGCCCGATCCAGCAGAAAATTTTGGATGCTCGAAAAATTAAACGTTCCCGGCGTTTGCGTGAAACTGTCGGCAATCCCTTGACGGTACTCGGCTCCAATCTTGATGGTGTGCTTGCCATGTACCCAGTTCAGGGTGTCGGAAAGAACAATGGTATCGTCCCCGCGACCTTGCGGGAAACCGTTCAAGCCGCCAAACGCGAAAGCGCCGCTCACGCTGATCTGCGGCAAGCCGATCGGCGCATTAATGCCGCTGTTAATTCCATAGTCAGCGGCATTCAATGTGTTGGCTGCGGCGAAAACAATATGAATGCGATTAAACCCGGCGCGCGCTTCGTTCACGAGCGTAGGGCTGATTGTCGTGGTTTCATTCAACGTCAGAAGCTGCCGCACGCCGTGGCGCTGATCGCCGAAGCCCGGCAGATTGTTGCCCTGTGTGGTGGGCGGCTCGTTGCGCTGGTCCTGCTGCATGGCGTAGTAAGCGTTGAAACGGTTGGCCTGGCCGAACGTTTGCGTGAAGTTGGCTGTTCCCTGCCAGATGTCCACCGGAGCAACGGCGTTTCCGGCAAAGATGTTTCCAGCTTGATTAGCTTCGGGAATAAAAGCAGCCAGGCTGCGGATTGCCGGGCTGGGAGAAGCCGCAGCCTGAACTCTTTGCGCCGCGCTCAAAACCGGAGTAGAAAGCGGCAGGCTTTGCCGCTGCTTAAGCTGTTCGTAGCTCAGAAAAAGAAACGTTGTGTCTTTGTGAAGGGGAAACCCGGCATCTCCTCCGAATTGATTACGCCGGAAAGGCGATTGCGCGATGCCTTTGGGGTTGCTGAAATTACGAGCGTCAAAGAAGTTGTTGCGCAGATAGTCATAAGCTTCGCCGTGGAATGAATTGGTGCCGGCCCGGGTAGCGATGTTCACAATCGCGCCGGAGTTCCGCCCGTACTCCGCGCTATAAGTGGAATTATCGATTTTGAACTCTTCCACCGTGTTCACAGTGGGCTGAAATGTAACTTGATTCTGGGCAATATCGTTCATGTTAATCCCATTGATCATGAAATTCACCGTGTCTTCCCGACCGCCGGCCGAATTAAAACTGAATGACCCTTGCCCGCGAAGAGGCGCGGTGAGAGATCCGGACTGAGGCGGAGTGACGGTGCCAGGCACCAGTTGGGCGAGATCGACGAAATGGCGGCCGTTCAACGGAATTTCCTGCACGGTGCGCTGATTCACAACACTGCCGAGCGACACGCTGGAAGTTTCCACCACCGGCGTTGCCACTTGGATTTCCACTGTCTGGCTGGCGCTTGCCACTTGCAAAGTAAAATCCTGCCTGGTAGTTGTACTGACGGCCACAACCGCGTTGTTGCCGACCACGGTTTGCATGCCGGGCGCGGCGACTTCAATCCGATAGGAGCCCGGCTGCAGTGATGAAGCGGCGTACAAGCCGGCGGAATCGCTTTTTAAGGATTGGGTCTGTCCCGTGGCAGTGTTGGTGACGATGATTGACGCGGAAGGAATCGCGCTGCCCGAGCTGTCGGCAATGGTGCCCTGAATACCGCCGGTCGATTGAGCTTGCGCGAGAAAAGCGGAGCAAACAATGAGAAAGGCAATGCTGGATTTGAAGCAAGTCATTTGGAACTCCCGGATGGTTCTCAACGACTCGGTTGATTTTTCAGAAGTATAACATCTGTCACTCAGCACGCAACGCTTGCACCGGTGAAATCAAACTTGCTCGGAGTGCTGGAATCAAGGAGGCAATCAACGCGGACAAACCGAGAACTAGGACGGCTACAAACGTGATTACGGGGTTATATGGATTCAAGCCGTAAAGCTGACTGCCTAGAAATCGCCCAAGAGCAAATGTCAAGGGCAGGCCAATCAATAAGCCAATAACAATCAATGCGAACGCACCGCGCAGAACTAGCGCCACAACATGGCCGCGATTTGCGCCGAGCGCCATGCGCACTCCAATTTCACTGATGCGGCATCCGGCGTTGTAAGCCGTCACGCCATACAGTCCAATCGAAGAAAGGACAAGTGAAAGCAATCCGAATAAAGAGGTCAAGCGCGCCAGCAGTCGCTGTTGAGTGAACTGGCCGGCGACTTGCTCCTTCAAAGTTTGAATTAAGATAATCGGCAGATTGGGATCAACCGCAGCCATTGTTTGGCGCACTTGGGCATCGGACAAGCTGGCTCCCGGCCTGGTCAAGATAACGATGTCGTGCAAAAAATGCGAACTTTGAATGGTTTCAGTAGAAGGAGCATTTGCAAGAAAATCATGCTGCGCTTCCGGTAGAAAAAAGAACGGAATGATTGGCCTGTCGAGATCAAATGTAAAGTAACGGGCATCTTGAGCGACACCTACAATTTCGTATTGGCGAGATGTTCCATCACCATACCGCCCAAAATGCTTTCCAATCGGATTTTGCCCCCTAAAAAATCTTTTCGCAAACGCCTCATTAATCACTGCCACATGCTGCGAAGCCGCCGTATCCTGCTTGGAGATGCCGCGCCCTTGAAGTATTAAGTTACCGGTGACATCAAAATATCCCGCCGTCACTCGATTCCAACCGGCAACGACATCTTCATTAGGTTCCGGGGCTCCCTGCCCATCTACCCAGATCTCAGTGCCCCAAGCATTGCCACTCAGAGTCGAATATGCGCAAGAAGCTACTGCCTCTACACCAGGAACACTTTCAAACGAGTTTTGAATTTTTTGGTAAAGCGGCGTAAGCTGTTCTATCCGGTAGCCGGCAAGCCGAGGATAGAATCCCACTATGGTGCGCCGATCCTGATCAAATCCGAAATTCTGCGTTTCCAGTTGGTGCAAAGCAGCCGTGAGCAGTCCTGATGCTGACAGCAAGACAAGCGAAAGCGCAGCTTGAAATACAACTAATACTTTTCGCGGGAGCGAACCAGTTCGGGCAGTGGAGCGGTTAGCTCCCCGAAGAGCCTCAATTGGATCTACTCGCGTAGCTATCCAGGCGGGCGCGATGCCGAAACCAACTCCGGTCAACAACGAAACGCTAAAGGCAAAGCACAGCACCGGCAGAGAAGGTGACGGGCTGATGGGGACATTGGCCAAGCCGCCGCTTGCGGGAAAGGCAAAATGAAGAATTAAAGATGCACCCGCAAAAGCGATAATTAAACCTGCAACGCCGCCAAACAATGACAACAGAATACTTTCCGTGAGGGCTTGTTTCACCAATCGCGGCACTTGCGCTCCCAAAGCCATGCTCAAAGATATCTGCCGCCGTCCTTCCATTCCGCGAATCAGCAAGAGATTGGCCACATTCGCGCAGACGATGAGCAACACAAATCCTGTTACCACCATTAGGATTTGGAGCCAATGCTCATAGTTTTCGCGCATCTTGGTAATGCCTGCTCCGCCAGGACTGAGGAACAAGGTTTGGTTGGGAAATCTAGCACGATCGTTAGGGCTCATCTCGCCCCAATGCGAGCGCAGCCACTGCTTGAGTTCTACCCGCATTTCAGCCTCAATGGATGCAGGCATCGTGCTTGGCCTGATGCGACCGATCAAGTCTAGCCAGTGACTATCCGGCTTATTCAACTCGCCATCCCCTCTGCTGAATGACTCAGCAGCTAACGGCAGAAAGAAATTGGGTGGGTTACTGCGCAAGGTATCGCCAAAGAAATTTGGCGGAGCGATACCCACAACCGTAAAAGGTTTGTCATTCAAATTGAAGACGCTGCCGACAATTGACGGATCTGAACCATACTTCTGCTGCCACAAGCGATAACTCATTACTGCGACCGGCGCAGCATTGTTCTGATCGTCTTTTGTGGTGAGCGTACGTCCGGCGTATGCGGCAATGCCGAACATACTGAAGTAATTGCCGGATACAAACTCGCCAGGGTAGCTTTGCGCTGCTTCCAAGCTGTTCTGCCGCCGCACACCGAATAGCGGACTTTCCGCTGAGAACGCCGCTAATTCGGCAAAACCTTTGGTGTTGTTCTGAAAATATTTATACAACTCGTATGAAACAAGCGAAAATTCCCGGTCTTGACTATATCCACGCAAATCACAGCAATGTGTTTGTTTTCCCAAGCGGTACAATTCGTCAGGCTTCGCCACGGCCAGCGACTTCAACAGAACGGCATGAACCAAAGTGAAAATCGAAGTAGTCGCGCCGATGCCCAAAGCTAACGTCAGAACTGTCGTGATCGTGAATGCCGGAGAGTTTCGCAAGCGGCGCAGCGCGTAGCGAGTGTCTTGTATTAGTGTTTCCATCAGCGGCAATCCTTTCTGGTCTCGATAGTTTTCTTTCATGGCTTCCACTGCTCCGAACTTCAGCACGGCTTGACGCCGCGCTTCGGCAGGCGCTAACCCGGCGCGAATGTTTTCCGCAGTCTGCAAGGCCAAATGTTCTTCAATTTCAGCTTGCAAACGTGCTTCGTCCTGCTGCGCGTATGTCCAGGAATTCAGCCGCTTCCAGAATCGCTTGATTGTTCTCACTGCAAATCCTGCGCTTTCACGGTAAAGAAGCGTCCCATGATGGCTGTTGTCTGCTCCCAGCTTTGGGTTTCGGCCTGCAAGCGTTTGCGACCATCGCGCGTCAACTTGTAAAAACGGGCTTTGCGATTGTTTTCGGAAGCTCCCCACTCAGAAGCAATGGAGCCTTCCTGTTCCAGTTTCAACAAGACTGGGTATAACGTGCCTTGATTGACGGTGAGAAGATCGCCGCTGATCTGTTCAATCCGCCGGGCAATGCCGTAGCCGTGCAGCGGCCCAAGCACGTCCAGCGTTTTCAGCGCCATCAGCGCCAGTGTGCCTTGCAGAACATCGGTTTTCTCTTTCATGCTTCCTTTTGGGTTTCCAATAGAAGCGTGACATACTTTCGTTGGGAAAGCAACAGGGAAATTTATTGCTGAGGCGGTCGCCGGATAGGTTCCCGGAACGGAAGTTCCAGTTCTACCCCTCCTAGCGGCTCTATACGCTGCCTGATTGCTTCTGCGAGGTTGATATTATCCGCTGGCTCCAAGGCAAGCGCAGTTTTAAGAATTTCACGAACCTCCTCTTCCATAGAACGGCCATGACGCGACGCGCGGATGCGAAGCCGTGATTTGAGCGATTCATCGAGTTTTCTGATTGTGATACTCGCCATAAATTAATCAATAAATCCAGGCGGATGTTCGCCGGCAACGGCGAATTCACGCTCCAAAGCGATTCCGGCGCGGCCTAGCGTGCCTTCTTCAAAAAGCTTGCCGATCAACGTTACCCCATGCGGCACACGGCGCGGTGGTGAAAATTTCGGCAGCGGTTTATTCGGATCAGGCGCCCAATCGCTGCGCGCTTCCGTCACTTCCACAAAACCGGCTCGCAGAGTCAACGAAGGATGTCCGGTGAAGTTGGTGATCGTCAGCATCTCATCCCGCAGCGAAGGCACCAGCAGCAGATCCACTTGCGAAAACAGGCGGGCCATTTCCCCGGCCACTTTGCGGCGGAAGCGATCGGTTTGCACGAAATCAACAGCCGACAGAAAACGCGCTTCGCGAAACGAGTTCGGCCATGCATCGGGTGTTTGCATTTTGAGCTGGTCCGCCGCGCCGCTTAACGTCAGTTCTTCGAAAGCGGCCGCTGCTTCCGCAAACAGGATAATGTTCAGCGAATCGTACGGCCAGTCGGGAAGCGCCGCTTCCACCGGAATCATTCCTAGTTTCCGGACGGTTTCCAGAGCAGCGCGGTCCACGTCGGTAGCAGGATTCTGCTTCATCCATTCCGGGAAGTAGCCTACCCGCAGTCCTTTCACAGAAAGGCTGGAATCAAAATCGAGCTTGCTCGGCACGCTGGACAAGTCGCCAGCATCCGGCCCGGAGATAGCGTTCAACACCAGCAGCGTGTCTTCCACGCTGCGCGTCATCGGCCCCAATTTATCGAGCGACCAGCAGAGCGTCATCGCGCCGGTACGCGGCACGCGGCCATAAGTCGGACGCAATCCGGTAATGCCGCAGCGCACGCTAGGACTAGTGATGCTGCCCTCGGTTTCGCTGCCGATGGAAAAGCCGACCAACCCTGCCGCAGTGGCCGCGCCCGGCCCCGCGCTGGAACCGGACGAACCTTCTTCAGGCAGCCACGGATTCATGGTTTGGCCGCCAAACCAGATGTCGTTTAACGCCAAAGCACCCAAGCTTAACTTAGCGACTAATACCGCGCCGGCCTGCTTTAAACGTTTCGTGACCGCCGCATCTTCTTTCGGTATACGGTTGCGGAAAGGCTCAGCGCCATAGGTGGTGGGAATGCCGGCAGTATCCAGCAGATCTTTTGCGCCCCAGGGAATGCCGTGCAGCGGCCCGCGATAATGCCCGGCAGCAATTTCATGATCAGCCTGTTTGGCCTGCGCCAATGCTTGTTCGCGAGTCAGGGTAATAACGCAGCGCAGTTGTGGATCGAAGCGCTGCAGCCGTTGCAGGTAGATGTTGGTGAGCCGCTCAGAAGTCAACCGGCGAGTTTCAATCCATCGAGATAATTGCGTTACCGGAGCATACGCAATCTGTGCGTCATTTGTGGGCAATGGTCCGGGGTCATTATGGCTGCGAACGAATCGGTTCCGCGCCGGACCGGCTTTCATGCCCGGCAGAACCGGATTCCACTGCGACCAGGGCGCAACATCTGTATCCAACGCCACTTTGCGCGGCCCTGTGCGCCGCTCGTATAACGGAGCTAAAGAAGTGCGCCAGTTTCCCGCCGCCATCGCGCGCTGCGGTTCGGTCATGTGTACTTGCGCCAGCTTTTCCGCTTCCGCAAAGGTCGTGGGAGAAAGTTCCGGCCCTGCCGCCGGAGCGGTATTAAAAGCAGGCGGCGCGCCGGGTGTTGAACTGGTGGGCGCCTGCGCTTCGCTGGCCGCCGCAGCACCAAGCAGACCCAATGATGCACGAGTTAAGAATTTTCGCCGCGAGTTCATTCTGTTCCTTCCTGCGCCGTTACAGGCAGCCAGACCGCGCTGCTTTTGTCAGCAGAACGAAACACAGACTGGGTTGCCTTCACATAATCTTCCGGTTTAGCAAAGAAGATGTTTGACACATAGGTTTGGGGATTGCGATCGTAAAGCGGAAACCAGCTCGATTGAATCTGCACCATGATCCGGTGGCCCGGCTGAAACGTGTGATCCACGGTGGGCAGCGTGAAACGGTACCGCTGCGGTTGATTAGCTTCAATGGCTTTAGGGCGTTCAAAGCTTTCGCGGTAGCGTCCCCGGAAAATATCCATCGCTATCGCAAGCTGATAGCCGCCCATTTCCGGCTGGCTCGGAACCTCATCGGGATAAACGTCGATCAGCTTCACTACCCAATCGGAGTCGGTGCCGCTGGTGGAAGCAAACAGGTCGGCAATCGGCGCGCCGCTGAGTTGCACCGAAGTTTTCAGCTTATCGGTTTGATAAGTCAACACGTCGGTGCGGTCCTCCACCGTGCGCTGGTCAGTAACCAGCCAGGGCTTCCAGCGTTCCGCATCAGAAAGGCGCACCGGGCGCGTGATGTAAGGCACCGGCTTGGCCGGATCGGAAACATAAGAATCAACAGCGGAATCCGCTTGGACAGGCTTGGTGAAGCTTAAGCCGAAATTATTCTGAAGATAAAGCGCTTGCATCGGATGAGCGCAGTTCTGTTCGCAAGCAAGCGGCCAGCTTTTTAAACGATCCCAATGGTTTTCGCCCGTGTTGTAGATAAATACCGGAGGCGTTTCAGCTTGCGATTGCGAAGCGTTCTCTTTCAAATAGCGATCAAAGAACGGCTTCAGCACATCGCGCCGGAACTGCAAAGCCGTGTCGCCTTCCCAGCGGAGCGGTCCCAGGCTATAGCCTTCGTAATTTACTTGGCTGTGCCGCCACGGACCCATCACCAGATAATTATGATCGGTCTGTCCCTTATCTTTTAAAGCCAGATAACAATGGATCGCGCCCCACATATCTTCCTGGTCCCATAAGCCTTGAATCCACATGGTCGGCACCTGCGCCGGATGCTGCGCCACCAGTTTGTCCAAAGCCTGCCCCTGCCAGAAGGCATCGTAAGCGGGATGCTCCATCATGCGGCTGACCCACGGCAACTGATTGATGCCCTGCTCTTCCGCGTAATGCCCGGCGGAACCGGCGCGGCGGAACACATCGTAATCGTCGTAAGCATCGCGGATCACCGGTTCGCCTTCGCCGGTTTTGGTTGTCTGGCTAGCGGTGTAATCAAAATTAGTCTGGCGGAAAGCGCCATAATGAAACCAGTCGTCGCCCATCCAGCCATCCACCATCGGGCTTTCGGGCGCGGCCACCTTCAACGCCGGATGAGGGCCGAGCAGCGCCATCACCACCGTAAAACCTTCATACGAAGAGCCGATCATGCCCACGCGCCCGTTCGATTC
>CAXTWH010000056.1:0-34711 GCA_964247975.1 uncultured Bryobacteraceae bacterium | reverse complement strand
GGGCCGTCGAGTTACTACCGGCTTACTATATCCAGTAGCTACTGAGAAAGGTACAAGGGGGACACAATTCATGTTGAGCAAAAGCCCATGGTGCCAATACACAAACGCCTATGAGAACGCTCGCTGCGCGGCTGAAGCGCATAATCTTAGCTCCTTTTCTATTTTCAGATACACATAACGGTGACACGGGCATGAAAGCATTGAATCTAGCTATTGACTGAATGCTAGAACACGCGCTACCCAGGTTGTAGAACACCTAAGTAAGAAATACTACCAAAAAAGTGCTGCAAGCGAAAATTTAGAGTTTGCGAGCCGGAAAGTACTAGCTTCAGTACTACATTTGTTGAATTTATAAAGTGTGTCGCAGCACCAGTGTGCGGCTTATAAATCCCGTACAAGTGAAAAGTTTAGGTGAATTAGCGTCAGGTATGGTGGGGCGGGGACATCGGGAGATAGCCTGAACCGGTACAAGTGAAGTTTTCCGTATCCGGCAAATCGGTGTCAAAGACTTCATTGCCGGATTACAGCAAGTTAGCACATAAGGCAGCGCCTCCGGCGCAAGTGGATGCATGGGCATTACTTTCGGACTGCCGGGTTTGCCTGGACGTGTGTGGATGCAGAGATGTCGTTCCAGCTCCTCCGCAAGGCGGATGTCTCTCGACGGAAGGCGTGATCTCGCGAAACCGCTGTACTCTTGTTTCTTGCGTCAAACCTTCGGATAAACATTAGTGCTAACGCGCCGTATTGTAACGAGTGTGTCAGCGAAGAAGGTTCAGGTGCGCCGTCGCTGCTAGGCGGAGAGGAAGCATTTTAAACAGTAGTGCCGTTATCTATTTGTTTTCCCGGCAAATGCGATGCTGGTGAGCATGAACCCGGTCGTTTCGCCTGCCGCCTACAATCTTCGCCATGAACTGCGGCGGATGTTGAAACTGGCTGTTCCAGTGGTGTTTGCGGAGATTGGCTGGTATTCGATGACCATTGTTGACACCATTATGGTGGGCAACTTGGGACCAGCGGCTATCGGCGCGATTGCTGTAGGCAGCAGCGTGTTTTATGCGTTCGCTATTTTTGGAATGGGACTGCTACTCGGGTTAGATACGCTTGTTTCGCAGTCCTGCGGTGCCGGTGATAAACAGGATTGTCATCATTCCTTAACGCAGGCTGTTTATCTTGCTGTTGCCTTGTCGGTGCCGCTGATGATTTTGTTTTCGTTTATGCCGCCCGTATTCCAGTTGCTAGGAATCAACCGGGAAGTAAGCGCATTGGCTGGCCCCTTTTTAACGGCCTTAAGCTGGGGTACACTGCCTTTGCTGCTTTACGGAGCCTTTCGTCGCTACCTGCAAGGAATCGGGCATGTGCGCCCGGTGATGTTTGTGCTGGTCAGTTCCAATCTGGTGAACTGGTTCGGCAACTGGCTTCTGATCAGCGGCCATTGGGGATTTCCGGCCTTGGGCGTGGTCGGGTCCGCGCTTTCCACTTGCCTTGCGCGGGTTTACATGGCGGCGGCGCTGCTTATTTTTATTTACCGGATTGAACGAGGCACGGATTTGGGACTGCGCAGCCTGCTGCGGAAACCGGATTTTCAGCGAATTCGCTTGTTGCTGCGCATTGGTTTCCCGGCAGCAGTGCAGATCCTGATGGAAATCGGCGCGTTCGGAGCAGCCGCGATGCTGGCCGGCAGGTTAAGCCCGGCGGCATTGGCGGCGCATCAGCTTGCCTTGAACTGCGCTGCTTTGTCGTACATGGTTCCTTTGGGTATGTCCTCCGCAGCGGCGGTCGCGGTTGGGCAGTCCATTGGACGCCGCCAACCTGGGCTTGCCAGAAGAGAAGGATTTCTGGCTATCGGGTTAAGCTGCGTTTTCATGGCTTGTTCGGCGTTGTTATTCTGGCTTTTCCCTTTGCCTATTCTGCGTGTTTACACGGACGATTGGAGTGTGCTGGACATAGGGCGCAGACTGTTAGGCATTGCCGCCGTTTTTCAATTGTTTGACGGCGTGCAGACAGTGGCTACCGGAGCCTTGAGAGGTTTAGGAAACACGCGGGCGGCCATGCTGGCTAATTTTGCCGGGTATTGGATCTTCGGTCTTCCGCTTGGTTACGCGCTTTGCTTTAGCAAGGGTTACGGAATTTACGGTCTTTGGATCGGCCTTTCGGCAGCGTTGATTGTGATAGCGATTTTTCTGCTGCTCTTCTGGAACCGGAGTTCAAGCCGGTTCATCATGGCAAACGCTTAGCTGAATCACGGTAAGGATCTGCGTCGGATTGTCACACTAGCTTCAATGCTTGGCGACTAGCAGCGCGTTCCGACGACTTCTCTTATTTAAAAGAAGCGCATCTGCATTGCTATGCTGTGAGCAGCAACAGGATCGAGTGCCGTTAAGTGAGGATCGATGAACCTTCACCCCATCACCGTTTTTCTTTCGATCACACTGTTGTTTAGCTCGGTCTTCTACTTCCTGATTATCCGCTCCGGTCATATGGGAGGCGGGTGGGGCGGGTACGTCGCCGGCCTCATGTGGTCGCCGGGCTTTGCTGCGCTGCTCACCTGCCGGCTGCTCGGTCGCAATTTAAAAACACTCGGTTGGAGCTGGGGCAGCGGACGATACGAAACAATTGCCTACTTTGTTCCTTTGGCCTATTCTGCCCTGATCTACGGCTTTGTCTGGCTCACCGGCCTCGGCACTTTCTTCAATAAGGAATTTGTTGCTAAGGTCACGCAATCGTTCGGCCTTGGCCCTTTGCCGGATTGGCTCAGCATTACCCTCTACTTCCTGTTTACCGCAACATTTGCTGTTATCCGCGATACCGCGACTGTGATCGGTGAAGAGATCGGGTGGCGCGGTTTTCTCGTTCCGGAACTCGCGAAAAACCGGACTTATTTGGGCCGTTTGGCACTATCCAATCGTGCTCTTCGCCGACTACAAAAGCGATACTCCGGTCTGGTTTTACCTTCCTTTGTTGACGATCATGTTGCCGCTTCTCACCTTTGTTTGGACCTGGCTGCGCTTGAAGTCGGGCAGCATCTGGCCTTGCGTGGTTCTGCATGCTTCACACAACACCTTCATTCAATCCTTCTTCGATCCGCTCACCGTTCACAACCGAAAGACGAACTACGTCGCTAATGAATTCGGTGCCGGCATTCTCATTGTTTCAATCCTCATGGCGTTCTACTTCTGGCGCCGAAGAGGCGAGGTCGAAGGAAATCTCGTATGGCAGAGTTAGCACTGATCGAGCATCTCCATGGACAAGGGCTGTGATAGTTTCTCATGATTGTGCCTGACCCACAGTTTGCCAGAAGTGTTTTCCTGCGAATTTTCAATCAAAGCCAAGTATTCCTGCTTGTTGGGGCAGCAATCACAACGGTCGGTCTACTTGCCGGCGGGTTCTCCCTATTGCGCCGTCGAATCGACCCTATACTTCTTTGGCTTGCGGCGTTCGCCGGGCTTTACGGTGTTCATATGTTGGTGGAGTACCAGCCTTTCTGGAGCTTTGGCGTTGAAGCGCCCGCGCTAAGCCGGATCGGTTTGGCTATCGGGTTTCTCGTTCCAATACCCGCATTCTTCTTCTTCGAGTCTCTAAACCTGCTGGGCAAATTGGGCCGAATTCTTAGAAACGCTGTGTGGCCCATCGCTTTGAGTCTCGCGCTCGTAACCCTCGCCTTGGGCTACAACAAATTCAGCGACGAAGTAAATGCTTTTCTGGTGATTGCGGCACTTATTCTTCTGGTAATAGCCTTGTTGCGGGCCAGGCATGGCGATCGCGATATAGCGATTATCCGCAGGGGTGTGCTTTTTTTCTGTGCCTGCGCTGTTTACAACAACATCGTTCGTTACTTCCCGCATTATTACAACATCGAACCTTTCAGCTTTATGGTTTTACTTGCTTGTCTGGGCATGGTCGCAGGGCGTCGGGCCCTGGCTCAGGAGCAGGAACTCAGCAATATTCAAAAGGAACTTGAAATCGCACGTAGTATTCAGGTTTCGATTCTTCCGTCTGGCTTTCCGACTTCGGCCAGCTTTCGCGGTGCTGCTCGCTACCTTCCCATGACATCTGTGGCTGGCGACTTTTATGATTTTCTGCTCGCCGACGACAAACAGGCCGGCATTTTGATCGCCGACGTTTCCGGGCATGGAGTTCCGGCGGCACTCATTGCTTCCATGGTCAAACTTGCGGCGGCGGCGCAAATTGCAAATGCAACCCGTCCCTCAGACTTTCTGAACGGGATAAACTCTATCCTACTGGGCAATACACAAAAGCAGTTCGTCACTGCCGCCTACGTCTACCTTGACGCCGAAAAGGGAGAGCTTCAATATTCCGCCGCCGCTCACCCGGCGATGTTGCTGCTTAGGAACGGTGAAGTGATTAGAGTCGTTGAAAACGGACTAATGCTCGCCGCCTTCTCCTTCGCTACGTATAAAACAGTGTCGCACCCACTGATTGCGGGTGATCGCTTGGTGCTCTATACGGACGGCATCTTGGAGGCTGTAAATTCCCTTGACGAGGAGTTTGGTGAAGAACGACTTGGTGCTCTCTTGAAAGCGACTGCTGACCTCACGTCTACAGAAACCGCAGATCGCATCATTGCCACTGTCCAGCAATGGTCCGTCTCACAAGGCGACGACCTGACTGTTCTCATCTGTGATTACACTGCTTTACGAAGCTAAGAATCTGTCCTTGAGAAGTTGGCTTGTTTCCGATAAACCGTGACACTTGCAACGCCCGCAGGCCAGAAATCTGAATCTCGAAGCGGATAGATTATGCGGACGGCGATGTGTTTACTTTCCGAATTAGTCCTGGATCGTCGGCAACCCGGAACTCTCTGGTTCCCGACAACTCTGCGCCAAAAACGTCCGATTTTGCCCATGCCTTTGAAGATTTAGGGAACCCTGGTCTTCTGGCAGTTTCGTAATGGCAATCTGAGTACCCGTTCCGGCACACGATGCAGGGGTAACAATCCGACGCGAATTCATAGCGTGGGTGTAGCTGTTCTTAGTGCGGCAGGACGGCATAGGAAATCAACTGATCGTTTAAACTGGTCAGATTAACGAAAGTTTGATTTGATTCCGTTCCGGATTGTTGCAGCGCTTCCACACAGGAAGCATCAAGCGCGTGCGGCGCGTCCTTGCGCATGATTTCGAAAACACGCTCCAAAGGCAGGCTGTCGCGGTAAGGCCGTTTCGCGGAAAGAGCATCGAAAATATCAGCCACCGCCAGAATGCGTGATTCAATCGGCAGGTGTTCCGCTGTTACACCGCGAAAATATCCTGTTCCGTTCAGTTTTTCATGATGGGAACCGGCCACTTCACTGATTTCATCGAAGCCGGGAATGGTGCGCAGAATTTTCCAGGTATGAAAAGGATGCTGCTTCATGATCTCCCATTCATCGTTGTCCAGCTTGGCGGGTTTCTCCAGAATGGAGTTGGAAACACTGAGCTTGCCCAGGTCGTGCAGCAGCGCGGCATTACGGATAAATAAGATGCGTTCGCGCGGAAGCCCTAACATCCGGGCGGTCGCCACCGCTGCATTGGCGACACCGAGCGAATGGTTGAAGGTGAAAGGCGATTTGGCATCAACAATGTTAGAGAAAGCCATGCAGATGTTGTCCAAGGTGGCATCGCCCGGTTTTATGTTTCTGGGCTCCGGCTCTGTTTGGAGGCATAGCGCGGGAAGCTGTTCGCTGAACGCATTACGCCACAATTCATCGCGTTGTGAAAGCGAATTGACGGCCCTCACCAGATCAGGATCGAACCATCTGCCGCTGCGTTCGTTCATCACTTCAACAGCCGATTGAGCGCCGCTTGCACTTCCGAACACTTCCAGCGTTTGCGCCAGAAGCATGATGCGGGAGTTCAAGGGTATGTCACTGCCGGTTAAGCCTTCCGAATGTCCTTCTCCGTTCCAGTGTTCATCCAGGCTGAGAATGCCTTCGGACGTATCTTTTGAAAGGCCCATCAGCCGGGCCAAGGTCGCGCCGCGCTCACAGCGAATTTTCACCACATCCTTTGCGTGTGTTTTCTGGTTCATCACCAATTGGAACAGCGTTCGGCTGCGCTCCAGGAATGGTTTTCCGGGCGCAACATGGGAAAGCACATAGTGCAGGGTTTCCCAGCTCATTCGCGTCCAGTCGGTTGTTTTCACGTCCCGCTTGGCTTTAATGTCGTCTCCGCCAAAAGCGTGAAATGTTTTCGACGCGTTGCCGCTGCAACCGCAGTCCTTCAACAACAAGGCATAGAAAAGCCCGTTTCGCATCCGGGTAGAAACGCCGATCTCCTCAGCAATGCGCATCCCAAGCAGGCAAGCACGAATGGAATGGCCCATCGGTTGGCCGGTAGAAAGATCCAAAGCGCGGGAAAGCGCCAATACTACTGAAGCAAGCCGAATAGGAGATTCTGCCGGAGAAACCGTATTTTCTGAAAGCGAAACGGCAGATCTGCCTATCAGCTTTATGCTCATAGTAATTTTTATCGTCAGAAGAGGGGAAAAAATTACTTTACTCAGGTAAGTCTGAAGTTTAAAGCTTCTTGTTCACTATCTCCGCAGCAGTGCGGCCTGCAAATTTTCTGCATTCCGCAATCAGATGCGATTGATCGGCATAACCGCATTCAGCGGCTAAATCAGCCTGCCGTCCTGCCCAAGTCGCGGCCAAGTTAGCAGCCTGACGAAAGCGCAAAATCCGGTTCAGTTTTTTCGGCGTTAGGCCAGTAGCTTCGATGCATCGTCTACGAAACTGGCGTGCGCTGAGTTCAGCCATTGCTGCCGCACTATCAAGCGCAAGCTGCCCCTGCAATTTTTCCATCATTCTGATTGCCCGTTGCAAAGGCGAGTGCACTTCTACTGATGGGATTGCCTGCGCCAGGATTCGGACGAACTGCGAAGGCTGGTCAGTTGTTTCCAGCAGACGGGAAAGCTCAACGGCCCGTTTGTTCCAAAGATCGTTGAGCGGAATAATACGGTCGGTTGTTGCTTCGCCGTTTACCCGCAGAATATCGGCCCACATGCTAGGCCGGAACCGGACGCCCACCGAGCAGACTCCCGCAGGCTGCGGAAAATCTTTCCATTGCGTCATGGCTCCGACGAAGCGCAGTTCAGCTTTGCCGCCAATTCGCGTATAAATAATGTCGGCGCAGCCATCGGGAACCACGCGCTGCAACCCGTCGGCTTTGAATTCCTGTTCTGAAATCCAGAAGCACTCTACACTGTCTACCAATCGAGATGGCGGCTTTAGTTCCCAATAGATCGGCATGGCGTGTTCGACTACAATCATTGTCCTTCAGTTGCAACAGCCACCTTCTACTCTGCCGACTTAAAATGTAAAAACCGGAACTTGGGATACGAAAACTGATGCTCAATATTGAAGGCGCTGACAAGCTGTTGGATAGATTCGGTTTCTTTCCTGTCTTCCACGATGGCGAGATACTTTCTGTTACTCTTGACCGCGACACCTTAGCGGCGACTTTCACGCTGCTTGTTCCAGAGTTCAAGGATAAACAGCATCTCGGCAGTGTAGAGGTCGTATTGAAATTCTTCGACATTGAAAAATTTCGTTTGGAAGAATTTAATCATCAGAATGTGATCAGCAGTTTAACTTTCGAAACGGTAATTGAAAAAACGGAGTACTTGCAGGAGGAACTGCCAAGAATCCATGTCGATTTAGATACGCTCTTCGGAGCGTGGGCAACTTTTAGCTGTTCACGGATTCAGGTGCAAAGCGTAACGAGCAGTGCCCAATTAACCGGTAATCGAATTTCTTCCCAAAAACCCATTGATCTCGAATTGAAACCTCAGAACGACTATGACAACATCGCTCTGATCCGCACAAAGGCAAAATTGCGCAACATGTTGAAGTAGGCCGTCTAGTTGTGGCGGAGGGCGGTCATAGGATCCAGTTTCGCCGCGCGCCGAGCTGGAATGTAGCAGGCCAAAAGAGCGGCAATGATTAGACAGAGCGAGACAGCTATGAACGTCAATGGATCAGTCGCACGGACGCCGTAGAGGAGGTGCGAGAAGCTTGATAACGTTTTGGTGAGCACCGCAGCGGCAAAAGCACCAATAACGATACCAATCGCGGCAAGCCGAAGACCCTGTCCGATCAGCATCTGCAGGACGTCCCACTTTGCTGCCCCCAGCGCCATGCGAATCCCAATCTCCGGTACGCGCTGAGCCGTTGAGTAGGAGATGACGCCATAGATCCCTAGCGAAGCGAGCAGTAATGCCAGCGCTGCAAAGGCAACCAGCAAAATCATCGGAAAGCGCTGTCGCGCCATTGACCCCGAAACGAGATCACGCATGGTGCGAATGTTGTAAACCGGCTGATCGCCGCTCGCGCCATACACAGCGTTTTTAATAGCAGGCAGCATAACGGCAGAATCGAGTTGAGTGCGTACAGCGAACGTGACCTCATTGCGAAAGATGGGCAAACCCTCATCAGGAAGCTGATAAAAGGAATAGTAAATCTGCGGCTGCTCGCCTCCCGAGCCATCCATCCCGTATTGTTCAACATGACCGACTACGCCCACGATCCGAGCTCCCACAGCACCGACTGCGCCCCAATGGGGAATGGTTACAGTTTGCCCCACAGCGTCCTGGTGAGGGAAGTAAGTTTTCGCCAGCAGATTGTCAACGAGACACACCAATTCCGAATGAGTATCGTCCGCCTGGGTGAGAAAGCGCCCACGCAGCAGCGGGATTTGCATGACGCGGGGGTAATCGGGACCAGTCGGATAGTAAGTCGCACGTGGGATCTCTGCCATGGAGGCTGGCTGGTGACGTCCAATCCAGAACGGGCCGGAATTATAGCCGCGCCCTAGCGGCACGAGTGCTGTCAGGTCCGCGGACTCCGCGCCTGGAATTTCGCGGAGGCGCTCGGTGAGTTGTCGATACGCGGCGCGGGTGCGGGAAGTAGTCTGCGTAACCGAAGGTGAAAGTCCAACTTGGAAGGTGATAACGTGCTGTGTGTTAAAGCCCGGATTGACAGCCCACAAGTTGTGGATTGTGCGAAATAGCAGGCCAGCGCCCGACAACAGCACCAACGCGAGCGCAATTTGGGCGATGGCAAGAATAGACTGTGTGCGTGAATGACCGGCGGTTGAGCCACGGCCTCCTTCTTTCAATCCGGCCTGTAGATCGCTGTTTGCCTGTTTGAAAGCCGGTACAAGGCTGAACAGAATTCCAACCCCAATGGAGATGCCAAGCGCAAACAGCATGACGGAAGCGTTTACGCCGATATTCTCAACACGCGGCAGACTGCCCGGAACTGCCGTCAGTACAGCGTTGAGCCCAACCTTTGCCAACACGAGGCCGAGAACTCCGCCGGCAAGGGATAGAAGAAGGCTTTCTGTAAGTAATTGCCGAACAATCTGCATTCGGCTCGCCCCTAAAGCTCGTCGAACCGCAAATTCGCGCGAGCGGGATGCAGAGCGGGCCAGCAGCAGGTTGGCGACGTTCGCGCAGGCGATGAGCAACACGAAACCGACCGCTCCGAGCATCAATGGAAGGGTTGCGGCGGCAGCCCCAACAAACTCCTGCTTCAGCGGAATGACGGACGTTCCTTGCCCTTTTTCCGTGGTGGGATTCAGCTCATTAATATGCTCCTGTAGAGTGTTCATTTCCGCTTGCGCCTGCCCGAGACTCACGCCGGGCGCCAAGCGCGCAAGGCAGAGAAGATTGTGAACCGTGCGGTCGTTAAGGAACAGCGGATCAGCGCGGCCAATTGGGGTGAAGACATCAGCTACCTGATCCTCGAAACGAAAAGCGGGCGGAAGAATGCCGACGATCGTATAACCGGTGCCATTTAGAGTAACGGAGTTGCCCACCGCGACCGGATTGCCGTGAAACCGTTCTTGCCAAAGACGATTGCTGATGATGACCGCTGGCATGCCGCCGATCCGGTCTTCATCGAGAGAAAAGGAATGGCCGACGGCGAGATTTACACCGAGAGTGCTGAAGAAACCGGAAGAAACTTCGTACCCATTGACGTGCTCGGGTGAGCCGGGATGGGTCAGGTCAAAGCCGACAGGCTTGAACGCGGCCATCTGCTCAAAGGAACTTCCACTGTGCCGCCAATCCAGAAAGTCGGGGTAGGAGAGGTAAGTCGAATATTTAAGGCTCCGATTGTAAAGCGCCACGATTGTTAAGCGGTCTGGTTCACGATACGGCAGCGGTTGTAGGACCACGCCATCTAACGCACTAAAGATGGCAGTATTAGCTCCGATGCCCAAGGCTAGGGTCAGAATGGCCGCGATCACATAAGAAGGCGCCCTGCGCAAGGAGCGGACAGCGTAATGTAGATTGCGCAGAAAGCGATCAACCGGTTCAAACGCACTTTGGTCCCGGCACTCTTCTTTCGTCAACTCGAATGGTCCGAAATCGCGCCGCGCTCGCAACTCTGCTTCTTCTCGACTTAGGCCCTCTTGGATGTAATCGTTGATCTGTGTCTCCAGGTGGAACTGAAACTCGGTATGCATTTGCCGTTCCCATTGCCGTCGCTTCAGCCAGGATCTCCACCTCATTTCTCATTCTCCTCTCACTCGGCAGTCTCAAGAACAAGCGAAATGGCTTCACAAAGGCGATTCCAGCCCGCCTTCTCGGCTTCCAACTGACGACGCCCGGCCCTGGTCACGCTGTAAAATTTCGCGTCACGGCCGCCTTCGGTCATCTTCCAATCGGATTTAAGCCAACCTCGTTCTTCCAACCTGTACAGTGCGGGGTAAAGAGAACCTTGGCGAATCTGTAGCGCTTCTTTTGAGAGCTGTTGAATGCGCTGGACGATAGCGTATCCGTGAATGGGCCGGAGTGCGGCTACTCTCAGAATCAACATGTCCAGGGTGCCTTGCAGAAGCTCAGCGTCGCCAGGAATATTATCGCGTTGTTTAGACATCCTAGGTATTCTGACACCAGTATACCTAGGATGTCTAAAGTACTCCGTGTATTAAAAGTAATCGGAGCGACGCGTTTACCCACGGAACTAACTCACGCTGCTGCTACAAAGCAGCCTGTTGTGTGTTGCACATAGCAGGGTTTGTGCAAGAAAGCGCTCATCTTGCTGCTTCCTCAATTTTCGTGTTGCAGAACTGCACTGCATGATGAATGACTACATCATTCCTCATATTGAATCGGCCATGTCCGTTTTCTTCTATTCTTCTTGCTAGTTTTCTTGTTACCGTAGTAGCCGATGAAAATTACGCCGGTGTTGCTGGTCCAATCGGTCGAAAGATCACTGCCATTCTGGGTTGATCGCCTGGGATGGCAGAAAACAGTGGAAGTGCCCGATGGCGAACAGTTGGGCTTTGCGATCCTGGTCCACGGAAACGCGGAACTGATGCTGCAAACTTTTGAAAGTGCCCGCAAAGACACGGCGATGGTAACCGGCGGCCCGCAGTCCCATCGCGCTTCGCTGTTTATCGAAGTGGACAACTGGCCCGACACGGTCGAACGTTTAAACGGCTACGAAATTGCTATGCCGGAGCGGGATACTTTTTACGGAATGCGCGAGATCGGCGTGTTGGAGCCGAACGGCCACATTGTGGTGTTTGCTGTTCAAAAGTGAAACCGGTAGCGTAGCTGCGCGTAAATCTGGCGCGGGTCTGCATAATGCGTTCCGCCGAACGTAAAGCTGTTATCAAGCAGAAATCTGCGATTGGTCAGGTTCAGGGCAGTGACCGCAATCGTGAAGCGTTCCGCGAAAGACTTACTGATCGACAAATCGAATGTGGTGTGTTCCTGGAGATGGCCGGAATAATCCAACGAGCCGTCCGTAAAGCCGGAGCCGTAATATAAATTGCCGCCGGTGGTAATTTGATGCGGCAGGTTGAAATTGAATCCGGCGTGCAGCGTGTGGCGCTGATCATGATCGAGCAGGAAATAACCGCTATCAGGCGGTGTAAAATCCGTCAGTCCGCCGGAAACAGCTCCTGCGCCTTCGGCGTGCGCATAGGCATAAGCAACATAAATTTCGCCGCGATGAAACAGCCGGGGCGAACGCATTGTAAACTCCCAGCCGTAGAGCCGCGCATAGTCCACTGTCAACGGGAAGAACACGTTGGAGTTGCCGATGGCATTGTGGTCAAAGTAATTTTGGGCCCGCTGATGATAGTTGTTCACATCAAAAGACCAGCCGCGCAGCGGAATAGTTAAACCGAACTGATGTTCCTGATCGCGCTCGCCGCGCAAGGGAATGAAGCCTAACCCCTGAGACACGGCGTAATCAAGCAGCGGCCCGCTCACTGTGGAAAGAGGAGGCGCTTGATAATATTCTCCCCAGAACCCGCGCAGCACCCAGTTCAAATGCGGAATGCGAACGGAGCCGCCCAGGCGCGGGTCGGCAGCGTTTTCCGAGATAGCGCCGCCGAAGTGCGTTAAGCGAACTCCGCCGATGAGCGTAAGCCAGGAGAAAGCTTTATATTGATCTTCCAGAAACAAGGATTCAAGCTGCCCGGTGGAGGGATTAATTTGTTGCACTGAATTGCCGGAGCTGTCGTTGGCAAGCAGCCCGACAAATTCCGTATCGTGCTGCCCGAAACCGTAAACGCCTGCCGCCAAATTATGCTGTTTCGTAACGGCTGCAAGAGAGGCTTGCGCGCCCGCATACTGGGAATCACGATGCTGCGTGGTGCTGATGGGCGCGTCGTTCGGATCACCATCGTAATTGGCGCGATTGAAATGATAAAAAGGCGACACGGTGAACAAAACACCCGGTGAAATTGTATGCGCCCAGGAAAAATCAACCACCGCGTCACGCTCGCGTTCAAGGTCGCGGATGCGTGTGGCTTGCGCATCGGAATCGTTCGGAATCTGGTAATCGTCGCGCCGCAGCGTAGTGAAGAATCGAAGCTGGTTATCAGGATTGACGTTATAGATCAGGCTTGTCATTCCGCTTAAACCCCAAACACGATCATGAAGAACGTCGGGACCGGGGGTGGACAGACCGTAATCGCTGCGGTTTCCTTCCACACTGGCAAAATAAGCGAATCTTTCGGTGTGGCTGCCGAAGTTGATTTGATCGTTTGTTTGATTGAACGAGCCGTAAGTGGAATAAAATTCGCCTTCGTTGTTGCGTTCAAAGCCGGTGCGCGGCACTACGTTGAAGACTCCATAAGTGCGGTCGCCATAAGCAGACGAGTAGCCGCCCCGCTCGGCTTCCAGATAATCAATATCTTTCGGGTCAATCTGCGGGCCTACATTGCTTGCAATGTTGGTGTTGGGAATCGGCACGCCGTCAATCGCCCAAGTCACCTGATGGCCGCCGCGGACATGCAATTGGTCGTGCGTCATCCAAGCGCCCGGAACATAATCGGTGACCATGTTCATGCTGTTACTCAAGTCCGCGCCCGGCGTATCACGAATTTCGCTGCGGCTGATGATGGTGGTAGGCGTCATCGTATCCGGGTTGGCGGTTAAAGCCTTGTCTTCTACGGTGACTACCTCGGTTTTAGCGCCCACCGTTAATTGAAAATGGAGAACCGGCGCTTCCCGGGATGAAACCACAACCTGCTGCGCGGCAGTTTCAAAACCATCGCGGCTGACCGTGACCTGATATTGACCGATCGGAACGGTGACGGTGGCAAACGAACCGTCCGGGCCGGTAATGAGAGTTTGCGAGTAATCGGAACTGGTGGCTTTTACCATGACGCTGGCGTTTGCAACAGGGCGATGGTCGGGATCGTGAACAATGCCGCGAAGGGAATTTAGAACGACAGCCTGGGCAGAAAAAGCAACAACGAGCACCACAGCCGATAAATACAAGCGATGATTTTCGAATATTTTCAGCCGTTTTGGCATATTTCCTCTTAACTGAGAGCAACTAAAGGTAAAACAAAGGCTTCGAACAGGCGTACAAAGTTCCGGTTCAAAGCAAGCTGGATTTAATTACGAGAGGAAGAATGCAGGAGGACCGCGCTTCTGGCGGGAACGGTAGGCAGAGATCCGGTAACCGGCCTCGGCCTGCGCTGACCCGGCTGGGTGGTAAAACCAACCGGCGCAGATGGAGATTCCGTTCGGCGACGCAGAAAACTCGCCCCGACTGACTATGACCTGATGAGGAAAGCGAGGACATTTTTCGCCAACGGCGGCAAGCGACGGAGCGGAGCCTGGCAGTGGAGCCGTATGCATGACGCAATGGTGTTTGCCTGTTTTACGGCAGCAGGCCGGCAAGGAAGATTCGGCCGGGGCCAATACGGGCAGCATCAATATCCAACTGAAAAGCATTGCGAGAAGAATGGCAACACTACGCCGCATCAAACGATGAGTGTAGCGCAGTTGTGCGGATGACTTTATTCACTCAGATTGATCTGACTGGAGTTTATAGCAGCGGAGTACGGTAGGAAAGGGTAAAATAAGACTTTGACGCAGCAATCAGATGAAAACAATCTTGCTGATTGTTCTTCAAATTTCTCAATGACTTAGCCGTTCTCTAAATCGACCGTTTTAAGGAACAATCGATGTTTTGTGAAGCGGCGCACTAGCCTTATTCCTACTTCTAAGTACGAAGTATCCCGCTAACTTGAAAACAAATTCTGCCGATGATTAAAATTGGAGACCTTTAAGTGACACAGTTCCTGCCTTGCTTGGCAAACAAAATTACAAACAAGCATTGGGTATGGATTTTATTAACTGTGTTGTTTGCGCAATTCAGTCCGGCCGGAGCAGCAATTTATGCGAACGCCGCGCAGAACAGCACCCTGGCGATTCCGCCTTTACTCGCTCCTATTATTCAGAACACCACAAAAACTTTCGCCCTCACCTTGAACAAGGGACAGTATCAACTCATCCCCGGCTTAACCAGCAACACGATGGGGTTTAATGGTTCGTTTCTCGGGCCAGTCATCCGGGTGAGCCAGGGTGATGTGGTGCATATGGCTGTCACTAACAACATTGGGGAAGAAGTAACGGTGCATTGGCATGGGATGCACGTTCCCGCGTTTGCCGATGGCGGTATTGAAGAAGTAATTGAACCGGGACAGACTTGGAATCCTCAATTCACGATCAGGCAGCAGGCTTCTACCAACTGGTTTCATCCCCACACGATGGGCTCTACGGCGCGGCAATTGGCTTTGGGACTGGCGGGCATGTTGATTGTGGACGACAATTCAAACGCAACCGCAGTTTTGCCACATACCTATGGTGTGGATGATATTCCGCTTATTTTGCAGTCGGAAATTGTCGGCGCGGACGGCGCGATCAAGTCAGATGAAAACACATTCAATGCAGCCGGCGACCAGTATCCACTGCTATTGAACGGAATGAATGTAAACTCGCTGCCGACCTTAAACACTAGCCAGAACCGGATTCGCTTTCGCCTTCTCAATGCCTCAATCGGCGACATTCTTACGTTTGCTTTTGCTGATGGCAAGCCGTTCACGGAAGTCGCTACCGATGGCGGCTATCTTCCCAGCCCGCTGGCGGTAACAAGCGTTCGCTTAGGGCCGGGCGAGCGTTCTGAAATTGTGGTTGACCTGGCAGCGAATAGAACATTGCAAGCTACCACCGAAGCACCTTTGATAGCGGGAGGAAGCGGCACTAAAACAATTCTGCAGATTAATACCAGCAATCCGGCAGTTCCAGCGCCTTTGCCCTCAGTGCTGAATACCATTGTTCCGCTGAATACCACGGGAAGCGTATCGCGCGATATTGCGTTGACGAGCGATGGTACAAACTTCGGCATCAATGATGTAGCTGCGATCACGATGGATGATCTGATGAAGAATGAAATTCATGTAAAGTTGGGAAGCACGGAAATCTGGAACGTGACCAACCAAACCGGTCAGAATCATTACTTCCACATGCACGACGCATCATTTCAAATTCTGTCCCACAATGGCAAAGCGCCTATCGGTGATCAAGTGGGGTGGAAAGACACGGTGGAAGTGCCGCCTGGGGACAACATGCAAATTGCCATGCATTTTGCTGATTTCAGTGATTCCGTTAAAGCTTACATGCTCCACTGCCATCTGGCGCCCCACGAAGATGAAGGAATGATGGCGATTTTCTTCGTGGATCCGGTTAGCGGGGCTAATGCGGCGAAGACAGCCACCGATTTCGACGGCGACGGCAAAAACGATTATGCTGTGTGGCGACCGGCGAACGGCACCTGGTATGCAATTCCGAGCGGGAATACCAGTTCGCCTTTGGTGCAGCAGTGGGGCTTGCCGGGCGACGTGCCGGTGAATGCGGATTTCGACGGCGACAAGAAAACTGATCATGTGGTGTGGCGGCCCGCAAACGGCACCTGGTATATTGTTCCAAGCTCTAACTCGGTAGCACCGTATACAAAACAATGGGGTTTACCGGGCGATATACCTTTGAGCGCGGATTTTGACGGCGACGGCAAAGCAGATTTCGTGGTCTGGCGTCCGTTCAACGGCACCTGGTACATCATCCCGAGCAGCAACCCGAATGCGCCTTACACGCAGCAGTGGGGCTTGTCGGGCGATGTACCATTAAGCGCCGATTTCGACGGTGATGGCAAAACTGATTTTGCCGTGTGGCGTCCGTCCAATGGCACCTGGTATGTTATCCCGAGCACGAACCCAACAATGCCGTACACACAGCAGTGGGGCCTGCCAGGCGATACTCCGTTGGTAGCTGACTTCGATGGCGATGGTAGAACTGACTTTTCTGTATGGCGTCCATCTAATGGCACTTGGTACGTCATCCCAACCAGTAATCCATTTGCTGCTTACGCAAAACAATGGGGATTAAAGGGCGATGTGGCAGTAAGCCGCGACTTTGATGACGACGGCAAAACTGATTTTGCCGTGTGGCGTCCGTCCAATGGCACCTGGTACGTTATCCCGAGCAGCAATCCGAATGCGCCTTATACGCAACAGTGGGGCTTATCGGGCGATCTGCCGTTTTGATTAACGCACTTGTTGAGGAACAATTTCCTCGAAAGCTACTAAACATTTGCCATTTGAAAGCTTCTGTTTACGGCAGCGCACCATTTGGCCGGGCTGATAGCGCCAGATTTCCCCTTCCGGCATGACATCGATAATCCGGTAAACATCACGAGTGATGTGTTCGGCCCGCACGGAGCGCATTAGCGAAATTCCCTGCCCGATGACGTTGACGTAAATGATGGCTTCTTCAGCCTGGCGACCTTGGCCAATCACCGGCGGCGGTTGCAGCGGAAGCGGCGCGGGTGGCGGAGGCGCAGCAAAGACAACAGGCGCAGAAGAAACCTGTTCCTCAACCGCAACAGAAACCGGTTGTTCGCTTGTTTGCTCTTGGGGAATGATTGAAGGCGCAGGCTGTTCCTGATACACACGAGACGGCGGGGCAGCAGCAGGAGCATGATTGAAGCCGATTCCTAAACCGGAAGCGGCAGCAGTAACCGGCGCTAGTGGCGTATAGCCGTTATAGGGTGCAGAAGCAGGCTCGCTGCTGCGCGACCTATCCACAAAGAAACAAAGAACAGTAGCTCCGGCCCAGGCCGCCGCCAGCCATAGGTCCAGGTCTTTGCGATCAGCAAGCCGCAGCAGAAGCATCGCGGCGGCTAGAATAAAACACAGGCCGCAGACTGCGGAAAAAGCAAGGCTTTGCCCGGCGGAACGCTGCGGATGCGCATCATAAGCAAACAAAATCAGCAGCAGCGTTAAACCGCCGATTGTGGTGAGCCAACCGAACGGGAGCGAAGGCCATAGTAAAACCAACACGGCAGCAATCACTGCGTTTATTAAAACATGCGGACTTATTCTGGATTCTGCCATGAACAACTAGATCCCTTCAGTTTTCATGGTAACTGGCTACGCTTAAGCGCATCTGCGTTCCTGCTCAAGACACTCTGCCGGAAACATCTTTGATAACGATTGATAAGGCATATCCCGCTTGTTTGCAAGGACTTCAAGATCCTCAATCATGGCAATGGGCAATCTGAGCGAAATGGTCCTAAGCGTCGGCTTAAGCTTTGAAAGCTTGTTTTTTGGCGATCTTCCAGTCGATGAATTTAGTGGAATCGTGCGTAGCCCAAAACTTACGCTCCGTATCTTCAGATGAAATTTAGGTATTTGCTTCTTCGTAACGGCCATAAGTCATCGCTTGACTCCATGTCTTTGGACACAGGGATAAAATCAAATTATCATTACCTTTCATCGTCGAAAACTTTTCACCAAATCTTTTTTGCTTGCCAGCGCGCTTGCTTGTAAAGTTTATAGTTTCGACCCGGGTTCAGAGCCTTGGCCGCCAAACGATCTTCTGCAGCCGGAAGAACTGGCTAAACGGCTGAAGGCGACCAGCAATCCGCCGTTGCACATCTTTTGCGTTACATTCCCTACGCTTTACCGGCAAAAACATATTCCGCAAGCGGTGTTGGCCGGGCCTACCAATAAACCGGAAGGATTGGAGGCCCTGCGAAAAACGGCCAGCAGCCTCGACAAGAATTCTGAAATTGTTCTGTATTGCGGCTGCTGTCCGATGGACAAATGCCCCAACGTGCGGCCAGCATACCGGACTTTAAAGGAACAGGGATTCACCAAAGTTCGCGTTCTAAATCTGCCCACAAACTTTCATACCGATTGGGTAGCAAAGAACTACCCGGTTGTTTAGGTATGGACATCGCGGGATGGAATCAGCGTTATTTATTGCGGAATCGGCCAGGTGAGGATTTTGATGCTCCGCCGACCGCGCTGCTGGTGGAAACAGCGCAGCAACTGCTGCCCGGACGCGCTCTGGATCTGGCTTGCGGAACAGGACGAAACGCGCTTTGGCTGGCGAGTCACGGATGGACCACGACGGCGGTGGACGGCGCATCGGCCGCTATTGAAACGCTTCGCGCTCGCGCGAAAAAACTTGGTGTTTCGGTTGACGCGCAAGTTGCCGATCTGCAGAAAGCAGAATACTCAATCGGCTTTCAACGCTGGGATCTGATTACGATCTGCTACTACTTGCAGCGCGATTTATTTGAACCGGCGAAACAAGGGATTGCGCCCGGCGGCGTACTGCTGGTTATTGTTCACACCACGGAGTCCGGTGAGGAGCCGAACGAAGCACGCCTGCGTCCCGGCGAACTTCAAAACTTTTTTCCAGGCTGGCGCATTCTTCACTTTTACGAAGGAAAGCCCAACGACCCGGCGCATCGGCGAAGCGTAGCGGAAATTGTAGCGCAGGCTCCTGGAAAATAAAATCAACTTCTATTTATTTTTATTATTTATGGACCTTAGGTGAACATCACAAGGGCCCGCATCGACAAAAGAAGCAACACGCCACTGCTGATGTTGTTGCACCATCGTGAACTCCTTGAAAGTTCCTGGAACCATTAAAGTAGGCTGGTACTCGCAGCCATGCACCAGCCGGACTTCGGACGTAATTTCCTGTATAGAATCTGCGCGAAGAATCGGCGTGGTTCTTTCATCCCATAATTGATGTTCTGCGCTTGAGCGATTTTTCCAAAGTTGGTTGAGGTCCGCTGGGCTTACAACCTTCTTGTGTTCAGAACTGTATACGACTTCATTTGATACAAGACCCTGAAAGTTATTAAGATCGGCCAATTTAACACTCCGTTCAAATTGGGCGAGTATGGTTAGAATCGTTCCAGCTTCTTCAGCCGCTGATCTGAAAGAGGGTGACTGGCCCAAAGTAAATTGGGCTGTTACAGCAAGGAAACAAGGCAGGAGTGCATGCATTAATTTGAACATCAGGCTCCTTGGTTAACTCCGATGAGCCTCACCCAATTTTAATCAGGATCAAACTGTAATCACAACTTTGCCCACCTGCGCATTCGATTCAAGGTAGTTGTAAGCATCAGCCGATTGCGCCAGCGGAAAAATTTTGGCGATTTTCGGATGAAAGCGCCCATCCTGCAAGCGATCGAAAATATATTGTTTGGCAGCCTGCGCATATGGGGGATTATTATTGATTTCAAGCACTGTGTAGCCGCGAATGCTCAAACCTTTGCCGATGGCGCTCATGGCAGGAAACGGAGTAGGCTGCATGGATAATACACCATATTCAAAAATAACGCCGCCCGGCGCGGCTGCGGCAGCCAGTTTTTCAATAAACGGTCCGCCAACCGGATCGAAGATGATGCGAGCGCCTTTGCCGCCGCTGATTTGTTGTACTTTCTGCGCTAGATCCTCTTCTTCAGCGACAATCACATGGTCGGCGCCTAATTGCAGCAGTTCTTCGCGTTTCTTAGATGTGCGGGTCGTGGCAATCGCAGTCGCGCCTTCGGCTTTCACAATTTGAATAGCAGCCAACCCAACGCTGCTCGATGCGGCGGTAATCACCACAAAATCTTCTGCTTTCAACTGTCCAAACTGAATCAAAGCTCCGTAAGCAGTCCCATATTGCATCCAAATCGAAGCAGCTTCCGCAGGAGAAAATTTAGCCGGATACTCGTGGATCGCGTTGGCGGGAACAATCGCTTCTTCGCCCAACACACCATACTTGTTCATCGAATAGCCCGGCACTGTAGCTACCTGCTTGCCTACCAAACCCTGGTCGCCCCCAGGCCCAACAGCTTCCACAACACCGGCTGCTTCATAACCGATGCGAGAAGGCAGAACAGGCTGTTCAAAATAATAGCCGCGCATATACATGGCTTCGGCGCGATTCAAGCCAACCGCCTGCACGCGCAGCTTGGCTTCGCCTTCGCCCGGCTGCTGCGAAGGAGCTTCTTCCAATTTCAAGTTTTCCGGTCCGCCAGTCTGATAAAAACGAACAATCTTCGGCATGTTCACTCCTGCGGGCTTGGATGATCTGCTCTTTGAACAGGGTGCGGAGAATTCAGGATCGGTTTTCCCGAAACGCCTCCAAAGACCACTCATCTTCGTTGACGAATTCTTTATGGCGCAGAATGTAAAAATGCTGATCGTCTGCGCGCACTTTATAAAAGGTATCGCCTGGACCGTACCATTGGTCCAGAACCTCTTGCACTTCGCAGACGCGATCTCTTAACCAGAACTTCACTGGCCGCTCGTCCGCTTTGCGCCCCGCATAACATTCCACTCGAACTTTCATGTGTTTTTATTATGCAGTGAGGAGAACAACAGTGTATGAAAAGCGGAATGCGTTTTCAGAATCAAATTGCCCTGGTAGTAGGAGGAGCACAGGGCATTGGAAAAGCGATTGCCCTGCGACTGGGTCGCGAAGGCGCAAGCGTTATTATTGCCGATATTGACTCGGCGATGATGGATCACACTACCGCAGAAATGCGCGCTGAGGGCTCGGAAGTGTTTTCCCTATTCTGTGATGTTTTAGATTCGGCGCAAGTGAAATTGATGGTCGATCAGGTTCTGAACCGGCATGGGCGCATCGACATTCTGATGTATGTGGCCGGCATAGCGCCCAGCGTTCCGTTTCTGCAAATGAACGAAGAAACTTGGGACAACACGATGAACGTGAATCTGCGCGGCGCGTTTCTGGTGAGCAGGGCTGTAACTCCGCACATGGTCGCGCGGAAACGGGGAAAACTGGTCTTCATGGCATCCACCAATTCCTGGGATGGCGAAACGCAACTAGCGCATTACAATGCGTCCAAAGCAGGACTATTTCTGCTGGCGAAAACTCTGGCGCGAGAGCTCGGGCCTTACGGCATTAATTCCAATGCGGTAGGACCGGGGTTAATCTGGACGCGGCTGACCGAGCCGCATCTGCGCACCCAGGAGCAGTTACAGCAGAGCCGGTATGATCCGGCGAAAGGATTGATTCCGCTTGGCAGGCTCGGCATGCCGGACGATGTAGCAGGACCGGCACTATTTTTGGCTTCAGATGATGCCGGATACGTAAATGGCGTGTTGTTGTTTGTGGATGGCGGGCAGCTTGCATAGAAAGAAAAGGCTAACAGAACAATAATTCCGTTAGCCTTTTTCAGCTTTAAGCGGTTTTGCCGGTAACTTATTTTGAATTCAACAGAACCGTCGGCACGACCGACATACCGGGACGCAGCATCCGATCTTGGTTCTGGCCCGGATCAAGCACGATTTTCACCGGCACGCGCTGCACTACTTTTACATAGTTGCCAGTAGCGTTTTCGGGCGGCAGCAGGCTAAATCGCGCGCCGGAAGCAGCAGCAATGCTGTCGATGTGTCCCCGGTACTTGCGGCCGCTATAAGCATCCACTTTAATTTCCACTTCCTGGCCAATACGCATGTGGTTCAACTGCGTTTCTTTGAAGTTCGCTGTTACCCAAATATCGTCAAGCGGAATCAGCGCCATCAATTGCTGTCCATTTGATACGCGCATTCCAGGTTCAGCGCTTTTTCGGCTGACTAGCCCGCTCACCGGCGAGCGCAGAATAGTGTAATCGAGGTTCAATTTGGCTTGTTCCAGGGCGGCCTGCCGCTGCTTCACTTGTGCATTCGAAGACTGAAACTGAGCCTCGGTGTTGGCTCGCTGGCGAGGAGCTGAGCTTTGAATCTGCCGTTCAACAACATAAGCAGAATTCAGCCGTGCTTTGTTCTGTTCCAGAGTAGCCTGTGCCACATCCACATTGTGAGCCGCTTCATTCACGCCTGCCCGAGCCGTATCCACTTGAGCAGAGGAAGCCTGCGCGGAAGCCAGATAGGAATCATACTGCGACTGCGAAATCTCATCCTTCTGAACCAGGTCTTTATAGCGCACCAAGTCTTTTTGCGCTTTTTCGTTATTTGCCTGCGCTTGCGCCAATTGTGCTTTGGCCGAATCTACCCGAGCTATGGCCACGTCGATCTGCTTCTGCGCGGCATCCACATTGGCGCGCGCCACCAGAACATCCGCGCCGGTAGTTTTAATCTGGCTGCCGGTGTTAATTTGTGTGATTGGAACATTGACTTTCGCAGCGTTAGCCTGCGCTGCCGCTGCTGACACGTTCGCGTTTGCCTGATCGAAATCAGCCTGGTAATCAGCCGGGTCAAGTTTCACTAGTTCAGCGCCGGCGGTAACTACCTGGTTGTCGTTGACCAGAACAGAGATGATGGTTCCGTTAATACGGGGACTGATGGGAATGATGTGGCCATCTATTTGCGCATCGTCGGTTGATTCATGTGATGCGTAATAAGAATAGATCGGAATAGCGGCAATAACAGCCAGAATGAGCACCGCAAAAACAATCAGCCGTATCCTTTTACTTTTTGCCTTTTTTGCGTGCTGTTCCTGCTCCTGATTTTGTTTTTGATCCGGTTTTTGCTCTTTGTCTTCCGAACCGCTTTTCTGTTCTTCTCGCTCTAGGGTGGCCATATCTGACTTCTAGTCCTCAACGCTCAAAATTGAATTGAAGATAACAACATCTTCTTCCTGGGATTCAGCTATTTCCGGGCTGTGCCGAAGCTTTTTCAAAAGAACTGTTAGCTGCTGCACTTCATCGGCACGCAAATTTGAAAAGAAAGAAATGCATCGATCTATATGCGACGGCATGATCTCATCAATCAAAGCTTCTCCCTTACGGGTTAGTTTCGCCAGTCGGGCGCGGCGGTCGTTTGCGTCAACAACCCGTATTACGTAGCCTTTTTGCTCCAGATGATCAACCAGCCCGGTGATATTTGCACGGCTTGTTATTAATAATTCCCCGATTTCGCTTAACTGCAATCCTTTCGGGTAGCCATGCCGAAGCAGAGCGAGCATGTTGAAGCTTGATCGGGATAAACCGTACTGAACCAGACGCTTAAACAAGTACGATTGATGCACATCACAGGTCAATCCCAGGTTTACCGACGCCAAAGCAGCTTCCCGCTCCAACAAGGAGCAGGCCGATGTTTCTTCCCGAACAAGCTCGTCGTACAGGCTTTCTCGACGGTCAATCCGCACATCCGTTTCGATTCAAATGCAGATAGTAAAGTTCCTAATTATTTTAGAGTTTTGCAGCAGCAGTCGTAAGGCCAGCAGAAATTCAAGAAAGCCGACGCAGTTTTGAGCGTTTCAGCTTACTTTCAAGCCGGGCAGTTCGCCGCAAAATGTCATCGTTTGCGGAAGTTCCTTTAGCTGCCTGCTGCGCGTATTCGAGCGCCAGTTCGTGGTTGCGCTCCTCATGTTCGTAATATTTCGCCAGCTCCAATAAGGCTTCCACGCGGTGATGGTTAGGGCAGGAGGCAAGTTCGGCCCATAGAACACGGGCGGCAGCGCCGCACCCGCGCTTTTTTTCCAGTTTTGCTGTGTCCCAAAGGGCGCGAAACAACAACAGGTCGGGCAATCCGATCTCAACAGCTCGTTTTAAAAGAACCAACGCCTGCTCCGCCTGGCCGGCGGCCAGCAGCCAGCGCGCAATTCCCAGATATTCCTCGCCGCGCCGCAATCCCAAGCTTTCAAGCGAGCGGATATCGCTGCTGCGAAAAGCGGAAGGAACAATCGCGGTTAAGCAGCCCAGGGTCAGGATGTCGATCGCATTGTGATGAAAGATAGGCACCAAACGCTCTGCTTTGCCGGAGCGCAGATATTCAAAATAAACATAGGGAATCATTTCCCCGGGCAGATCCCCTTCGCGTTCAAAACCAAGCACCTGGCGCTCCAGGTAAGACAACTTACAATTTTCGAACCGTAGTTTCCAGATGCGGCGCGAGCCGTGCAGCAGATCAAGATGCGGCAAGCGCCCGAAGGGAGGGGCTTGGCGCGTCATGCGATAGCGCGTTTCGAGCAGCGGCTGGTCGTAAGCTTTGCCGTTGTAAGTAATCAGCACTTCAAACTGGGCAAGATACTGGCTCAAAGCGGATAACAAGCTTTTTTCTTCGGCATATTCGCGCATGAAGAATTGCCGGATGCGGAAGCCCTGATCGGTGATGCTGCCGATGCCGATCAGAAAAGCATAAGTGCCGCTGCCCCCCGCTAAACCGGTGGTTTCCGTATCGAGAAAGGCCCACTTCCGGGGACAACAGGAAGGAATAACAGACGCGCCCAAAGCTTCCAGCAGATTATGCGGCAGCTCCACCAGCGCGCCAATATCCGCCGAGCCGTGATGCTCGTGCGATTGGTACAACTTTTCCATCTGGTAATGAACGCCGTGCGAGTTTTCCACCACTTCCCCGGCGGCCCATTCTTCAATATGAAAACGAGCAGGCTTAGACTGCGGCGTGGTGGATAATGGCGAATCAAGACTGCGAAGCTCGTACTTGCGATCAATGCGAGCCAAGCGATTCCGCAGTTCTGCCAGTTGTTGATGGAGGTCAGCCACAAGTCACGTTTCAGCAGTTCGCTTTTTGTTTGCCAGTATAGCGAAAAGGCATCTTATGAAACTCAAATCAATGCTTTGCCGCGCTGTTTTCTACCATAAAGATATGGGAAAGCTTCTCCGGGCAATGACGGTGTTGTGTGTTCTATCGGCCCCGGTTCTTTTTGGCGCGGCTAATTTCGACGTAAAAGCGCATTACAACAAATTTGAATATCGCATTCCGATGCGGGACGGCAAGCGGCTGTTTACCGCAGTTTATGTCCCGAAAGACGCGTCAAAAGCTTATCCGTTCATGATCAGCCGCACTCCCTACGGCGTCGCTCCATATGGAACCAACCATTATCCGGAAGAATTGTTCCCCGGAGAAGAATTCGAAAGGGACGGTTTTATTTTCGTTGAACAGGACGTGCGCGGCCGTTATATGTCGGAAGGGGCCTGGATTGAAATGACTCCGCAGCGCGATTCTCATCAAAACCCAACCGATGTGGATGAAAGCACTGACACTTACGATACGGTGGAATGGCTGCTGCATCATGTCAACCCAAATAATGGAAAGGCGGGTTTGGCGGGCATTTCCTACCCGGGGTTTTACGCTTCAGCAGGAATGATTAACGCTCACCCGGCGCTGGTGGCAGCTTCGCCGCAGGCTCCTGTTTCCGACCTTTATATGGGCGATGATGCGTTTCACAACGGCGCATTTTTTCTGGCCGCGAATTTCGGTTTTTATGCCGTGTTCACAAAGCAGGACCACCCGCAGAAGCCGAAAGATGACTCCGATTTTAATTACAGAACCGATGATGGCTATAAGTTCTACCTGAATCTGGGTTCGATTCAAAACGCGGACGAAAAATATTTCAAATACGCAAACCCTTACTGGACCCAGATGATAGAACACCCTAATTACGATTCGTTCTGGCAGCAGCGGAACATTCTGCCGCACTTGCGAAGCATTAAACCGGCGGTGCTGGTGGTCGGCGGCTGGTTCGATGCCGAAGACCTTTCCGGCACCTTGAAAACTTTTCGAACCATTCAACAGAACAGCCCGGAAACCAAGCTTTCGCTCGTCATGGGTCCGTGGTTCCACGGCGGCTGGGCGCAGGACCCAGGTTCCAGTTTAGGCGACATCAGTTTCGGTTCCAACACGGCGGAGTATTTCCGGCAGCACATTCAGTTTCCGTTTTTCAAGCATTACTTGAAGGATGGCCCTGACCCAAAGCTTTCTCCCATTAACGTATTTGAAACCGGCGCGAACCGGTGGCGCGAGTACCCGCAATGGCCGCCACCCCGGGAAAAAACCGAAAAACTGTTTTTTCATGCAGGCGGCCAACTCAGCACAAACGAACCCAAGCAGGATGAGGGAATGGATGAATACACCAGCGACCCGAACAGGCCGGTGCCGTTTTACGACAAGATTACCCTCGGCATGGCGCGCCCTTACATGGACGGTGATCAAAGGTTTGCTGCACGCCGGACCGATGTATTGAGTTATGCAAGCGATCCGTTGGAACAGGATGTCACAATTGCCGGGCCAGTTTCCCCCCTGCTCCGCGTTTCCACTTCAGGAACGGATTCGGATTTTGTAGTAAAGTTGATCGACGTTTACCCGGATGATTACGTACAACCCAATGCCAAGCAAGACGATCCGAAGCTGGGCGGGTATCAGCAACTGGTGCGCGGCGAGCCGTTCCGGGGCAAGTTCCGGCGCGGGTTCGAACAGCCGCAGCCTTTTGTGCCGGGCCAGGTGGAAACGATTCAGTTCACCATGCCGGATGTGAACCACTGCTTTCGCCGGGGCCACCGCATCATGGTGCAAGTGCAAAGCTCCTGGTTCCCTTTGGTGGACCGCAATCCCCAGGTGTTTACAAATATTCCTACTGCCAAACAAACTGAATTCCATAAAGCAATGGAAACGATTTACCATTCCGAGGCGAACCCAAGCTTTATTCAGGTAAACGTAGTGCCATGAGGTTGCAAGCCTTGTTTTGCATCTTTACGCCAAGTTACCTTATACTGAAATGAGTCCGGCTCAGGATTTCATGCTGAACCTTCTTACCATCAGCATTACCATTCGCAAGGCGATTACCAGCCCCGCCTGAGACCTTTAAGAATTACGATATCCATACAAGGCCATCAGCGGGGAGCTTAAAACCCAGGCTGATGGCTTTTGATTTTTCACCAAACAACTGATAAACAAGCAGCTACCAACAATTCCGATTATGAAGATTTCCACGTTTGACACCACGCTCCGGGACGGCACGCAAGGCGAAGCAGTATCGTTCTCAGTTGAGGATAAACTGCTGATTGCCGAAAAACTGGACGAGTTGGGAATTGATTACATCGAGGGCGGCTGGCCGGGATCGAACCCCAAGGACAAGGAATTTTTCGCGCGCGCCAAAAGCTTGAAGTTCAAGCATGCCAAGCTGACGGCCTTCGGCGCTACCCGGTTTGCGAAAAATCCGGTGGAAAAAGATGCAAACGTAGCGGCACTGCTCGGAGCAGAAACGCCGGTGATTTCAATTTTCGGCAAGACCTGGGATTTTCACGTTCACCGGGCTTTGGGCATCACCGAAGAAGAGAATTTGAAGTTGATCTCCGATACGGTTTCTTATTTGAAAGCGCATGGCCGTGAAGTAGTTTACGACGCCGAGCATTTCTTTGACGGGTTCATCAACAATCCGGCCTTTGCGCTGCGCACCCTGGAAGCGGCAAAAAAGGCCGGGGCCGACGTGCTTTGTTTATGCGACACAAACGGCGGCACGCTGCCGAACCGCCTGGAAGAAATCGTGGCGGACATCCGAAAGCGCTTTGAAGGAGTGATCGGCATTCACGCTCACAACGATTCCGATGTGGCGGTAGCCAACACGCTGGCGGCGGTGGAAGCCGGCATTACACACGTGCAGGCTTGCATTAACGGCTACGGGGAACGATGCGGCAACGCCAATATGTGCTCGGTGCTGGCGAATCTCGAATTGAAACTGGGCCACACGACGGTGGGCCGCGAGAACATTGAGAAATTAACGGACCTGGCTCGTTACGTGTCGGAGTTGGCGAATTTGCCGCTGCGCCGCGACCAGCCGTTTGTCGGCCCGAGCGCGTTTGCTCATAAGGGCGGAATCCACGTGAGCGCGGTATTGAAGGATTCTTCCACCTATGAGCATATCCGGCCTGAGCTGGTCGGCAATCGGCAGCGCGTTTTATTAAGTGATCTTTCCGGGCGCAGCAACGTTGTTTACAAGCTGAACCAGTATGGTCTAACGGATTGTTTAAGCGAAGAAGCTCGCCGCCAACTGCTGGATCGCATCAAGTACATGGAATACCAGGGCTACGATTTTGAAACGGCGGAAGGCACCTTTGAACTGCTGGTGCGTGAAGCGTCCAACCCGGCGTTTCATCCTTTTGATGTGGTGGGCTACGAGGTCAACACCAAACTGCAAAGCGAAGACGAAACGGTGACAACAGCCAGCGTGACTTTACGAGTGGGGGGCGATCTGCATTCCGCCACATCCACCGGGCATGGTCCGGTTCATGCGCTGGATGTTTGCCTGCGGCAGTGCTTATCCGCGCGTTATCCGGCGATTGCCGATGTACGCTTGGTGGATTACAAAGTCCGGGTATTAGGCATCAAGGGCGGCACCGAATCAAAAGTGCGAGTGCTGGTGGAGTGGTCAGATCATCAGCGCAGTTGGGCCACGGTAGGCATTTCCGATAACGTGATCGCCGCCAGTTGGCACGCGCTGGTGGACGCGCTGCGACTGGAACTGATCCGGCTGCGGGAAAAAGAAGAAGCGCCTAAAGAGATGGTGGAAGATTATAGCTGGGGCGTTTAGGGCGGCTGGCTTAGCCTGGATCAACACTTACTTCTAAAATCTCCAGCCGCCGCTTAGGTGTTTCGCCGTCCACGTCTTCTTTTTCGAAGTTGTCCAGAACGTCCAGCCCTTCAACAATTCGGCCAAAGGCGGCATATTTGCCGTCGAGGTTTGCGGCAGGCCCCAGCACGATGAAGAATGAAGTTGTCGCTGAATTCGGGTCATCGGCGTGGGCCATCGACACAATGCCGCGCGTGTGTTTAATGTCGGCGCGAAACTCGCCTTTGATCGGCCTCACCCAACGATCTGCGGGATGGTCCGCACTGCCCGTTCTGGTGTTTCCCATGCCGCCTTGCAGCACGTAGCCTTTTGCCAAGCGGTGAAAGGCAGTGCCGTTGTACCAGCCCGCAGCGGTCAGCTTCAGGAAATTACGGACAGTTTCCGGAGCCCAGTCCGGCTCCATTTTGATCTTCAACGAGCCGAGCGTTGTTTTCAGCGTGACGGTTTTTCGCAGTTCCTCAAGTGAAGCGTTCAGGAACGGCTCCACCTTTTTGCGTTCCAGCGTAATGCTAATAATTCGAATGGGCTTAACGGTCAAACCGTTGCTGGTCGTCGGCGCTTGCGAAATTCGCTCCACCACGTCCATGCCTTCGGTCACCTGGCCGAACGCTGAATACTTTCCGTCCAGAGCAGGCTGCGGCGAAACGCAAACAAAGAACTGGCTGCCGTCGCTGTCGGGCTTATCGGGAAGACGAACGGTGGATACAGTTCCGCGTCCGTGCTTCAGGTCGCTTAACTCGGCTCCGAGCAGATTCAGCCCGCCGGTTCCCCACTGTTCTGGCGGAGTTTTCGGATTCTTCAACAGCGGATCGCCTCCTTGAATAATGCCGTTCGGCACCACCCGGAAAAAAGCGCTCCCGTTGTAATAGCCTTGCCGCGCGAGCGAAAGGAATTGGTTTACATGCTTAGGTGCTTTATCAGGCACGAATTCCAGGCGAAACGAACCCAATTCAGTGGTAACAACCGCTTCCGTTTCATTGGGCGCAAACTCGGTTTGCGCTTGGGATTGAAGCGATAATAATGCAAGCAAAAGCAGGGGAGCCACATAGGAAAAGCGCATAGTACTCAACTTAACGCGGAGCCGGAACGGAGTACTTCGTCACGGGAAAACTCATCATCTTGCAGCCTCATTACATTTCTTTACAAAATTATGATTGACGCCCATCCAAAAAAAAAAATACTGTTGAGACGCGACAATTCTTACGGTTTTGTTGAATGTGGTTTTCCGATAGAACGTGAAAGCTGCGTTTAGAAACGGAGATGCCTTTCCATGTTACGTTCGCTTCTTTTTCTGTTTTTAGCAAGTATGGTGTCGAGTTGGGCGTGTGCCCAGACAAACGCCGAGATTTCGGTTTCTAAGCTGCAGAACTTAACTCAAATGCTGCAAGAGGATCTGCAATCGGGCAAAGTGGAGGGAGTACATATTCACCTTCTCCAATTGCATTTCCTGCTGGAAATTCTGCAAGAACAAAAAGAGGCTAGCTCCCCAACCAGTGCTACAACGTATGATCTGAAGGCTACTTATGCAAAATTGTTGAATCTCACAGTTGATCCTAACGAAAAGAGTAATCCGGCATTGACGGTGAAACTAGTTCCTTTGGGTGAAGCAGTACAGGCAGCCGTGGATGCATCCGACCTTTTGGAAGCGACTACTCAAGCAACCCAATTGAGGTTGGCACTGAATCCAATCCGGTCGGCTCAACTGGACGCTAAAGTTCGTCAGAGTTTCGCGGTCAGGCCGGACTCAGGCTCCAAAGACCTGATGCAGCATGTCTACAATTTGCATCACGCTTTACAGGGTAACGACTTGGAAACAGCAGGAACTCTGGCTTCTGAAACGTTTACTTTGCTAGAACATCCAGATGAGTCTGTATCTGAGATGATGAAGCGACGGTCGTTCGAAGGGCTTATAGGAGAAGCTAAATACTTGGCTTACTCTGCTTTAGGCCGCATAGCAGTCCAAAATGCCGATTACGAAAATGCGCAAAAATATCTACTCGCCTCAGCCGTAGGACCAAAATCAAATCCCACGAAGGGATTCGGTCCCAACATGAAGTTGGCGCAAGCTCTTCTCCAGCATGGATACAACGACACAGTCATCCAATACCTCACGACAATAAAGTCCTATTGGAAATCCTCAAAGCCTGAAGAGTGGATTAACGACATCAATAACAGTCGAATGCCGCTATTTGGCGCTAATTTGTTTTATTAATAATTCTGCTGCAATCCCGTCTTAGTTTGCTCATCCTTTATCTCTGAAAGGCTCCAAATGCATTTGTTCAGCCCTATTCGAGTTTGTATCTATTTGTCATGTCTTATTTCCTTAGAATGTGTTATTTACGGACAAACCTGTGCCCAGCGGAATCTTTCCTGTGTACAGAGTTGCTCAACCGAAATGGGAAAAACACAAGCAGCCGACGAAGCAACGTATATTGATTGTGCAAAGGAGTCTTGTCCCGGTGGTACGGCTCCGAACGCGCAAGCCTGTGATAAGTGCCTTGACGATAGAAATTTGAATGACAGTATGGCACAAGAACAACAGTCTATTTGTGCAGCAGGTTGCCCAAGTGCTGAAACAGTGTCGTGTGGTTCCACCTCTTTCTGCCAAAACTCTCAATGCGGTAACGGTGGCACCCTGTATTCTGGCACGGATTCTGGCGGAACGCACCCTCTTTGCACAAGCGGCAGTCCGATCATTATCGATACCGCCAATGAAGGATTTCATCTCACCGGGGTTACAAACGGAGTCCGGTTTCGAAACGAAATAGGCGATCAGCAAATCAGCATCAGTTGGACCGATGCGCGATTTCATAATGCATGGCTGGCACTCGATAGAAATGGAAACGGAACCATTGACGCTTTGAGCGAGTTGTTCGGCAACTACACGCCGCAACCTCACTCGGCAAATTTGAATGGTTATGCGGCGCTGGCTGTGTTCGACGACCCGAAAAACGGCGGCAACGGCAACGGCATTCTTGACCCAGGCGACGGAGTTTACTCTTCATTACGGCTCTGGGTGGACAAGAACCATGACGGAATCAGCCAACCGGACGAACTGTTTACTCTGCAAACCGCAGGGGTATTTGCGATTGGTCTTCATTATTCTGAAGACAAGAAAGTAGACCAGTACGGGAATCAATTCAGATACCGCTCTTGGGTCTTAGATAGTAATAACCACTCCGACCCGCGTTGTTATGACGTGTTTCTGCTTGAGGAAATGTAATAACAGTCATGAATACCAGAAAATGTCTGCGCCGAGCCGGAACATTGATCGTGCTGGGGATTGCTGCAAAAACAGTATTCGCGGCCGCACCGCCAGCTTGCCCTGTTGTAAAAAGCCAGGATGAAGCCCGACTCATCAGCTACGTCGTGAAAAAGTACGGCATCCCGGAAACAGTGAAGGTTTCGTTAAAAGAAACGTCCGTTGTTTCCGATGACTGCCATCGAAAACTTCTGTTTGCCGGGAATGGACCTTTAGGAACTTTCACGCTGCCGTTATACGCTTCCCCCGATCTGCGCTTTTTAAGCCCGGACATTTTCGATTCGTACAGCGACCCGGCCGCGGAGCAGAAAGAAAAAGCCCGTAAGCTAATGGGCGATCTTGTCGATGGAGACTTTGCCAGCAAAGGCGTGCCGAACGCGCCAGTGACGGTAGTAGTGTTTTCTGATTTTCAGTGCCCTTACTGCCAACGAACGGCCGCGCTGCTGAAAGATGACTCTTTCATTCAAAGCGGTAAAGACGTCAGGCTCGTATTTCGCCATTTCCCGTTGCCGCAACATAATTGGGCTCAACAAGCCGCGCTGGGGGCCGCCTGCGCGGAGTTCCAGAACGCAACAGCGTTTTGGGCGTTCCATGATTCTCTTTTCGCTGAACAGAATTCCATTACCGCGGACAACATCACAGCCAAGATTAAAACAATAGCCTCCGGCATTCCATCACTGGACCAAAGTTCTTTCGCCACTTGCGTGAACCGGCAGATATCCCTGGGAGTGGTTTTAAGCGACAAGGCGCTCGCCTCGAAAATCGGCGTAGCAGGAACTCCCACCATTTTCATAAACGGGCAGTTAGCTAATGGCGTTAACGATGCCTCGCAACTGCATGAGCAGCTCTCGAAAAGAATTCTGGAGTCAAGATCGAAAAGCGCCATGCTGGAAAAATAAGCAGCTACACCGGACTGATGTTAACGCACAAACTGGTTGACGTAATCGGCTCCCAGCCCGATCTCGGTGTAGTGCTTCCGGCACATGTCGATTTTGGTGAAAACGTCCTCGAAGCCGGTGTGCCTGCCTTCTTCATCGACGTAATACATGCAGCCGGAAATGTTGAAGAACGTAATCATCTCTTCCACATCGGCATCCACTACCAGCGTGTGAGTTTCGCCGGGCGGTTCAAACACGTAATCGCCGGTTCGCGCCACCCAATTATGCTCCAGATATCGCCACGATCCTTTAATCACGTAGCCATGCACCGGGGCCGGATGCCGATGGCGGCTTAACACTCCGGCGCGGCGCACACGCAGCAGATTGCACCATTGGCCGTTCAGCGTGTTCAGCATCAACGGACGAAACCACACGCTGGGAGCTTGCGGCACCCAGACACGTTCATCGTCGGGGATGGCTTGCGCGACGATCTGCTCAGGCGACAAAGGGTGAGTGGTCTGCATAAAAATTGATGTTAACTCTAAAAAGACGAGTAGCCGCCGTCCACAGGCAGAACCGCGCCGGTGATGAAAGAGGCGGCTTCAGAAGCCAGAAACAAAACCGGTCCGGCAATCTCTTCCGGGCGGCCCCAGCGATTCATCGGCGTGCGCGACACAAGCTCCGCCGAGCGTTTCGCATCGTCCTGCAAAGCTTGCGTCAGTGGAGTGGCAATCCAGCCCGGCGCAACCGCGTTCACCCGAATGCGATCCGCCGCCCAGGCAATCGCCAGCGAACGGGTAAGCTGCACTACGCCGCCTTTGCTCGCGCTGTACGCCGGAACGCGTCCGCCGCCGAAAAAACTGAGCATGGAAGCGATGTTCACCACACAGCCGCCGGAGGCTTTCAGCTTGGGATGAGCCGCCATGCACACGCGCATCGCGCCGGTGAGGTTCACATCCAGCACTTGCGCAAACACGTCAATACTAAATTCCGCGTCGCGCCGGATAATGCCCGCGGCATTCACAACCACATGCAGTTCCGATAAGCGGCTGATCGCTGTTTCAACCGCAGCCGCATCGGTGATATCCACAATTTCTGTTTGGATTTGGCTCGGCAGAGATTCGGCGGAAGGCAAACCGGCTGCCGTGACTTTTGCTCCGGCCTGCCTAAAAGCTTCCGCAATCGCGCGCCCGATTCCGCTGGTTCCGCCGGTCACGAACACCTGCTTGTTTTTGAAATCGAACATGGATACACATTACCGCCGTGCTTCGTTGTTTTCTAAACTGAACAGCATTCGCCGGAAAATCTGTTCCATTGCTTGTTCAGGGGCAACGCACAATCCGCTGTGAACGGGCGACACCTGAATGATGGTACTGCGCGGCGCAACCAGCCAATGAAAACGCTCGCGCCGGGTGAGCCGGGCAATGGGTCCGGCGGAAACATCACCGGCGCAGATTTTTGGGATCGCTTCCAGATGTTGGCGCACCAGTTCAACATCCAGTTCCGGCCAGAGCGCGTTCAAGCGCATTGGGTCTACCTGCACGCGCGCTTGAAGAAACTGTTGTTGCAAACAAAAAACAATCACCCCGGCGTTGATGAATTCTTCACGCTCCACCCGAGGCACGACGCGCAGCACGGC
>CAXTWH010000055.1:0-35031 GCA_964247975.1 uncultured Bryobacteraceae bacterium | reverse complement strand
CACTGGCCGGCTTCAATTGGATCAGGAGTATTTCCCTGAAGGCGAATTAGTATGAGAAACATCCTCCGGCTCATTATCCGATGAAATCATACCTTACAGCATCAAAATATGGCTACGGCAAAGTTGAGCGTAAACGTTGAGAGAACCGTGATCGAACTTGGGTGATTACGGAAGCCCTACGGAATTTTGTCGAAATGCATCGCTGGTGACAAACAGAAATCGAGGCAGGATTCAAAGAACTGCAATAAGGGAAAAGCTTTTCTGCGGAAGTAGTGGTAAAGGAGTTAGCCTTGTACCGTGAAAGTCAGGATTTGACAGAGAAGCACATCAGCGCAAAGCGCCGCTAACGAAAGCCGATAGCGGTTTAGTGATTCATTTTTCAGCGCAATCCGATTGTAAACACCATCAGTTTGCGTGTATGCTAAATGAAATCATCTGCCAAGTCTGCGATTTCTGCATCAGCTTGATTTTCATTCAGGGGACATCTTGTGCAGTCAATTTTTGTCAAAATAGCGGCTCTCTTAATCTTCACAGCGGCATCCTTGTTAGCGGATGTGACCGGCGCGATTTTAGGCACAGTGCATGACGCTTCCAGCGCTATCGTTGCGGGCGCAAAGATTGTGGCGGTGAACACCGGCACACAACAGCAGACCGAGACAACTTCGGGAGCGAACGGCGAATACAGCGTTCTGGCGTTGCCGGTGGGCCATTATACGGTGACGGTGACCGCTCCTGGATTTCAAACTTTTGAAACGCGCGACATCAGCCTGAATGTTAACGATCAACTGCAGATCAATGTGTCGCTGCAAGTCGGCAGCATTCAGGACAAAGTGGAAGTAAGCGCGTCGGCGGTGCAGGTGGAAACCTCCAGCACCCAACTCGGCCAGGTAATTGAACAAAAGCAGATTCTGGCTCTGCCTCTGAATGGACGAAGTTTTATTGATCTGTTGGGTTTGCAGGCCGGGGTCGCGCCGCAGACTTCGGGCGCGGTGCCGCAGGATCGTCCGGTTTCGGGCGGACTTTCCGCAGGCAACATCTCGGTAAACGGGCAGCGGGAAACGTCAAACGCGTTCCTGGTGAACGGCGGAGACGTGAGCGAAGGCCGCAACATGGGCGCTTCGGTGATTCCGAATTTGGATTCCATTGCGGAGTTTCGGCTAATTACCAATAGCTTTGACGCGGAATACGGACGTTTCAGCGGAGCCGTAATCAATGCTGTTACCAAGTCGGGAACCAATGGATTTCACGGATCCGCATTTGAGTTTCTGCGGAATAATGCAATGGACGCGCGGAATTTTTTTGATCCGACGCGGGCCGCGCTACGGCGCAATCAGTACGGTTTTGCCGCAGGCGGACCATTCTGGAAAGACAAGTTGTTCTGGTTTACTGATTTTCAGGGCACCAGGGAAACACAGGGGTTAAGCACCGGCAATGTGCAGGTGCCGTCGTTGGCGGAGCGAGCCGGAAATTTCAGCGACATCGGTGGTTTTTCTTCAGGAAATGCGGTGGTTGGTAGCGCCTGGGCGGCGGAATTGTCGCGTCGGTTAGGTTATGCAGTCACAGCGGGGGAACCGTATAGTCAAGTTTTTCCGAACGGCCAAATTCCAGTCAGTGCATTTTCCCGGCCAGCGCAAGGAATACTGGCTTACATCCCATTACCAAATTCCGGCCCCAATACTTATTCGAGTTCCAGCCAGAACCAAACAATCAAAGACGATAAATTCGGCCAGCGAGTGGATTTTCTTAATCAACTTACCGGTAACTGGTCGTTCTATTACGTGTTTGACGATTCAACGGTGGCAAGTCCGCTGCCGGGCATTACTACCGGCGGAAACGGGGCCACGCTGCCGGGGTTTGGAGCTACCACCCCATCACGCGCGCAACAAGCCGTGTTGAACAACACAAAAGTGATCAGCCCGACCGATGTGAATGAAGCCCGGCTCAGTTTCACACGGTCCGCTACGCATGTAAACAACTGGACAGGCGGCTACGCCAGTTTGAACGACTTAGGTTTTGTGACCGGAAGCGGCACACTGGGCATCATTCCATCGGGACCAGCAGGCACCAGAGAAGCCGTGCCGCCGATCAGCTTTAATAATTTCACGATCGGCACGCCGCAGCTAAACACATTTCAGCCAAATAATACATGGCATTTTTCAGACACTTATTCGAAGCTGATTGGAACGCACTCCTGGAAGTTCGGCGGCGAGTTCCGTTATCTGCAAATTAATGAGCGCAATTTGTGCAATCCGAATGGATCATTCAGCTTCAACGGTACGGAAACCGGAAGCGACTTTGCGGATTACCTGTTGGGCGCGCCGGCCAATTACATCCAATGCAGTTATCAGATTTTGGATTCGCGAACCCGCTACGGCGGATTATTTGCGCAGGATTCCTGGCGCATTAAGCCGAATTTGACGTTGAACTACGGTTTGCGGTGGGAAGTAAGCATGCCCTGGTACGACACGCAGAACAAGCTGGAAACTATTGTGCCGGGACTGCAAAGCCAGGTGTTTCCGAATTCGCCAACAGGATGGGTGTTTCCGGGCGACCCGGGAGTACCAAGCACGCTGGCGCCGACGCGATGGAAAGATTTTGGGCCAAGGCTCGGAATTGCATGGTCGCCCAACGCTAGTTCAGGAATGTTGGGATGGTTAACGGGCGGTCCCGGCAAAACGAGCATCCGGGCGGCGTATGGTTTGTATTACACGGCGGTGGAAGACTTAACGATGTTTACTGAAGTAGCGGACGCGCCCTACGGACTATATTGGGTAAGCAGCGCGCCGCCCACATTCGACCAGCCGTTTCTAACTCGCGCGGACGGGTCATCACAAGGGCAGAGGTTCCCATTCATTTTGCCAACGCCGGGCGATCCGAACAACAAGAATATTAGCTTTGCGCAGTTTCTCCCTATTTCCAGTTCGCCCGGATACGATATCCATAATGTGTTACCGTATGCGGAACACTACAATTTCACGCTGCAACGCGAGATCACCAAAGGAATGGTGTTGACGCTGGCTTATGTCGGTACTCAAAGTCATCATCTGATTGCGCAGGTAGAAGCCAATCCAGGCAACCCGATTACCTGCTTGGGACTCCAAGATCCGGCGGTGCTGCCTCAGCCGTGCGGACCGTATGGTGAGAATGTAGTCTATACCAGAGCCGACGGAACTGTGGTAAACGGTACGCGAAGCCCACTAGGGATTAATTTCGGCAGCAATGCATTCATCAAAACGATGGCGAATTCCAATTACAACTCGTTTCAAGTGTCGTTGGAAAGAAAAGTGTCGGATATGACTTTTCTGGCGGCTTACACTCGGTCGAAATCGCTGGACAATTCTTCCGGTTATTCCGACTGGATCAATCCGACAGATTACCGGTTGAGTCGGTCCTTGTCGGCATTTGATACGCCCAACAATTTTGTGTTCAGTTATGTTTGGGAATTGCCGTTCGCCAAAGCTTTTGCCAGTGCGCCGAAACGATTAACCGGCGGCTGGCAGATTAATGGCATTACGCGCTTTGCGGACGGTATCCCTGTAACTCTGGTGGAAACCGACGACCGATCTTTACTGGGAACTATCGGCAACACCGATACGCCAAACGTGATTGCCAATGTGGTAACGCAAGACCCGCGCCGGAGCGGAAGCAGCGGACTGCCGAATCAATACTTTTCACCAGCCAGTTTTACGACCAGCGCATTAGGGCAGTTAGGCACAGCGAATCGCCGGTTCTTTCATGGACCGGGAATTATCAACACAGATTTTGCGCTGCACAAAACAACGCAGTTGAAAGAAAACACTTCATTAGAGTTCAGGGCGGAGTTTTTCAATATTTTCAACCATACGCAATTCAACAATCCGGTAGGCAACATTACCAGCAGCCAGTTTGGCGAAGTTACTACGGCGCGCGCTCCGCGCATTGGGCAGATGAGTTTGAAGTTTCTCTGGTGATGAATCGTTTGCTGAGATTTATCGTCGTCAGTTTAACGGTTTGGACAGTTCCATTTGCTAGATCGGCAGCACCCCCCGTATGCACGGCTGCTGCTCCGTTTGCGGCGTTCACCATTCCCCGTGCCCAGGAAGAACCGGAGCTTTCGCTGGACCCGCAGAATGGCATATGGAAGCGGGCGGCCAGGCAAACGATTGTGAAAGATTGCAGCCGGGAAATTTCGTACCAAGCAGTGCGATCAGAAGTGTTTTCTTTCTGGACTGACCGGTACCTGTATTTCCTGTTCCAATGCCCTTACCAGGAGTTGAACTTGTTTCTGCCAGCCGACAAAAGCAAGCCAAGAAGCGGCTTATGGGACCGCGACGTAGTGGAAATGTTTCTCGGCTACGATTGGCAGAACATTCGGCATTACCGGGAGTTTGAAATTGCGCCTACGGGCGACTGGATCGACTTAGCGATTGATCTGGACAACGACAGCTACGACAAAAACTGGCGCTCAGGATGGAAAACAGCGGCCCGCATCGATGCAAAGCAGAAAATCTGGTATGCGGCAGCGCGCATCCCGCTTTCAGCTATCAGCGAAGCACCGGTGAAAGCGGGAACGAAATGGCGCATGAACCTATATCGTATTGAGGGGCTGGGTGCAGACCCGCAGCGGCATTTTTTGTGCTGGCAGCCGACCTGCGTACAGAACCGCGATCCCAACCACGTGCCGGAGCATTTCGGAACGCTAGTGTTTGGACACGAGTAATAAATAAAATATTGTTTGCAATTTGCTGTGAGATTCATTTCATAGAAGCATTGCGGCACGAGGACGTGCTAGAGTGCCACCCAAAGTTAATTACCTTGTAACATCCATTTGTAAAACTTTGGCCGGAGGCAAAACTGTTGAAGCTAAGCAGCTTGTGCAGAACGGTGTGCGCTTCGGTGGCGGCAGTGACGACGGCGTTACAGCCGATGGCAGTATATGCGGCGCCGAACAAACCGATTCAAAAAATATCCGAAGTAGGACCAAGATCGAGCGACACGGTAGCTCGCTATACAGTGGACATTGAGAAGGAAGCAACTCTTTCCCAATCTCAAAAAATTGCGTTATTGAAGCAAAAAGTTAAGTACGTTTTTATCCTCTTTCAGGAGAACCGTTCCTTTGATTTTTACTTCGGTACATTTCCAGGGGCAAAAGGACTTTTTTCGCAAGCTCCCGAAAATACCCCGGGCTTTTACCAGCCTTTCGTGGATGTAAACGGGAAAGTGACAACAATCACGCCGTTTAAGATTCCGGCCAGTGTGAAAGATGTGAATGGCAATACCATTCCTTTATACCCGGCTGATACAGCGTCGGTAGACCATTCCCATACCGGCATGGATCGCAAGCTAAACATAGGTCCCAATGGTGTGGCCCGCAATGACCAGTACGCGCTTGATGAAGAAGGCGTGACGATTACGAATGGAGTTCCTTCCAAAACTCCGTCGCTGGAGCGCGAGCAGTTTGGCGAACTGGTGATGGCGCATGTGGATTGCGACACTGTTCCATTCTTATGGAACTACGCGGACCGTTTCGTTCTGTACGACAACTTTTTCGATACGATCATTGGCCCCTCTACTCCCAACGCCATTGCCATGATCGCCGGTCAGAGCGGCGAAACGCAGTGGGTGAAACATCCGCAGTTGGGAAGCAACATTACCCTGACCGGCGAATCGCTGCCGGTTGTGGCCGATCCTGATCCGTACTGGGGTTCATCGCTTGACGTGTTCAGCGATCCGCAGCAGCCGGAACCGGGGCGCACCAGCAATCCCGCGCCAAACTTGACCTTTGCCAGCCTGCCGTTGTCGTTTATGGGAATGGACATCCAGACCACCACTCAATCCGATTACAACCCGGCATTTGACTTAACTGATGTGCAGAGCGACATTCAGAAAATCGCTTCCGACAGCGTGACCCCGATCAATTGGGGCTGGTATCAACAAGGCTATAATCACGAGCCGACTGACGGAACCGGTCCGGCGACCAATAATGATTACATCGCGCATCACAACGGTCCGCAGTATTTCGGCTACATTTCAAACAATCCGGAAGTGAGCAAGCACCTGCATGGGCTGGGCGATTTCTATGCTGATGTGAAAGCGCACAACCTACCGACCGAAGGCGGAGTTTTCTATGTTCGCGGCGGTTACAACAATCTTGACGGCTTAAATCCGGTGGATCCGAATCCCAAGCTGGCGGGAGTTTACAGCGGCAATGACGATCACCCCGGCTATTCCGATGCGCAGATCAGCGAAGCTTTGCTGGCTGATGAAATCAATGCTATCGCGAGCAGCCCATACTGGAAAGACAGCGCAATTTTCATCACCTACGACGAAACCGATGGGCTTTATGATCACACTTCTCCGGTGATCCGGTCCTATGATCCGGAAAAGAACCCGCTGGCCCAGGGTCCGCGAATTCCTGCGCTGCTGATTTCCCCTTATTCTGCGGTACACGTTGTGTCGCATGAGCGCGCGGAACACTCCTCCATCATCAAATTCATCAACGAGCTGTATGGTTTAACGCCTTTGGCCGATCTGCCGGACGAAGCCAGCGCGCGCAAAGAAGGACAGAAATTGTTTGGACAAGCAAACCTGGGGCCGGCGGATGACAAAGTATCCGGCGTCGGCGATCTGCTTTCCGGCTTCGACAACAATCGGCTGCTCGGGCTAGAGCCTGCTTTGCCGCCGCAGTATGCCATGATTCCTCAAGCGCAGATTACGAAACTGCCGCACTTTGGCGGAAACGGCTGCCGCGTGCTGCAAACTGTTCCTACTGATTTCGGACAGGAACAGCCGGTGCCGGCTGACTTTAATCCTCGCCCGGACACCAATCCCGGTATTCCCACTTCGGGCAATTGGGTGCCTTAATCAAAAACTGCGCTGCATTTAAAACGAAGGGGAGACCAGAAGCTGTTGGTCTCCCTTTATTCATTTGGTAAACAGGTAGGAACAAAATGAGTTTGAGATTTTTAAGCATTATTTTTCTGCTGGTGCAGGCGTGTTCCGTGTTTGGCGGTACCATGCTCGACAAGGTAAAAGCCACCCGTGTTCTAAGCTGCGGAATCATCAAGGAAGAGCCTGATTACACCAAGGCCGACGCGCACGGAAACCGCGCTGCGTTTGATGCGGATTTTTGTAAAGCAGTGGCAGTCGCAGTGCTCGGCGATCAAGCGCGTTTAACGCTGACCGCTTATCCGGACCAGGAAAGCGGAATTAAGGCGTTGAGGAGCGGCGAAGTTGCGCTCTTATCGACCGCAACGCCCGATCTTTCCTCCGCCGGCGCGCAAAGCGGTTTAGGATTTGCTCGGACTTTGATTTTTGATGGCCAAGGATTTCTGGTGCCGAAAAGTTTGCACATCTCTAAAGCCAAGGAGTTAAGCGGCAAGAAGATTTGTTTTCTGGCGGAAACGCAGGTGGAAGAAAATCTGCATGATTGGGTAGCGAAGGAAAAGATTGATTTCGTGCCGTTTCCCTTTCAAGAAGAAGGGGAGATGGCGGCAGCGTTCGTCACAGGCAACTGTTCGGGACTGGCCGGAGACATAACGCATCTGGCGTTTACCCGCGCCCTGTTTAAAAGCCGGGCCAAGGATTTTGATCTGCTGAGCGACAACATTGCGATGGATCTGCTGGCGCCTGCTTACCTGGTGAGTGACCCGCAGTGGGCAGCAGTTGTGAACTGGACGGCGGAAGTTCTGGTGGGAGCGGAAGAAAACGGCGTCACCAGCGCAAACCTGGACCAGATGAAAAAGTGCAGCGACGGCAACGTTCGTCGTTTACTTGGCGTGGAACCGGGTATCGGGCGCGCGGTGGGATTAGATGAACTTTGGGCGGCACGAGTGATCAAAGCGGTAGGCAATTACGGCGAACTGTTTGATCGGGATCTGGGAGCAAAATCGCCGCTGAAAATGCCGCGTGGTTTGAACTTATCCTGGAAGCAGGGTGGAGCACTGTATTCCTGGCCGATCCGTTTGGAGTAGCGAGCGAAAGTTAACTTAAACGAAAAGCGCGGCGCAGGAAGTTTTTGTTTTCTGCAATATTGATGAGCATTGACAGAACTGACCAAACCTAGTTAGCAGCGACGGAAGCTTGTCAGCCTAATGCGGGCAAGTATTCTTCAACAAATTAGTAAATACTGTATGGATGGCCAGCACTACACAGTTTCGCTGTTACATGAACCTAATGGCGGCAGATTCGCTTCCTCCCGATACAACCGGACCGCACGGCGATTTTGCGCAGCGAATGGAAGGCATCCGTGAGGCTGGCTTTCGTGGTGTGCAATTTGCCGATCCCGGTACGGCGGAGCAACTTGCCGTGTGTCGGGCACTCGGTTTGGGATTAGCGGCGAGCGGCCGCTTGAATGCGCCGGCAGAGGCTTCAAACTTGGCGGAGAAGTGGGCCGGTGACGGATACGAATGCGCTACGCTTCATGTCGGTTGGGGCTTGGAGGACAATTCCGCCGCCGGACAACTAATTGAAAGCGTATTAACCGCTTCGCAGCGATGGCGCATTCCGCTTTATATTGAAACGCATCGCGCCACCATTTGCCAGGATATGTGGCGTACTGTTGAGTTTATCCGCCATTTTCCGGAAATGCGCTTCAACGGTGATTTTTCGCATTGGTATGCTGGCCAGGAAATGGTTTACGGCGGCTTCGAGATGAAACTAGCTTTTATTCAACCGGTGCTGGAGCGGGTACGCTTTCTACATGGGCGAATTGCTAATCCGGGCTGCATTCAGGTGGCAATCGACCCTGACGCGCCGGCACAGCCGACTTACGTGAAGCATTTTGAGCAGCTTTGGACTTCATGTTTTCGTGAGTTTCTACGCACAGCTCAGCCGGGAGAATGGATCGGCTTTACGCCGGAACTGCTTGCGCCGGAAATTTACTATGCGCGAACTTTTGAAAACAAAGAAGAAAGCGACCGGTGGCAGCAGTCGCTCATTTTAAAACAGATGGCTGAACGGTGTTTCTTATGCGCACAATCTTCTTAATAACTCTTTCTGCGTCCTTGCTGCTGGCCCAGGACCCGCACTCCACGCAAAACAAACAAGCGGATACAAAGGAAGTTTTAGCGGGCAGAGCGCAGTTCCGCCAAACCTGCGGTTTCTGCCACGGACCGGATGCGAGAGGCGCGAGCGGGCCAGACTTGATGCATTCTACGCTGGTGAATCATGATGTGGACGGCAACCTGATCGGCGCGGTGGTCCGCAACGGGCGCCCGGAAAAAGGAATGCCCGCTTTTCAACTTTCTGAAATGGAAATTCAGAACATCGCGCAGTTTCTTCATGCCGAGGTGAAAGCGGCAGCTTCAATCTATTCACGTGGACCGGGCGATTATTCCTTGGAAAAACTTCTCGTCGGCAGCGCGGAACAAGGCAAAGCGTATTTCAACGGTGAAGGAAACTGCCGCCAATGTCATTCAACGAGCGGAGATTTAGCGCACGTCGCATCCAAGTACAAACCAGTTGATTTGCAAACACGCATTGCGTTCCCGTCCGGCTTGCGGCCTACGGTTACGATAACGGACGAAGAAGGCAAAATTTTTACCGGGGAGCAAGTGTACGCGGATGAGTTCGTGATTTCCGTTCGTGACCATGCCGGTTGGGTGAATACCTGGAAACGGCAGTCGATCAAGGCGGAAATTCACGATCCGCTGGCAGCGCATGAGAAACTGCTGCAAAACTACACCGATAAGAACATCCATGATTTGTTTGTGTTCCTGGAGACACTGAAATGAGAATCCGGCTGCTTGTTTTCTTTCTGCTCGCGGTCATGGCCGGTGCTCAAGGGTTGGATCCCAAAAACATTCTGCATCCGCCGAAGGATGCGTGGTCGACGTACAACGGCGATTATTCAGGCAAGCGCTTCAGTTCGCTTCAACAGATCAACCGCGATAATGTCAGCAATCTAAGCTTAGCCTGGGCATTTCAAACGGATGTTGCCGCCGGACCGGGACTGAAATCGACGCCCCTGCTGGTCGATGGCACTCTTTATTTCACCGAGCCCGATGATGTTTGGGCGGTGGACGCCCGCTCCGGTCGGCAGAAATGGCATTATCGCTACCACAACAACGAAGGGCTGCATATCGGGCAGCGCGGCGTGGGGATGTACCGAGGCAAGCTTTACTTCGAAACGCCTGATGCGCATCTGCTTTGCCTGGACGCGCGCACCGGCGAAGCGCAATGGAATATTGAACTGGCAGATGTGAAATTGGGCTACTGGACCACCATGGCCCCGCTCATTATCGGCAAACACGTCATTGTCGGCGTTTCCGGCGATTTCAATGACCTGCACGGATTTATCGACTCGTTTGATCCTGATACGGGAAAATTGCAATGGCGTTGGGATGCGCTGCCGCAGCGCGGGCAGCCCGGTTCCGAAACGTGGCCAGCGCAGGGGGATGCAATTCAGCATGGCGGCGGCATGACGTGGCTGACCGGAACGTATGACCCCGATTTGAACCTTCTGTATTGGGGAACCGGCAATCCAAATCCGGTGCTGAACGGCAGTACGCGGCCCGGTGACAATTTATATACCTGCACCATTGTGGCGTTGAATCCGGATACGGGCAAGCTGGTTTGGCACTTTCAGCCTTCGCCCCACGATGTGCATGATTGGGATGCGGTGCAAACCCCGGTGTTGGTTGACGCGCCATTTAAAGGCCAGCCGCGCAAGCTTCTCTTGCAGGCATCGCGCAACGGATATTACTTTGTGCTGGATCGCACCAACGGCCAGGCTTTGTTAGCTATTCCTTTTGAAAAGATTAATTGGTCATCCGGGGTAGATGCGCAGGGCAGGCCGATTGCCGACCGGGGAAAAGACCCAAGCCCCGCCGGTACGCTCGTCGCGCCCGATGCAATTGGCGCTACTAACTGGATGTCGCCCAGCTTTAATCCTGATGCTGGCTTGTTATACGTTGATACGCACTACTCGTTCAGTTTGTATTACGATCTTTCGTCCGGAAAACCGGAAGGTTTTGCCGGAAAAGATTTATCATTGTGGTCGCGTTCTTATCTGAAAGCGATTGAATACGAAACAGGCAAATGCCGTTGGGAACACGACCTGGGACCCGGCGACAACTGGGCCGGGGTGTTAAGCACGGCAGGCGGCTTGGTATTTACCGCCGACAACCACGGCAACATTCTTGCTTTGGATGCCGGAACCGGGCAGACCCTATGGCACGCTTACGGCGGCGGAGCCGTGCAAAGCGCGCCAATTACTTATGAACTGGATCATCAACAATACATCCTGATCGGTTCGCATCAGGTGTTGTATTCTTTCGCGCTGCCGGAGCAAATTCACGGAACGAACTAACGCTGCTTATAGTTTGCTGATGCGCGGATCAAACAGCACGCTTACGCGACCATTGTTCCTTTGTTAATCCACTGATTAAAGTGGATGTCGTCACATCAACAAGATTTTCTGATAATTGAAAACCGGCGCAAGTTAGCTTCAAACTCACAATGCCGTGCAAAGCCGCCCAGATCATTTCGGCAATCTCGCGGGAAGCGGCTTTTCCCCGATAAAACTTCTGCCGCTGCAAATCTTCTGCCAAGTCAATCAGCAGTTGATAAGCTTTGTTGGCGGCGCTCTCGGCAGATTGTTCTGCGAAAACTGCCGTCATGTATTCTGAATCTGCCATAAAAATCAGCCGATACGTTTCAGGATGCTGCAAGCCGAAAGATACATAAGCCAGCGCCACGGCCTTGATCCGCTTCAGAATGTCGCTTTCCCTGACGGCAGCCGCGCTCATCATGGCGAAAAGCTGCTCGTAGCCCGCTTCACCCAGCTCTTGCGCAATCTGCTCGCGATTGCGGAAATACAGGTAAATCGATGCCGCTGAGTATTCAATGCGGTCCGCCAGCTTACGCATGGAAAGAGCCGCAAACCCTTCACGATTAATGATTTCCTGCGCGGCATCGAGAATTTTCCGCTTTAAATCTTCCTTTTCGCGCGCTTTTCTTTCCTTGGTTCCCATTGCTGTGGTTTCTTGACAGAATCTGAAAATAGTATAAACTGAACAGTGTTTAGTGAACGTTGTTCATTATATGAACGTATCTCTGGAGGAGAACGGAAATGCCAAAAACTGCCTTGATTGGCGCGGCAGGCGCGGTCGGAAACAGCATTGCTGGCGCCTTGCGGGCGCAGGGAACAGCTTATCGAGTTGTGGGGCGTGATCATTCGCAACTGGAAAAATCTTTTGGAAAAGATGCTTTAGCGGAGATTGTCGCCTGGAACCCGGACGATTCGGCATCGGTTCGCGCTGCCTGCCGCGGGATGAGTACGTTGATTTATCTGGTTGGCGTGCCGTACGACCATTTCGCATTGCACCCTCAAGTCATGCGGAAGACGCTGGACGGCGCCATTGCTGAAGGTGTCGAACGCGTTGTTTTAATCGGCACGGTTTATCCCTACGGGCGGCCCAGAACTCCAAAGGTGGCCGAAGATCATCCGCGTGAGCCGCATACCTTTAAAGGCAAGATGCGAAAAGAGCAGGAAGATATCCTGCTGAAAGCCCATGCGGAAGGCAAAATTCAAGGGACAATTTTGAGACTGCCTGATTTTTACGGACCTGGCGTTTCCGCCAGCTTTCTGCATTCTTTGTTTCAGGCCGCCGCGCAAGGCGGCAAAGCCGATATGGTTGGGCCAATCAATGTTCCGCACGAATATATGTACGTGCCCGACGTTGGACCAGTGGTTCTCGCCTTGGCGGAAAAGCCTGAAGCCTACGGAAAATGGTGGAACTTTGCCGGCCCAGGTTCCGTGACGCAACAGGAAATTGCCGCCCAGGTTTTTGCCTTGGCTCATCGCAAGCCGCAGCTTCGCGTGGTGGGTAAAACGATGCTGCGCGTATTAGGTTTGTTCAAGCCAATTATGCGCGAGTTGGTGGAAATGCATTACCTCTTAACCACTCCCGTGTTGATGCAGGATGACGCGCTGCATAGCTTATTAGGCAAAGTTCACAAGACTTCTTACCTGGAGGGAATAAGGGCGACATTTGAAGCTTACCGGGCGCAGTGAAAGCGACAAACGCTTGATTGCCAGTAAGTTTCGCTGCCTTTAAACAGACCTGGTACCGGTTTCCGCCGCTTAACCTTTAGATTTCTAGAAATTTTCAATGTATTTGAAAACAAAATCTTATATTATGTAAATACGGTTTGTTTTGTTGGAAACAAGCCGTATTGCGGTGTAATTCTTACTTAAGTTGCCGTAAGCTATGAGGGTTGCAGGCTGTTTCTGAACCAGCGTTTCGTGCAGTTTCGAAAGGACAGGGGTATGCCGGATAACGTAATAAAAGAACTTGTGAATGCTTCTCCGAATCGCAGAAGCTTTGTGCAAAAGCTCGGATGGGCAGGGGCAGCGCTTGGCGCAGCCGCCACAGTTCCACACGTTGAAGCGCAAACTTCAACTACGATTACCGACGTTGATATTTTAAACTTTGCTCTAAATCTGGAATATTTAGAAGCGGATTTTTATAATGTTGCTTCAAGCGGGCTGACTATTGACCAACTGGGTGTGGATATCTCCGGATCAGGAAACGTCGCTGCCACCACCGGTGGAAGTCAAATTATGTGGTTGGATCCTTCAGGATTAGCTAAGAAAATGGCGGCGGAACTGGCCCAGGATGAGTTAACGCATGTGCAGTTGCTGCGCGCCACAATTTCACAATTAGGCGGCCAGCCGATTGCTAAACCGGCTATTAACTTAAATGCGCTCGGTTTTGGATTCGGCAGCGAAAACGAATTTTTAGAATTAGCGCGTATTTTTGAAGATATTGGCGTTACGGCCTACGGCGGCGCTGCTCCTTTAATCAAAAGCAGCGTGGTGTTAGGAGCGGCGGCGCGCATCTTAGCAGTGGAAGCAGAACACGCTGGAAGCATTCGCGCGGTTTTGTCGGCTTTGCAGGTGCCTTCCACCCTGAAGCCCCTGGATGGGGCTGATATTGTTCCGCCGCCGGTTGGCACTAAGTTTTTCGCGACCAACACTTATGCCTTGACTGAGGTGCGGACTCCGCAGCAAGTGCTTTACCTGGCCTATAATGCGCCAAACGCCACTTCAGGCGGGTTCTTCCCCAAAGGGGCAAACGGCAATCTTGCTACTTCTTCAGCAACGCCGGCTGCTTACGATGGCGCAACCTTAACGGCCAGTCCGAACCCGATTCCCGCCAATGGCGCGGCAGTCGGGCAGACCACTGTTTCATGGAACGCGCCTTTATCGCAATACATCGAAATCCGGGTTGGTTCCCCGACCGGACCATTGTTTACTTATAACTACCCGTCCGGTTCAGCAATGACAGGCAATTGGGTCACAAACGGCCTGACTCTTTACTTGCAGGATGTGACCGGAGGCAAACCGCTAGTGCCAATTAACACATTGGCTACCTTGACTCTGAATTTACAATAATTTTTCAGATCATTTTTTGAATTGACAATAAGACAGAAGGGATGGCATTCCTTGTCATCCCTTTTCTTTATTGGCTCGGCTTTGATTGTTTCGCCTGATTCTTCATTTTCTGATATTCGCTTTCGAGCAGCAGATCGGCTCCCACCAGAACGCCCGCCTGACGCATGCTGATTTCGAGAGTTTTCTTATCTGCGTTCAGTTGAACCTGATACGGGCCGTCGCTTGTGCCAAGCTCATCTTTTAAAGTGATCTGATCATCGTTTAGCTCGTAAGTGCCGTGGCGTTCTAAAACTCCGCCATGAGCGAAAACCTTTTGGGTGAACTGATGATCGGCAGTCAGCATAAGCGTGCCGCGGCAATCGCCTGCACCGGGTTGTCCCTTCACAAAGCAGTCATGCTTCATGGGCACTCCGTTGTCCTTATCAAGAAGCGCAACGTATTCCCAGCCTTGCGGATCTTGCAGCATTTTGATCTGATCTTCCATTAAGTTGCCTGCTTGTAGCTCCGTAACTGCGAATACGCTGAACACTCCGGGAAGGAGCCAGGAACGCAACATAATCGAAGTCTAGCAAGCACAGGGGCCGCTTCGCTTTTAAAAAGCTTTTAATTTTTTCTCATCAATTGTACATAAAATGTACTTTTCTTTGCAAAGTACAGGAGAGAGCCGCTTGTTAAACGATTGAAAATCGGCGCAAAAAGGATTTTTAACCATTGGCTCTAAGCTTGCTTTTATTGTTTCGCCGGATTGGACCGGCAATGATCCGCAAAGGAAAACATGGAACGCGAAAACACGGAACTGTTACAAAACTTTGTTCAATTAGCTAAAACGAAAGGCGCTGCCGATGAATTTCTCGTCGCGCTTCTCACTCGCCGCGGCTGGCCCGTGGACGATGTATATGGGGCACTCGGGGGATGTTGGGCGCAGGCAACGGGCATACCGGTGCCTGCGCGCAGCGGCAGCGGTGAATCGGCGAAAGATGCGTTTCTATACCTGTTATCATTTTCAACCTTGTATGCCTGGACGGGCGCGCTAGGCTCAATCATTTTTGAACTGATGAACCACTGGATTCCTGATCCGGTATCAAGAATCAATGCGGGCAATCTGCGGTTAGCTGTGACATTTCAGATGACAACGTTAGCGGTTGCGTTCCCAATTTATCTGCTGGTGATGAAGCTTATCACTCGGGAAACAGAAACGCATCCTGAGCGTCTGCAATCGGGCGTCAGAGGATGGTTAACTTATCTGGCACTATTAGGAACTGCCAGCATCATGATTGGCGATCTGATCTGGTTTCTCAACAGTTTCTTGGCTGGCGGGCTAACCTTGCGTTTTGCATTGAAATCGGCCACGGTAATGGCAATCTGCGGATCGGTTTTTGCTTATTACTTTCAACCATTGAAAGAAGCCAAGACTTCTCAGCCAAATAAGGCTAAAACACGCAATCGCAGCTTCGGTGTGACTGCGGGGCTGACAGTCGCAGTTGTGGTTTGTCTGGGCTTGGGCATTGCCGGCACACCTGCATGGCAGCGTCTCATCGAATTAGATCAGGAACGAACACAGGATCTGCAAAGTATCGCTCGCGGCATTAACTTATGGCATCAGCAGAAAATCAATGCCCATACCAGCGCCGATCTGCCATCAAAACTGAACGAATTTCCGCTGCGTAGAATGAATGTTTCCCGCATAACCGATCCGCTGACCGGCACTGCCTACCAATACCAGCAGAAGTCCGGAACCGAGTATGAACTGTGCGCTCGCTTGGCTTCGGACACTCGAAGCGAGCAGACGTTCTGGAGTCACGATAAAGGACAGGTTTGTTTTGCTTTAAACGCTTCCGAAAGCACGCCTTGGCAGTAGAGCGGGCTAGTTGTGTCGCAGCGCCGCCATCGGATCAATTGTGGTGGCGCGCCGGGCGGGAAGATAGGCTGCAAATAGAGCAGTCACCAGCATCACCGCAAGTGCAGCGCCCATGGCAAGCGGATCAACAGATTTCAGCCCGAATAACTGAGCTTGCACGAGGCGCCCGGCGGCAAACGTCAACAGCGTTCCCGCCGCCAGGCCCATCAGCAGCACCGAAGCCGTTTCGCGGATCACCATCCAAAGAACATCCTTTCGCTCCGCGCCTAATGCCATGCGCAGACCGAATTCATTGGTTCGCCGCGCAACCCCATATGACACCGCGCCATACATGCCGATGCACGAAAGCAGCATAGCGAGAAAACCAAAAAACAGAGAAAGCTGCGTCACCAATCGTTGATTGAGCACCGAGCTATTCACCAGGTTTTCGAGCGTGTTGATATCGCTGACAGGAAGATTGGGATCAATACCATGCACGGTTGTTCTGATTTCTGAACTCAACGTTTTTGGGTTACCCGCGTAGCGAACCACGAAATTGTAAAGAAACATCCCATGTTGAGAATGTGGATAGAAGGCGGCCGGTCTGGGACTTTCTCGTAAGCTCATATACTTTCCATCTTTGGCTACACCCACTACTTCAATGTTCTGCCACTCAGGATTGTCACCGATGCTGAAAGTATGGCCGAGGGGGGAGCCGGAAGGAAAATAAACGCGCGCCATTGTTTCATTAATCACGGCGACTTTTCGGGATGCTGCGGTATCCCGCTCGTTTAACGAGCGGCCCAGCAGTATCGGAGTTTTCATTGCTTCCAGATAGCGATGGCCGACAATGTTTTGAAATACATCAGGATCCTGATCGGACACCGGACGCCCCGGCACCCTAACCGGATTCGTCCATCCGCCGCCGAATAAGGAAAATGCAAAGCTGGCGTTTTGAGCGCCCGGTATGGCGCTGACGCTTGCTTCCATACGCTGCATCAGATTTTCCAGGCGATTGTCCACTTTGTAGCCCGCGTAGCCGGGATCGAACCCCAGCACAAGAACATTCTTTTTGTTGAACCCGGTATCCACATTCATCAGGTTCATCAGGCTATGCAGGAAAAGACCGGCGCCTGCGAGCAGCAATACCGACAAAGATACTTGGCTCACAAGGAGAATGTGCGAAAAGAAGTTGTGCGCCGCGGGCGTGGCAATGCTCCGGCCTTCTTTCAGGGATGGCAAAAGCTGTAAACGAGTGGCATGTAAGGCGGGAACTGTTCCAAACAGGATTACCGTAAACATCGTTACCGCTATGGTGAATCCCAGAACTTGGATGTTGAAAGCCGTGTTTACCTGGATGGAACTGGATTCCGGCGACAGCATTTTCAACAACAAACGATTTGCGTTGGAGGCAAACAATACGCCCAGAATCCCGCCGCTCAACCCCAGTAACCCGCTTTCCACCAGCAATTGACGGATCAGCCGGAAGCGGTCAGCGCCGAGCGACATGCGAACCGCCATTTCGCTCCGCCGGGAAGCAGCGCGGGCCAGAAGCAGATTGGCAATATTGGCGCACGCAATCAGCAGCACCAGCGCGACGATAACCATTAAAATCTTCAAGGGCGAAGAAAACTGCAATCGTAGCTGTGAAAGGCCCGCAGCGGCAGAGGTCAACTCGATCTGCGCATGACGAATACTTTCCAGGTCTTTGCGTGATGGATGGGGACCGGCGTACTGGCGCAAAATCTGTTTGAATAAAAGATTCGTGTTCGCGCCGGCTTGCGCGAAGCTTACTTCCGGCTTTCGCCGTGCAATCAGGTAAAGCGATTGAAACAGGTTCTGATCCAAGCCGTTCCAGCCCGGTGAAATCTGTTTTTCCATCGCCAGCGGAATCCAAAGATCAGGCGCTTGTCCAACCGTTGCTCCGAAGAAATCCGGCGGGGCGACGCCGACCACGCTGTATACGGTGGAGTTGATCGTCACAGCCGTGTTCGTTATTTGAGAATTTGCCGCTAAACGTTGTCGCCACCAGGAGTAGCCGGCTACGGCCACCGGATGCGCGCCGGGTGTCTGGTCATCTAGAGGGGTGAAAAGCCGTCCTATGGCAGGATTCACTCCGAGCGTATGGAAATAACTGCCGGAAACCAGTTCTACCTGGATTTTTTCCAGTGAGGTCCCGTTACCAACGCGCCCATGAGGACTGAACAGAATGCTATTGATGGCTGCCACATCGGAAAACACCTGATTCTTTTGCCGGAATTCGCGAAAGAATGGATAGGAAAAAAGCTGCCAACTGCGATCCGGCAGCGTGTCTTGACTGCCGACCCATTCGCCTTTTCCGAGTAAAACCAATTGTTGCGGCTGCTGAACAGGCAGATTGCGGAGCAGCACCGCATTCAACAAACTGAAAATCGCTGTATTCGCTCCAATGCCAAGCGCCAGAATAATAACGGCTGCTGTGGTGGAGCCGGGGTGCTTGCTCATCATGCGCAGCCCAAAGCGAAGATCCCGCAGGAGATTGCCGCGAAACCAGCGGACGGATTCATTGAACTGTTCCTGAGCTTTCGTTATGTTTCCGAAAGCGCGCCGCGCCGCCATTCTCGCTTCTTCTTCGCTATGGCCTTGTTCTTTGAACCGCTCCGTTTCAAATTCCAGATGAGCTTTAATTTCCGCGTCGAAGTCGTTGCGTTTTCTGCTGCGTTTCCAGAACATAATTTCAGTTTTCTTCCGAATCGAGAATGCGGCCAATCGCCGCTGCCAGCCGCCGCCATTTACCGGTTTCTTTTATTAACTGCTTGCGTCCGGTTTTGGTCAGCGTATAAAAACGCGCGCGTCGGTTATTGTTAGAAACTCCCCATTCGGCCGCAATCCAGCCTTGTGCTTCCAGCCGCTGCAAAGCCGGATAAAGCGCGCCGTGTTCCACTAACAACTCATCTTCTGAATTCTGCTGAATCGCGCGGGCAATGCCTTGCCCATGCCGCGGACCGAAAATCAATGTTCGCAAGATAAGCAGGTCAAGCGTGCCTTGCAGCAAAGTCAGTCGTTCTTTTTCTTCTCGGGTAGGCAAGTGACCTGAGTTTAAATCTTCTCAGGTAAGATGTCAACCTGAAGAATACTTCGGCAGGAAATTTGCTTGGACTGCCCGCTAGGAACTCAAGATTTGTACGGTGGCCGCGAACGCTAACGCGATCACGCGGCCTATCAACGTCCGATCCCAGGAACGCTGTAACACCCGCGCGTTATCCAGCGAACGGTCGCTCCGAGCCGCTTGTGTCTGAATTTTATTGATCGGCTGTGAAAAGCGGAGATAGATGATCAGATGAACTAACAGCGCGGCGGAAACTGCTCCGTAGGCCGGTGAATGGTGTCTCCACCATTCCAGCCAAGCCAGAACGCTGCTGGAAACAAGAGCCGCCGCGCCGAAGATCGGCATCCGCCGATCGCCGAAGTAATGCATCTGCCCCATTACCTGAGTTGCTGCTCCCGCTTGGGATTTTTCCAGCGCCGGAGCGCCGACCACCAGGAAAAGTACATCGGTTCCGAGCAGCACGCTTGTACTGAGTTGCGCTACCAAGCGCAGCGCGATCATCCAGTCGAAATTATGCATTTTGCCCCGGTTGTTTGACGATGGCTGCGCCAAGAGTCTGGAAGATTTCCAGGGAATTAATTTCGTCCCAGTGCTCAATAAACTTGCCTTCCTGCACGCGCCAAATGTCGATGGTTCGCATCTCAACCGGTGCTTGGTTTGCCGCGTAGCCCAGGAACGATTGGGTGAAAGTTCCTTTGTAAGTGAAACGCGCGCTGACCCGGTCGCCTTCTTCGATTACGTCCTCAACCGTGACGCTGGTGTCCGGAAATGCCTGAAGCCAATGCGAAAAGAATTCTTTTACTCCCGCGCGGCCCGGCGCAACGAATCGATTGTGGTTCCCATAGTCGGGATGCACGAAATCATCGAATAAGCTGATGTTTTTCTCGTTCAAAGACCTTGCGTAAAGCATTGCTAAATGTTTATTTGCCATATCAATCCTTCTTGTTCTAGAATGGCTTGAACACTGCTAAAAAACAAGGTACTGACAAATTTGTCAGTTTAAATTTATGTCTGTCTCCAAAAAAGAAGTTTCACCTTGCCCGATTGACACAATGCTGGGCGTAATCGACGGGCGCTGGAAGGGAACTATTCTGTGGCGTTTGATGGATGGCCCGATGCGCACCAGCGAACTGCGGCGCAGCATACCCGGAATCACCGAGCGTATGCTGATTCGCCATCTGCGGGAATTTGTGGCGGAAGGCATTCTGGAGCGGCATGACCGGCAAACCATTCCGCCCTGTGTTTACTACTCGATTACCAAGTATGGCCTCACACTAGCTCCGGCACTGCAAATGATGTGCGAGTGGGGAAGGATCCATCTGCGGGCGCAAGTAGCCTTAGCTGCCGTCACCATTCGCCGCCGGGCATAAACGGATAGCAACGGCAGTGTGGTTTTCCGGATCTACGAAGCAGCTAGCGCTGTAAGTTTACTGCCGATCCCTTCAGCAATCTGCTGCGTTTCCGCCATATTCGATGCCATGATAGCCATTGCCTGTTCGACCAAGGCCGGACCGGCAGTTTTGGGCGAACCCGCATCGAACGGTGGTTGGGGATCGTATTCCATCATCAGTTGAGTCAGTTTAGCTGTCTCGTCACTGCATAATTTTGCGAACAGAACTAAGCCGAAATCGATACCTGCCTTGATGCCGCCTCCGCTGATACGGTTTCGATCTATCACCACTCTGCCTTCAACCGGCACTGCTCCGAACATCGAAAGACTGTCGCGGCATGCCCAATGGGAAGTTGCTTGATACCCTTGCAGTAAACCTGCTGCGCTCAAAAGAAGTGATCCGCTGCAAACTGAGGTAATGTACTTTGCTTGCACACCCCGTTCCGCCAGAAACGCAGGAACTTCCTGATCTTTCATCGCTTCCACAGTGCCAAAGCCGCCCGGCGCGAAAAGCACATCCAGATTGTCCGGACAATCGGAAAATGTGGTTGTTGGCTGTATCGCAGTTCCGCTATCGGAAACCACCAGCTCCTTCGTTTTCCAAACCAAGTGAACTTTTGCGTGTCAAGAAGAAACGGCTTGAGGACCGATCAGGTCCAGCAAAGTGAGGCCGGGATATAACAGCATCCCAATTTGTAGCGATGTCTGGTGTGTTTCCATAGTTCCCTTATTGAACAGTGTTTTATTTACTTCGCTTAATTGCTTTACGTCCGGTTCTTTGCGGCAGAGCGCGTTCGAGCAAAGCGCCAACTGCCGTCCGCGCCCGTTTATCAGCATCTGCAGCGCGAAGAAAGCGATGTGCGGCGTGATGGCCTAGATAAATGGCGCTCAGTTCCCAAACAAACTGGTTGATATCTAAATCTTTCCTTAGATGTCCGCACTGAATAGCATCACGGACAAGCTGATTCAGCAGACCGCGCCATTTTTCTTCCATTTCCAGAATCTTGTCCCTGACCGCGCCTTCCGCATCGTCAAACTCGAATAACCCGGCAGCTATCGGACACCCGCCGGGCAGCCCCGTCCGCTGCGCCCACCCGAACCAGTTACGCACCAGTGCTTGCAAACGCGGCAGTCCTTGTTCCGCGCTCAATGAGGGCCGCACAACATGCTCGGCGGCAAACTCCGCCATGTAATCGAGCAGCTTAATTTGCACTTCTTCTTTGGAGCGGAAATGAGCGAACAGGCCGCTTTTCGACATACCGACTAGGTCCGCCAACACGCCGAGCGTAACGCCTGCTAAACCGGATTGGCTCATCAACGCGAGTCCCTGGCGAAGTATTTTCTCGCGGGTTGAAGAAGCGCTACTTGCCATAAATTAGTTATAGCACGACCGGTCGTTTCTTAACTGGAATTCTTTGTTGACTCCGCCAGATGCGCTTCCACTTTTGCTTTCACAGTACGCCGATCCAAACCTAAACGCCGGGCGGATTCTTCATAACTGCCTGTCTGCCGATAGACCAGAGCCGAGTAGTAAGCAAGCACAGTCTCGGCGCTCAACTGGCCTTTTTGAAACTGATGGAAAAAATCATCCTTGTTCCCATCTCTTTGACCTGTAGGTCGGTAAGAACGCCGAATCACAACATTCCGTACGCACTGCTCCAGTTCGCGGTAGTTACCGGGCCACGAATAGCCAGCAGGCAAATGAGTGTTTACCCACTGCTCCACTTCCGGCAGGCATTCTTCCGCTTCATCGCCTACCGCGCGGCGCGTCATAAACAACAGCAGATGGTGAAGCACCTCTGGTGAATCCTGAATCTGTTCGGCAAGCGAAGGCGTTTGAATCAGGTCGGCGCATAAACGGTAATACAAGTCTTCGCGGAAACGCCCGCAGCGGATCTCCTCCGCCAGATTACGATTGGTGGCGGCAATCAGTTTGCCTTGAAATACGCGCGTATGTGTATCGCCAACCGGCGAGAAACTGCGAGTTTCGAGTACGCGCAGCAGTTTCACCTGAACTGATAAATCCATCTCGCCCAGTTCATCCAGGAAAACGGAGCCAAGCGGCGGACAAGTCTCCAGCCAGCCTTTGCGATCGCCAACTGCGCCGGTAAAGGAACCGCGCCGATGGCCGAACAGTTCAGATTCAATCAGGTTATGAGATAACGCAGCCACGTTGATGGGCAGAAATGTTTCGGAAGGCGAATCGGCAAACTCCATCCGCGCGGCGTCAAACGGCACATAACGCGATTCGGCAATGGAACGCGCCACCAACTCTTTGCCGGTGCCGGAAGGACCGGTAATCAGCGTGGGAAACTCTCCCATTTTGCGGTACAACACGCGCCGGTAGCGGCGCATATCGTGAGTAAAAACAGATTGCCAAACACTGGCCCGGAGCCGGGCCGCCGCCAGGGAACTGCCGATGATGTTGTCGAAAACGTGGTAAAAAGCGCTTTGTATCTGGCGGAAGCAGGCGAAGATATGGGCTGGTTCCAGGCCGCCATCAAGCTGCCTGCCGGAAGCACGGTATAACTGGTTCCAATCAGCCAAAAAGTCTTTATAAAAACGCCAGCGGTTCTGCGCGGAAATAAATTGCCGGTAATATCTTTCGTAAAGTAGGTAGTGAACGCTTTCCTGGTAAACGACCAGTTCTTCAGCAGCAATTTCACTGTTCGCGGCGAAACGCGCAGGCAGACTGCCCATTACAGTTTCCAGCTTTTCGCGTATGCGCAGCGCATTCGGGGCGGGAGTATCCGGGTCGGTTACAGAAGCACTCCAAACAGAACCGCTTTGGATGAATTGCAAGCCAAGCGCGGCGCGCTCCCATTGAATGCGCTCGGGCAGAAACGGATTGCTGTAAGCTATATTGGCCACTGCTTGCAAAAAACGATACTCCGGGCGCGAAAAGAAAGGCATACAAAAAGAGTACATTTAATCGCAAAAAATGTACAAAGTTTGTGGTGCCTGCTTTGCAGCCGTCCTGCCAACTGATTGATTACACTAAAACAACCGGCAGCTTACGTAATGGAGGCTGATCTGCATAGCTACTAGGCATGGAAAACAGAACAAAACAGGCAGCGAAAACCAGTTCCGGTTACGGCGAGCTTCTCCGGACCGGCAGCTTCCAGTGCTTTCTGTGGACACAGTTTCTGGGCGCGTTCAACGACAACGTTTACAAGATGATCGTTTCCGTGGCAGCGGTAGAAACTGTCGCGGACGCGAAACTCGGCGCGCGCTATCTGTCCCTGGCGGGAGCCGTTTTCGTTCTGCCGTTCCTGTTGTTTGCCGGGCACGCCGGGCAGTTAGCGGATCGTTTCAGCAAAACGCGGGTCTTGCAGATCACCAAATCGTTTGAAATTTTTATCATGCTGGTAGGGTGCTTTGCGCTGGTGCAGCATAGTTTTCCATTGTTATTGACAGTGCTGTTTCTGCTGGCTATGCAGGCCAATTTTTTCAGCCCGGCCAAGTACGGCATTCTGCCGGAAATGATGAGCGACGGCCCGCTGACACGCGCGAACGGATTAATTGAACTATCCACTTTCGCGGCCATTGTGCTCGGAACCAGTGTCGGCTCGCTTTTGTTTGCGCAGTGGAAAAGCCAACCGCTTAACATGGGGTTGACGCTTTTGGGAATTGCCATCGCAGGATCTCTCCTCAGCCTTGGCTTGCGCTACGTACCGGCATCCGGTTCCCAGGAACCGTTTCATTGGAATCTTTTTCAGGAAGTCTGGGTAGGAACAAAAAATCTGTACCGGAAACGGTCGCTTTGGTTCAGCGTTCTGGGCATTTCCTATTTCTGGTTTGCAGGGGCTTTATTGCAAATGACCGTGATTCTGCTCGGCAAAGAATCGCTGCACGCTTCCGATATAAGGGTTGGATTGCTGGCAACGGCGCTGGCTGCCGGCATCGGTTTCGGCAGTCTGGTGGCAGGCTGGTTTTCTCCGAAAAACATTGAGCTTGGCCTTGTGCCCATAGGGGCTGTTTTGTTGGGTGCTTGCGCCCTGTTCTGCTGGCCTGTATATTCGTTCGGTTGGACCGCTGCGCTGTTAGCTGCAATGGGTTTTTCAGGCGGCTTATTCATCGTGCCGTTGAATGCCTACCTTCAAGAACGCGCTGCGCCGGAAGAAAAGGGCCGTCTGCTCGCTACCAACAATTTCATCAACATGCTGGGCGTGATTGCCGCGTCCGGCGTTCTGTCGCTTTTGCATGACAAGCTGCACTGGCAGCCGACGCAGATGTTGTTGTTCTTGGGCGTGCTGACTTTAATTGTCGCGGCCTATAACGTCTATTTGATGCCGGCCTACTTGCTGCGTTTCATTTTGCGCTGCGCGGTTCACTGCGCGTTTAAAATTCGCACGATCGGCGCGGAAAATATTCCCTTAAACGGCGGCGCGCTGATTGCTTCAAATCACGTCAGTTTTGCCGATGCCGTGCTGGTCAGTTCTGCCACATATCGCGTGATTCATTTCTTGATGTGGGAGCCGTACTTCAAAATCAAACTGCTCCAGCCCTTCTTTGAAATTTTGGGAGCGATTCCAATTTCCCAAAGTTCCCCCAAGAGATCGTTAGCGACGCTCCGAACCGCCGCGCAAGAACTGAATCGCGGCAATTTGATCGGCATCTTTCCCGAAGGAAGCATCACCCGTACCGCCCAAATGCTGCCCTTTCAACGCGGCATTGAAATCATCCTGAACCGGACAAACGCGCCGGTAATTCCGGTTTACCTGCACGGACTCTGGGGACACCCGCTCAGCATGAAAGGAGGCCGTTTATTCGGATCGTTTCCTTTCCCGCTTCGTCCTAAAATCACCATCTGCATCGGCGAGCCAATCAGTGGCGGCGTGTCGGCGGACCTTCTACAAGAGCGGATTCTGCAATTGGCAGCCGCGATCACACACGGCAAAGCACCGTCCAGCGCCGATACCGAACTGCTGCTGCGTTCCTAGTTTTCCTAAAAACTGACAGCTTAAATTCAAGGAGAAGTTTTTATGGAATCTTTCTGGCTTCTTGTTCTGATCATCATTCTGCTTGTGAGCTGGATTGTGCTGCGCGATAAGTTGAAGCTTATTGAGCAGCGCCTTGCTCCTGAAGGGGCTCCCGATCTGCCCACGCAAGTCCGAGGCTTAGAACTCAGGCTGATAAAGGTGGAGCAGGAACTCAGCCTGCTGAAGCGCCCGGTGGAAAGCGTGCCGCCTGAAGCCGTTCCGAAAACGGAAGTGTCCGTAGCTCTGTTACCCATACCGGTGTTCGCTAAACCCGAGGAGTTTATTCCTCCGGTCGCAGCTATCAATAAGGAGCCGAGCTTTGGCGAACGACTACGGAAATCTTCCGGCAGCCAGGAATGGGAAGCGATGGTCGGCGGCAGCCTTTTGAATAAAATTGGCGCTCTGGTTTTGGTGATCGGCATTGCGTTGTTTCTGGGCTATTCGTTAACGCACCTGACCCCAGCGAGACGCGCGCTTACTTCATTGGCTGTTAGCTTGTTTTTACTAGGAAGCGGAACTTGGCTGGAGCGCAGCAAAAAACCATACGCCGTTTTTGCCCGCGGGTTGATGGGAGCAGGCTGGGCTGCCTTGTACGTAACCACCTACGCTGCTTACGCGCTGCCGGCTGCGCGGTTAATCACCAATCCGTTTATCGGTTCGGTTCTGCTGTTGACTGTTGCGACGGTCATGATTGTTCACTCGCTCCGCTACCAAGCGCAGGCGGTAACAACAATAGCGTATATCTCTGCATTTGCGGCTTTAGCCATAACGCCTTCCTCCATGTTCGCGGTTTTGGGACTGCTGCCGTTAGCCGCATCGCTGTTGTTTCTTGCTCACCGGTTCCGCTGGAATATGCTCGCCTTATTTGGCGTAGTTGCCGCTTATGCTACCTGTTTGTCACGCAGTTATTTCGGGGCGGAGTTGCTTCCCACCCAGGGCATTCTGTTGGTTTATTGGCTGGCATTCGAAGCATTGGATTGGCAGCGCGTGAAAAAGCGCATCGAAGGTTTAACTGCGGAACTGGTGTTTACAGTAAACGCCATCGGATTTTTAGGATTGTCCCGCGCTGTGTGGTGGGCTCATGCTCCTGACCGGTTATGGGTTTTCTGCGGTTTAGGGGCTGCGCTTTACCTGGCTAGCGCTATTGTTCGTTTCTTCATTCGTCCGCAATCCGGTTTTTCGTCAACGCATGATTTGGTGAGTCGGGTAAAAGCAGGCAGCTACGAAGCATCGGCTGCTATCAGCGCGATCCTCACCGGATTCGCCATTGCGGAACGCACCGTCGGCGTATGGCAGGGAACCGGGTTTGCCGTTGAAGCTGAAGTTTTATACCTGATGGGTGTTTTCCTGGAACTTCGCTTTCTGCGCTGGATGGGCAATCTGGGCTTCGCTTTATCGCTGAGTAGTTTGGTTCTGGATGCTTTCGGCGAAAGTTTCAGCAGAACAAGCAGCGCTGTTCATCGGTGGTCAATGGCCGCGTTATTCCAAGCCGCGATGCTGGGCGTGAATCGAACTCTACGCTATGGCAAGCCGATCTATTCTTACCTTGCCGTTGGTTTATTGGGACTTGTAATCGCCGCCGAGTTGCCCGCGAGATATATAGGAATCGGTTGGCTGGTGTTGGCGCTTGTTTTGTTGGAGTTCGGCATTCGTCGGCGTTTGCTCGAATTTCGAATGCAGTCTTACGCCTTTGCCGTTGCGGGCGCGGCGCTCACAACTTATCGGCTCCCGGAAGGAATCTGGACCGCCGCATTAGCGGTAATTGTCTGCTATCTGGCGCAATGGCGCTCACCTGTTGCAAAGCAGAGTCAGTCCGGTGCTTTGTGGAATGTTCTAGACAACCATTCCGCCACGTTCTGGTCGCTGCTTGGCACTGCCTTGTTGACGATTCTGTTTTCCTATCAGTTCCCCGGCGGATTGTTGACGATGGCTTGGGGTGGGGAAGCGTTGGTTCTGTTAAGCATAGGCTTTCCTCTGCGCGAACGCGTGCTGCGTTTACAAGGGTTGGCCGTTTTCGGCGTCTGCATTGCCAAGCTGTTCTTCTATGATCTGCGACATCTGGAAACGCTGTACCGGATTTTGTCGTTCATCGCGCTAGGCATACTGCTGCTGGCTGTGTCGTGGGTGTACACGCGATTTCGGGAACGCATCAACCGTTATTTTTAATCTTGTCAAAACCGCTGAACTGCCGGAAAATCAGGTCATGTGGCGTGACGTGCAAAACGGCTTGCGACAAATGCGCCGGAATCAATTTCTAAGTGCTGTTATCATTCTGCTGCTGACAATCGGCATCGGAGCAAATACGGCAATTTTCAGTTTTGTGAACGGCCTTCTGCTGCAAAGCTTATCGGTGCGGAACCCGCAAAATCTTTATCTGCTGCAAACAAACCAGCCAAAGCAGGTGCGTCCTGATACATCATTTTTTTATCGGCAGTACGACGCTGTAGCGCAAGCGAGCAGTTCTGTGTTCTCAACAGCGATAGCGGAACAAGTTTGAAATGACCAAAGCTTTCAGCCGTATGGTGAGAGCGACCGGATACGGATGGTTACTACGCAGTTGGTATCACCGAATTACTTTTCGGCACTTGGCATTAAGCCGTTTGCCGGTCGTTTGCTGGAATCAACTGACGCCAATGTTTCAGCTAGCGTTCCGGTTGTGCTTAGCAACCAGTTTTGGGCAGCGGAATTTAATCGGGCTCGGGCCATCATCGGTCGTACGATTCGCGTCAGAAATTATCCATTTCTGGTGATCGGCGTTCTGCCCGAAGGTTTTCACGACATTGATGTGGAGCGCGCGCCGGATCTGCGTTTTCCCATATCGGCAGCTCCTCTCCTAACGGGAAATACCGTTCGTGAGCCGGGCGGAGACAATCTCATTCAGTTTCAAATATTGGTAAGGCTGGCGAAAGGCGTTCCGCCGCAGCGCGCTGCCGAGTTTATTATGCCGAAACTACAAGAAATGGAGGATTCTCTATGGCATGACTGGTACGTACGAAGTACGAGAACCTGGGGAATTTCTGAGCTTTCAGACTTTCTCCAATGGCGCAAAGGTTATCGTGTGACTTTGCTCAACGTCAGCCACGGTGTTTCTCAGTTGCGCGAACAGTTTTCCCGCGCGGTACTGGTTTTAATGGGAGCGGTCGGCTTACTGCTGTTTGCCGTTTGCGCTAACGTAGCCGGTTTACTGCTGGCCAAATGCGAGGAACGGAAGCGGGAGTTTGCCGTTCGCTTAGCCATCGGAGCCGGGCAGGTTAGGCTTTTTCGCCAGTTGATTGTGGAAAATATGTTGCTGGCGATTCCCGGCGCTGTTCTCGGCATTGCGTTTTCTTATTTGGTAAGCGGTTTTCTTCTGCGCTTGCTTCCTAAGCCGCGAGGATTTGTGTCCTATGCTACGCCTTTGCTGCTTCAAGCAAAGCCTGATGCGTTTGTGCTGTTGTTTGCGGTTTTATTGTCAATCGCAACTGTGCTTGTATTCGGGATGTTGCCTGCTCAATATGCCTTGAGGATGAACATCAGCGAACATTTGAAAGGAAGCAGTGAAAGCACGTTCGGTTTGAACGCGCACAATATGACTTCGGCAGTGCAAGCAGCCTTAGCGGTGATCCTGTTGGCAGGAGCCGTCGTGATGACGAGAACATTCTGGAATTTGCAGCATCTGGATCCAAGTTTTGACCGAGCGCACGTGGTTGAATTCACGCTCGATACGGAAAACGCCGGATATAAAGACAAGAAACTGGAAGCGCTGGTCCGTGATCTGCGCGAAGAAATCAAAGCAATTCCCGGTGTCCGCTCAGTGGCTTTTGCGAATCATGGCGTTATGCGGGGGGTCGGAATGAAAACCACGGTAGCTCCACAGGGCATTGTGCTTCCTGAGAAAACATTTCTAAACACAAATGTAAATCTGGTAACAGAAAGCTACTTCGATACTTTGGGCATCCCCTTTCTGGCTGGCCGTAATTTTTATTCTCACGACGTTAAGCAAGAACCGGAAGCAGTTGTGGTGAACCGCGCCTTTGCACAATTCTTTTTTCCGGATCAGAATGCTCTCGGCAAGGCCATAGTGCAAGGAACAAACGGCCTGAAGCCGCCCACATCCATTATTGTGGGAATCGTCGGCACCGCTAAATACCGCTCTCTGCGCGAGCCGGATGTTCCCATTTCGTATGGCCTCACATCCGATGCGAATGCTGGTAATGTGATGTATCTGCGCACTTACGGCAATCCTGCTCAGATTGTTCGTTCTGTTCGAAATGTTCTTCAACGCGTGGCTCCCACGCTGTTGATTGCCGATGTGCTCACGCTCGAACAAGAAATTCAAAACTCCTTGTGGCAGGAGCGTCTGGTAACCATTCTTTGCGGCTTTTTTGGAGTTGCTGCATTGATTCTTTCGATTGCTGGTTTATACAGTGTGCTTGCGTATTCCGTGGTCCGCCGTTCCCGCGAACTCGGAATTCGGATAGCGATCGGCGCGCAAGTCCGGCATATTGTGCAAACGGTTTGTTTAAAGCTGTTCGTGTTTGTAGGATGCGGATTATTTGTTGGCCTGCTTGGGGCGGCGCTGCTGCTGCGCGTGGCCGATCATCTGGTTTACGGCGTCAGTTCGCGCGATCCGCTGTCGCTCGCGGCTGCCGCCATTTTGGTTTTGTTTTGCGCTGGCTCCGCAGCCATTTTTCCTGCGTGGCGCGCCATCAGAACAAACCCGCGCCTTACTTTGAAAGCCGAGTAGAACAAATTAGGGTCGCGCCATTTACACTAAACAGTTGGTGTTATGGTGAACTGGACAAACTGCTTATCCGCTTTGGTTGTGCTTGCCTCCCTGTCTGCCGGTGTTGCTTGGCCGCAGTTGGCTCCGCCTGCTCCCGGGCCGGACGACCGGTACAAAGCCGATGTTCTGGTAATCGTGGCGCATCCCGATGATGAAACCGAAATCACCGGTTATCTGGCGCGCGCCATTTATGAAGAACACAAGCGCGTGGCGGTGGTGTTCGGCACGCGGGGCAACGGAGGCGGTGATGAGGCCAGTTTCGCGCAAGCGGCGGCTCTGGCTGATGAACGTGAAATCGAAGCCCGAAAAGCATTAGCTTCTTTTGGCGTGATGAACGTTTGGTTTCTGGATGGCCCTGACACGCCCGGCCAGGATGTGCTGCGTTCGCTCGAAACCTGGAATCACGGTTCTGCTTTATGGAAAGCGATTCGCATCATGCGCCTTACTCAACCACAGGTAGTAATGACGTGGCTGCCCGTGTATGTGGCCGGTGAAAACCACGGCGATCACCAAGCGGCAGGCGTGATTGCGACCGAAGCGTTTGATCTGGCCGGCGATCCTTCGTTTTTTCCCGAACAAGTAGCCGCGCCCCGCGATCACTTCAACATCGGCAATCTAACGGAAGGTTTACACCCCTGGCAGCCGCAAAAACTCTACTATATTTCCGATGCCAGTGACCAGAGTTTCATGGACGGCAAAGGCCCGCGTTATTCCACGCTTGACCAATCGCCCTCACAGCACAAACCGTATTATCTGCTGGCTGCCGAAGAAATGAGCTATCACTTGACGCAAAGCGATACCGGACAAATGGCCCGGAAATCACTGCAATCCGGCGATTTTACTTATTTCAAAATTCCGGTTCGCATGGTTCTCGGCAAATCGCTGGTAAAAGCGTCCATCACCGGCGATGTTTTCGAAGGCACTAATTCCAATACAATTGCTTATGCCCGCCCGCCAAGCTACCAGCCTGAACCGCGAAAAGATGAAAACTACATCGAACTAGGCGGCCCGTTCGCATTTTATCGGGAATTTTGGAACACGCATCAACTCGACGCTTTGCAAAATCTTCTGCCGCCGGAAGTGGAGATCGGCGCCACCAGTCAGTTGCACATCCCGATTCTGCTACACAGCAGTAGCGGTGAAACAATGTCGCTGAACTTATCAATGCCGAAAGGCTGGCAGCGGCTTTATCAGTCCTACGATCATTTTGATCAGTTCCCGGTGAAAGCCGGGCAAGCCTATCCGGTCACCATCAATCTGCAATCTCCTAATCAACCGGGAAAAGACTGGCAGAAAATTCAGATCAATGCTTCCGCCAACGGACATGCTCTTAGCACGGTCACGGTGCTAGTCCGCTTAACAAAAGAGTTCGGGCTGCCGCAGTAAAGATAATAGCTTTACTGAGAATTTGAGGCTTTCCGGGCGTTCACAGCCCGATCAGGAGAAATCAATCCAGTGAAAATTCTCGGTTCAACTGACATGCCTGGCCGTAGCCGGTCAAAATTCGGCTGATTGGGATAGAAGCGTATGCGGACCGGCAGTCGCTGCACTACTTTCACGTAATTTCCAGTTGCATTTTCCGGCGGAAGAAGGGTGTAAAGCGAACCGGTTGCGCCGGGCATTGATTCAACATAGCCTTCAAACTCATTCGGTAAAGCATCCACGTGAACACGGGCTTTTTGGCCCGGATGGATACGGGCCATCTGAGTCTCGCGAAAATTCGCGGTGACCCAGATATCGTCTATCGGAGTCACAATCAATAGCTGCCAGCCGGCAGCCACTTGCGCGCCCACTTGAACGGAGTGCCGCCCTACAACGCCATTAACAGGAGCAACAATGCGGCAATAAGACAAATTCAAAAGCGCCGTTTCCAATTCGGCTCGGGACTGTTCAACTGCCGCGATTCGGGATCTCACCTGCGACCGATAACTGGATACGGTGCGCGGCGCATTTATGATTTCGAGCTGGAGACGCTGCTTGGCTTGGTCGAGAACCGCTTTCTGCGCGATGACTTGGTGCGCCACAGCTTCTGCCGTTTGCTTGCGAGCTTCCACCTGTGCTCGCAGTGATTTGGCGAGTGATTCTTTTTCGTCATATAGCTCCACGCTCACATCTTTCTTGTCAAGCAGCGTGCGATAGCGGGCTTCATCCCGATTGGCTCTCCCGCTAGTTGCTTCTGATTGCGCAGTGTCGGAAACGGCGGAAGCATAATTGCGCTTCACCGCCGCTAAATCAGCAGCAGCATTGTTTACGGCTGCCTGCGCATTCTCGACGGCTGTTTGAGTGCTGGTGGTGGTAATCGCAACGTTTGGCCTTTCAGCGGCAAGCTGCGATTCTGCTTGATGCAGTGCTGCGCGCGCGCGATTCGCGGCAGCTTGGTAATCTCTTGGGTCCAGTTCAACCAGCAGTTGCCCGGCTTTTACTTGTTGGTTGTCAACCACGTAAATCTGTTGAATATAACCGGCAACACGGCTGCTAAGGGGCGCAAGATAGGTATCAATTTGAGCATCATCGGTTGAAACATCAATCCGTAGCCACCAGAAGAAAACGCCCGCAGCAGCAAAAGAAATGATCACGACCGCAAGCACAAGGAGAACCTCGCGGGACAAACGAAATTTTTGCGGGTTGTTTCCCGCTTTTTCGTCACTGGGAACGCTCCCTTGGTAAGCGCCGCTTGAAGTCACGCGGCTATCAAGCAGCAGCACGCTTTGGCCTCCGCCTGCATTGGTGACGCTGTTGGAAGCATCAACATCACCTGCTGGAGGCCCCATTGCTGCGCCGGTCGAGGGAGAAACGCGAGCTGGGGCAGTGAAAATTTGCGAGGATCCCATTTGCGCTTTACAAAGGGGAGCTAAAAGCAGCCAGGGAAGAAATCTAATGATCAGTTTCATATCAATCAGTTGTGGCGGCCCGATAACGCCGGAAGAACAGAATCTTCAAACGGAGACTGTGGCCTAGGCGCCGGCTTTGCCGAAGATGGGGAGCGCATCAGAAAAACGAAAAAAAGAGAGAACAAACAAAGACAACCAATCATGAGAAAAACATCCGCATAAGCGAGAGCGCGGCTTTGATGAATGGATTGCTGTGAAATCTGCTTGATGGCGGATAGGTAATCGGTTCCTGGCAAAATGCCGTGAGCGTCAAGAGTTCGTTGTACCGCCAGGGAGCGATTCTGAAAATTGATGCTGCTCGGCACTAAACGTTCGTTGAGCCGCGCCGAATGCAAGGTAAGCCGGTGGTTGAGGTAAATGGTGAACAGGGACGACCCGAACACCTGTCCTAAACGCGCACCCACATCCAAAGCGAGAGCGCAATCGTAAAAATGGGGCTAGGCTTTGAGGGAAAATATGGGAAGAAACGCCAACTAGCATGAATGTCACGCCGCTGCCTTCGAGGATCAAGGGCGGGTATAAATACATGTCGGGAGTGTCGCTTGTAATGAAATAGGAAAACCAGAACATGGCAGCGCTGATGAGCAGCAGCCCAGTAGCAGTAAGAATTTTACCTTTCAGCTTGGGAAACGATTTGCCTCCGACATACGCGCCCAGCATCGACGCGAATCCATTGATACAGAAGAACACTCCATCTTGTGTTGCGCTATGAGTGAGCACGGTTCGCAGATACTGTGGAAGCGAGTAGAGACCTTACGCAAAAAGGAGGCCCAGTATCACGGTGATCGGAAGGCAGCTCCGCAGCAAAGGTTCCGAAGTCAGAACTCTGAGATTAGTAAAGGAGTGGCCACCGGCGGGACATAACTGCGTCCATAAGAAAACTCCAAGGCAGACCACGGCCAGCACGGAAAACTAGTAAATACGGGCCGAGTCGAACCACTCCCATTGTTCGCCGCGCGCCAGCACAATTTGTAAAAAAATGAGACCTGTTGTCAGGCAGAGAACGGCTGCTGCGTTGCGACGTTGTAGTGATGCGCGGATTGAGCCTAATTCCGGCATGAAGGAGAGCAGCAGAATCGCGAACACAACGGCTAAAGGCAGGTTGATCAGCATGGCCCAGTGCCAAGTCGCTGCATCGTGAACAATGCCGGCCACCAAAGGCGCAAGCGCGCGGCAGAAAAGCGAGATCTGCATCCAGAGGGCAAGATAGAACGGCCTTTGCGAAGCAAGCGCGCCGGGCATCATCAGATAAATGTAGTTCAAGCCGAGCACAAACAATACTCCGCCGCCGATTCCCTGCAGAAAGCGCCAAATCAAGAGGGAAAACAAAGTTTTCGCGGTGAAGCAGCCGAGAGAGCCGAGACCGTAGAGCAGAGTTGCCGCTGTAATAAAACGGCGCGTTCCGAAACGAGTGACCAAGTAATTAAGCAGCGGAATAGTGGGCAGCATGGCGGCGTAATAGATGGTGTTGATCCAGGACAGCTCATCTAAATTGGCAGCAATGGTTCCTTCCATCTCTGGGAGAAGAACCACGAAGGCAGACCCGGTTCCAAAATCAATTCCATTTGCCAATAAGCCCATCCCAATGGTAATCATCAGTCGCTGGCGGGATGTAAGCCTGCTAGCAACTTCAGCAAAATGATCTAAGTAGGTGGCCACAAGATTTGCAACACTGGCACGATGGGGCACAATCAAAAG
>CAXTWH010000054.1:19161-35077 GCA_964247975.1 uncultured Bryobacteraceae bacterium | reverse complement strand
TGCAGCACTGCCGAAACGGTTCTGGCGTAGTTCATGCGCATGGGGCCGAGCACGGCAACGTTAGCTTCCAGACCGTTCGGAAGTTCCAAGCGGATGCCGATCAGCGACAGTTCGCTCATGCTGGGATGAGCGTCAGCCAACCCTACTTGGATGCCGAGTTCGCCTTTGGGTTGTTCCAGAAAACGATCGAGCAGTTGCAGAATGCGTTTTTTTTCTTCCAAGGCCCGGAACAGATCGCGCATCGCTTCGCGAGTCAGGTGAAGATCCAACCCGAACAGATTTCCGACTCCCTCAAAACGAACTTCCGGAAGCAGCCCAAGTTCGAATAAGCCTTTTGAATAGATCACATTGACGCGCTTTAAAATTGCATCGTAAGCCGCGCTTTCCAGTTCCAAACGACGCTTCAGTTCCCGGTGAATATTCGGCAGCACCCATCCGCTGAAATGGTAATTGATGTAGTTTCGGATGGACAACAACTCATCCTGGGTCAGGTGGTCGTCAATGGCCACAACTTTGTTCCGGATCATTTTGTCTTTGGTGACAATCACCATCAGAACGCGGTGGTCGGGAAGCAATAGCAGTTCCACTTGGTCCAGCGTTTGATTGGTAGCAGGAATAGCTGCCGCAATTCCCAGATGCTTGGTTAATTCAGTCAGCAGTTTTGAAGATCGCTCGATGCGGTCCTCCACCGTAGGGGACTTTTGCAGATCAGCGTGCAGGCGGTTCAATTCCGCTTGCACAATCCGGCTCCCCACCAGCGTTCGAGCATAACTTTGAAACGCCCGCTCGGTAGGAACGCGACCGGCGGAAGTATGCGGTTGCGCCAGATAGCCATCCTCGGTCAGATCCGCCATGATGTTCCGAATGGAAGCGGCGCTTAACGCATGATGACGCGCAATTGTACGGGAAGCCACCGGTTCTCCCGTGTCGATATAGTTCTGCACAATTGCATGCAGAATTTCGAAATGACGAACCGAAAGAGTACCTAAATTCTTCATTTTCAGCGTAGGCTAACCAATAGAAGACTTACTTCAATTATAGTAGGTAGCTCATTGTAATGCGATCGTTAAGGACTTCTCTGAGCAATAGTACTAATCAGAAGCCGCCCGCAAAACTTAAGTACCGGCTTGGGCGGTCAAATCTGACGGCGACGCAGCTAAATCAACCCTGGTAGCATGCCGCCAAAGCCGTTCCAGTTCATAGTAGGAACGCGCCGACTCGGAAAAAACATGGACGAGAAAGTCGCCGTAATCGACTAGTATCCAATCACCGGAATCATAGCCTTCCACACTAACCGGCAGTTCGCCCATGTCTTTCAATTGTTTGCCGATTTCGTCAGCAACCGCCTGACCCTGCCGCGAACTGCTGGACGTGCAGATAATGAAGTAATCAGTAAAAGAAGTCACCTCGCGAAGATCAAGAACCAGCAGGTCTTTCGCTTTTTTGGATTCAGCGGCCCTGGCTGCGGTCAGCCAATTGGGTAAATCCACCGGAGCCGATTCGGAGGCGGGATGTGGGGAGTGTAATTCGAGGCTCGTGAGCAGTCTCCTTGGCTTAGAGTACTACACTAAGGGGAGATGCGTCGATCACAAATTTCATGGGGAATCAGAACCGGTTTCTCCCTATGTTTGCTGGTGATTCTGAGCTTCTGTTTGCCTGCCGCTGACGAGGCGACTACGCCGCTTGCTACAACGTATTCCGCCATCATGGACGCAAATGTGTTGCGTGCCCAGGCGCAAGTGCAAAAAGTGAAAGCAATGGTGGAAACCGGCACGCTGGCCCGAAAACAGCTTACGGACGCGGAAACGGCACTGGCCGATGCGCAGGATGACGCAGTGCTGGCTCATACTTTGTATGGCGGCATACGAGTTCAGGACCTTTCCACCGAGCAGGCGAAGGAAATGGTAGGTGCTGCCGAACGGCGCGTGCAACGGCAACAAACGTTGTTCGATTCCAGAAAGCAGCTAGTGGATACAGGTGTGATTGCCCAAAGCGAAGCGCAGCCGGTGGCGGATGAGCTGGACGCTCGGAAACGAACGCTGCAGTTGGCCCAAGATCGCGCTCGATTATTGAGGGATCTATTGGCGATGGCGGAAACCGAACGCGCTTTGGAACACTCCCGCTCAACCGAGTTGAATGCATCCCGCGCCGTCATGGCGCATTATGAAGGAACCGGCTCATTCAGTGCTTCGCAGTTTCAGGAAATCAGCAGCGCTTACTTTCGTCAATTCCGCCAGGAACTACCGGTCAGCGCAATGGGACAAACGCGGGTTCATCAGCAATTAGGCTTTGATCATCGGGGAAGAGTGGATGTAGCGGTAAATCCCAGCACAGCAGAAGGTGTCTGGTTGCGTAAACTGCTGGAGAAAAAACATATTTCGTACATTGCTTTCCGAACCGCGTTGACCGGCAGCGCCACCGGCCCGCATATTCACATTGGACCAGGAAGCCTGCGGGTACGAGTGGCCCCACCGCCTGACACACAATCCAGGGGCTTTCTAGCCCGGAACGCAGCCGCCGCTGGACTTTAACGAGGCATACCGCAGCCGGAAATCATGACTGAAAAACTGCGTACTCTGATCAGCGCCGAGCAGATTCAGGAGCGAGTGGCCGCGATGGGCCGCGCCATTGATGCCGACTCCGACGGCGAACCGATTTATCTGATTTCTGTTCTGAAAGGCTCCTTCATGTTTGTGGCCGATTTAGCGCGTGCTATCAAACGTCCGGCGCGGATCGAGTTTATGGCCATTTCCAGTTATGGAAACAGCAAAACCAATTCCGGCCAGGTAAAAGTTTTGAAAGACCTGGATGTGCCGATTGAAGGACGCGACCTGCTGATTGTGGAAGATATTATTGACAGCGGCATTACTCTGAACTATCTGATGCGGCTGCTGCAACAGCGCCATCCAAGATCAGTTCGGATTGCTACGCTGCTCGATAAACCGGAGCGGCGGATACAGCCGGTGCAAGTGGATTACATTGGCTTCGCCATTCCTGATGAATTTGTGGTGGGCTATGGCCTCGATTACGCAGAGGATTACCGCAATCTGCCTGACATCTGCGTTCTTTCCTTGTAGGCTTAAAAACTTAAGATGGCTTAAGCCGGCCATCTTTTGCAATTCTGAGTTTGCGATCACGCCACTGCACGTTGTTACTGGCATAGCTACATAACCAAACAGCAAAGGCATACAGATCCCACAACGGTGACATTAATATCCAGATCGGATTTTGCGGAAGGCGCAGCACCAGAAAACCGGAAACGTAAGCGGCCAGAATTCTGGCCGAGAACAGAAACAGCATCACCGGCCAGAACTGAAAAACTGCTGCGGCCACCATCCAAATGCCAGTATGCGTGATCGGCAGTCCGGCAAAGCCAAGACCTTTGGAGGCTTTGATCGTTCTGGCCCAACGAAGCTGATGTTGCCACACGCCACGCCAATCCGAATCCCCTAACGACGTGTCCACAACATAACTCGATAGATGCGCTTGCTTCCCCAACTGAACAATCCGTTTGGCCAGTTGGAAGTCATCTGCAATGTAATCCGCCAAAGCTTCGAAACCGCCCGCGGCTTGGAGGTCCTTCGCCCGAAAACAAAGCGTGGAACCTAAGCCGAATTCACGTACGCCCACGAGCGGCGCTACCAGAACGCTGGGCATAAAATCAACCGCGATTCCGAATGCTTCCCAACGGGAAGCGGCGTTGTACGGAACAGGCCGATACAAGCAAGTGACCACTCCTAAGGAATCGTTTTCCAGGGGCGCGACCACTTCTTTCAAATAAGCGGGTGTCACTTGTATGTCGCTATCATTCACCAGCCAGATCGGAAACCGTGCCTGCCGCGAAAGATGGATGAGTGTGCCGACTTTAGCGTTCGCCGCCGAACGGTCGCTGCCCAAGTGAAGCTCGATCCGAACAGAAGGAAAGTTCTTTTGTAGCTGTTGAATCACCGGAATAGCCGGATCGTTGGAATCAGCAGCACCAAAGAGAATTTCAAATTCCGGGTAATCCTGGGCTGCTTGGGAAACCAGCGCGGAATACATTTCAGGATCAACGCCGCGAACCGGCTTAAGGATGGAAACCGCTGGGCGAGATGAGGAAGTCGTCGGCTTGCGTCGCCATTGGCGCAAACTCGCCGCCAAAGAAAGAAGCTGATAAGCGAGTGGCGGCAGGAAAAAAAGCCAGTAAGCCACAAGAATCTAACCCGTTAATGCGCCAGCAAAACAACGCCAGCGGACACCAGAAACGTACCTACCCATCGATAGGTTCCGATCTGCTCCCGCAGGAAAAACTTGGCCAGCACTGTTTCCACAATCAGCGTCGCTGCGGAGGCGGGAACTGCGAAGCTCATAGGCGCCCGCTGAAGAAGCGCCATGAAAGCAAAAAAAGAGACGGCCATGAAAAAGATGGCCAGCAACAAATAGATGCGGGTGCCGATTTTCTGCAGCAGCGCCATCAAACCGCGCGCTCCCAATGTTTGCGCGCCGGCTTGCTTCATCTCGTAGCTTTGCAGAACATCGCCGAGCACAGTGCTGGAGATCATAACGGCAAGAAGAACCCAAGTCACTGGAGACTGGTCTCCGCTGTTCTTGATGTGTGTTGGGCAGTAACGCCCACCAGCACTGCGCCCATAAAAATAAGAAACGTTCCGAGCCAATGCTGCGGCGTGATTTCTTCCCGAAGAAAGAAATGGCCTAGTACCGCATTCAGCACATAACCAACCGCAGTGACCGGCTGCACAAAGCTGAGGTCCGCCCAACTCATCAAAGCCATTCTGGTCAGCAGCCACAGAATCAGCAGCGCAATACCGGCGGCAACAAACGGCTGAAGCATAGCAGATAGGTAGTGCAGCGGATTAGTTCCCAACACATCGCTGACATGCCGTAAACCCCAGGTTAAAGAAAGATTGCCAATGGCGTTGAGAAGAATCACTGCCATCGAAAGCGCCAGAGTCTGCCGGCAGGTGCGTTTTCTGCAAAGCTGATCGGTACTCGAAGGAGTAAGCTGTGCCCCCGAAAACGCTCCATCCACCGGATTGCCTTCGACTGGCAGTTTAATCTCCCGAACTCAACACAGTGGGCGATTGCTGCTTCTGGCTTTTCACAAATTCTTTTCGCTTGGAGCGCAAAGCCAGATATTCTCGTGCTTCTTTGTACAAGCGTTTGCGTTCGTCATTGTTGAACATGGCTTTACCGATCAAACGCAGTGCTACTTTCGGGCGGAAATAATATTCGCCATAAAACTTTTCCACCCAATCAACCAGTTCACCGCGATCCAGGCCAGGATAGGTGTAGTTAGGAAGCTGATGGCCGGCTTCATCCGTCATGGAATCAATCGTGATCAGGCCGTTTTTCTTGACGTGATCATAAAATTCTGTTCCCGGATAAGGATGGGCAATGGAAACCTGAATGGTTTCCACATCCAGTTCCTTGGCGAAATCAATGCTCTTGCGGATTGTTTCACGAGTTTCCCCGGGAAGGCCGACAATGAAATCGCCGTGAACAATCAAGCCTAATTTTTTGCAATTTGCGGTGAAGCGGCGCGCCATGTCGATGGTAGCGCCCTTTTTGATGTTTTTAAGAATTTGCTGATCGCCTGACTCGTAGCCCACAATCAACAAACGGCAGCCCGCTTCCTTCATCGCTTTCAACGTGTCGTAATCGGTGGTCACGCGCGACGTGCAGCTCCAAGTCATTTTCAGATCTTTGAGCTTCGCGCACAGTTCTATGGTGCGGGCTTTCTGATAATTAAACGTGTCGTCGTCGAAGAAAATTTCCTTTAGGCCCGGAAAATTTTCCAGAACATAACGGCATTCATTCACAATGTCATCGGTGGAGCGAAGGCGCCAGCGATGGCCGGAATGGGTTTGCGGCCACAAGCAGAACGTACACTGGGCCGGGCATCCGCGCGAAGTGTAAAAAGAAAGATACGGGTGCAGCAGAAACGGAACGTTGTAGCGGCGAAAGTCCAGATCGCGCTTGTATACTTTTGTCACCCACGGCAAACTATCCAAATTCTCAATTGGCGGTGCTTCAGGATTGTTTTGGAATCCGCCATCTTTGCGGAACACCACGCCCGGAATGTCTTCGAGCGGCTTGCCGTTGGCGTAATCCACAATAGCAAGGTCAAATTCCTTTTTCACGACGAAGTCAATGGCGGTGGAAGCGCGTAAGCTTTTTTCAGGCTCAATGGTAACGGGAGGACCGACGAAAGCCACTTTCAGCTTCGGATTCACCTCCTTCATCATTTCCGCAATCTTGACGTCGACATTGAAACCGGGAGTGGAAGTAAACAGCACCAGCAGTTCAAAGTCGCTTGCCATTGTCACTGTTTGATCAATGGAAATCTTGTGCGGCGGCGCGTCAACCACCTTGCTATCCGGCAGCATGCCGGCGGGATAACAAAGCCAAACCGGATACCAGTAAGACTCAATTTCGCGCGAGGCAGGCCAACGGGAACTAGCCCCGCCGTCGAACCCCTCAAAAGATGGAGGGTTTAAAAAAAGCGTTCTCATGGACTCCCTTTAGGGTAGCGGGTTCAGGTAAGCGAACTCAACAACACTTGGCCGAAACGCAAGTTTTGCAACTTCAATTGCTGTTTCAGCAGTTCGCGCCACCAAACTCTTAAGCAAGTTGGATGAATGCAGACTGCCTCTAGGTTGCAGGATGTTTAAATCGTCCTACTTGCCCTTATTTGATAGTACTAGGCGAGGCGCGCCCCCCGGTGTTAATTGCGGAATCAGTCGGGTTTTCAGCCGGCTGCCGGCCGGCTGCGGGCTGATAGCCCAGGTAATCCACGCTCAAATTCACTTTGCCGATAAGACGGGCTTCAATAATACTTTCCATGTGCTGCGGAACTGCTGTGCCATTCTTAATGACAAAAGCGCGCACAAATTCCACTCTTTTAAAGAACACGGAAGGATTTTTCACCAGCTTTCCGCTTTCCATAACAGGCAAGTAGGTTTTCGCATCCAGCCACATTTCGCCTTTAAACAGCCCCACCTCTTTTTTGCGAGGTGCAAGGAAAACAATATCAACCTTTTGGCCGTTCTGTAATCGGTGAGTTCCCTTTACTTTGAATTTGTAGTTTTCAGGAGTAATCGCCAGATTTTTACTGTTATCCTGGCCTTTTTGTTCAGCTTCGAGGTAACGGGCAATTACCTCATTCTTGATGGAATCATCGCCCTGGAAGCTAAGAATCTTGTAGGTCACTTTTCCGAACTGGGAAATTTTCCGGAGAGCGTGAAGCTTGCCTTGTTTTTTCAGCTTGGGAACATTAGCGTCAATGTTCACTTCCATTGAAGCGTCAGTATTCTGTTGCTGGGCGCGCGTTGCTGCCAGATAACCATCAATAACCTGACGCGAATCAGCAGAATCACCAGGATCATAGGCAAAAATTCCAGGAACCCAGGTCATCAACATCCCCAGAACAATGAAATTCTGGCCCCATTTCAGCCAGGAAGAACGTCCAAACGGGGCAACATGAATGCCATTCCGTTTTGTGTCTTCGCTGCTCACTGAACTCCGCAAAGCGCCTCCCAATTGTCCAATTTAACCATTAGATGGTTTATCGTACCTGATTAGTTGCAGGAAGGATAAAGTATATCGTCGCACCTGTTTCGACACTCAACTCCACTTCGATTTTGCCGACATGGCGTTAGATAATTTTTCATAAAGACCTGTCCCGGTACCCGGTTTTCTTGTTTTCAGCCGTTGAACATGCTGAAAAGACGATACTTATATTTCATATCAAACCCGTTCCGTTATCTTTCACGTAGAATTTTCATCCTTCTTTTCCGGGTAAACACACTGTCCGGATGTTGATAATTGAATTTCCCGCTGAGCGATACTTCAAAGAGTTAGCAATCAGATTCTGAAACACCTGGGTAAGTTGCGTTTCATCACCGAAAACGCACGGCAAAGACTGAATATGAGTTCAGCATTTTCTTTAGCAGTAAAGAGGCGAAGATCATGAATCGCTTTGTCCACGTTACTGTTGGAGGTCGAAGTGCACAAACGGCAGAACTCAGTTGTCCTTAAATACAGACTGGATTTATTGCTCAGTTTCGTAATGGACGGAGATTAACTCAGTTCATTGGAAAGAACAACCAATCAGCTAACTCGATTTATTCGCAATTTTACTGAACCTCAGCGCGTTAAAGGATCTTCCACCCAGAATGGAGTTGCCTTCACCAAGTCGCCCAAAACGGGATCAATCTCATCCAAAGCCAGCTTCATTTCCCAGGCTACTTTTCGATAGGAGAAGTGGCCTTTTACGCCGCTGCGCAAACGTGAAATGTATTCCAGTTCGGCGAAATCCATTTTGAACAAGAACCGTGACCGCGCCGCAAACGGCAGAAGGTACTGTGATGTGGGCTGCGGCAATTGAGCGAAGGCCGAATTAACCGCTTTAACCGCAGCTTCAAAATCAGAAACTGCTCCGCATTCTTCGAGTAGCGCTGGAATCTCATAGCCCAGAGCATTCGTGTAAGGCTGGCGCAACTGTTGGCAGCGGCGGTGGCGATGAAGATCCCGATAAGCGCCGATGTCGATTACCAGATCAAAGACGTAGGGTGCGCTGCGAAACTGTTTGGGCAGTTCGTCATAACGCTTACGGCCTGAAAGCGACACATCAATCACTTCGCGGCGCTTTGCTTGAGGCCAACTGCGCGCCTGCTCGTAGAGTTCGCGATAACTGCGCGTCGTGACCGGATACAACAGCGTGGCGCAGATGTCGGCAACATGATCGGAAGGCTGAAGCAGATCCACTGTTTTCGGAGCAGTGTTCAGCGCAGCAGGAAGATTCTGATCGGCCCAAAGCCGGAGGCGGTCGCGCATCTGCTGAGGATATTCGTCCGCTTCGGCGTGCCGCGCCAAAGTTGGGGCAACAGCTTCGTTATTCACCAGATCGGTGATTCCGCAGGCAGGCGGCACAGCGCAAGCATCGCTCAGTTCATAGGCGATGGAACGCAATTCACTGAATTCCGAAGCTTTCAAGCGGCGAATCTGGCGTTCCAGCGTGCGGATGCTGGTGACTTGCCCCACGCCGGTGGGAATGCCGAAAGGAAGCAGATAACGCGCTACATCAAAAGCACGCGCAGCCAGGTTTCGTTCATAAGCTTCCTGCTTCATGTTTTCGGGGCGCGGCAGTTTTTCAAACAACCGGTTGAGTGCTTTCTCGTGCAGCGTCCGATAAGCGCCGAGCAACTGCTGCGCGGTGCTTTGGTAAAGTGCTGCTTCGGATTCAGTTAACTCGGACGGCACAATCGCCGAAGCTTTTGAAAAATTCTGATAACGGGAACTGCGGGCTTGCCCATCCCAAAGCTGTTCATCCTCGATTTCGGTGGCCGCTAATTCGGAAATGCCTTCGAAGCAAACCGCCAGATGGCCCAGATCAGCAATGGAGGCGTGTCCGTATTGAAAGTAAAAACTTTCCAGGAAGCGCGTGGAATCATGAGTGCGAACCCATTCCAGGGAATCGCGAATGGAATCCGGCGACCGGCTATAACGAGCCAGCGCATAAGCTAGTTTCTCAGGCGGCAAAGGAGCGACGGTGAGAACGCGGCGCGCAGACGCGGGACTTGCGTTCGACGGAACAGCAGACATGAAGTCGTTATCATAACGGATTCGGTTCTCATGAAAATCCGTATTAAACGAATACACCCCGAAGCGCACCTTCCGGCCTACGCGCATGGACCTTTGGAAGATGCCGGAATGGATCTGCGGGCGATTGAAGACGCGATGTTGGAGCCGCATGTGCCGGTAGCTGTGGGAACAGGCCTCAGTCTGGAAATTCCTGCCGGATATGAAGTGCAGATCCGCCCGCGCAGCGGATTGGCGCTGCGCTATGCGATCATTCTTCCCAATGCGCCCGCTACCATTGACCCCGGTTATCGTGGTGAACTGAAAGTGATTCTGCTGAATCTAGGCAAGAATGTGTATCAGATCAACGCAGGCGACCGGATTGCGCAGTTAGTGGTTGCCCGCTACGAGATCGTGGAATGGGAAGAAGGAGAACTGGCCGAGTCTGTCCGGGGACACGGAGGTTTCGGGTCTTCCGGAAAATGACATTAACATGGCCATGCGCTCCAAAACACGCGAAACAAGCAAACAACATTCCCGTGCTGTTCAATTGAAAAACGCTTGGATCGGCGATGCCGTGCTGACACTCTGGGCACGACAAAAGATATTGAAAGAAGACGGAAAGCTGGATGGCGAAAAAAGCACGCGCATGACATCGAACCAATTTCTTGCCGTTTTGGGTGAGCCGACCAGAATGGAAGCGGACATTGGCGTTGTTTATTTGCAACACGGTTTGGAAGCTGCTTTCAACTACCTTGATGTTCACGTGCTGCCTGTATTTACTAGCCGGGAGCGCAATTGGGAGCTGAAGCAATCTGCTCGCCGCGAATCTAAAAAGAAGGAATCTGTCGGCGTAGAATTGAAGATTTCGAATAAAGAAAGCGAACTGTAACAGAGTATTTCTATAATGAACTTTGACCGGCCGCATTTTTTTAAAGCTTGTTTTCGCAGTTCTGTGCGTATTAATAAGCATATTGATTGGGGTACACTTTCTGGCGTCGAAAGCTGTGCAGCATGCCTATGAAACTCATCTTCGAGCCGAGCTTCTCGACAAAGCCAGAATGTTATCGTTTCTGCCGGAAGCGCAGTTGCGCTCGAATGTGAAGGCGCTAAGCGATCGTGCAAACGTACGAATTACTGTGATAAACGAAAGCGGAAGCGTAATTGCCGATTCCGCAGCGAATGCAGTTGAAATAGAAAATCACGCCAACCGGCCCGAAGTGCAAACCGCCATGCGTGGGCAAGTGGGCTGGAGTAAAAGAACAAGCCGCGCGCTCAACCAGCCTTTGTTGTATTTTGCGCTGCCCTACCATGCAGGCGTGCTGCGTTTAGCGACTCCGCTTTCAACTGTTGAGGAGCAGGTGCATGAAATACAGCAGCAGGTATTGCAAACTACCGTTATCGCTATTCTGCCTGCCGCGCTGATTGCCTTGTTATTTGCCCGCTATTATTCCCGCAAGCTGGCGGCAACCATCGGGTACGCGGGCCAGTTGGCAAAAGGAAATTTTGAAGCGCGGCTGCCCAACCCCGGAACCGACGAATTGGGACTGCTGGGCAAACAATTAAACGAAACGGGCGAGAAGCTGCAAGCGATGTTTGAACAATTGCAGCGGGAACATGCGGAACTGGAAAAGCTGGAGCGGATTCGAAAAGATTTTGTGATTAATGTCTCGCATGAGCTGCGCACACCGCTCGCTTCCATCCAGGGTTATACCGAAACGCTGCTGGATGGCGCTATTTACGACTCGGAACACAACCTTCGCTTCTTGAACATCATTCGCCAGAATGCAGAACGATTAGCGCGGTTGACATCCGACCTGCTGACGCTTTCCCGCGTTGAACTAAAAACGCAGAAGTTTCAATTCGCCTTGTACCGCATTAATCAGCTATTGCTGGACGATGTGGATACAATGCGGCCGATAGCCGCAAAAAAAGATATTGTCGTTACGCTGGAAACCGTTGACGAAGACACGGAAGTTTTTTGCGACGCCGAAGCAGTGCATCAGATTCTTGTGAATCTGTTGGACAATGCTTTGAAATACACTCCGCAGCAAGGGCGGGTTTACGTGGGCGCCAGAATGGTTCCGAACCATAAAGACAATGGTGGCGAAATGGTGGAAGTGTATGTGCGGGATTCAGGCGCTGGCATACCGGCGGATGAGCTTCCGCGCTTATTTGAGCGCTTCTATCGAGTGGATAAAGCGCGTTCGCGTGAATTAGGCGGCACCGGACTAGGCTTAGCCATCGTGAAGCATTTAGTACGCGCGCAGGGCGGGGAAGTGGGCGTAAAAAGCACCCTGAATTACGGGTCTACCTTTTTCTTTACGCTGCCCGTGCATGACACCGGGCAGCAGGAAGAACTACTCATAGAATCCGAGTCGAACCGCCAGACTAATTCTTCGCTTTTTTCTAATTAAGCTGTTGCAGTTTGGATTGCAGAAAACTACCTTTGCCGTTTCATTTCCGCTTGGCGCATCGGCATAGCGTCAATCAAAGCGAAAAGAGAATCGGGCGGCGTGGGTTTGGTCTTTGTCATCTTTTCGCCGCCATCCTTTCCTATCAGAACCACGGCAAAAGAACCGGGTGCAACATGGTAGCGCTTGCGCAGTTCAGTTGATTGTTGTTCATCGCCGGAAAAATAAAATACCAGCAGATCACGTTCTGAGAATGCCGATTCCTCCTTAGCAAAAAGTCGGCGTTGTTCTTGGAGCGAAGCATCCGTTTCGGAACTACTGAACACCAGCACCAGCCGGTTTTTCCACTTGTACTGAGCAGGGTTGAAATTATCAGGTGCAGTGATCGTGTTCGCGGCAAACGGTGGAATCATACAAGAAGGATGAAAGCCATAAGCAATCTGCTGCAGTGTTTCTGGGCTCAACGTGAGTGCATTTTGTTGTTAAGGTATTATCCCTCGAAAGATTATTCCTAGCTATCTGTGATCCATTCCCCGTCGCTTTTGCCGAGCTGCAAAGGAGAGAAGTTCCATGTCTGTGCCTCTTCAATGTTGACTCCAAAAAACATAAACACTAGCTTCTGATTAGCTTGTTTCATCGGCAAGCAGTTGAAGCTTCAGTGCAGGATATTGAAGTAAATTCAATATCCAATCAGATAGTTTTTTTATTCTTTAACAGCGAGGAAAAGTTATGCATATTCCTATAATTGTTGACGGCATCTTGAAGCTTATCGGTTTGTTCTGTTCTTAGATTTGGGGAAAGCCCCCGGCAATCCGTCAGGTTTTTGCTGGGGTAAGACGGTACAGCGCAGCCGGCAGCATGAATCATTTTGGCCGTTTCACAACATGCCGTCGTGCTGAACCTCGTGTTTTGTGTAATTTAATGATCTTGCATCCGCTCTGTTCAAATGTGGTAGAACTAAACTAGATTGTTTCTGAAGCGGCACGGTTGAATCGGGAATTTAAACTGTGTGCTTTAGCAAACAAGCAGTTGAGCGGGAGTAATTCAGCGGTAGAATGCCAGCTTCCCAAGCTGGACGTCGCCGGTTCGAACCCGGTCTCCCGCTCCATGTTTTCAGCAAGTCTGGAATTGCTGAACATTTGTTTTCAAACCAATCTACGGATTTTTTCCTTCATGGCAGGATTGGCAGCCCGTGGGAGCATTGTTCTTCTGATGGCAGGCAATGCAACCGGCCATTGTGGTGACAGTTGTGGCTTGCACAGTTGCTTCCATTGAGGAAACCGGGCCGTGGCAGGAATCACAGGATTGATTTGCTTGCAAGTGTACGCGGTGGCTCCAGAAAACCCAATCAGGAAGCTGATAAATACGCGCCCAGGGAATTGCTTGCTTGTTCTTGGCGTACTCGCTTAACTTCTGTATGGCTGGAGAATTCTTGGCGATTGCCACGTGGCAGAACATGCATTTACCGGCGGCGGGCAGTTCCATCGCTTCGCCGGGATCAGGATTTGGATGGCATTCCTGGCATTTCAGCCCGGTCGAAATGTGCTGTTTGTGGCTGAAGGGAATCGGCTGCGCGGGCGCGGATGGCTGGGGAGCTTCCGCCCGCAGCATGGCGCTTATTAATAGAATCAGTCCGCCCGGAAAAGCTGCTGCCAATCTCACGTCAAACCCTGATGAACTAAGATCTCCTGCACGGCGCGATTCGCTTCATCAATAGCTTGGTTGGTGAATGCCGCCGCGCCCGCATCGGAATTGGCAATCGTGACGCGGCCAAAACGCTTTCGCCCGATCACATGCGGACGTTCTTCCTGGGGAACCGGGGGATCTGCCAGCGTGTCATAAGTGTAACTGTAGCCGTAAGGCCAGCGGTTTACGGTGATAGCGAGAATGTCGTTTGCCGCGTCGAAGCCGCCCGCGCTCAACATGCGATTCAACTGCTGCCTCACTTCGCGCTCGTGCTGTTCGAAAGTCACTTCCAGCAGTTCTTGTTGTCCGGCGCGGTTTTGTTCTTTTCTCGGCAACCCTGGTTTATTTGGGTTCCGTACCATATGCACCAGCATGGGCTGATCCGGCGAAGCAGCGCCGTTGTAGCCGCCGATGGTTGTGCCGGGGTCAAGCGACACCGAGGGGTAATACATGCAGGGCGCGGTGATGTTGGAAACACCCAATTTCTGAAACGCGGTCCAGTTTCGAATCAGCACATTGGTGTACATCATCGGCACTTTCACCGGATAAGCGAGAGCTTGCTTCTGCGCCTGCGGAATCTCCGGCATCAATGAGGGAATAAGAAAGTTGTAACAAGCCAGAACGCAATAAGCGCTGCGGACGAAATGCGTTTTGCCATCGCGGACGTAAGCAACTTTAACGGACCGCGCTTGTTCCGGCTCACCTTCGTGCTGCACTCGCACAACCGAGCTTCCAAGTCGGATTTTTACGTTCGCGCCATTTCGATCAAGCTGATCGTAAGCAACCGGGGCATTCACAATGCTGTCCATTGACTGCTTACCGGGAATAGCGGCAGGCACCAGTCGGGCTACCAGCAAACGCGCAATGGACGCATTGCCGTCAGGAAAATGCAGGAAATACGAACCTTCATTGAACGTTTCTTCCCACCTGAGTCCCAACCCATTGAATCCTGGAGATCCGTTCCTGGCTGCTTCCAAAGCGGGCATCGTGTCCACTCGCTTGTTGTTGCGTCCGCCATAGCCCATAAAAAACGGCAGAGCATCCGGGCTGACTTTTGCTACATCGCGCAGATACTCCAAATGGCTCATCCGCGCCAGCTTAGCCATTTTTTCTTCCGCGCTCAATCCGGGAAGATAATCGGGATTCTTGCCGTATAGCCGGGTGAGGTCTTTGCGCGCTGCATCAGAAAGCGGGGCTTTCGCGAAAAACGACGATTGATGTGGATTTCCCGCTACCAGACGGTCTTCCGTGAAATGCTCTATATCGAAAAAGGTGGCCTGCCGCAATTCGTATTTGTTCAGTTGATGATTAATAGTCTCCGCGTTTCGGCTAACGTCGATGCCTAATTCAGCAATCAAAGATTTCGCGGTGTAGCTGTAGGGGTAAGGAGTGGCAATGGCCATCGTTCCGCCATATCCGATGTATGTTTTGCCTTCGTGCAGAAATTCATTTCGCTTCGCGTGTCCGCCGAAATCATCGTGGTTGTCGAGAATCAGAATTCGCTGTTCCGGTCCTAACGCTTTGCTGTAGAGGTAAGCGGCAGCCAGACCCGAAATACCTCCACCGACAATAATCAGATCGTATTCTTCCAACGTTTCGGAACCGGCAGCAGGCGGCATTACGGCGTAATTGCCGGCTTGCATAGCTTTGAACTCTGCTATTGCAAAGGGCGTATTGCCGCGCAGCCCGGAACGCAGGGGAGGGTAATTGGAAGCAGCCACGGATTGGGCGGTGGGTGCTTCCGTGCTCAATGTACTGCCGAGCAGCGGCGCAACTCCTGAAACGCTCAGGGCCACGCCGTTCAAGAAATCACGGCGCGCAATACGCTTATGCATTCCCAGTGCTTCGTGTTCGCTCGGCATGTCCTTCCTATTGGAAGGCACAGTATACACTACGGGCGCGAGTCCAAAAAAGAGCTTGCAGGATATTTACTGCGGAACATCGCCGATTAAACCCCATTGGCGCACATACGGTGCAAATGGATTGCTGCTCAGCGTTGCATACCAAACCCCGCTCGAAGGCCGCCAAACAACAAAATCCGTTCGCTTGTCACCATCGAAATCTCCGTATACCGGTACGTCGCCGGGCAAACCCCATTGTTGAACGACTGGGCTGCCGGGGTTCGTGCTGGGCAGCACGTACCAGGTGCCAGTGTAGGGACGCCACACTGCTGCATCAACCCTGCCATCGCCGTCGTAGTCTCCCGGAACCGGCACGTCGCCCGGTACACCCCATTG
>CAXTWH010000054.1:0-19061 GCA_964247975.1 uncultured Bryobacteraceae bacterium | reverse complement strand
GGTACACCCCATTGCAGGATAGTAGGGATGGATGGGCGGCTGCTTAGGATTATGTACCAGGTACCGTTAAAAGGACGCCACACCGCATAATCTGCAATCCCATCGCCATCATAATCTCCGGGAACGGGCACATCCAGGGTAGAGCCCCATTGTTGGGTGCGTGAGGCTCCTGGATTATTGTTTGGGCTCACATACCAAGTGCCGTTCGTTGGACGCCACACCGTATAATCGGTGCGTCCGTCATTGGCAAAAGAAACCTTTCCGTTTGCCGGTCCCGGATTAGCGGTAGCGGATCCTGCGCCGCCGAAACCTCGCTGAATAGTCCGGTATATTTCGTCAGCTATCGCAGCATGTCCTGTGGTTGTGAAATGACCGTTTTTCCAGAAAAAATAGCCGTCCGGATTCACTCCGAACTGGCCCGCTGCACTATCCGTTATGTTGCTGAAGCCATATGCTTGAGGGCTGTTCAGAATGCTGCTGAACAGCCCATATATATCAACGCTGACGACGATTACCCCTTGCGCTTGATATTGCAACTGCAGTTGCGCAACCGCCGCGGCTTGTGTCTGGTCAAACGCTATGCTGGCCTGGGCGAAAGCATCATTCAAAGCAGATGAGTTGGACGATGCTCCGGGAATCCGTTCAAACGGCGGCATACTCAACCAAACGAAGTATCTTGCGCCGGCCGCCGCCAAAGCCGCAATTTGTTGTTGAACGCCTTGCGCGGCTGCGATAGCCGCTGGAGTGACACTATTCGGATTTGATTGATTAGTAATATCATTCGCTCCGCCCCAGAAAATATAGAGCGCATTGGCTGAAACGCCGTTTGCAAGTGCCTGCTGCACCTGCATGCTGGTGCTAGGGTATTGGCTATTACCTGAACTGACCGTTGCGCCGTAAGCCGCGTAATCCGTTCCACCCGCCAGTGAAGCCGCTGGCGCGGCTAAGTTCAATTTTTCTGCCAGCCGATCTGTCCAGATTAACGCCGGCTGCGATGTGGCCGGCTGTGTATCCGGGCCATCTGTGTAACGGTTGTTTGAATAATTATTCTGTGGAGTGGCCGCTTGCCAAGGCGCAGAACTTTGCGAGTTCCAAATGATGGAACCATTGCCATCATCGGAAACGCTGTCTCCAAACACCACAATCTGATTGAAGGGAAAGTTTGCGGCCCGTAGAAGCGGCGTCAGGATACACAAACAAGCTAGGGCCGCTAAACGCAGTGACAGGCTTTTAGAAAAAAATAACATTAAGCTGCTTTATCCATAAAACAAAATTGAACGAAACTTGAAATTTAAGAAAACGGAACGGGATCGTCTTAAATAGGATTCCGGTGCTCTCCGCCATGTTTCCAAAACGGAGTGAGCTTCTGCGATCGTAACACTAGTTTCGTTTCACGGCTTAAAAGACAAGCTGCGCTTCGTTTGCGGTACTATCAAGCTTTTGTTTTCAAAGGGATAGCGGATCGAAAGCCAGCACGCTTTGGCGTGCAGACAATTTTAACTGCTCATCGAAAGCTTAAAGAATCAAAACCGCAAAACTAGTAACGGTACCGTTGCATAAGAAAAATGAACTCGTATTAGCAGTTATGGGGTTAGGGAGCACTTACAAATGATGTGCCGTCAAAAGGCTGTTTCTGGCTTGATTGATGTCGGGGCGATTAAGATAAGCTTGAAAATTTGCCGTGCCCCATCGCCGCTCAATTTTTGATAAAGCTGTTAGTGCTTCCTCAGCGTAGGCATTGGCTTGTTTCGGCATGTTTGCTCCCCGGTAGGCTTCCGCCAGATAGAACAAACTTTGAAATTTCAATTCTTCCTTGCCGAGCTTGGAAAAATACTGCTTGGCGGCTTCCGCAAAGGGCCGAGCCGCTATATAGTTACTGGATTCGTATTCAATGGCTGCTCTGATCAGGCTTGCATAAGCAGTCAACTGATGATCATTCAGTCGCTTCGCCAATTGAAGCGTGGCGTTGCTTAATGTACGCGCTTTGTCTCTATTTCCCAGCTTTGATTCAGCCCGCGCAGCCACCGTTTCAAAATCCAAAATCATGGAAGGCCGCATGCCTGCCGAAGATTGAAGCGCTTGGAGAGCTTTCTGTAAAGCTTGTGTATTGCGCCCTTGGCTCAATAGCATCTTAGCTCGAATACGGGACTCTTCATCAATGAACTGCTGCTGATGACGAACCAGAACCGGAAGCGATTCAAGCAGTTGTTCCGCTTCCCTGAACCTCCCAAGCTGCCAAAGCGCATCAGCGCATTCCAGCGCGTCGTAGCGGGAAACGCGGTCCGGATTGTGATTAGCCGCCAGCGCCGATTGCAGGTGACTTAAGGCTTCTGGAAATCTTTGCAGATTCAGCAGAACGCTGCCTGTTGCTTCCTCGGCCCGCGAGGTAAGCGCCGGATTGTGATAGCGTTCTACCTTGGCGATAAGATCCAAGCTGGACTGCAACGCATCGTCAAAGCGCTGTTGGTCCATTAAAGACTCGATCATCTGTGTTTGAGCAATCGCCGATTCTTTTAAAAAACCTGTCTGCTGATAAAAATTGAGGGCGGCCTGCGCCAGGACCACTGCTTCTTCAGGCTTGTGCTGTATATTTCGTAGCGCCGCTAAACGGATTCTTGCGTCCGCTTCCAACCCGGGCCAGTTGTTCTGATGCGCTGCTTGGTAAGCGCTTTGAAGGCTGAGTTCGGCTTCGGCAACTTTGCTCGGATTGCCGATGTAAACATCGCCAAGTTGAAGCTGGCCATAGGTTACCCAATAGCCAAGCCCGTTGTTTTGAGCTATTTGGATAGCTTGGTGAGCTGTTTTAACGGCTAAATCAAAGTTCAATAGTTGACCATAGATTACGCTCATTAAAGACAGTGCGCGGGTTTCCAGTTGAACGCTTTGAATTTCTTGAGCAGCCGATAACGATCTTTTGGCAAACTGCTCAGCTTGGCTGAGATTTCCTTGTTGAAGCGCGGCATAGCTTCTTTGAAAATCGAGTTCTGCCAATCCTTCAAAATCAATTGAACTTTGAAAATAACGTTCCGCAGCCGCAAAATCAGATTCCGCTTCGGCGGAATGCTCCTGCAGCACTTCCAAAATGCCCCGGCGCACAAAGGCCGCTGGTTGGTCATTTCTCAGCCTGATCGCTTCCGTATAGTATTTCAGCGCTTCTTCAATGCGTCCTGATTTTTCAGCTATCTTCCCCAAATCAACATAGCCGTAAGATTTGTCTTTGACCGGCAAAGTATTCAAAAGAAGTTTGCAGTCTGCAAAAGCCTTGGTAAAGTCGTTGGCCAGCGTGTCGCGCGTAATCTGGAGCTGCACTTTGTCGAACTGCGATAAAATGCGCGTTGTTTCTGGCTTGGCCCGTCGCAGTTCTTCATCCGCCTGACCAGTAAATCCTAGTTCTGCCCAGGCTTGCGCCAGCCGCACGTGCGGCATGGGAGCGTTTTTGTCTACCTTGATGGCGTTTTGAAATTCGCGCACAGCTTTCAACAGCGTGCCTTCGTGTAAAGCTTCCAAACCCTGGTTGTACCAGTGCTGCGCTTCAGCCGGGAGTTGATTGCTTGTTTCCGCTCTGGGCCAGAACACTGTTCCAGTCAGAAAAAGAGCTAAGCCGAAAAGAATAACTAACAAAGCACGGTTCTGCCCGGTGTGCTTAGCGCCAATTTCAGGAACTCGCAGAAGATCGGCTGCGCCCTTTTCACGAAGCGCTTCCGCCACTTCTGCCGCTGACTGATAACGGTCTCTGGGATGGTGGGCCAAGCACTTTTCAATAACCTTAATCCAGCGCCGGCCAGCTCGGGAAGGAACGTTCGGACGCGGCAAATTTAAGGGTGCCGCTGTGTTCGGGCCAGGATTTTGGAACGGGTGTTTTCCAGTTAGGAGTTCCTGCAGCACCATGCCCAGCGCATACATGTCAGTAGCGGGCGTGAGCGCTTCGCCCTGGAACTGTTCCGGCGCCATATAGCCGGGAGTGCCGGCCAAAGCGCCGGGATTAGCCGCCCGGAAAATTGAATCTCCCGTAGACAAAGCAGCGTCATGAGCGATGCCCAAATCCATGATGACGGCCTGGGTCATCCCACGCCGTCTGGTGAGCATCACGTTTCTGCTTTTCAGATCGCGATGAATGATGCCCGCCTCGTGAATGGCCTGTAGCCCGCTGCAAAGTTGAGCGGCAATCAACTGTGTTTCTTCCCAGGAAAACGGATTGTTCTGAGCAATGCGATCAGCCAGCGTTGTGCCTTCCAGAAACTCCATCGTCAAAAACGCCGAGGGCGGACGACCATCAGCATTATCAAGCATGAATAATTCATGAATGCGGCACACGTTGCAACTGGTCACTCTTCGCGCTAGCTGCACTTCGCGCTTGAATCTGAAGAGCATCTGCGTGTTGTTAGCAATATCCAGGCGAACAGTTTTCAAAGCGACGCGGCCTAGTTCCAGATCATGCGCTTCATACACCTCGCCCATTCCGCCGCGGCCTCGCAAATTAACGATCCGAAACCGGTTTAACAACAAAACCCCGTCAGAAAAAGCGGCGGATTCGGAAAGCGTTAAGTGGCGCGACGCCATAATCGGCGCATCGATTGTGTAGGTGCGCTCGGAGTGCAGAGCAACCTGCATCCTGATCTGATTGTTTAACTGATGAACAACGGGCTTGGGCGCGGTAGCGGCTTTACGGCTGAATTCACTTCGCCTTCTGAACCCCGCCCAGCGGAGGTAATCCGCTTTATCATCCTCTCGAATGGCCATGCGTTTACTCTCGTTCGATTCTGGGAGTCAAGCGGAAACAAACGCGGGAAAACAGGCTTTGGGGGAATCGCTGGATGTGTGTGCCGGTTGATGAACAACGACCGCGCAACTGCTAATCATGAAAAGCCTCTTTTGAGGTGAATTATAACCTAAGTAGAGGATAAATGATTGGAAAGGAAAATTATTTCTGGCTCAGTAGAAAAGCCGTTTCAAACGTGAGCCACTTTATAAACTGCGAACCGAACTTTGTTTGCTGTGGGTAAAGCAGAATACACTCAATTTTGCGGCACAACCGTCGCCGGCGCGGCGGCTGGTTTTTCCTGCACCGCCGGACTGCTGGCCGGAAGCTCAGAATCCGGAAAACCGCGAATTAGATGAAAAGTCCGGTTCCAGCGGGTGCGGCCCGCAAAATGAAACAACACATCCTTCAAGTGGCTGGCGGTTGAGCCGACGGAGGAATCGGTAAGCTGTTCGGTTGTTGCCTCGTAAGACCAATAAATCAGCATCGGCTTGCCGATGATATTTTCGCGGGGCACAAAGCCCCAATACCGACTGTCGAGCGAGTTGTCCCGGTTATCGCCCATCGCAAAATACGAATGCGGCGGCACCACAACTTCGTTATTCGATACATTGTGTTCGAGCATATCCCGCAGTAGCGGATCGCGCGAAGGATCGTAAGTATACGGAGGCGGCTCACTCGGAAAATTGTCACGGTAAGAATCAACAATGGGGCTCTTATGGTAGATATAAGGCTCTTTCAAAGCCCGGCCATTGCGGTACACCACTTGATTGATGATTCTCAGGTGATCGCCGGGAACGCCGATTACGCGCTTCACAAAAGTTTGTGAAATGTCGGCAGGATATCGGAAAACAATAATGTCGCCGTGTTTTGGTTCTTCGTAAGGAAGCAGGTACTTGCTGATGGCCCCTGCCGGCGCATACGCCATCTTGTCTACCAGCAGATGATCACCGATTAACAAGGTATCTTCCATCGAAGCAGTAGGAATTACAAAAGCCTGAACCAGGGTTGTTGTACCAAACAAAAGCAGCAGAATAGTAACTGTCCATTCGGCAATGGCGCCGCGCGGCGGTTCCGGTCTGGCGGAAGGAGCTTTCTGCTCTTCCTGAATGGTGGTTTTGGCTTCTAGCTTTGGCATATTGAATTCTTAAGGTTTACTGAATCTGAGCGCCGTAGTTATAACCACGGATTAGCCGAAAAGTGCGATCCCATCTGGTTTTGGTGAAGAAATGTGTGCAGACATCCAGAAAGTGGCTGCTGTAACCGGAAGCTGAATCGGGCATCAGCATATCAGTGCTGGTGTTGTAAGACCAATAAATCAGCATCGGCTTGCCGATGATATTTTCGCGGGGCACAAAGCCCCAATACCGGCTGTCGAGCGAGTTGTCCCGGTTATCGCCCATTGCAAAGTAAAAACCGGACGGAATTACCACCTCGCCGTTCGCAACGTGATGCTGCAGCATGTCGCGCAGCAACGCATCCCGTTTCACGTCAGGCGCTGCTTCCAGGCCGATATATCCGCTGGGAAAATTATCGCGATAAGGGTCCAGGTAGCCGCTCTTATGATAAACGTAAGGCTCCCGCAGCTTGCGGCCGTTAATGTAAACCTGCTGGCTCACAATTTTCAGGTGATCGCCGGGCATGCCGATCACGCGCTTCACAAACATTTGTGAAATGTCAGCCGGATATTTAAAGGCGAAGATATCTCCCCGTTTCGGCTCCTCATAAGGAAGCAGATGCTTGCTGATGGCTCCTGCCGGGGCATACGCCAGCTTATCCACCACAATATGATCGCCAACCAACAGGGTGTCTTCCATTGAACCGGTAGGAATCACATAAGACCAGGCCAGGCTGGTGGAAGCAAACAGCATCACCAGAACCGTAACAGCCCACTCGCCTAACAAGTTGCGGGGGTGAACAGAACGCCGGCGCACGGCCAGATTCGGGGCGGCTTCCAAAGGTTCGCTGCCGGTCTGCATCTTTGAACCTTCTATTGTAGCGTCGCTTCCTGTTCTGGTGAGAAACATAACTTTATCGCGTCCAGACAAATCCAAGGTTGAATTTCTTTCTGTTTTCGGCATTTACTTGTTCAGCAGCGATCTGAAAAGCCGGGACAATTCCACAATTGAAACATAGATGTTGAGGAGCCCGATTCCGCTCAACGCCCCGCGAAAATAAGTGTTCAGCCAGAGTTTCCGCAGTTCGGCTGTTTGCAAAGGCACCCAATTTAAATCCCAGGAAGGCAGCCAAGGGAAGAAAAGCAGAAACAAGCCCACTTCAAGAGCAAAAACGGCAAAGCAAAAGCCCAGAATGCGCTGGTGCCATTTCAAAAGTCCTTTGGGGGAAGGTTGTTCTTGCCGCGATGCTGGCTCAATTTGCGAACCGATACTCATAAACGATTTCCCGCCGATAAACTTTGATAACCGGTCCACCATGTTTCCGAACAGTTTAAGCGCACCGGCGCAAAACTAAAACGGTGCAGAAAAGTAGGGCCATGTTCTTTTAATGCTCGTCTGTGGTCCGGGGTGGAATAACCTTTATTGCTCGAAAGCTGATACTGCGGAAACACGGTCTGCCAGTGGTCCATGCACTCGTCACGCGCCACTTTCGCCACAATCGAAGCAGCGGCAATGCTTCGGCAGCGCGCATCGCCTTTGATCAAAGATTCCTGATGAATGGGAAGATCCACCGAAACAGCATCAATCAATAGGAAATCCGGTTTAAGGGTAAGCGATTCCACCGCTCGCTTCATCGCCAGCCGGGAAGCCTGGTAGATGTTAACCTGATCAATCTCAAAAGCATCTGCGGCTCCTACTGCCCAGGCCAGCGCTTCGCGCTTGATCTGTTCTGCCAGAATCTGTCGCCTTTCCGCTGCTAAAAGCTTACTATCCTGCAGGCCTTTCAACAGGCATTCAGGATGAAGAATAACGGCAGAAGCAAAAACGGGGCCAAACAAAGCGCCACGCCCTACTTCATCCAATCCTGCAAGAGCACGGAATCCCCGTTCGCGAGCCAGCTTCTCAAAGTGCGATGAGCATTGAACAGAGCCGTCCCTTGCGTCCCAAGAATTTTGTTGCGTTTGAGGCGACGCTGACTGCCGTTTTGGAACTCGGCTAGGCACAAAAGCGCGATGAGCAAGCTTAAACGCGTTCGCGGAGGCGAGCTGCTTTTCCCTTCAAACCGCGAAGATAATACAATTTCGCGCGGCGAACTCGGCCAGTCCGTACCAGGTCGATGTGGTCAATTACCGGCGCATGAAGCGGGAAAATACGCTCCACGCCCTGCCCGAAGCTCACTTTACGAACGGTGATGGTTTCACCCATGCCGACATTGTTGCGGGCGATCACGGTTCCTTCAAAAGCCTGGGTGCGCTCTTTATCGCCTTCGCGAATTCTGACGTGTACGCGAATTGTATCGCCGGGCCGAAACTCCGGATGCGCGGTCTGGCGCATATTCTTGCTGATGAACTTGGCTAACACTGCGTTCTGCATGTTCTTCTAATCCTCTTTACTTGCTCGGCGGAGAAGGTCCGACCGGTAGCGTTGTGTTTTGGCGTAAGCGGCTTCTTGCCGCCAACGCTGAATTTCCGCGTGATTGCCGCTTAAAAGCGTTTCCGGCACTTTCCAGCCGCGAAACTCAGCCGGCCGGGTATACTGCGGGCAATCCAATAATCCTCGATTTTCTTCACTGAACGATTCATTCCGCGAAGATTCCTTATTCCCAAGTACGCCGGGAAGCAATCGCGCCACTGCGTCCACAACCAAGGCCGCCGCTAGTTCCCCGCCACTCAAAACAAAATCGCCGATCGAGATTTCCTCGTCAGCCAAATACTGAGCTACGCGCTCGTCTACCCCTTCATACCTTCCGCAAATCAACAGAAGATCATCCAAATGCGCAAAACGCTCTGCAATCGCCTGCGAAAACAATGGGCCCTGCGCCGACAATAATATGACGCGCTGCCGACCGGACCGGTGCGGCAGAATCGCTTCCACTGCTTCAAAAACCGGTTGCGCTTTCAGCAGCATGCCCTCGCCGCCGCCAAAAGGCCGATCATCCACCGTGCGATGACGGTCGTATGTCCAGTTTCGCAGATCGTGAACCTGAACTTCCAGGCGTCCGGTCTGCCGCGCTTTTCCAACTACGCCGTATCCGAAGGGACCCCGAAAGAAATCCGGAAAAATACTGACAATGTGAAATCGCATCCGGTTCCCGAAAACTACAATTCCAGCAAACCTTCAGGAAGAGCCGCTACAATCTTTCTTTCATCCAGATCTACCGTCCGGCAGATTTCAGGAACAAACGGAATCAAAACCTCTCGCCCCTTTGCCTGCACTTGCAGCAGCAACGGACCGCCGTACTGCGCAAACCCTTCTACCTTACCTACAGTTTCACCCGTTTCCGTCACCAGCAGGCAGCCAAACAGGTCTGATTGAAAGTATTGGCCTTCCGGCAATCGTCCGCGTTCCTCCCGGGGAAGCCATAAATCACCGCCGCGGAAGCGATCAGCTTCATCAATAGAATCCACACCGGAAAACTTCAAAACCCAGTGATCTTTATGGAACCAGGCATTTTCCACTATAACCGCCACATCCGTACCGTCCGGCAAGTGAACCTGCGCTTGTTTCAAATTCTCCAAGCGGCCAGGAACATCAGTGGTGGAGATGGCCGATAACTCTCCCTTGTTGCCGCGAGGCCGGCCAATTTCCGCAATCACCACTCGGTCCAAGTTGAATAACCGTTATTCCAGAATTTCCAGGCTGAACCGGCGGTTCAATTTTGTTCCCACTGCGCCCAGCAGCGTACGGATCGAACGAGCTGTCCGGCCTTGTTTGCCGATCACTTTTCCCAGATCGCCTTGTGCCACGCGCAACTCAAACACCGTGACCTGTTCGCCATCAAGCTCTTTTACCACCACTTCGTTCGGCGCGTCCACCAACGCTTTAGCTATGTCTTCGACCAGTATCTTTACGCTGTTTTTATCTTCCATGACCCATCCTTAACCGCGCCTAAAAGCAGAATCGAACCTGATTCCGCCTGCTATCACGAGCGTCACGCTCAAGCGGAGTTCTGACGGCTGTTTTTACCTAGACTGCGACAGGTGGATTGGCTTTTAATAAACGGGTAACTGTATCGGAAGGCTGCGCGCCGGATTTCACCCAGTGATTGATACGTTCATGATCGAGCTTAACTTCCGCCGGCTTGGCAATGGGATTGTAAAATCCTACCACTTCCACAGCGCGGCTATTGCGCGCCCGTTCCTTTTCGATTACCACGACGCGATAGCTCGGCTTCTTTTTTGCGCCGAACCGCGCGAGTCGGATTGCTAACATCTTTTCTTCTCTTTCTACCTTTTAAATTTACCGTTACGCGCCGAACAGTCCCGGCATGTTGGGTAGCTTCATTTTCGCCAGCCTTTTGCCTAACATTCCCGCACCGCCGGTTAAACTCTTCATCATTTTACGCGCTTGGCCGTATTGTTTCAGAAGGTTATTTACATCCTGCACCGAAGCACCACTGCCTTTAGCAATTCGTCGCCGGCGCGAACCGTTAATGATCATATGATTGCGGCGTTCCGCCGGAGTCATGGAATCAATAATCGCTACCACCCGGCTGAGTTCTTTTTCGTCTACTTTGGCATCTTTCAACTGGCTTGCCATGTCGCCAAAGCCGGGCATCATTTTCAGAATGTTTTCGAGCGGACCCAGTTTCCGAATCTGCTTCATCTGATCGCGGAAATCTTCGAGGGTGAAATCATCGCCGGTCAGCAGTTTTTCCTGCATCTTCTCGGCTTCTTTCTGATCGATAGTTTCCTGCACTTTATCGATCAGCGACAGAACATCGCCCATGCCCAGAATGCGCGAGGCCACCCGATCGGGGTAGAACGCTTCGAGTGCTTCACTGCGTTCCCCGACACCTACAAATTTCAACGGCTGACCGGTGATGGAGCGAATGGAAAGAGCCGCGCCGCCGCGAGCATCGCCATCCATTTTGGTGAGAATCACGCCGGTAATTCCCAATTGTTTGTGGAATTCATCGGCGGTTTTCACAGCATCCTGGCCCGTCATCGCGTCCGCAACAAAAAGAATTTCGGTCGGGTCCAGCGCGTTTTTCAGTTCTTTCAACTCGCCCATTAATTGTTCATCAATGTGCAAACGGCCAGCGGTATCCACCAGCAGAACATCACGCCCACTCTGCGCGGCTTCACGCCGGGCAGATCGGGCCAGATCTAAAGGCTTTGCTTCTCCGGAAGCTCCCTCGTAGATCGGAACATTCACTTGCTTGGCCAGAATGCTCAACTGCTGCCGGGCGGCGGGACGGTAAACGTCTACCGAAACCAACTGCGGCTTTTTGCCTTCCCTGGTGAGAAATCGCGCCAGCTTGCCGGTGCTGGTGGTTTTGCCCGAACCTTGCAGCCCGACAATCAAAACCACTGTAGGCGGTTCGTTAGCGAAGCGAAGTTTGGCCTGGTGGGTGCCAAGCATTTTCGTCAACTCTTCGCGAACGATTTTTACTACCTGCTGGGAGGGAGAAAGAGCGGTTAGAACTTCTTCGCCGCTGGCTTTCTGGCGAACCTGCTCAATAAACTGTTTAACAACTTTAAAGTGAACGTCGGCTTCGAGCAGCGCCACGCGAATCTCGCGCAGCGCCGCTTCCATGTTTTCAGCCGTTAATTTCCCTTCGCCGCGCAGATTCTTGAAAACGCGCTGCAGTTTATCTGACAAATTGTCGAACATGATTGAAACTGATGAGCCAGGGAGGTCTTAGGGACACTGCAACTGGAGCCAACGGCGAGTTACCACCGATATTTCAGTATAACAACGGGAAAAGCTTCCGCGCCAAACATTGTAAGTCCAACCAAATCGAAAATGAATCTCGATACGATGGGAACTGTTGTGCGGAAGACTAACCAAACGGCCCGCAGCCTGATCTAACTATCGTGCCATACGCAAATCATAACGGAGTAAATATCTACTGGGAGGAACACGGCCAAGGCGATCCGCTGCTCCTGGTGATGGGCTTGAGTTTTACGCTGGACATGTGGTTCCGCGTGGTTCCCCATTTGACGGATCGATACCGAGTCATCCTGTTTGACAACCGGGGGGTGGGGCGCAGCGATGCGCCGCCGGGACCCTACAGCATGGGAGTGATGGCCGAAGATGCAATGGCCGTGCTGCGGACCGCTCAAGTGGAGGAACCGGTCGTGCTGGTCGGGGCCTCTATGGGCGGAATGATTGTGCAGGAAATGGCGCTCCGGTATCCGGATCGCTTTCGCGCCCTGGTATTGGGCTGTACCGCCTGCGGCCCGTTTTACCGGGCAAGCTGGCCTAATTTCCGGCGCTCGCCTCGGTTCTGGCAGTGGCTGCGCTTAAAAGGAGAAGAACGCGAACGGGCTTTGGTTCGCGTTCTGTACGCCGATACCACGCCGATGGAAAGAATCAATGAAGATATTGCCGTCCGGGTGCCCTGGCAGCCTACTTTGCGTAGTGTTTTCAATCAGTTAAGCGGTATCCTGGCCTGGAGCTCCTTTCGCCGCCTGCCGAACCTTCAAATTCCTACGCTCGTGATTCACGGCGACCAGGACCATATTCTGCCCGCCCGAAACGGCCGCATCATCGCCAGCCGTATTCCTCATGCCGAATTTGTGTTGCTGCCCGACGCCGGACATATGATCACCACCGATCAGCCGGAAAGATCAATTACGGTGCTGGAGCGGTTCTTGGGGCAGTTAAAGAAGGAATCGCCGGTAAGCCAAAGCGTAATGAAAGCTTGAGAATGGTTAACAAACGCGTATGGCAAAGCATATAAAACTACCCTGAATTTGGGTTCCTAATTGTCGAGCGTGCAAAGGAACTAACTGGAATTCAGGACAAAACATCGCTGGTTCAATTTGCATTACAGGGCACTAGTTGCCCAGACGGCTGCGAGACGTTTAGCCATTCTAGGCGGATCTGATCCTGACTGAAAAGATTCAAAGACGCAGAAGCCGTAAAAACTGGTGAAGGTATTTAACCTCGCAGCTTCCGTTGAAGCAGTAAACATCTTGTCTTCACAACAACACCTTGCGTCCGCGCTCGCCTCCAAAATAATAAAAAGGCAGTTGCACCGAAGGAAATGTTCGGAGCGGGTGCGGATTAATTAGCATCAAAGTCTGTGATTCCTGGTTCGTGCGGTTCACTTCGGAAAACAAGTCTTTAATCGCGGGAATCTCGCTTAATCCAGCAATACCAGTTCGGGTCACGCTATGCGTTTGCGTGTCAAGCCCGGCCAGCACGGCGGCCTCACCTGTGTGCAATCGTACGGTGCCTTCAAACTGCCGCTCCAGAATTTCCGGCACGGTGTTGAACGTCTGCGATCCGAGCGCCTGGTATTCGGCAGTGATTTCCATTGAAACATCTCCATCCAGATGCAATTCGGGTTTCACTTTTAAAACCACGCCTAGATCCACTAGTTGCACTTGCGCGGGCGGCGCGTACAAGGGATTCGAAAGCTGCGAAGCGCCCTGATACAACGATTGGGCGATGGGATATTTATCGCCGATATGAAGCTGGGCTGTTTCGCCGCTTGATACCACTACCGTCGCGTCGTAAATACTTTGCGACCGCGAGTAGGTAGCTGTGGCAACCCCGCTGATGTTTGTGATTCCTAGGCCGAAAAGAGTGCGCCCTCCGCCAAAGGTCAAGAAATTTACAAAATTCTGGGTGGCTAAACTGAACGAACTGCTGTTGAGCAGCACCTGGCCGAAGTTGATGACCGGAAATGTGTTAGGCAGCGAGATGCCGTAATCGATTGTTGACTGCTTATCGAGAAGCAGTATCTTTACATCAACCGCGACCTGTGTTTTCGGACGGATCATTGCTTCCAGCATCGATTGGGCGGCGATGGCGCGCGATAGTTTGTCGCGAATCACAATCGTGCGCGCTGCCGAATCCATGCCGATGTGTCGAACGTCGAAGACTTGACGGATACCGTTTGAAATTTCCGAGGTAGCTTTGTCGTCGGCCAGATCGGGAAGCGGAATTATTGCGGTGACTTCCGGCTCATATTCATCGCGTTTCTGCGGCGTGTCACGGGCGACAAAAATGGAATGAGGCGATAACGCAAATACAAAAGAATCAGTGATTGCAGTTGCTGCCCGCAAAACTTCGCGGAGATCTACATCTTCCAGATCAAGGCGGAGATTGGCTTTCGGATCAATCTGCGGATCAAAAATAACCTGTACGCCGTAAGCACCGGCTATCGACTCAAAAAGTGAACGTTCACTGCCGCGAAAGTGAAACGTGTGCCGGTCGGCAGAAACAATCAATTTCGGGGGCGGCTGAAGTTTGTTCATTTCCAGCCGGTCTTCCGCCGTTAATGATTCCAGCGGCTCCCCCATATCGGCAGGGGAAACACTGGCTAACAACTCTTCATGATTAGGCTCCTGTTCGACGCCAGCTTTGGTGAGAAGTTTGGCGAGCGGCTTCAACCCATCCCGATTCACGCGGTAGCTTTCGTTTTTCGGGTCTCTGGCGGCTGCTTCCGCATAAAGCAGGTAAGCTCTCACCAACTGCCCCGAGTTGCGCGCTTTGTTCGCAGCGCGAGCCAATTCTTCGGCACTGGGATCTGCGGCGGCACACAGAACAGAAAAACTAAGTAAGAGAAGAAAAAGCTTCAAAAAACAAATCCGGCTACGTCAAGTTTGACGTTTCATTTGTTCAAACGTGTAGAAGAACTGCAACTGGATTGTTTAATGGCTGGGAACGTAGCCAGGAGGATGAACCGCTCCCTCGCCAAAGAAGTAAGCTTCCATTTGTTGCAGGAGAAACTCCTGCGCTTCCGGGGTGCCCAGATTCAAACGATACTCGTTCATGATCATTTTCATCTGTTCTACCCACATGCCCCAGGCTTCTTTGGAGACGTTTTCGTAAATTCTCTGCCCAAGCGGATGCCCGTCGAAAGGCACTTCGCTCAGGCCCGGCAATTCCTTGTGTAACTTGACGCAGTAAACCATTCGCTGCGGTGTCGGCTCAGCCACTTGTTCCTCTTTCCTTATGAGGCTATTGTAGCTTTGCGCTCACGCGGCGATTACGCCAAGACTTCCGAAGGCTCGGCTATCGGAAGCGACAATTCGGCCGGCACAATCACCGGCAGAATGGTTCTGGCCCGATTGCGTCGCGCCCGCTCTTCCGCCAAAAACACGGACAAGGGCGGAAATGCATATTGCCCTCGCAAAAAGTACTGCTGCACAATGCGTTGATAGCGGCGCAGAACTTCCGGGCGAGCCGATTGCCGGACGCGGCACGTTTCAAAATCGAGCAGAAGGTCTAGTTCCCATTTTTGAAACACTGCCCGTTTGGGGCCGCCTTGAATCAACTCCTGCATTAAGTTGTTGAACTGGGCGAGATTTGTGGTGTGAATGAAGCCGTTTCCCATCACTGAGAAAGTGTGGAAAACCGCTAAAAACTCTAGGCTCAGTTAGTTCCGGGCCAATTGTGCAAGATTGAAACGTTTTGTGTTGTTCGAAGATATACGGCTGCGTAGCTCTATCACCGGACTAATCTGGGACATTACATCTTCCACTCGTGTTGGATAGGTTTCATCCGGATTGTAGAGTTTCAACTTTTCCTCAGTGGAGCGGTTACGATACAGGAACGATTTTCCAAGGCGAAAGGCCACATGATGAATGCCGGCGCGAACGGTAGGAAATATCCAATCGCCATTGGCCCAGCCCATGATGTTGTTATTTTTATAAGCTTTACCGCCGCCGGATTCAATGACGGAAATACTGGGTAGAAGCCGCCAATCCAGGTTGTTATCGTCAGCGGCATGAACAAACTCTTCCGCTAAATCTTTCACCGGGCAGTGCAATCTGCTGAGGTATTGGTGAAGCCTAACCATGCGGGGATCTCGCACAATCGCCATGTTTTGCGATTGCCCTGGTTTAGCATTTACCAAATGTTCCCAATGGATAGTCAGCGGCGCGAATAACAAAAAACAGAACAGCAGAAAATGTTTCAGCGTAGATTTCACTAATTATTAGACTCCTTGTGAGATCGAGGGTTGATGAACCGGCGAACTCAGTGCAGGATGAAAAAAGGTGAGACTGAGAACGCGGTGAGGTGTGAGCCGGAAGTGCTCCAGATTGTAGAGAAAAACTACAAGGGGCAGCGGCTAAAACCAAATCGCATACGCAGATTATACCAGATTTGTATGGGTCTACCTTCCTAGGAGGAGTAGCTTACCAGATCGAAATGCGGCTCCGGCGTGAAAATTCATCGTTATGAGCCGCTTGCTACGATTGAGGTTTCCCTCTCATGCCCCTTCGTTTGTACAACACCCTTACGCAGGAGCTGGAAGAATTTCAACCGGCTCGCGGCAATACCGTCCGGATGTATACATGCGGGCCAACCGTTTACAACTACGTCCACATCGGCAATCTGCGGACATTTACGTTCCAGGACATTCTACGGCGTTGGCTTCATTACCGGGGATTTCAACTGGATCACGTCATGAACATCACCGACGTGGATGACAAAATTATTGCCGGCGCGGCCAGGGAAGGGAAGACGCTGCATCAGTACACGGAAGAGTATACAAAAGCGTTTTTTGAAGACACAACTGCCCTGCGGCTGGAAAAACCGGAGCATATCGCCAAAGCCACCGAACACATCGGCGACATGGTTCATGCGATCCAGATTCTAGAGGAAAAAGGCTGCACTTATTTAAGCGAAGGCTCCACTTATTTTCGGATTGCCTCATTTCCCGAATACGGCAAGCTTTCGCATAATGACTTCAGCGGAATGCGCTCCGGCGCGCGGGTGGATGTAGACGAATACGAGAAGGACGATGCCCGCGATTTTGTTCTTTGGAAGGCGCGCAAAGGCGATGAGCCTTATTGGGCGGAACCGATCGGGGACGGGCGGCCCGGCTGGCATATTGAGTGTTCGGCAATGGCGATGAAATACCTGGGCGAAACCCTCGACATTCATGCCGGCGGCGTGGATTTAGTATTTCCGCACCATGAAAACGAGATTGCGCAATCGGAGTCGATTACCGACAGACCGTTTGCGCGGTTCTGGCTTCATTCGGAGCATCTGCTGGTGGAATGGCAGAAAATGTCGAAGTCGCTCGGCAACTTTTTTACGCTGCGCGATCTGGAACAGAAAGGGTATAAGCCGGAAGTCGTCCGTTATCTGCTGGCTTCAGTGCCGTACCGCAAAAAACTGAACTTCACGTTTGATGGGCTGGAAGCGGCTAACACTGCCATCAACCGCTTGCGCAATTTTGAAATGCGGCTGCAAACCGGCCATTTTGAGCCGGGCAGCGAAGAACAAATACGAGCGGCTTCAGAAGATGCCCTCAAGCGGTTTGAAGTGGGTCTTGATGACGACCTGAACACGGCGGAAGCCCTGGGCGTGATTTTTGAATGGGTGCGGGAACTGAACACGGCGATGGACGAAGACCGGTTCAGGGAAGAAAACCGGGAAGAAGCGTTGAAGGTGTTAAACGCCTTCGATCAGATCTTTGACGTTCTGAAGCCAAGCCAAACGGAAGAACTGTTGAGCGACGCTGAGATTCTTACCAAATTGGCGGAGCGCAATGCGGCAAAAAAGGCTCGTGATTATGCGTTATCTGACCAGATTCGAAACGGGCTGTTGGAAAAAGGGGTGGTGCTGGAAGACACCCGCGATGGAGTACGGTGGAAACGAAAATGAAATTCGATTCGTTGGTAGTTCATGCAGGCGATCGTAAGCGGGGGCGCGGAGCGGTGATTCCCTCCACAACGCCTATTTATTTGGGAACAACTTATTTCTACGAAAATGCCGCGACCCTGGACCGCATCTTTGCTCATGAAGAAGAAGGGTTCAGTTATGGCCGGTACGACAACCCGACCTCGCATGCGTTGGAAGATTTAACCACGGCTCTTGAAGGCGGTCATGGTTCGCTCGCCTGCGCTTCGGGTATGGCCGCGCTGCAGATTGCGTTTCAAGCGGCGCTGCTCGATCGCGCGCCCCATATTCTTTCCGCGCAATCGATCTACGGAGCCACCATTAAACTGTTCGATCAAGTGCTCGGTCCGTTGGGCGTGGAAACGTCTTACGTGGACATCTGCGACTTGAAAGCAGTAGAAAAAGCAATTGCGGAAAAGAAACCGGGCTGCGTTTTCATGGAAACCATCTCGAATCCGCTGCTGCGCGTGGGAGAAATCGATAAGATTGCGAACCTGACCCGCGCTGCCGGTATTCCGCTGGTGGTGGATAGCACGTTTTCTACGCCCATGCTGATCAAGCCGTTGGAATTAGGCGCAAACATAGTGGTGCATAGCGCGACGAAATACTTAGCAGGCCACGGCGACGTGTTAGGCGGCATTGTGGTGAGCGATGCGGAGCACCACGAAACGGTCCGCACCATCTCGCGCATCGCCGGACCGGTGATGGGTCCATTTGAAAGTTACCTGACCATGCGAGGCATAAAAACGCTGGCGCTGCGCTTTGGCCGCCAATGTGAAAACGCCTGCAAATTGGCGACCTGGCTGGCATCACATCCGGCCGTGGAGCGCGTGTACTACCCGGCTGACCCGAGGCACCCGGACGCAGCGGCAGTGAAGCGGTTATTTGCGCCGGAATTGTTCGGCGCAATCGTCAGTTTCGAAATTAAAGGGCTGGACAAGCCGGGCGTGATGGCGTTTATGGATCGCCTGAAAATGGTGGTTCCCGGCACGTCGTTAGGCGATGTTCACACTTTGTTGTTGTATCCGGTGATGGCTTCGCATCGTGATGTTGCGCCCAAAGTTCGCGAACGCATGGGCATACGCGAGAACCTGGTGCGCGTTTCTCTGGGAATCGAAGCGGCAGAAGATGTGATGGCCGATCTAGACCAGGCGCTGCGCGGTTGAGAGATTAAGACTCTGGTTTATGCCGAGTTTCATCTGAGTAAGCATGAAACGCATTGCGCCGGGTCCGGGTCAGGAATCTGTTTGGGATTATCCCAGGCCGCCTAAGCTTGAACTGTCTTCGCGGCCAGTTCGCATTGTTTTTAACGGGCAGACAATTGCCGAAACCGCAAGCGCCTATCGAGTGCTGGAAACCAGCCACCCGCCTACGTGGTACATTCCCCGCGCTAATATTCAGATGCAGTTTCTCCATCCGGTTCGGAAACAATCGCATTGCGAATGGAAAGGTGCAGCGACTTACTGGTCAGTGCGGGTCGGGGAGCAGGAAGCGGAAAACGCAGCCTGGTCTTACGAGCAGCCAACGCCGGATTTTATGCCGATTCAAGGACATTTGGCGTTTTATCCCAGCCGCTTCGAATGCTATGTGGA
>CAXTWH010000053.1:0-35635 GCA_964247975.1 uncultured Bryobacteraceae bacterium | reverse complement strand
GCTGTTCCGGCACAAGCTGTTGACGTTCCCAATTTCGCAGGACACGTTCTGTAATGTTCAAGAGTCGGCAAACCTGCTGACGCGAGAAAGCGGCAGACTGGCTTTTTTCGGCAGGTTGCGTGGGAGGTAGCGGAGCCTCGCGCAGCACGCCCCGATTCTAGCATGAGCCAGGTGGGTTTAAAATAGAGTTCAGGGCCGTTAAGCCCCGTTAGTTCTAGAACTACCGTTTACACTGCTAAGTGTATTTCCTTGACAGTGTCCGCACCCGGTCCGATACTGAAAGTGAGCTGCAAATGATCTTTAGAAGAAAGCAAGCTGCGCCGGGCCGTTCCCAAACGCCTGCCACACTTGCGGATCTGCGCTCCGGCGAAACAGGCATTCTGGATCGTATCGATCTTCCTGAAGACGTTTCCCGGCGGCTGATGGAGTTGGGTTTTCTTCCTGGTCATTCTGTTGTTCCATCCCGAACTGCTCCGGGCGGCGGAGCGCGCGTTTTTCGAGTGGATGGTTCAGAAGTAGCTTTACGGCACGATACTGCATCCAAATTACTTCTGCGCTCTCAATCTAATTCCGGTTCCCTATTACCATGAGCGATTGCCACGCCAGTCCGCGCACAGGTTTACTTCCTAATCCGACCATTCCAGTCCCACATGCAATCAACGAGCGCCCGCTGATTGCCGCCATTATTGGACCGCCCAATTCCGGCAAATCTACTCTTTTCAATCGCTTAACCGGATTGCGGCAGAAGGTGGCGAATTTTCCCGGCGTAACGGTGGAACACCGAATGGGTAAAGCCAAGATGAAGGACCGCCATGAGGTGTTCCTGATCGACTTGCCCGGCGTTTACAGTCTGCATCCCCGCTCGGAAGATGAGCAGGTAGCGCATGACATGTTGAAGGGCCTGCGCCCGGGCTATGCCAAGCCGGATGCGGTGGTTCTGATTCTGGATGCGACCAATCTGGGGCGTCATCTTCCATTAGCCGCGTCGGTGCTGAGTTTAGGAATGCCCACGCTGGTTTTGCTGAACATGGCCGATGACTTGGCGCTGCGGGGCGGCGAAATTGATGTAGCAGCTTTGTCGCAGGATTTGGGCGCTCCGGTAGCCCTGATCAGCGCGGCCAAAGGTACGGGCATTGACCGCATTCAACAGTTTTTAGCCGGCACTGCCACTAACCTGGCTGCCGCTAAACCGGCGCGCGTGGAATTGCCAGTTTTGAACGATGTGCCGAAGTGCCGCCAGTGGGCTTCCGCGTTGAATGACCGGGCCGCCTACCGCGCGCCTGCGCCGCCGATCTGGACGCGCCGCCTGGACGCGGTGTTTCTTCATCCGGTAGCGGGTCCTCTGGTGTTTGCTGCTATTGTGATCGCGGTATTTCAAAGCATTTTCTCGTGGGCCAAGCCGATCATGGACGGTATGCAGAACCTGGTCACGGTTTCCGGCCAGGAACTGCGCCATATACTGCCGGATGGCTTGCTGCAATCGCTGCTGGTGGATGGCATCTGGAGCGGCGTCGGTTCGGTGATTGTGTTTCTTCCCCAGATTCTGCTGCTTTTCTTTTTTATCGGCATTCTGGAAGACTCGGGCTATCTGGCCCGCGCGGCGTTGATTGCCGACCGCACGATGGCGAAATTCGGCTTGCAGGGCAAATCGTTCATTCCGCTGCTTTCCGCGTATGCCTGCGCGGTTCCGGCGATTATGGCGACTCGTGTGATTGAGAATAAGCGCGACCGAATGGCAACAATTTTGATTGCGCCATTGATGACTTGTTCGGCCCGCTTGCCGGTTTACACCTTAATTATTGCGGCTTTCGTTCCCAATACCCAGGTGATTAAGGGCGTGCTTTCCCTGCCCGCTTTTACCATGCTGCTGTTGTATGCATTGGGTTTTCTGGCCGCCATTACGGTGGCGCGTGTCTTGAAATCGTCGGTGCTCAAAACGCAGCGTTCTGTTTTTATTCTGGAAATGCCGCCCTACCGCTGGCCGACTGTGCGCTCCTTGAGTTTGCGCCTTTATGATCGCGGCAAAGTCTTTTTGCATCGCGCCGGTACGGTGATTCTGGCGGTGGCGGTAGTGCTCTGGATTTTAGCTCATCTGCCGTTGACCGGCGGTAAGATGCCGGACATTGAGCACAGTTTCGCGGGCATGATCGGCAAGTTTGTAGAGCCGGTGATTAAGCCGTTAGGATTCAACTGGAAAATCGGCATCGGCTTGATTACTTCCTTATTCGCTCGCGAAGTGATTGTCGGCACGCTCGGAACCATTTACGGCATTGAGGGCGAAACAAACGTCCAGGGTTTGCAGGCCGCCTTGCACGGAGACTTAAGCGCGGCGGGAGCTGTAGCGCTGCTGGTGTTCTTTGCGTTCGCGTTGCAGTGCTTTTCTACTATTGCGGTGGTCCGCCGTGAAACCGGGAGTTGGAAGTGGCCTGTTTTCCAGTTCAGCTATATGCTGATACTGGCTTACGGGGCGGCTTGGGCGGCTTACCGAATAACTGGACTTTTTCTGCATTAAAATCATCTAAATAGTAGTAGTAGCTATGCCGTGAGTCTGTTCGCGAAGCTCCAATTTGGCTTCGTTTGTTAGCATGACGAGTTGGGGCTGGCTACTTCTTTTACTAGTCCGAAGAAATCCAAACATGCGAAACGTAGTTATTCTTGGCTCCGGCTGTGCCGGAAACACTGCCGCTATCTACACCGGCAGGGCAAATCTACAACCCTTGATTTTAGAAGGACATGAGCCAGGTGGCCAGTTATCGATCACCACCGAAGTAGAAAATTTTCCCGGATTTCCAGAAGGCATCATGGGGCCGCAACTGGTGGAAAACATGAAGCAGCAAGCGCAGCGGTTCGGCGCGGAGTTCCGCCACGGACGAGTGGTGGAAGCGGACCTGCAGAGTCGTCCTATTACCTTGAAGCTGGAAGACGGCGAAGAAATTAAAACACGGACCTTGATTATTGCGACGGGCGCTTCCGCGCGCTGGCTGAATCTGCCGAATGAACAACGGCTGATCGGGCATGGCGTCAGTTCCTGCGCCACCTGCGACGGTTTTTTCTATCGCGACAAAGAAATTATGGTGATCGGCGGCGGCGATTCCGCGATGGAAGAAGCTAACTTTCTGACCCGCTTCGGGCGGAGAGTGGCTTTGGTTCATCGCAGCGAAACGTTTCGGGCTTCTAAAATCATGATTGAGCGGACCAGAAACAATCCGAAAATTGAAATCATCACGAACAGCGTGGTTGAGGATATTTACGACGTGGAGCAAGGATTTGTCACCGGCGTAAAGCTCAAAAATGTGGTCACGAAGGAAACAACGGATCGACCAGTGGACGGATTCTTTGTCGCAATCGGCCACATCCCCAACACCAAGCCGTTTACCGGGCAGCTAGACCTTGATGCGGATGGTTATGTAATTACGCATGGCGGCGCACGGACGAATTTAAAAGGCGTTTTCCATGCCGGCGATGTGCAGGACCGTACTTACCGCCAAGCCATTACCGCTTCCGGGGCAGGCTGCATGGCCGCTATTGAAGTAGAAAGATTTCTGGAAGCGGAAGGCCATTGAGTTTGGCTGAGTTCAGAAATGGGTTCCGGTTTAACGTTTAAGTTTGTCTTTCAGATTATCAAGATGCAAGGTTATGCCGGGCGTGAGCTTGCTGGTTTTATCTTTATTCACTAAGATTTACTACGCCAAGTAGGCCAAGGACCTTTTGTTCCGTTTTCATTTGGGCCAAGCTGCGTGCCCAGAATGCCTTTAAATGGGTAAGCGCCAATCGTGTTCTCGTAATCAACAGGATTGCGTTCCGGCGGCGTATATTGTCCAGCATGATTCACCAGAACTGAAATTTCGTCGTGTGCTTGCCGACCGTCGCTAGTCACCGCTTGAACCTTTACCTGGTGAATGCCATCAGAGATCTCTGCTATGTTCCAGTCAAATTTCCAACATTTTTGAACGGATTGCATCCGTTGCGGGGATTCGCCGTTGATCGAGCAGTTAACGATTTGAACTGGATCACTATTCCATATCCTGGCGCGGATAGAAACAACGCCCCGCAGAACGTGGCTGGAACTATCGGGACGAGTGATTAATTTTTCATCAGCGGGCGAGGTGATCATTACAAAAGGCCAGGAACCCCGTTCTTTGAATTTCCAGCTCACTACGTCCTGGTCAACTGTGGTGATTGAAAAACCAGGCGGACCTTCTTCAATCTGCCCGGTTGAACGCGTAGCCGCATAGATTGTCCGCCCATCGTTTGCCAGTTCATTGTAATGGGTGTGACCCATTTCCACCACATCCACTTCGAATTCGCGGATCAGGCGCTTAAACCTTTCGGCCTGCGTCAACAACTCGCTAGGGTATAGATGCGTAAACACCAGAGGACGCAAGCCTATTGAACTGGCATCAATCAATTGCGCTTGCAGCCATTCCGCTTGTTCAACGCTGAAATCGAATTCTTCCGGCTTTTTTCCATCCATCGCATTCAGAAATAACAAACGAAAGCCGTTCCGATCTGTAGTACGGTAAAGCTCCGGTTCAAGATATCGCTTGAATAATGCAAGACTGCCGCCTTTTTTGTCATGGTCGCCGGTAATGATATGAACGGGCAGCTTCAGCCGGTCCAGCGCGCCGCGCACCAATCGATATTGATCTTCAGTTCCATCATCGGCGTTATCGCCGGGCAGAAACGCAAAATCAATATCAACCAGATGTTGATTGGCATCCTCAATCAGTTCGAGAAAATCAAGATAGTTTTCTTCGGAAGCATTTTGAATATGCAGATCTCCAAAATGAACCCAGCTTAGAAAGTTTGTTGGTTGCTCAAGTGAATCTTTCATTTATTGCCTTTGACTCTATGTGTGCTGTTAGAAACGAATACGCACGGAAAGCTGCATTTCACGTCCGTTGTAAGCGGCGTTCGGTTGTCCAAACAAGTTTTTAAAAGGCACTTTGATTGCCTAAAGTTAAGTTCTTTATTTGCAATCTGAGAATGGGAGAATGCTGCGCTGAATCCGAACAAAACCGTGCTGATGGCGGTCGTGTTTGTTTCCTACCAGGCGCGAGACCATTTGTTACCGGGCTGGTCTTTGGGGCGAAGCGCCGCATCTGCTTCAGCTTCCAACTCCAGTTGCCTTCCTAGCAACCAAAGCAGATCGGAAAGCCGATTCAGATAAGCAAGTATGTGGGGATTTTCCAGAATGCCTTGTTCAAATAAATGAACTGCTAAACGCTCTGCCCGGCGGCAAACTGTTCGGGCCACATCCATTGCTGCGGAATCAGGAATTTCACCGGGCAGAGACCAGTCGCCCAAGATGCCCGGCAGTGCTTCAATCCGATGTACGTGCGCTTCCAGAACGTTCACCATTTCCGGCGTAATCGCCGGAGCCGGTTTTCGCGATTCCGGCGCAGTGCCGATCGCGGAGCCGACCTTAAACAGGTCCCGCTGCAGATTCTTTACCAGTTGCTTGATCTCAAGCTGGGACATGATGGAACGCGCAAAGCCCATCTGTGAAATTAATTCATCTATCGTGCCGTAGCATTCTACCCGTGCATTGCTTTTGGAAACGCGCACGCCGCCGGGAAGGCTGGTTTGTCCGCCATCTCCGCGCTTAGTAGCGATACTCATAGTTGTTTCTCCTTCAAGTCAGAAACAGATGCTTGGGCAAACGTGGCCATACCGTGATATAGCTGCACAGCAGAACGAAGGAGCGACATGGCTAAAGCTGCTCCTGTTCCTTCCCCCAAGCGCAGATTTAAATCCAGTAAGGGCTGCGCGTGCGCTGCGGAAAGCAGCGGCGTATGGCCAGGCTCATGGGAGCGGTGCGCCCAAAAAACATGTTGTTCTATTGCGGGGTAAAGTGCCTGCGCGATTAAAAACGCCGCGCCGCAGATGAAGCCGTCTATCATCACCGGCAATTTTTCCGCAGCAGCGCCGAGAATGAAACCGGCCATCGTTGCAATCTCAAATCCGCCCAAAGCGGCAGTGATTTCCAGTGGATCGCGCGAGTTCACTTGTTGCTGATGTTGTTCAAGAGCTTTTCGGATTACCTGCCGCTTCTGTTCCAGGCCGGCATCATCCAATCCCGCGCCGCGCCCAACAGCTTGCTCCGGCGCGATGCCAGTGAATGCGCATAATAAGGCGCTGGCCGCAGTGGTGTTTCCAATTCCCATTTCTCCAACTGCCGCCATGTCGAAATTCTTTGCCGCACTTTGCGCTAAGTCAATGCCATTTTCAAGGGCCGTAATCGCCTGCTGCCGTGACATGGCATCTTCACGAAGAAAATTGCGCGTTCCTTCCGCGATGCGGCAGTTTAAAGTTCCTTCTAATTGCGGACCTAAAACGCCAGTGTCCACAATTATGGTTTGCACGTTCAGGTTTTGGCAAAGTACATTAATAGCTGCTCCTCCGGCCAGGAAATTTTTCACCATTTCACGGGTTACAACGGAAGGGTATGGGCTGATGCCTTCGGCAGTAATGCCATGATCGCCGCAGAACACGTATACGCCAAGACGATCCATGCGAGGTTCAGCGGTGTTCTGAATCTGGGCCAAACGCACCACTTCTTCTTCCAACCGTCCCAGACTTCTGCTAGGTTTAGTGAGGGAATCCCAACGCTGCCAAACTGTTTCGCTGATGGTTGAAGAAACTTCGCGCGGTATCTGCGCCAGAACGTTTTCAATCTTTTTCATAATCAATCAGAATCACTTCGCTGTAAGCCTGGACAAACGGCAGTGGGTCACGCCCTTGTATGAGGAAAGCCAGCGCGGCGTTTACGCCTTGGTGCGCGACGATGGCGGCGGGATCAGGTCCGCTGCGAATGATCTGCCAAGCGAAACGAACGCGCTGCAGAAAATCCGGCCAGGGTTCACCGCCGAGCGGCGTTACCCCCAACCAATCCGTCATTTTCTTGGCGGCTGTTTCCGGCCAGATTTCTTCAATCTGCCGCCAGGTTTTACCGGTCCATTCCCCAAAATCAATTTCGCGCAGTTCGGGAACAATCATAAAATGCTGGCAATGAAGGTAAGCTGCGGTTTGTTGGGCGCGAAGCAGCGGACTGGTGTAAACCGTTTCCACGCTGATGTTTATTAATGCGCGCTCCGCGTTCATATGCCCAATTGAGGAAAGCGGCGGATCAAGCTGGCCTAGAAAACTGCCGCGTATTTCAGGCTCACCGTGCCTGATTAAAAAAAGGGTTGCCATGCCAGAAGAATCAGATTGACCGTTTCCACCATCTGACAAGCGGCGCCCAGACAATCGCCGTTAATTCCGCCAAGACGCCGCACAAAATAAGACCGGGCTAACATAACTACGATGGTGCTGGCCGTAACAAGCGCAAGGCCGCGCTGCCAACCGCAGAATAGAGCGATGATTACGCCTTGTGCGCCAGCGACTATCACAACACGCCGCGAGATAACGGAAGCAAACTGTGTTCCCAACCCCTCACCCACGGTCGGCGTAATGCCAGCCAATACCACCATAGTTGTCCGGGAAAGCGATACAACTGCGGCAAGGCTCAAAACAACGTTTGTTCGGCACTGCGCTAAAGCTTGCCATCGCAAAGCAACGGAAACAATCAACGCCAATGCGCCATAAGCGCCGATTCTGCTATCTTTCAGAATCGTCATAATCTTTTCACGGCTGCGCCCCGCTCGAAATGCATCCGCCACATCAGCCAAGCCATCTTCATGCAAGCCGCCCGTCCCTGTAATCAGAAAAACAATGCTGAGCATCGCGGCCAGCGTCCGGCCTAGCGGTTTTTCGAAAACCACAAGCACAATACCTGCAACAGCGCCCAACAAAGCGCCGACAATTGGGAAATAAACAGCCGCTGCGCCAGCCGTTACAGTTTGGGCGCGAACCGGCACAATGGTAAGGAACTGCACTGCTCCCAAAAAACGACGCATTATTTAATCCGCAAGCCGATGCTGAAGATCATCCAGTGCACTTCCGCTGCTTGTTCCGCAAATTTCTGGTTCAGCCTTCCGGCCTCATCCCGGAAACGGCGCGCCAAAGCATTTTCCGGCACAATGCCGCATCCCACCTCATTGGTAATCACAATGATCTGCGTTTTGGCTTGGGCGGCAACTTGGATTAACTGCTCGCTTTCCGCTTCAATGTTTTTTTCCGCCAGCATCAGATTGCTTAACCAAAGCGTCAGGCAATCCACCACAATGGCATCGTAGCCGCCGTCTTCCGCCCTGATTCGTTCGGCCACCGCGAAGGGTTCTTCCCAAGTAACAATCCGCGGATCGCGTTCCGCGCGATGACGAGCAATGCGCTCGCGCATTTCTTCATCGAAGGCTTGCCCGGTAGCAATGAACCCCAGGCGTGAACCCGCGCTGCGCAGCATACGCAACCCCGCCGAGCTTTTACCGCTGCGGCTGCCGCCGCCGATCAGGATCATACCGAACTGCTCCTTTGACGGCTGCGCAGCATCCAGATAAAAAATGGGCCGCCGAGCAGCGCCGTAATCACGCCCACCGGAACTTCTACCGGAGCCAGAATCGTGCGCGAGAAAACGTCACAAACGGCCACAAACGCCGCGCCGAGCAGAAATGAACAGGGAATTAGAACGCGATGATCCGCGCCCAGCCATAACCGCAGCGCATGAGGCACAATCAAACCCACAAAGCCAATCGGCCCGGTCAATGCCGTTACGGAACCGGTAAGAATGGATCCAGCTAGGCAGCCGATCAGCAGCAATCGACTCGGGGAAAGGCCGCGCGTGGCCGCCCAAGTTTCACCGACTGCGATTACATTCCATTCACGCGCATACCGGAACACCACCACGCACACCGGCGCAAGCACCACCGTCAGCCAGAAGAGCGTAGAATAAGCGGGCGCATCTAAGCCGCCGATCATCCAACGGGTCACTGCAAACGACTGCATGAAGCTGGCCAGGTTTGAAAGAAACAGGATGATGGCTGAACAGATGCTGTTAATTGTGATACCCGCTAAAAGCAAGCCGAATGAGGACATGCGCCCGCAATCAGAAGCTACCGCCAATACCAGCAGCAATACCACCGCTGAACCGAGGAATGCGGCAAAGCAGACTCCTGATAAACTGCCGACCGCCCCCCATCCGGAGCAGATGGCAATCACTGCTCCCAGCGAAGCACCGCCCGAAACACCCAGCGTGTAAGGAGTCGCTAAAGCTTCCCGCAGCAGAGCTTGGAACAATACGCCGGAAAGAGCCAGGGCACCGCCCGTCCATAAGGCTAATAAGGCGCGGGGCAAACGCAGGTTGAACAGAATCTCGTGATCGGGAGGCAAGCCGTGTAAAGCACGGTTTAAATCCAAAGGCCGGGAACCTACCAGCACGGCTAGCAGAACAGCACCGGCCAGCGCAGCGGTTGACATCAATATCACCGAAGCCGAACGCGATTTATTCGCCATAACTGATCCAGGGCTGGCCCGAAGCGGTGCGGAGCAGTTCCACTTTCACTTGAAACACTTCGCTCATCAGTTCCGGGCATATCACATCAATTGGGCGACCGTTAGCGCGCATCTGCCCGTTATACAGTAAAACCAGCCGGTCAGCTTGAGCAGCAGCCACGTTCAAATCGTGCGTCACAGCAATCACGAGCAGTCCTTGGCGACTCAAGCGATGCAGCAGCTTATATAGACTCACCTGGTGGTGAAGATCCAAGTGCGCGGACGGCTCGTCAAGAAGCAGAACTTCGGGTGATTGCGCCAGCGCGGAAGCCAGTAAAACGCGCTGTTTTTCACCGTCGCTTAAGGTTCGAAACTCACGCTGGCGAAATTGCATTGTTTCCGTTGTTGCTAAAGCTTTCTCAACCGCCGCATGGTCTTCCAGCGATTCGTAAAGACCGGAACGATGCGGCGTTCGCCCCATGTACACCATATCTTCGGCTGTGAACGGAAAAGCAGCTTCCCTGGTCGGCATCACCATTGACACTCGGCGGGCAAAAGCGCGGCGATTCCATCTATAAGCTTCGCGGCCCAGAAAGGTACACTCGCCGGAAGTTGGTTTCGAAAGCCCGCCCATCATTGACAACAGTGTTGATTTGCCCGCGCCATTCGGACCGGCAAGGGCCACAAACTCGCCTGCCGCGAAAGACAGATTAATGGAACGGAGAACTTCCGCGCTGCCAAAGCGCATGCCAACGTCGCGCAGATCGAATAGGCAGCTCACGGCTCTAATTCAGGGTGAAGCAGATGAACAAGAATATGCGCTGCTTCCACCGCGCGAGGGCCGGGCATCAGAAATGGTCCCGGCGGCAAAGCATACACTTTATTTTTCTGAACGGCTTTAATCGAAGGATGTTCTTTCCAAAGCCTGACAACTTCTTCCTGTTTTGTTTGGTCCTCTCCGCTTAGCTCCAAAATCACATCGGGATTTCGCGACAGAATTTCTTCGAGCGAAATTCTGGCATAGGGAGCCTTCGAATCAGCGAAGATATCGGTGCCGCCCGTGATTGCGATCAGATCGGAGAAGTAAGACCCCGCCGCACCCGCAATCAAACCTTCTAATCGCCCGCCCTCATGACCTACCAGAAACACAACGCGCGGTCTGGGCAGCGGGGCAGTTTGTTGCTTTATGTTTTGGAGAGTTGATTGCATGTGCCTAACTAGCTCTTCAGCGGCTGTCTCAGCACCGGCAGCTTTTCCGATTTCTCGCGCTCCTTCGTAGATTGTGTCCAGATTCGTGCTTTCAAACAAGGCGCAGCGTATGTGCAAGCCTTTGAGTTGTTCCACCAGAGTATTTGAATACTTTTTCTCGATCACTACCAGATCAGGATGCAGAGCAACAATCGATTCCACATCGGGCTTCAATAAAGAACCAATTTTCGGCAGCTTAATTGCTTCAGCCGGATAGCGGCAGAAGATCGTGTCGCCTACAACACGCGGCCCTAAGCCCATTGCGAACAGCGTTTCTGTGATGCTGGGGGTGGTGGAAACGATCCGCTGCGCGCTTTCCGCCCATAGGCTAATCGCTATCAGGAATAAAACGATCAAGCGCATGGGAAAGCTCTCCATGTTTCCAGCAAACGCTCGTTTTGGAGGCGTGTGCGAACTGCTACCCGCACTGCTTCAGCAGGCAAGCCCGGCCAGGAAACGCAGTTGCGGATGAGAATTTTATGTTGGAGCAGATAATCGCAAATGGTATGCGCCGGGTACGAAAGGCGGATATACAGAAAATTTCCGTCGCTTTCGAACACCTCGGTTCCTTTCAGCATTTTTAACTGCTCGGAAAACCATTGGCGTTCACCTTGCACAAATTCGAGTGAGCGAGCCGCGTGCTGTTGATCGGCTAAAGCGGCCAGTGCGGCCTGCTCTGCTAAAACGTTCACCTGCCACGGTTCCCGCACAGAGCGCCACTGATAAACCCGTTTTGCGGAAGCAAGCAAAGCTCCCAATCGCAAACCGGGCAGCGCATAAAATTTAGTAAGCGAACGCAGCACAATCAATTGCGGATACTCGCTTAATAATGTGGCTGCCGAAGGCAATCCTGAATATTCCAGAAACGACTCATCAACCAGAACCAAGTTCGAATTCGCTTTCAATCGTTCACTTACTGCACGGAGATCCAAACTCCAGCCGGTTGGATTCGCAGGCCGCGTCAGCACCAGCAGTTCCGCGTCGGGCCAAGCAGCACTGCTCTGCAAATCTGTTAAACACGCCTGCGGGAAAGCACGATGAAACTCCGAGAACACAGGGGTCGCCAGCGCAACACTTTTCGGCTGCAAAACACGCGTGAGGAAAAAGATTAACTCTGTTGCGCCGTTGCCAGGCAGGATTTGACTCTCTTCAAGCTGCCAGGCAGCGGCGAGAGATTGCCGCAGCTTGACTGATTCGCGTTCAGGGTAATGCTCAATACGATCAAGAGTTTGGCAAATAGCCGGACGCACGCCGGGCGCAGGACCAAGCGGATTAATGCTGGCGCTGAAATCAAGCACATCGCGCCAATCCCAGTTCCGTTCGCGGGCAATCGCAAAAACGTCGCCGCCGTGCGTTAATGCCATTTCACCAACCTCAAAGCGCACACCGCGAAGAGAGCTTCGGTCGCATACAAAAGAATGCGCGCCCGTTGGAATACGCCGGAACTGAGCGGAATTACTGAATCACCAAGGAAAGGCTTACGGCTGGGAACCCCTTCGTAATAATTCAAGCCTCCTAGCCGTACACCTAACGCCCCGGCCATTGCCGCTTCCGGGTGACCGGAGTTAGGGCTAGGCTGACTCCCCCCATCGCGCAGCGTGACGCGCATAGATCGCCCTGCATCGAAGCCCGGCAGCAGCGCAGCAATCCAAACCAGCATCGCTGTGAAACGGGCCGGCACAAAGTTGGCAAGGTCATCCATACGCGCTGCGGTCCAACCGAATTCCCGGTATGTTTCATTTCGATACCCGACCATACTGTCCAGCGTATTGATTGTTTTGTACGCCGCCATTCCTAGCGGGCCGGCCAAAACCAGATAGAACAAAGGCGCAATGACGCCATCGCTCAAGTTTTCAGCGATCGTTTCTACCGTGGCCCTTACAATTTCCGATTCATCCAGTTGAGCCGTATCACGGCCCACAATCAAAGCTAGTTTTTGACGGGCTTCTTCCAACTTGCCATCTTTGAGCGCCCACATAACTCGCCCGGCTTCCACATCCAAATCGCGGCAGGCCACCAAAGAATAAATCCAGTAAACAGCAGCCCAGGGCAGAGTCAGCCGGACCACCACAACCGCTGTTCCCACTACGCTGACAAAGAACAACGCGCCAGCCCAACGAAGCGAAACGTTTGTTTTTCTCCAGAGTTTCTCGGCAGCAATGGCGAACCAGCCCAAAGCGCGTACCGGGTGCGGCAGCCATTGCGGATCACCGAAGGCAAGATCCAGCACGATGCCGGTTAAGAATTGTTTGCCGGTTACCCGCATAAGTAAAGCTCCGCAAAACGGCGTTGATCCACGCCAGCTTCAAACCAATCAGCCAAAGCCTCATACATGGAATCGCGGTTAGGCGCATCGTTGACTGGTCTGCCGAGCAGTTCACTTAAAATGCGGGGATCTTCCAGCGCGCCATGCAAATAGGTTCCCGTGCATTGTTTTGTTCTGATTCCTTCCGCAGTTCCCTCGGCAAGAACGGCAAACGGCTCCGCACCTTCAAGCTGCGTTGTTCGCCCCAAATGAATTTCATAAGCGTTGAACTCGTAGCCGGATGGAGTTGTGCCGTTCACCACCCGCGTTATTTTTTCGTCGCACAACACAGTATGCACAGGCAGTAATTTTAAACCCGCTGCATAACGCTCGCCCGACTCCATCCCGAGCGGGTCTGCAATGGATTCACCGAGCATTTGGTATCCGCCGCAAACGCCTACGACGTGAGCGCCGCGCTTGTGCTGGTGAAGAATCCATTGGTCTAGTCCCGCGCTGCGCAGCCATTCTAAATCGCCAATCGTATTTTTAGTGCCAGGCAAAATGATAAATTCAAAATCGCCATTTACCGGGCGGGAAATCCAACGCGCTTCAGGCAGCAAACGGAAGTCGGAAAAATTTGAAATATGCGGGAACCGTACAACAGCAACACTTTTACTCGCACGATGTTGCTGTTCTTCTAAAGACACTGCATCTTCCGCATCAAGAACAATATCCGGCGCGTAAGGAAACACGCCTAGGCAAGGCCGGTTTGCACGCGATTCCAACAAACCAACGCCATCAGCAAAAAGCGCAGGGTCGCCGCGAAACCGATTCACTGCAAATCCACGGACCAGCGCGCGCTCATGTTTTTCGAGCAAGCAAAACGTGCCAACTACGGAAGCGAACACGCCGCCACGGTCGATATCAGCGACCAGCAGAACAGGCGCCCCGATGCGCGTTGCCAGCCCTAGATTCACCAAATCGGTGTGCTTCAAGTTCAATTCCGTAATGCTGCCTGCTCCTTCAATCACGACAAATTCGTATTGCGAAGCCAATCGATGATAAGCATCCAACACCTGTTCCAGCAGATAAGGAAAATGCGTGTAATACTCGCGGGCAGACAATGTTTTCCAAACTTTGCCGTTCAAAACAACCTGACTGCCGGTATCGGAATTCGGCTTCAACAGGATCGGGTTCATGTCCGGCTCAGGCTGGAGAAAACAGGCTTGTGCTTGCGCCACCTGCGCGCGCCCGATTTCGCCTCCGCTTGAACACGGATACGAATTATTCGACATGTTCTGCGCTTTGAAGGGAGCTACGCTGTATCCCTGCCTGGCCAGCCAACGGCAGATGGCGGTCGTCATCCAGCTTTTGCCCACGTGCGAAGCAGTGCCGGCAATCATCAAGGCGCGAGCTTTCACGCGGCTTCCGCCAACTTATGCATCGAATCCACCCACAAAACGGGATTCGGCATAAAACAATAGAGCAACGATGCAGAAACGGTTGACATGTGCAGGCGACCTTCCCCACGAAGGTGCAAGTTTCGAATCCGCGTTTTTCGGCGCGAAACTGATGGCAGGTCTTCGGACTGGCAGGCTGTTCCGTTTCCGGAGGGGTCTACTGGCCTCCGCTTCCCAATTCCTGAAAAAACCAGTGCGTCAAGTGAGGCGTTCGTTCCTGCTTACCGCTGCGGGGCAGTTCTGGATTCACACCAGATTCCCTATTCACGCGCCGATTTCCGGCGCGACCAACAGCAGTTGTGAGCGTAGCACAACGAGTCTGCGCAAAAGAAGCAGACTACATTTCTTCGGAAAAGAACAGGTATTTGCGCCACTGGTCTTCGCCTCGTCCTAGAAGGCGCATCAGATGGCGGCTGGTGTGCAGGCTGAAAGGTCGCGGTTGGCGCATCAGCCTCATGCCCGCTTCTTCCGGCGTGCGGCTGCCTTTCCGGTTATTGCAGGTATGGCAGCAGGCTACCAGGTTCTCCCAAGTAGTTTCCCCGCGCCGGGAACGAGGGATGACATGGTCAAGCGTCATCTCGCCGGAAGGCAGCGTTTTCTGGCAGTACTGGCAGGTGTACCGATCGCGCATCAGAATGTTTTTTCGCGATAAAGCCCGGGTCTGGTGCGGAATGCGGCGGTATTCCAGTAGCCGAATCACCGAAGGAACTTTCATGGTGTGCCGCGCGGAATGAACTTGAGCCGGCACATGTTCTTCGGCTGAAGCCACGCCCTTCAGAATAAGAACAAGCGCCCGCCTGGCCGCGCAGATGTTGATTGGTTCGTAGCTTGCATTCAACACCAGAACAGGCTTATGAAGTCGTTCTGAAGCCAACATAGTTTTCACTCCCTCCGCGTTTGCCGGTCGAGTTTGTCAGGTCAGTTTAGATTTCGCTGTTTTACTCGATCCGTATTCCGGTAATCCCGTCCGTCGCATCACACGCGCCACGGTCAGCGCGCAAACTTCCTTCGCTCCGGCTTCTTTCAACACTGCCGCAGCAGCCGCCAAAGTAGAGCCGGTAGTCAACACGTCGTCAATCAACAATACCCGTTTTTTCTGAAGAAAGACGTTTCGCGTTAACCCAAATGCTCCCTGCAAATTCTTACAGCGCGCGGTTGCGCCTAGCCCCGCCTGCCTTTTCCCCATTCTGACCCGCCGTAGAACATGCGACACCGGCAGTCCGTACTTCCGAGCGACCGGGCGAGCCAAAAGCTCAGCTTGATTAAACCCGCGCTGCCAGCGCCGATACCAATGCATAGGCATGGGAATCACCAGGTCAAAAGATCGATTTCGCGGAAGCGCTTCGAGCAGAAACCGGCCTAAAGGATTGGACAAGCTTTCAATACGGGAATACTTAAAAAGACGGATTAGATCCCGAAGAACGCCTTCATAACTGCCGAAGGAGAACGCTGCGTCAAAGCTGATGGCTCGTCCACGGCAGACTGCGCACAAATCCTGCTCATCAAGCGGAAACGCATTCACAAAAGGAGTTTGGCAGATTCGGCAGGCATAATCGGCTGCCAAGGGGAGCGGCAGTTTCAGACAGGCTGGACAAACGGGTACGCGGGAAAGATTGACTAACGGCGTTTGGCAAATTCTGCAGTCATCAGGAAACAGCAACCGTCCCAGACGCCCGGCCCATAGGCCGGCGACCGCCGATGCAGAATTCTTAAAAGAAACGTGGGCCGAGATACTCGGGAAGGCTCACCCCCGCCAAAATAAAATGATACAACACTTAGATAGTGTTGCGTTTTACAGATTTGTCGCTCCGACCGTTTATGCTGGAAACGTAAGCGCCTTTATGACATCGTCACGGCTGCTCCTCGTGGAAACCGACGCCGCTCGGTCGAAACGAATCGCTGAAGCTCTTTCAGCAGCAAATTTTGATCATTTACCTGTTGCGAACTTAGCCGAAGCCCGGGAGGCGTTAGGAATTCAACAATTCGACGTTGTTTTGGTTTCTTCCGAACAGAACTGCGCGGAACAAGCGCAGGAACTTCAACCGTTTTTAAAACAACTACCTCAATCGACCTTACTGCTTGTGTACGGAAAATGCGAACCCAAGCGGTGTGACGCCGTGATTGCGCCGGAGCTTCCCGATTCGGCACTGGGACGGGAAATTATCCGTCTTCAACAGGCAGCGGCAAAAAATCAGGACAACATTGATTCAAACCTGACCATGTTTGATCTGCTCGCGTTTCAAAGCCAAATGGGCGACGATCCCGAGCTGATGGAAGAAATCATCGGCATATTTTTTGAAGAATCGGTGGAACAACTGCGCCAACTGCGCGACGCCGTTGCGCAGCGTGATTACAACCATGCTTCCCGGCTGGCGCACTCGCTGAAAGGTTCACTGGGCGCTCTGCACGCTTACCGCGCCCGGCATTGGGCGGAGGCGCTGGAAGCAGCTACCGGCAAAAATGACTCAAACGGAAGCGAACGCTATCTTTCAGCATTGGAACAGACCATTTCCGCCCTGACGCCGCAACTGCAAAGCTTGTTTGTCAGGTAAACGGCCACTGCTTTTTGCTTTGCTACACTGAGGTTGCTCAACGTTTGATCCTATGAGCTTCCCAACAGAAATAGTGTGCGCCCACAGCCCGGATTCCGATGATGCCTATATGTTCTATGCTTTGGCCACGAAGAAGATCCGGTCCAAGCTGGTTACGTTCCGCCATGTGCTGGAAGATATTGAAACGCTCAACCGGAAAGCGACGCAGGGAGTTTATGAACTCACTGCCATCTCTTATCATGCTTACCCCTATGTCGCCGATAAATATTATCTGATGGCCAGCGGTTCGAGCGTCGGTGACGGCTACGGGCCGATGGTGGTCAGTATGCGTCCTTTTCCGGTGGACGAACTGAAAGGCAAGCGAATCGCCATTCCGGGAACAATGACCACAGCTTATCTGGCTTTGAAACTGTTTCAGCCGGATTTCGAGCATGTGGTGATTCCGTTTGATCAGATTCTGGATGCAGTAGCGGCCCACGAAGTGGATGGCGGTTTAGTGATTCACGAAGGGCAGTTGACTTATGGCCGCAGCGGTTTTCACAACATTGTTGACCTGGGCCGCTGGTTTAAGCAGAAATATGGTTTGCCGCTTCCTTTAGGGGGTAATGCCCTGCGGCGCGATCTTCCGCCGGAAATTCAAACTGAATGCTCGCGGCTGATGCGCGAAAGCATCCAATACGCGCTGGACCATTCCGAAGAAGCTTTGAACTACGCCATGCAGTTTGCCCGTGATCTGGAAACGCCCCTCGCCGAGCAGTTTGTGGGCATGTATGTCAACGGCCATACGCTGGACGGCGGTGAAGTGATTCCGCAAGCCGCGCAAAAGCTGCTCGATCTTGGGTTTGAGGCGGGAATTATTCCGCACAAAGTAAACGTGGAAGTGATTCGCTGATTCCCCTACTTGCCATCGCCAAAGGAACTATTCTGGAATTATGAGTGACCCCGTTAACGCTCTTCCCGATTCTTCCGAATTAAATACCCAACCGATCTGGACCGGCATGGGTCCGTCTGCCGAGATGGAAGCCATCAACGTTCAAGATGTGCTGCTCAGCGCCGGAATTGAGGCTATTCTGAATGGATCTTCCGCCCTGCCGAGCTTGCAGTTTGAAGTTCTGGTGGCGCATGAAAATGCAGCTAGAGCACGGCAAGTTCTCGCGGATGCCATTGCCGCCGGGCCGCAAGCGGCGGAAGAAGCCGAACGCGCGGGCGAACTTCAGTAAAACATTGAGTAATCAATGAGGGCGGCGCATCCGTTCTAAACGGAAACATCTCGCTTTCCTATGAGTCCAAGCAACAACAAGCAACTGGCGCAAGGCACATATGCCGCGCTACTCACCCCGCGCCGCAGAGGTTTGGCTGAACCGGACACAGCGGCATTGCTGGATTATCTCGACACCATTGTGCAGGCCGGCGTGAACGGCCTTGTTCTTTTCGGATCAACGGGCGAGTTTATTCACTTCGATATCGCGGACCGGATGCACGCGCTAAAGCTTGCTATTCGCCGCAGCCGCGTTCCGGTGCTGGTGAATGTTTCTCATTCCACACTGGACGGCGCGGTTGCTTTGGCCGATGACGCAGTGGAAGCGGGCGCTGCCGGTTTGCTTCTGCTGCCGCCTTACTTTTATCGCTACGATGAGGCTGAGATTGAAGAATTTTATCTACGCTTTGTTTTGAACATTGCGGAACGCGCTCCGGTTTACCTTTACAACCTTCCGGCATTTACCAATGGCATTTCCGCTGGCTTAGCCGCGCGACTGCTGCAAACAGGACAGTTTGCGGGTATCAAAGATTCCAGCGGGAATTGGGATTTGTTTGAAACGCTACAAGCCTTGCGCGACCATCACCCATTTCAATTGTTGATGGGCAACGAGCGAATCTACCTGCAAGGGCGACAGCAGGCAAGCGGTCTTGTATCCGGCCTGGCCGCTGTTCTTCCTGAACTGGTCGTAGAACTGGACAAAGCCTTTCGTGAGGACCAACAGGAACGGGTAAAACTTCTTTACGGACGCATGAAAGAGTTCCTGGAAGGCATCGAAGCGTTTCCCGCTACGGTGGGAATTAAACAAGCGGCGGTGGCTCGCGGTTGGCAGTTTGATTCCGCGGCAGTACCTTTGGGGTCCGGCAGCCTTTCAAAACTGGAAAGTTTTCAAGAATGGCTGAAATCATGGCTTCCGCAGGTTCTGAAAAGCTGCGCCCACTCCTAGATTCCAGCTTTTGTAAGATCCGCCTGAGAAACTAAAACCAAGCGGTTCTGCTTGTGCGTTATGCCAAATAAATTGGAGTTGTTACCTTCACTTCAGATGAGCGTGCCGGAGTTTCTGGAAGCAATGGAACACCATGCCCGGTGGATGGCTCAGTACTTCGAGCGCGTCCGGGATTTTCCTGTTCTTCCTTCGACGGAACCGGGTGAGTTACGCGCCGCGCTGCCTCTCTCTGCGCCGGAACAAGGGGAGCCGATTGGACAGATTTTTTCCGATTTTCAAACGCAGATTTTTCCGGCATTGACGCTTTGGAATCATCCTCGCTTTTTTGCTTATTTTGCGATTTCTTCCTCGCCGCCGGCGATTCTGGCCGAAATGCTGGCGGCTACGGTGAACGTAAACGGCATGTTGTGGAAGTCGTCGCCTGCCGCTACAGAACTGGAACAAGTTACGCTGGCTTGGCTGCGGCAGTGGCTACACCTGCCGGACAATTTTTTCGGCATCATTTACGACACAGCTTCGGTTAGCGTTTTTCAAGCTTTAGCGGCAGCGCGGGAATGGAAAGACCCTACCTGCCGGTTGGAAGGAATGCAGCCGGGCTTAACGGTTTACATTTCCGAGCACGCCCATTCTTCCGTGGAGAAAGCAGCTTTGGCGCTTGGGTTCGGCAAAAAATATGTTCGGAAAATAGGCGTGGATCAGCAGTTCCGGTTGAGAACCGATCTCCTAGAGCAAGCGCTGACAGCGGACGCGAAAGCAGGCTTACGTCCTTGCGCGATTGTGGCCACGGTCGGAACCACGTCCAGCGCCAGTATTGATCCGGTAGCTGATATGGCCGATCTAGCCGAGAAATACGGGGCTTGGCTCCACGTAGATGCTGCTTATGGCGGCTCTGCGGCGGTGGTTCCGGAAATGCGTTTTGTTCTGGACGGAGCGGACAGGGCGCATTCCATCACGATGAACCCTCATAAATGGCTGTATGTTCCCGTGGACTTGAGCGTGCTTTACACCCGTCACCCTGACCTCCTGAAGCGGTCGGCGTCGCTCAGCGCGGAATATCTGAAAACACCCGAAGATGAAACGGTTGTCAACTACATGGATTACGGCCTTCAACTCGGACGCCGTTTTCGGGCGCTGAAGCTTTGGTATGTGATGCGCTTTTATGGTCGCGACGGTATTGTTGCCTTGCTGCGTGAAAGCCTGCGCTTAGCGCAATTATTACAAGAATGGATTAACACAGATTCAGCATTTGAAGTGGCTGCCCCGGTTCATTTTTCGCTTGTTAGTTTTCGCCATCGGGCCGGCTATGCCTTCAATGAACAACTGCTCGCGCAGATCAATAACAGCAGAAAAACCTTTTTATCGCATACCATTCTCAACGGTGAATACACTCTACGATTCGCAATCGGCAATATGCAAACCGAAGAAGCGGACGTGCGTGACACGTGGCTGCTGATTCAGGAAACAGCATTACGCTTAATGCAGAAATCGGTTATTGTTCCTGTTTAGATTTCATGAACAATTCGCGTTTAGCAATTGACCTTTGCGGCGTTCCGTTGAAAAACCCGGTGCTCACCGCTTCCGGCACTTTCGGCTACGGACTTGAATTTGCCGCGCTGGTGGATCTGAATAAGCTCGGCGGAATTATCACCAAGGGTCTTTCCCGCGAACCGATTGCCGGCAATCCTGCGCCCCGCTTATGGGAAGCAACAGCGGGCATGATGAACTCCGTAGGTTTGCAGAACGTAGGCGTTCGCGAATTTGCGCAAAATAAGCTACCCAAGCTGCGGGCTTATAACGTTCCGGTCATTGCGAATGTGTTCGGCTATGCCGGCGACGACTACCGGGAAGTCATCCGCGTTCTGGAAGACCACGCCGGGCTGGCAGGCTACGAACTGAATGTGTCCTGCCCGAACACAAAACATGGCGGCATGTTTTTTTCAAGCGATGCAGCACTGCTCGGTGAACTGGTTCGCAGCGTTCGCCCGCTCAGCAAACGTCCCCTGATTGTGAAGCTTTCGCCCAATGTTGCGAACATTGCGCCATTAGCGCGAACCGCGCAGGAATCAGGCGCTGATGCCATTTCACTTGTGAATACGTTTATTTCTCTCGCCATTGACGCTCGTAAAAGGCAGCCTCGCATTGGAGCCGGTTTCGGAGGGCTTTCCGGGCCTGCCATCAAGCCGATTGCGCTGCGTCTAGTATATGAAGCCGCGCAGGCCGTTCAGATTCCGGTAATCGGTTTAGGCGGCATCGCCACGGGTGAGGATGCAGCGGAGTTCCTGATTGCAGGCGCACGGGCCGTTCAAGCCGGAACCGCCTCGTTCTGGGACCCGCAAGCGCCTTTACGAATTGCCAAACAACTCGATCAGTTTATCCGGCGCGAAAAGCTGGCGCATGTTCGTGATTTAGTGGGAACGCTGCAATTTCCCGACCGCCCTTGAGCCGCAACAGTTTATTGCCAGTCGAAAGACTGTTTCATCACGGATCGCGGCGCGGTTTCGCCAGTCCAAATTTCAAATTGCTCCGCCGCTTGTTCCAGAAACATTTCCACGCCGTGAATCACTTGACAACCCTGCTCGCGGGCATGTTTCAGAAGCTGCGTTTCATGCGGGTTATATACCATGTCGAAAACAACTTCGCCGGGAATTTTGTTCTGAAATAAAGATTGTCTCGGGTTTGGGTGCATTCCCACCGAAGTCGCATTCAATAAAACATCATAAGACTGCCGTTCCGCTTCTTGCAGCGAAACGACGCTGGCGCCTACTACCTTTGCCAGGGCTTCAGCACGAACGGGGTCGCGCCCGGTAATGGTCAGCTTTGCGCCGGCATCATGCAGCGCAAAAATAGCCGCCCGCGCCGCGCCGCCATAACCGGCCAGCAGCACATGAGCGCGGGCCAAGCGGAGCCTTTGCTCCAAAGGCTTCAAAATACCGTTTACATCAGTGTTTGCGCCCCGCCACTTCCCGCCTTTCCGCCAAACCGTATTCACCGCGCCGATGCGACGGGCCAGCGGTTGCACCACATCAAGGTAACGCAGAATCCGCTGTTTATGCGGAATGGTGACGCTGAAGCCGGCCACCGGCAAACTATCAGCCAGCTTCATCCAATCGCCCAGTCCGGCAGAAGCTACCTGAAACGGTAAATACACAGCATCTACCCGCTTTGCTTGAAAAGCGCGGTTATGCACTTGCGGCGATTTCGAGTGCGCAACCGGATCCGCCACCACGCCGAAAACGCGTGAATGTTTGGTGAGTTTATCCGCGCGATACAATCCGCGCATCAGCTTGGCTGAAATCTGGCCTGGCGCGGTGCCTTCGCATTCCAGCGGCGCGGCGTAGGTGAACCGGCAGCCTGCCGCCAGGCACAAAACACGAGTGCAAAGGCCCGCTTCCGACATGGCAAAAGCTATCAAGGGAGATTCATGTTTGCCGCGAAAAAAATCAGCCATGCGCAAACTATCGCTTGGCTTCCGTGCTGTGGTAGCCAGCTTGTAGCCGTCAGCTTCCACCCGTTTCAAACGCCGCCAAACTGTAGCCAGAGCAGGCGTGCTTTCAAAATTGTGGTAAGAAACGATCAGTGCCGCATGTTGCCGTATTTCCGGCAGTCTTTTTTTGGCGCCTTCAGCGCTTTCTATCTCCAAATCAATCAACTGCGCGCCGGCTTCGGCAGCGCGCGCCAGCAGGTTGATTTGTTCCTCCACTGAACCTTTAAAGCGGCCATGATTCGCCTTGCGTCGGCAGGTGGCAATCACAAATAAATCGGAATGCTGTTGTTGCAGGCGTTTCAGTAAGCCAATTGCTGCTTCCGGCGAGGAAAGATAATCGAGGCGGAACTCCAGAAATGTGTTGCCGTCTTTGATTTCCGCTTCCGCGGCATGAGCGAGGGTTTCCGTATCGGGTAAGCCGAGGGCAACGCAGATCCGGGGAAGCGAAGAAGGAAACAATGACATAGAAACTGGAGCGCAATGAAATTTATTAGATTGGATCAATCCACCGCACAAGCAACCAAAGAAGCGGAATAAAAACCGTTATTATCCCTTAAGGAAAGTGCCGGTTATCCAAAAAACAAGCACGATCTTTGTTACTTTTTGGTGCGGCGGACCGGAGACGGTTTGGCGGCGCTTGCTGTAACGCCAAGTCCTTTTAAAGCTTGGGTAGCGCGACGGGCATCGTCGGTGCCAGGATAATTATCAACAATATATTTAAACTCCTGGATGGCACCTTGCCGATCGCCGGAGCGGACCAGAGTTTGGCCTTTCATCAAGTGCGCCGAACGGGTTTTCGGATTATCGGGAAAGCGTTCCAACAGGGTATCGAATGCTTTGGACGCGTTTTGGTAATCGCCCTTGTTGTAGTACACTTCACCGATCTCATACTGCGCCATCGGAGCATAATCCGTGTTCGGGAAATACGTGATGTAATCCTGGTATTCCTTCAACGCCAGATCAAAGTTTCCACTCAAGCGGTCTTTTTCGGCGGTCTGCCATGATAACTCAGCCGTCATTCCCGGCGGAGGCGCCGCAGTGCCCGGTTGTGCGCCGGACATTCCAGGAGCAGGGGGCGGACTTTGCATAATCGACATCCGGTTTCCCAGGTCTGTCACCTTGGCGTCCAGCTTCGCCATCTTACCGTTCAGGTCATTGATGGAATCGCGCATGTTGCGCACATCATCCGACACTCCATCCATTTTGCTGCCGATTTGCGTTACGGGCTGTATCTGTTGAGACAAGCTTTCGCTAACCGAGTTCTGAATGTTAGCCACCGAGGTATTTGCTTTATTCGCGCTATCCTGCGTTTGCTGCATCAAAAGCGTAAGCTGCGCCAGCTTCTCGTCCAAGGTGCGCTGCACTTGCCTTACCTGGTCCTGCAAAATAGCCACATCGCGCTGTAGTTCCACCACTTCCTTGCTCGCGCCAAAGCTCAACGAAGCACAAACAGATGCAAGAAAAGCGAGCCGGATCAATTTCATGATTCTTCCTTACTCAGAGCCAAGGCAGCAAACTGCCGCCTTTAAAATCCTATTCCTTACCAGGGTACATGCTACCGACAGTTTAAATTGAACATTTGCCGTGCACCGGCGCAAAACAAAGGGCAAGCGTGCAGCCTGCCCTTCATAATCAAACCTTATCTATTGCACAGCCGCGAAATGAACGTGTCGGTTGCGCTGATAGCATTCCTCAGTCTGGTCCGTGCAAACAGGCCGCTCTTTGCCGTAGCTAATGGTTCTCAGCTTATCGCCGGGAACGCCCATCGCCACCAGAGTATCTTTTGTTTTGGATGAGCGGCGATCACCTAAACTCAGATTGTATTCAGCCGATCCGCGCTCGTCGCAGTTGCCTTCCACCACAACGGTAAAGTCAGGATGCGCTGCGAAAATCTGCTTCAATGCCGTGGCATCCGCTTGTAGTGTGGCTTGCTGGTCATCGCGCAAGTCGTCTTTATTGTAATCGAAGTAAACGTCCCGAACCTGCCCGGCCAGCATTTCCGCAGCAGATTGCGGCGGCGCAGGCACCGGCGCAGCGGTTTGCGGAGGCACGTTGATTGTTACTGTAACGGTAGAAGTAGTTGATTCGCCTTGCGCGTTCGCCGCTGTCAGCGTATAGGTAGTCGTGTCTCCCGGATAAACGGTGCGGCGACCGTTTGGACTCACCTGACCAATGGCCTGGTCAATAGAAATGTTGATTGCATTGGTAACCGACCAGCGCAGCGAAGAGCCCTGTCCTTTATCAATGGTGGTTGGTTCCGCATTAAAGAAATTAACAACCGGCTTCTCGGATTGTTGCGTGGAAGAAGGTGGCGGCGGCGGCGGTGCTTGCGCAACCTTTTTCTTGCCGCAAGCTGTTAACGCAGCCAGCGCCACTGTAGCCAAAACCAAACCAACCTGACGTTTCGTCATCCCTGTCGATCCCCTCCTAGGGTTCTTACCTATTTTCAATGTTTTCCTGTTCGAATACCAGAGTTTTGATTATTGCGCCGCCGCAGCCCAAACCGGCTTCTCATTATTTCCCTGTGTTGTGATCTGCTTCTTCTGCGTTCCGTCCGCCAGCATGGTCCACAACTGCGAGTTCGCTCCGCGTTTATTAGCGTAAATTAAATGCACTCCGTCCGGCGCCCAACTGGGATTTTCGTTTCGTCCCTCGTTGTTTGTTAACTGCGTCAGATTGCGCGAAACCACATCCATAATGAAGATGTTGAAATTGCCCGGCGCATAGCCGCGCGTCCAGGAAAACACAATTTTGGTGCCGTCCGGGCTCCAGGATGGGTTCACCGCATCGCCTGTTCCATCTGTTAACCTTTGCGCGTCGCCGCCTTCGCTCATCAGATAAATTTGCGGGTTGCTGCTGCCGCGTCCCGAAACAAAAACAATGTCCGATCCGGTTTTCGGATTGATTTTCGGCTCCGTGTCAATGGCCCGCGAAGAAGTAAGCCGGCGCAAACCGCTGCCATCCGGGTTCGCCATATACAACTGCGCCGGTCCGCCCCCGGCAGTGGAAGAGAAAATCACCTGTTTGCCATCGGGGCTGAAACTTAAACAGCAGTTCATGGAAGCCTGCTGGTTATAAAAGGAAAGCTTTCGTCCTGTTTCCAGCGAAAACATAATAATGCGCGGTGCTTCGTTCTGCCAGGAAGTGAACGCCACTTTCGCGCCGTCCGGGGACACAGAAGGAAATGATGAAATGGTTCCATAGTGCGTTAAAGGACGCTGATTGCTGCCGTCCCAGTTCATGGTCCAGATTTCTTTTGTTCCGCTGCGGCTTGACACAAACACGATGCGGGTACCAAGCAAGCTTTTTACGCCGAACACGGCCAGAATATCAGCGGCATATTGATGCGCGGTTTGAATCGCTCCATCCTCATTCAGCGTTCCGGTATAAATCTTTCCAAACGCCTGCGCTCCCTGTAAATTCGCCGCCTGCCCGGTGTCATACAACCAGCCGAATAAAACAAACTGGCTGTTCTGCTCCGCTGCGTAGCCGATTCCTAAGTAATTAGCCGAGATCGGCGGATTGTTCCAGTCTGCTAAACGCATTCCGTTCACGCCGCGCCCCGGCTCCGAAGCCGGTCCAGCCAGCAGGTCGGAGGCTTGCTGCGGAATTTGAATCGGATACATGGTTTTGGCAACAAACGTCAATGCGCCGGAACCTTCAATGTCCTTGCGAACCGTGTCGTTAAACAAAGCCATCAAGCCTGTGGCCGAGCCGCTGCCGCGAAAATCAGGGATTGCAATAGAAGGCTTCTGGCCGTTCTGGTTGATGGTGCCTCGAATGGTCGGCCCTTGCTGCGCTGCCAGCAAACCGCAGCATTCAAAAACGCAGATAAAACAAACAATAAATCTCTTCATCGCAGGTCAAATGTAAACTCAGCCGGAGCAGTGTTCTCGTTGTACTGCGGCGGCAGCGCGGGCAGCGGGTTGGAACTCAGAATGGCGCGCCAGGCGGAATTGTCAATCGCCGGATTGCCGCTCGATTGTTCCACCCGAATATCTCGTATTCCGCCATCCCGCGTAATGGTGAAACTCACAATGGCCGCCGCGCCTTGATGACCGGCTAAACCGTTGGTGCTCCAGTTTCGCGCAATGATTTTTCGAATCATCTCAGCATACCAGCCAAAACGCTGCCCCAAAGGCGAATTCGGCCCGATGCCCACGCCGTTGCTGCCCGTGTTCATGCTGTACATCGGGTTTACTGTTGCTTGCGGGAGCCGAGCGGCAATCTGATTTTGTTTTGTGGGCTGCGCGTAGTTCTGCTTGCGGCGATCTTGTTGATCCTGTTTTCGCGGCTTGGTTTGGTCAGGAATTTGAATGGCTGTTTGGTCCGGCTGCCGCTGCGCTGTTTCCTGTTTCTGCGGCGCGGTGGGCACTACCGATTCCGTATCGTTCGCCACCGGATTTTCCGGCCCTTGGCGGCGCGGCAATGGAATGGAATTCACCGGCGTTACTGCCACCGCCATACCCGCGCTGGCGTTCGGCTCGCCAAACTGCGGGCGCGGCCTTTGCAGGTAAAAGCTGTAGCCAATAGCCAACGCCACCAGGCCGGCATGAAGAAGAAAGGAAAACACTGCCGCGCCGCCCAGCCGGTCGCGTCCGTCCAGAATGTCTAAGGTTTGTGCCATGCCACCTTCTTACTTCCTGCGGAAAGCTGAATCAAGCGGCTTCGTCACCATGCGGCACTCAATTTTCGCTTGGCCTAAAACCGAAACTACTTGCGCAATCGGGTCCCACGGCGTTTCCTTGTCGGCGCGCACATAAGCGGCGTTTGCGCCGTGGAACTGGCTGCGGATGGCGCTTGGCAGCTCGTGAATATTCACTGCCGTCGTGTTCAGGTAAAGCTCACCGGATTTTGTGATATTCACCACCGGCAAAGGCTGCGTGGTTTCCCGGCTGATGCGCACTTCGGGAACTTTAATATCAAGCCCGAATTCCATCACATTGGCAGTGATCATGAAGATAATCAACAGCACGAGCACCACGTCTACTAGCGGAACGATGTTGATTTCCGACATGCTGCCGGAGTTTGAAAAACGCCGCCCTCTCCGTCCGTTGCCGCCGCCGTTAAATGAAAATGCCATTTAACCGCCGAACTCCCGTTCCGCCGCGTTCTGGAACTCAATCGCGAAATCTTCCATGCGCGTTCCCATTTCGCGCACTGAACTTCCAAATACGTTATAGAAAATGGCCGCCGGAATAGCCGCCACCAATCCTAGTGCGGTCGTTACCAGCGATTCCGCAATGCCCGGGGCTACCGCCCGCAGGCTGGCGCTACCCGCGTTTCCTAACCCAAGAAACGCATCCATAATGCCCCAAACCGTTCCGAATAAGCCGATAAAAGGAGACACGGAAGCAACCGTCGCCAGCCAATTCATGTTGCGTTCCAGTTTGGCGATTTCTTCACTGATGCCTAATTGCAGGCTGCGTTCAATCGCGGGCTTATTTACCAGATTGCCCCGCTGCTTGATCTGCCGCTCCACTTCGCCGTAGCCGAAGTCAAACACAGCCACCAGCGGAGCGGCGGTAAACTGCTGGCTGGCCAGCGCCATCGCCTGCAAGTTTCCGGCTTTTCGAAAAGCGCGGATAAAGCTGCGGTTTGCGCCGGCGGCTTTTCGAAAAATGCCCCATTTCGAGAACACAACCGTCCAGGAAAGGAGAGAAAATATAATCAAGAAGACGATCACCGCCAATGGAACTGGCTTAAGGTCTTTAAAAATGTCCCAAAGGCTCAAATCTGCGAGCCCGGGAAGCAGCGCTAAGGGCAATCTCGGTCCTTTCGTTACTTCGACTCTATTATAAAGATTGGAAGAATAAATTCGCTTCTTTTTCGTTTACCAAACGCTGAACTGGAGTTTTGTTCAAACCGTGCCTAGCCAAACCACTTCCCCCAACCACGTTTTTCGCGCCGTCGATAAGCCGACCACATGCTGTTAGAACTGATTGTTGAAAACTATGCCGTGGTCGAGCGGGCGCGCATTCCTTTTCATGAAGGATTGAACCTGCTCACCGGCGAAACCGGCAGCGGCAAATCGATTGTGGTGGATTCGCTTGCCTTGCTATTAGGCGCGCGCGCTTCCGCTGATATGATCCGCACCGGCTCGGACAAGGCGCGCATCTCCGGCATTTTCCGTTTCTCCGCCACGCCGGAGCTTCATAGTTTATTTGAAGAAGCAGGCATTGAAGCCGAAGATGGCGAAGTGATTGTGGAGCGCGAAATTGCCGCCAGCGGGAAAAGCCGCGCTTTTGTGGCGAATCGGCCGGTGACTACCGGCTTTCTGCGGCAGCTTGGCCCGGCGCTGGCCGATATACATGGCCAGAACGAGCAGCAGCTTTTGTTCGACACTGGCCGCCAACGGGACCTGCTCGATAAATTTGCTCGCGCTGCGGAACTGCGCGCGCGCGTGGCTTCGGCCTACCAGCGTTGGAAGGAAACCAAGCGCAAGCTGGAAAGCCTGCTTCAGAATGAACAGGAAAAACTGCGTTTGCTCGATGTGTGGCGCTTTCAACGGGATGAGATTGAAGCGGTGGCTTTGAAATCCGGCGAGGATGAAGCGTTGGAAGCCGAGCGCCGCGTTTTGCAGAACACAACCAAACTGCAGGACAGCGCTACTTCCGCTTTCGACATGCTTTACGAATCGGAAGAAAGCGCCATGTGCTTGCTACAGCGCGCGCTTAAAAAAATAGACGAACTCATCCGAATTGATGAAAGTCTAGGGGCTGTTTCTTCCAGCTTGAAGCAAGCCGAAATCACGGTGGAAGAAGCTTCCTGGACGCTTCGTGATTACCTGCAAAAACTCGAAGGCGACCCGAACCGCCTGGAAGACATAGAAAACCGCCTGCATACGATTGATCGCTTGAAGCGCAAGTACGGCGGAAACATTGAAGCAGTACTCAGTTTTCTACAACAGATCAGGCGTCAGTTGGATGAAGTGGAAAACTCCGCTGAACACCAACACGCATTGGAAACGGAATTGGCAAAACTGGGTGCGGAATATGAACGGCTGGCCGGAGAGTTAAGCCAAAAACGCACAACCGCTGCCGAAAAACTTTCCTCGCAGGTGGAAACCGAACTGAAAGGCTTGGCGATGGGCGGAACCCGTTTTCAGGTGAGTGTGGAAACGGCGGACTGGTCGGTTTCCGGCATTAACGAAATTGAGTTTCTGGTTTCTCCCAATCGCGGCGAGGAACTGCGGCCAATGGGCAAGATTGCTTCGGGGGGTGAGCTTTCCCGTATTTCGCTCGCGCTTAAAACAGCCATCGGCGATGCGGATGTGAACGATGATGTTCACACCTTGGTATTCGACGAAGTGGATGCCGGAGTGGGCGGCGCGGCGGCAGCTTCAGTAGGCAGGCGGCTGAAAACTTTATCAGGCGTGAACCAGGTGATCTGCGTCACCCATTTGGCGCAGATTGCCGGATTTGCCGATTACCATTATGCGGTTTCCAAAGGCGAGAAGAAGGGGCGCGTGGTGACCGAAGTGCATCAGCTTAACAGCAGCGAACGCGCTCGTGAAATTGCCCGGATGTTGTCGGGCGAAACAATTACGCCGGAAGCTTTGAAGCAGGCTGAACAACTGATGCAAGCGGGCAAAACAGCCAAATGATGTTCATCTGAAACGCCGCATAATTTTGTTGACCACGCTTTTGCATTCGGAGATTCCCAATAAATAAGTGCCGCCCAGATACAGCACTGCGTAAACGCCAAGCGCGAGAACCGCTAGCTCCAGTGGATGATCTGCGCCGATCACCAGCTTCACGATGAAAGCGAACACCGCGCCGATAAATGCCGTTCCCCAAAGAACCAACAGAAAACGCGGCGGCAGTGAAACTTCACCGATTCTGAGCGCCAATAAGCGCCGCAGCAGCCAGAATTCCACCCAACCGGCAATTCCGGCGGAAGCCGTTAATCCGGCGATGCCCCATTTAGAATCAATGCCTAACAAACGCGGCAGCCACAACGCAAACACAAACCCTAACACGGTGGTCAGCACCACGCGGACCACCGCAAAACGCAGCGGGCTTTTGGTATCGTACAGCGCATAGAAAGCGGAAGAATAAAGCCGGCCTAACGAGGTAGCCAGCAGTCCTACGGCGGAACCGGCCAGCACTGCCCAAACGTAAAGCGTGTCGTTATGGTTGAAGCGGCCTGATTGGTAAAGCGCGCCGGCCACAATGTCGCCTAACACTAAAAACGCTATTGCCGAAGGCACCACCAAAAAAGCGATCCGCCGCAGGCCGCTTTGCAATCGGACGCGAAGGTACTCCGCAATCTCCTGTTCGCTGCCGGATGCGCTGGAAAGCGAAGGCAGTTCCGCTGCCGAAACCGACATGCTGAACAAACTGACCGGCAGCAGCGCAATGGTCTGCCCATAGCCCAAAGCCGCGACTGCCCCGTTCGGCAGCAGACTGGCAATGATGGAATCAATATACGCGCTTACCTGCACCACGCCCCGGCTCAAAAAAATCGGCCCGAAGTTTCGCATCACTGTTCGTATGCTTTCCGATGTGGTTTCAAGCGCTGGCCGGAACTGCGGAACCATCTGCAATGCGCGTGGAAGCTGCACCAGAAACTGAATCCCGCATCCTGCTACCGACGACCAGGCCAGATAAACAGCAAGCCGGTCCTGATTCGCAAACCGCCCAAACCACAGCAAAGTGGCAATCATCACCGCGTTCACTGCTACCGGCGCGGCATAAGAAAGAAAGAAGCGGCGGTGGCCATTCAGTATTCCCAGGCACCACGCGCTCATCACCAGCAAGCCGGTGCCGGGAAACAGAATGCGCACCATGTGAATGGTGAGATCGCGTTTGTCGCCCCGGAACCCAGGCGCTACCAGGCCGATCAGCAACGGAGTGAGAATTACGCCCAACGCTACCAGCACAGCGCAGGCCAGCGCCAGCAGACCAAATACAGCTCCGGCCAAACGATCTGCTGCTTCAGTCTGGTTCTGGGCGCGCAGTTTTGAATAAACCGTTACAAACGACGCGGACAACACGCCTTCGCCAAACAGGTTGTTTAACAGATTGGGAATGCGGATCGCGGCGCGAAAAGCATCCGCTACTGCCGAATCCCCGAAATAGTGCGCAATCACACGCTCCCGGATTAAGCCGCTGATCCGACTGACTAAGATTCCTGCGCCCACCAGCAGCGCCGCTTGTCCGCCTTTTTCCGGCTGCGTCCGCGCAGAAAAATGAGCTAAATTGCTGCGCAGCGCGAGTTTTTGCCGTTCCTCAGCAGGAGCGTTCGACGATGGAAAACGGATACGGATCTGCAAACTGCGAGTGTACTGCGGTTTCCGTTTGTAAAGTTCTGACAAATTTTCACAATGTTTTAGCTCACAGTTGCATCTGATGGTTAACCGTTTTACGGAGAAGATTGCTCATGTTCAGAATTTCGGTTCTTTGGCTGGCGTTGACCGGTCTTGCTGGTTCCTTTCTTCTGGCGCAAACGAAGCCGCCTGCGTCGCCATCGACCAACGACGCTGTTCCGCCGGTTCCGCCGCAGAACCCCGCCTTGAATGCCAAGCCTGATCCATCTAAAGCCGCGCTGCTGCAACAGTTAAGCACGTCGCTCGAAGGCGTCACCGCACAAGTGGGCCGCGCGGTGGTGCAGATTTTCGCCCGCAGTTATGTGCCGTCCCAGGAAGCAGGCAACAGCGACCAGTTGCTGACTTCACAGAACAGCAGCGGATCAGGCGTGCTGCTGACCGCCGACGGCTACATTCTGACCAATGCCCACGTCGTATCCGGCGCGCGCAGTTTGCGCGTGCAGCTTTCAAATGTGCAGGATCGCCGCACCGACGAAGCACAGATTAAGCACCTGGGCCGATCGCTGGCGGCAACGGTGGTCGGCATTGACCGCGGCACTGATTTGGCGTTAATCAAAATTGATCGCAACAATCTGCCTTATCTCAGCCTGGGCGATTCTTCAAAGCTGAAACAAGGGCAGATTGTGCTGGCTTTGGGCAATCCTTTGGGCTTGGAAAATTCAGTCAGCATGGGCGTGGTCAGCGCGGTATCCAGACAGCTTAAGCCTGACGATTTTATGAGCTATGTGCAAACCGATGCGCCCATTAACCCGGGCAACAGCGGCGGACCATTAGTGGATACCGAAGGGCATGTGGTCGGCATTGATACCTTTATCCTCACTCAATCGGGCGGCAGCGAGGGAATCGGCTTTGCCATTCCGAGCAACATCGCCCGACTCGTTTATACGCAACTGCGCAAATACGGCCATGTGCATCGGGCTGAATTGGGCATTGTAGCGCAGGCTGTTTCCCCCGCGATGGCCGACGGCCTGGAGCTTTCCACCGATTACGGTGTGATTGTTTCCGACGTCAACAAAGATAGCCCTGGCGACCACGCCGGGCTGAAAGCCGACGATATTATCGTGGCGATTAATGGCCGTCGTGTTACAACGCCTCGACAGCTTGAATACAATTTGTACCGGCAAGATCCTGGATCAACAATCACCTTGACAGTGCAAAGAGGCGAACAACGGATGGATTTGTTTGCCACTCCGGAAGAACATCCTGACCCATTTGACGCTTTAGCCGATCTGGCGGACCCCACAAAAAACATTGTTCCTCCTTTGGGAATCATTGGACTGGATATTACTCCCAAGATTGCCGGCCTGTTGAGCGATATGCGTCGTCCTGCCGGTGTTCTGGTGGCGGCCAGCACAGCGTCGCGCCCGTACTCGGTAAGCGGCTTGAAAACCGGCGACTTGATTTATTCCGTGAACCGTAAAGTGGTGAACTCGGTGGACGAACTGCGAACCGTGGTCAACGGCCTCCATAGCGGAGATCCGGCAGTGCTGCTGGTGCAGCGCGAAGACAATCTTGTTTACGTTGCGCTGGAATTGGAATAACTGTTCACGCGCACCCAATACTTATACAGGTTGCGGGACTGCCCCGATACTCGCTACTTTGAAAGTGAACCATGAGTAGCCTCGGACCTGTATCAAGTTTTATCAAGCACCATTACCGCCATTTCAATGCTGCCACCCTGGTGGACGCGGCTGAAGGCTATCGAACGCACCTCGAAAAGGGCGGCAAAATGTTTATGACTGTCGCCGGCGCTATGAGCACCGCCGAACTCGGTGTTTCTTTAGCGGAAATGATCCGACAGGATAAAGTTCACGGCATTTCCTGCACCGGCGCAAACCTGGAAGAAGATGTTTTCAATCTGGTGGCGCACGATTTTTACGAACGCGTGCCGCATTGGCGCGATCTGCGCCCGGAAGATGAACAAGCTCTGCTGGATCGTCATATGAACCGCGTTACAGACACCTGCATCCCTGAAGGTGAGGCGATGCGGCGGATTGAAGGCGTGATTCTGAAGAAGTGGACCGAAGCGGACGGAAAAGGCGAACGATATTTTCCGCACCAGTTCTTTTATCAGATTCTGCAGGACCCGGATCTGGTGAAAAGCTTTCAAATTGATAAGAAAAACAGTTGGCTTTATGCCGCCATGGAAAAGAACCTGCCGATTTTTGTTCCCGGCTGGGAAGACTCCACTCTCGGCAATATGTACGCCGGCCACTGCATCAGCGGCGATGTGAAAAACGTCCACACCGTGCGGACCGGCATTGAATACATGACCGAGCTTGCCTGCTGGTACTCCGAAACATCAAAGAATTCTTCCATCGGGTTTTTTCAAATTGCGGGCGGCATTGCCGGTGATTTTCCTATCTGCGTGGTGCCGATGCTGCGCCAGGATCTCGAACGCGAAGATACGCCGTTGTGGGGCTACTTCTGCCAGATCAGCGATTCCACCACCAGCTACGGCTCGTATTCCGGCGCGGTTCCGAATGAAAAGATCACCTGGGAAAAGCTTTCCATTCACACGCCGAAGTATGTGATTGAATCGGACGCTTCCATTGTGGCTCCGCTGGTGTTTGCTTATGTGTTAGGGCAGTAAACCAACCTGCGATGATCGAACAATGAGAGAAATTGTTTCGAGCGACAAGGCTCCGAAAGCAGTGGGGCCGTATTCCCAAGCCGTGCGGATGGGAAAGCTGGTGTTTTTAAGCGGGCAGATTCCGCTCGATCCTTCCACCAATCAACTGGTGGAAGGCAGCATTCAAGTGCAAACCGAGCGGGCGCTGGAAAACATGCGCGCGGTGCTGGCCGCCGCCGGTCTTACCTTTGACCACGTAGCGAAAGTGACAGTGTTTCTGAAGAGCCTGACTGAGTTTGTGGCGATGAACGAGGTGTACGCGCGCTATTTTCCTCACAATCCACCGGCGCGCTCCACAGTGGAAGTAGCTCGCCTGCCGCGCGACGTGTCCATCGAAATCGATGCCATTGCTGTTGCTCCTTAAAGTTCCATGAACTTAAGCGGGCTGTTCCATCTTTGCAGTTATGCAGTGATTCCCGGCTGGCTGCTGCTGGTGTTTGCGCCGGGATGGCGTTGGACGCATCGAACAGCTACTTTCATCCTAACTCTACCGTTAACCGCTTTGTACATCGGCTTGTTTGCCGCAAGCTGGAATGCCACGCTCGGCTTCGGGTCGCTGGATCAGGTATATGCGCTGTTTCAAGATCCGGCGCTGGTGCTGGTCGGCTGGATTCATTACCTGGCGTTCGATTTGTTTATCGGCAGTTGGGAAGTGCGGGACGCCCGGCAGATCGGCATCCCGCATGTTCTCGTGATTCCGTGTCTGCTCGGCACGTTCCTGGCCGGCCCGATTGGGTTATTGGCTTATCTGGTTTTGAAAGTGGTGTTGAAGAGAAAGGTGGGCGCGGAATTAAATTCTAATTGACCACTTTGCATTCGATCACAAGAAATAAAGAACTAAGCCCGGTGCCGATTTTACCCACCACTACTTTCTGATTGGTAGAAACTTCTAAATTAGTACCCAAACTTGCCTGCTGATACGAAACTGAATTCGACCCCGTTGAAACAGGAAAGCCAGTTTTAAACTGAAAGTTTTGTATATGGACCATCGATTTACCATTGGCATTTGTGATGCCTGTTAGTCGGAATCCCAAATCGTAATTGGGCGGGGCGAAATGGTTGTCTTTAGATTCCTGAAATGGATGAAGAGAACCGGAAGAATGGACG
>CAXTWH010000052.1:0-36374 GCA_964247975.1 uncultured Bryobacteraceae bacterium | reverse complement strand
GTGCTGCACGTCGGTCAGGCCTTTAAGAGCGCTACCGTGTAAGCCATTCGGCCTTCATTTCACGCTAAAATGAAATTGCAGGTTCGAACGAACCACCTCGCCCGATCCTTTGTTACTCTGAAATTTATTTAATTTTTTATGGAAACCGTAAATACTACGGCTGAAACACCGATATCTGCGGAATCGGATACCGCGGAAAATAGGGAAACAGCTCGTACTGAGAAGAATAACCTAAGCGATTCTGAGCGCGAACAGCTTGTTAAAGACAAAAATGAACTGCAGGAACTGCTGCAGCGCAGGCAGGCTGAGTTTGAAAATTTCCGGCGGCGCGTGGAGCGCGAAAAAACCGAGCTTTACGAATTCGCCAGCATGGATGCCGTAAAAACCCTCCTGCCGATTTTGGATGACTTTGAGCGTTCTTTAAAAGTGGAAAGCACTGACAAAGAATATGCTCGTGGCACGGAGCTGATCTACCAGCGTTTTTACGATGTTTTGAAGAAATTGGGCCTGGAGCCGATTTCCACCAAAGATACTTTGTTCGATCACCATTTTCATCACGCCGTGGATATGGTTGAGACTGAAGAGCACCCGGACCAGACTATTCTGGATGAATACCAGCGTGGTTACTACTTCAAAGGTCGGCTGCTCCGGCCCGCGATGGTGAAAGTAGCTGTCGCCCGGTAATCCAGGACAAACAAACCAAATCATGAGCGTCACGAGAAGAGATTATTACGAGGTCCTGGGCGTCGCGCGCGACTGCGACGACCAGACGCTCAAGGTGGCTTACCGCAAACTGGCGCTGCAATACCACCCGGATCGGAACCCTGATAACCGGGAAGCGGAAGAAAAGTTCAAAGAAGCCGCTGAAGCTTACAGCATTCTAAGTGATTCACAGAAACGCGCTGCCTATGACCGGTATGGTCATCAGGGAGTGAACGGAGCTGCCGGCCAAGGCTTTGATGAAACGACGTTTGCCGATTTTGGCGACATTCTCGGCGATCTGTTCGGCTTCGGCGATTTGTTCGGCCAGAATGGCGGCCGCCGGCGTTCGCGGGTGCAGCGCGGCGAAGATCTTCGCTACGATCTGGAAATCAGCTTTGAAGATTCCATGCGCGGTTTAGCTGCCGATCTGCAGATTCCTCAACAGGAAGCCTGTACTCGATGCCAGGGCAGCGGCGCGGAGCCGAATGGCGGACTTGTAAAGTGCGCGACCTGTAATGGGCGTGGCGAAGTTCTCTACCAACAAAGCTTTCTCAGCATTCGCAAAACCTGCCCTACGTGCTCCGGTAAAGGCCAGGTAATTCGCCAGATTTGCAACCAGTGCAAAGGTAAAGGCTATTCCCCGAGCGAGAAAAAACTGCGGGTCAATATTCCGGCCGGCGTGGATACCGGTACCCGGCTTCGCCTTCAGAATGAGGGCAATCCCGGACCTCCCGGTGGGCAGCCCGGCGACCTTTACGTTGTGATCAAAGTAGCTGAACATGCTATCTTCGAAAGGCGCGAAAACAACCTGCATTGTACGCTGCCCATTAACGTAGCCCAAGCCGTTTTGGGTGCGGATGTCAACATTGAAACCTTCGATGGCCCGCAAACCATCAAAGTACAGGAAGGCACCCAAGCCGGTGCTTATTTCCGTTTGCGCAATTTAGGGGTGCCGGAAGTGAATGGCCGCGGGCGCGGCGATTTATATGTTCATATTGACGTGCAGATCCCTAAAAAACTGAGCAAAGAAGAACGGCGGCTTTTTGAACAATTGCGCGATCTGCTGCCGATTGAAAATGCGCCGCATGAAAAAAGCGTATTTGAAAAAGTGCGCGACTTTTTCACGCAATAGTTTCCCAAAGCTTTTCCAGTTCATTGGCAGCAGCGGCAACTCCATTTTCGCTTTCAATTGTTTTTCCAACCGCAGCAGCGCGGCCAATTACCTGCGGATTGGCAAGCAGCCGTTCCAGTTGACGCGCCAGCCGATGAGGCCCGTAATCCCAGCGACGGATTGTTTTTCCTACGCCTAGCCTTTCAATGCGAGCGGCATTGTCCGGCTGGTCATGGCTAAACGGCACCACAATCATGGGCTTACCGGACCGCAGCACCTGCGCGGTGGTTCCTACACCGCCCGAATGAACCACCGCCGCAGCTCGCGGGAAAAGCTGTGAATAAGGCGCGTACTCGCTGACCAGAATGGTTTCCGAGGAGCGCAGACTGGTTCGTTCCTGGAAATCAAGGCCGGCCAGCAGAATCGCTCGCCTCCCAAGCATTTTGATAGCTTTGACGCTGTTCTGATAAAAATTGCTCGGAACAAAAACTGCCGTGGAACCGAGCGTGAACACTATCGGCGGCTCGCCGGCTTCCAAGAATTTCTGTATCGGTTTGTTGATTCCAGCCAGCTTCGGATGCAACTTATCGTAAAACGGAAAACCGGTCACAACCGTGCGGGGCGGCCAATCGGGCTGCGGCGGCGCAAACAAAGGTGAAAACAACGCCAGGTTTCCCCAAGGCGAAAACTGTCCTTCAAACAGCGGATGCTTTCGTTCAACAGACAACCCCAGTTTTCGCCTGAGTTGATACGCTTCCTGAACCCAGCGTTCCGTATAGCTGCGGGCTAATTGGAGGAACACTCGGGCGGCTCCGGGAAACAAACGAAGCCAATCGCTGCGCAAGGGAAGCGCAGGCGGATCAAAAGCGGACCACAACAACGCCGGCTGCAAAGTCATTGAAGCCCAGGGCAGCTTTTGCTTTTCCGCCACCAAGGGCGCAGCGCACATCGCCACGTGGCTCACCAGCAAATCAGCATTCTGCGCCGCCGCGCTTAAGTCTTCAAACATATCTTCAATGGAGGGCATCAGCATGGTTCGAAAAAGATACTCCGGTCCTTTGAACGCGCTCATTGCTTTAGCTACAAATTCTGGATGCCGCAAGTAAGCACTCATGTCAGGGCGGACACCATGAAAACCGAGCCCCTCGCCTTCTACCTTTTCGCGGTAAATTTCAGAAGTGGCGATCGTCACCTTATGCCCTCGCTGCCTCATCTCCAACGCCACGGCCAGGTAAGGATGCAGGTCGCCCAATGAACCCCAAGGGGTAAATACAATTCTCATTGTTCTTAGATTGGCAGAGTTAATTTAAAAACCTTTTGCGTACAATCGCATAGGATTATGCAACAGCGGATATTCATCACCTTGCTGCTGGCAGCGTTGGCCTATGCGTCAATCGAAACGCCTTTTCAAAACTGGGTTCGTTTGTCGAAAAAACCTATTCTGCGTCCGGAAGGCAGCGGGTTCCGGTCGGCAGGAGTTTTCAATCCTGCCGTGATTCAGCGTGGCAACCGGTACGTAATGCTGTTCCGGGCACAAGATGCAAAAGGCGTTTCCCGTCTTGGTTATGCCGAAAGCAGCGACGGACTTCAGTTTTCGGCGGAAAACAAACCGGCATTTTCGCCCCAGGCTTCTTATGAAACAAGCGGCGTGGAAGATCCGCGACTGGTTCAGCTCAACGGTGCATATTATTTGACCTACACCGGCTATAACAGTGTTGACGCGCAGCTCTGCCTTGCAAAATCGACTGACCTACGAACCTGGCAGCGGCTTGGGGTCATTATTCCGGCCAACAAAGGTCGCTGGAACGTGCACTGGACAAAATCGGGCGCAATCTTGAACGAGAAAATCAATGGGCATTATTGGATGTACTTCATGGGCGATGCCGCCGGAGAAGGCGCAAACCAAATGGGCGTGGCTTATTCCGACGATCTTCTGCATTGGACCGAACCGCTGGACCACCCGATTCTGGAACATCGCCGAGAAAAGTTCGATGCAAAGGTCGTCGAGCCGGGACCACCGCCGGTTCTAACTGATAAGGGAATACTGCTGATTTATAACGGAGCGGACGATCATCTGGCGTATCGGACCGGATGGGCTTTATTCGATAAAATCGATCCTAGCCATCTGCTGGCCCGAGCCGATGTCCCGATTTTTGCGCCGGAACAGGAATGGGAGAAAGTCGGCCAAGTGCCGAATGTAGTGTTTGTGGAAGGTCTTGTCAGGAAGCCCGACCGCTGGCTGTTTTATTATGGGGGTGCTGATAAATACGTCGGCGTGGCCGCAGCGCCATTACGATGAAACCGATTCTGTACGCTAGGCAGGAGGGTTTACTTCACCTGTGATCGCGTTTTTACACATTCTTTTGTTGATGGCCTTCAAGCCGGCAGAGCCTGGGCAAGCAGCCTTATCGCTGTATGGAGGGACCTGGCAGATTACGCGAGCCAGTTCCGCTCCTTATCAACTAGTAAACCAATGCAAATCGATCGGGAGATATTTCACCTGCCAGCAAAGCGTAAATGGGAAAGTAACAGGGCTGCTCGTGATTGCTCCTACCGACCAGCCAAGGCGTTTCTGGATGCAAACTCTTCTGCCGGAAGGCCGCGCTACCGGACGGGACAATCTGGAAATTTCCGGCAATCGCTGGGTGTATACCAGCAGCCGCCAGGAAAACGGCAAAACCACGTATTACCGGACGACGAACACCTTTGTGACCAGTAACCATATCCATTTTGAGCAGACTGAATCCACCGACGGCAAGCAGTGGACAATTAAAGATTCCGGTGAGCAAACCAAAATTGAGAAAGCAGGTGCGCAGCGGTGAAGAATTATTCCGGTTTGCTCGGCACAGCCAGTAAGCTTCTCATGACCTCGCGTTCCTTGGAAGAATAAAATCCTTTCCATTCTTTACTGGATAAGGTTTGCTGTTGTTCGTCAGGCGCCATCGTTTTTAATTGGCTCAAGCCGCTGAGCATGGCCTCCTGGCGATCCATCGGGCTGCTTTGAAAATCCTTGAATGCCTGGCGAATCTGATTTTGTTTCAAAGGGGGTAACTGCCGGAACCTGTTGTACTGGCGGGCCAACTGTGAGCGTTCTTGCGGCGTGAGCTTTTCATACTCTTTCAGTTCTTTTTCTGCCCGTGCGCGCTCTTTAGGTGGCAAAGATTGCAATGCTTCTTCGCGCTGTTTTGCATTCATTTTATCGAGTGTGGGAATATCAGCTTGTTCAGTTCTCTTTTCGCCCGTAGATGACGATGGTGGAGAAGATTTACCGGCGGCAGGAGGAGGCTGCGGCCTCGGCGCGGCCTGAGGAGGCGGGGGCGGCAGCGGTTTAACGTGAGCCTGGCCAAACAGCGAAACGGCTGTCACGCCGAACAGAAAAAGAAATAACACTATTAATCAGAAATAACAGAAGAATTGATGGCTCTGAACATATTCAAATCGGACAAGGTCTGCGCCACAGCTTGACCGCTCTGCACGGATTGCAATTCGAGTTTTTGGTTTGAGATAGCTGTTCTCCTGGAAGCCCCAGCATCTTCAACATCAACTCCGCCCAAAAGCAGAATAACAAAAAATAACCCAAATATAGCGGGAATCCAGGGGGAGCGCCAGCGGAGTTTGCGCTGTTGTTCCAGGTTCTGAATACGCCCGAATAGCTGCCGGTTAAAATCCATCGAGACCGGCTCAGGCTCCCAGTCATCCAGAACAGCCCAGAAGTCCTGTTCGGCATTCGATTGGTTTGGAGAACCGCTATTCACAAAATATTCCTTTCTTATGTCCTGTTCCGATGAAGATGAGCCAATCGTCCGCGCAAGCGCTCATAAGCTCGGAAGAGTAGACTTTTCACCGCGGATTCCGTACACCCCAAAACGGAAGAAATTTGAAAATAGTCCATCTCCTGGTACTTGTGCATTAACACTGCCGCTTTCTGTTTGCCCGGCAGTTCGGAGATAGCTATACGGATTTCCCGCGCGCGGGAATTTTTCAGCAGATTTTCCTCGACATTCGGCGTCCGGTCCGGCAGTTCGCGATAGGCTTTTTCGTCGCACTCCAGCGTGATGCTCTCATTGCTGCCTTCGCATTTGTTATCGCGGAGCCAGTTCAAAGCCAGATGAGTGGAAATACGAAATAACCAGGTGGTGAATTTGGCCGTAGGCTCATAAGACAGGCGCGACCGGTACACCCGCAGAAATACCTCCTGGGCCAGTTCTTCCGCAATCGCCTGATTCTGCACCATACGGTATAAAAAGTGAATCACCGGGACGCGATGCCGTTCCAGCAGCACCGCAAAACTTTGTGCGTCGCCATCCCGGACGCGCTGCATTAACTGCACGTCCAATTCAATAGCGTAACTTGCTACATCCATAGAAACCCTTCCGAGATTAAAAGGTTGCTGAGTATTGGCGCACAATGAACGGGGTTGTTTCAAATTCGATCAACGCAAAAACCGGGCTTAAGTTTACGAGATTCGGCAACAATTGTGGCGATACTAACGCTTGAATGCTACCAAGTTACAGGCTGGCTGCGCCACTCAGAAGAGTTCAATAAGTAATGGAACTTGCAGCCTTCTGTGCAATCATTCGCTCGTTAAAGGACGATCCATCAGATCGCGAATAGCCAGCACGACGGGTTTTTGCTGATATAAAATTTCATACACGGATTCAACAATCGGCATTTCCACGCTGGTTTGTTTTGCAAGCATGTAAGCAGCCAAAGCCGTATCTACGCCTTCTGCCACCTGGGTCATATCTGCTAGTACATTCTGGAGCGGCAGGCCGGTGGCAAGCTGCAAGCCGACGCTTCGATTCCGGGAAAGAGCGCCGGTGGCGGTCAGAACCAGATCGCCTAACCCTGTTAGGCCGGATAAAGTTCGCGGGTGTCCGCCTAGCGCTACGGCTAGGCGGGTGAGTTCCGCCAAGCCTCGCGTTACTAGGGCCGCCACGGTATTTCCGCCGAGTCCGAGCCCATGACAGATACCGGCAGCGATGGCGATTACGTTTTTCAACGCAGCGCCAATTTCTACTCCAATCACATCGCCGCTGGTATAAAGCCGCAAAGCAGGCCCGGCAAAAGCCTTTTGTATCCTGTTCGCCCATTCAGGATTCCGAGCAGCCACCACTACAGCAGCAGGTTCGCCGGCAGCTATTTCTTTCGCAAATGTCGGCCCGGATAGAACCACCACTTGCGGGATGAATCGCTTTCCGATTATTTCTTCAATCAGCATTGACATGCGCAGCAGAGTCTGGTTTTCCAGTCCTTTTGTCGCGCTGATGAAATACATGTCCGGCGTTGCACAGGGAGTGATCTCTTCATATATGCTTCGCAGATGACGGGACGGAACAGCAGTTAAAACAACCGATGCACTCTTCAGCGCCTCCGGCAGGCTGGCGGTGGCGATCACATGCTGTGGCAGAAAACACCCGGGCAGATAACGCCGGTTCTCTCGAAGCTGATTGATTTCCTGCGCCAATTTCGGATCGCGCGCCCACAAACGCACCTGCTCAAAACGAGGCGTTAGAGCCGCCGCTAAAGCAGTTCCCCAGCTTCCTGCGCCGATGATTGCCAACTGCTTCACAAACGGCGGCTCTTCAGCGAAAAAACGTTTTCGTTTCCGGCTATTAATCGACTAATGTTTGCTTTGTGGCGGTAAGTAATAAGCAGCGCGGCAAACAAAGCCGCCGCCAGAATCGGCGCCGGTGGATGCATCATCATCCAATAAAGCAGTGGAAACAGCAGCGAAGCAAGTATGGAAGCGAGCGAAATGTATTTCGAAATCGAAACGATTAGAACAAAGATAAACAAAGTAACCAGTAAAACAAATGGCGCAAGGTAGAGAAACGCTCCGATGTAACAGGCCACCGCTTTACCGCCCTTGAAGCCCAGAAAAACAGGAAAGGAATGCCCAACCATCACCGCGACCACAGCCGCTGCCAGCACCAATGGATCGTTATGGCATAGCAGGCCCGCAATCCAAACGGCCAGAAATCCTTTTAAGATATCGAGCAGTAAAACAATCACGCCTGCTTTGCCGCCTGCGCTACGATGCACGTTGGTTGCACCGATGTTGCCGCTGCCCATCGTGCGGATATCTCTTCCGAAGGCATAGCGGACAAACAAGTATCCGAATGGCACGCCGCCTAAAAAGTAAGCGATCAGAGTAACCAGCAGGATTTGAAAAGCCATGATTCACCAATAACGGTAGCAAAAGCTTCTCTTACGGTTCAGCCGACATGCTTTGTTCAAAAGCAAAGGAGCGGATCTTGCGATAAATGGAAGCGTGCGAGCCTGGATCACTGCGGAACAAGTCAAATTGCTTTACGGGGAACGCGCCTAATGAGGCCGGCTGCAATTCTTCGATTTTTCGCCGCAGCGAATCGAGCGGCACGGGGCTTTTAATACGCGCCAGCGTGAGATGAGGACTGAATGGACGATCTTCCGCCGGAACACCCAGTTTGGCTAAACACTGCTCGGTTTCCCGGAATAAGTCGGCTAGAGCTGAAGAAGCGTGTACGCCTGTCCACAGCACTTTCGGAGTCCGCTCGTTGGGAAACCATCCTAAGCCGCGCAGTTCCACTTCAAATGGTTCGCGCGGCAGCAGTTTCAATAATTGATTTTCCAGTTCCGGCACGCGCTCTGTCGGCCATTCGCCAATAAACTTTGTGGTGATGTGGAGGTTATCTAAAGGACTCCACTTGATCAGCGCTTCCGTCCGCAGAACGGTCAACAAACGCTCCAGTTTCCAGATCATCTCATCCGGCAGGTTGATGGCTATGAATAATCGCATCCCGTTTCCGTTTATTTTACGTTCTTGCGCCCAGATGAGGTTTAGGGTTTTAAGCTTTCGGAGTTTAGAAGCGGTTGTCTTTCGGGACATAATGCAATTTAATTGCGATGTTTCGGTCGCCTACAACAGTTAACTATCTTGTGCGCTCAGAATCGTGGCTCGCTACCATAAGCGAATGCCCGCTTATGGCCTTTCTCCTCGTCATTCCAGCACTTTTTGCTTGGTAGTTGCGCTGCTTTTGGGAGCGAACCTACGCGCTGAACTCGTTCCAGTTCGTCATCCTCAAGGTTCAGCGCATGGTTTTGTGGTTTTAAAAGACCTGGAAGGTAAGCGCCTCGCTACGGGCGATATGACCCAGGTTGTTCATGGCGATCGCGTCACATCACGTCTGTTTTTCCGTTTCCGTGACGGCTCGATTGATGACGACACAACCATTTTTTCGCAAAAAGGCGTTTTCCGACTGATCAGCGATCATCACATCCAACGCGGCCCTTCTTTCCCGAAGCCGGCTGATGTTCTACTCAATGCCTTAACCGGACAGATTACGTTGCGTGACAAGAACGGGCAAGTCAAGGAGGAGCACATGGATCTTCCGCCCGATATCTCGAATGGTTTGCCTCCCAATTTACTAATGAATATTCTTCCTTCGACCCCGGAAACCAAACTCGCTTTTCTTGTTCCTTCTACCAAGCCGCGCCTCATACACATTTCTATTAAGCCTGGCGGCAAAGTTCCCTTTCTGGTTGGCGGCACTCGACGAGAGGCCATCGACTTTATTCTTCATGTTGAACTCGGCGGCATCACCGGAGTGGTAGCGCCTTTGGTAGGCAAGCAGCCGCCCGATTTTCATATCTGGATTTTCGGCGGCACTTCACCTGCTTTTATACGTGAAGAAGGACCGCTCTATGAGGGTGGTCCGATCTGGCGCGTTGAACAAGTGAGCCCTAGCTTTCTTCGATAATTCCACTACTTGCCCCTCATTCCTGACAGATTCTCTGTGTAAGCTGCTAATTGCTTGCTGCTGCACCCAGGCAAACAGAAATTTTTGTGAGCACTTAAAAAGGTGCTTTAATACAAACAGATTTATGGTCAATATCAAGGATGACATCCAGTCGCTAACAAGCTTTCGCCGCCGCTCCGGTGATTTTATGAAGCAATTAAAACGAACTAAGCGCGCTATTGTACTTACGGTAAATGGTAAAGCAGCAGCCGTCGTGCAGGACACCGAAGCTTATTAACGATTACTGGATATTGCTGCCCATGCCAATGTGGAAGAAGGTATTCGCCAAGGCTTGGATGATGCCAAATAAGGAAAAACTCAATCGGCGAGAGACTTTTTCGATGAATTCGAAGCCGAACATGGCATATCTCGTTAACATTACTGATTGGGCTGCACGCGACCTTGCTCAAATCTACAAAGAGATTGACGCAGAGTCCTCTAATACGACATCGGAGTGGTATGCAAGCCTAGTACAGGCAATTCTGAGCTTGGAAAATAATCCTAACCGTTGCCCGGCAACGCCTGAGAACGGCAGACTTAGACATCTGCTTGTTGGCAATAAGCCTAACATTTATCGAAATAATATATCGAGTTCTGGAAAAACAGAAACAAGTTGAGGTACTGCACATCCGCCACGGAGCGCGGCAGCGATTCGGCCTGTCAGATGCAGTATAGACCGAGTAACGAACAGCAGGAACTACGTCGAGCCCGCTGTGCTACGTTTTGATCGTAATTGCCAGATCCGAAACAACTGACCGAAGAAGCCCAGGACCCTTGGAGCTACGAAGCTCTGCTCCAAGCAACAGAACTGCTGCCGTCCTCATTCTATGAGCGCGAAACAGTGCAGGCATCGCGTGATCTGCTGGGCTGCGTATTGTTACACAAGGGCGCAGCCGGAACTATCGTGGAAGTGGAAGCTTACCTGGGAGCAGACGATCTGGCGGCACACTCTTCCAAAGGAATCACACAGCGAACCCGCGTGATCTTCGGGCCTCCGGGCCGGGCCTATGTGTATGCGATCTACGGAATGCATGAGTGCTTGAACGTAGTGGTTGAACCGGACGGCATTCCCGGCTGCGTTTTGATTCGTGCGCTGGACCCGCTCACCGATCTGCGGACCATGCGTGAAAGAAGAAGCTGGAAGAATGCAAAATGCGGTCTGGCGAACGGGCCTGCCAAGCTAACCCGCGCTTTGGGCATCACCCGCGCCCAGTATGGATGCAGTTTCAATAGCGAGGATCTGCAAATACGCACCTGGAAGAATCCGCCCCGGTTCGAAGTTGAAGCTACTCCGCGCATCGGCATTACGCAATGCGCCGATTGGCCGCTCCGTTTTGTTTGGAAGAACCATCCTTGCCTAAGCCGGTAAAGGCTGCGCGGCAGGCTCGGAATTTTTCGCTTCAACGCGGCGGGAGTCACGGCGGTGCGTTCGGCGGCGTTCCTCAGAACTGCCGTTTTTCTGAGCGGCCAGTAGACCGGCCATCACAAAATACCAGCCGCAGGTTCCTAACCGGGCAAAAGGATAATCCACCAGCGCGTGCAAACAGAACGCCAGCAATCCGATTCCCCAAATGGAGCGCACTGCCGGCTTCACGGTCCACCCGATCAGGAGAAGCATCAAACAGGCGTAAGGAATTCCGCCTTCCGCCGCCCATTCCAGGTAATCGTTATGCGCCTGGTTTACCCAGGTGCCGTCATCATAGAGCGCAAACATTTTATAAACCGGCACATAAGCGCCTAGTCCCCAGCCGGTGAGCGGACGAGCCTTGATCATGTTGACCGATGATTGATTAATTAGCCTGCGATTTGACAACTGATCCGGCTTTTCCAATTTTGTGATTACCTGATGAAATCCGGCAGCATAAGCAAATCCCAGGCTCAAAACAAAGGCAAGCACGATCACGGTCAGCGATAAAGTTCCACGTCGTTGAAACCAGGCGAGAAACAACACGGCAGCTAGTTCCAGAAAAACGAGAATTGCTCCCGCGCGGGAAGCGGAAGACACCACCGCGCCGACCTGCAAAGCGGCGCAGAAAAGAAACGGCAAACGGATTTCACGATGCCGGATAGCTTCCCATAAGGTGACGGGTAAACTCAGTTCAATCAGTTGCGAGAAATTGTTGTAATAAGGAAACGTGCCGTAAATATCAGGAAAGCCGCTCGGCACGAGCCACAAATACTTGCCGGTATGAGAAGCCTGTTGCAGCACGCTCAACAGCGATTCAAAGCTGCCGAACAAAGCTATTGCTACGCGGAACTGCGCCGTCGTCCGACTTTGGCGAAATATCTGCGCTCCCAATAGCCCGATGGAAGAAGCCGCCAGCCAAAATAATGATTTATCCAGCCCGTTGTAAATGATTTTTTGATCAGACCAGGCCGTCTGCCCCAGGCCATACAAAAACATCGCCAAAGGACAGATAAATGCAAAACAGAAAGATAAATTTTGCTTCCATTCCAGCGCGAGATAAAGGGCCGTCAGCGCAAACACCAGAGCGGAAATGATACGCAAACTGAATTGTGAATAATCGCCAACAAACAAGGAATATCCGCACAACAATCCGAATAAAAGAAGAGCGGCGAAGCGAGGGTCACGGCGGACTGAAACCACAGCGGCGGCAGAAGACATGAACAAACATTCCGCTTCACAAAAAAGCGGTTTTAATGGCAGTGGGCGGAAGATATTGTAAATCTCAAGATATGAAAAGTTTCCGGAAAGAGCTTTGGTTTGAAATCCCTTCGCGACGAGGATTTGTGAACATTACGGGCGAAGTGCAAAAATGCCTGACCGAAAGCGGTATCAGTGAAGGTCTGGCGCTGGTAAACGCAATGCACATTACCGCTTCCGTTTTCATCAATGACGACGAGCGCGGCCTGCATCAGGATTACGATCGCTGGCTGGAACAGCTTGCGCCGCATGAGCCGGTTTCGAAGTATCAGCATAATCGCACCGGAGAGGACAATGCGGACGCGCACCTGAAAAGGCAGATCATGGGCCGCGAAGTAGTGGTTGCCATCAGCAGCGGGAAGCTGGATTTCGGACCCTGGGAGCAGATTTTTTACGGAGAGTTCGATGGCCGCCGCCGCAAACGGGTGCTGGTGAAAATCATTGGCGAGTGATTCGCCTTTGCAACTGTGCCAGCACGGGGGTCGGTCGATTGGGATTCGATAAAATAGAGTTTGAACGACCCACTCCTTTCTGTTTGCGCGGTGAATTACCTGAATTCCGTTCCCTTAATCTGGGGCATGGCGCAAGGACCGCAACGCGCTCAAGTAAAACTCAGTTATGACATTCCAGCCGCTTGCGCGGAGATCGTGGCGCGGGGAGAAGCCGAAATCGGGCTGGTTCCGGTGGCCGAAGTAGCGCGGCAGCATCTGGAGATGATTCCCGGTTATGGCATTGCCTGCCGCGGCGCGGTTCGCAGCATTCTGCTAGCGTCGCGGAAGCCGTTTCGCAAAATCGAGACCCTGGCTGTGGACGCAAGTTCGCGCACTTCAACGGAATTGGCGCGAGTCATTTTAAGGGAAATATATGGCGCGATGCCGGAGTTAATGTCGCATCAACCGGATCTGGAAGCGATGCTTCAGAACTGCGATGCCGCGCTGGTGATTGGCGATCCCGCGCTCAAAATTGATCCATACTGCCTGCCTTACGAAGTGCTGGATTTAGGAGCAGAATGGTACGCTCTGACCGGGCTTCCGATGGTGTTCGCCTTGTGGGCAGGCCGACCATTCGGTGCTGTTCAGCAGGCGGCCGGCTTACTACAAAGCTCCTACCAGTTCGGGCTGGAACACTTGCCGGAGATCCTCAACCAGGAAGCACCCAAGCGCGGAATTACCCAGGACTTGGCGCATGAATACCTGACCGGCTACATTCACTATAAAATTGAGGAAGCCGAATTAAAGGGACTGGAAACTTTTCTGCACTTAGCCGGACTTCCGCAAGTGGAAACGGCCCTGGTTCAAGCTGTTTAACGAGAATAACAATTAAAAATTTATGCTGACCCGCCAACAAGCAATAGAACTTTTCCAAAGCGACGACCTGATCGGTATTGGGATGGAGGCGGACCAACTGCGGCGCAAGCTTCATCCGGAAGGCATTGTCAGCTACATCGTTGATCGCAATATTAACTACACGAATTTTTGTACTGAATATTGCAGCTTCTGCGCTTTCTATCGACCGATGGGCCATAAAGAAGGTTATGTTCTTCCGCCCGAAGTAATCTTCGACAAAATTCAGGAAACGATTGACTTGGGCGGCACCGGCATTCTGATGCAGGGCGGTTTGCATCCTGATTTGAAGATTGAATGGTACGAAGATCTACTACGCTCGATTAAGCAGCGTTTCAACATCTGGTGTCACTGTTTTTCCGCGCCGGAAATTGTGAACATTGCGGAAGTGAGCGGCCTTTCCCTGCGTGATACGATCGCCCGATTGCGGGATGCAGGACTGGATTCCATCCCTGGCGGCGGCGCGGAGATTTTAGATAACGATGTTCGCTACCGGATCAGCCGCTTGAAATGTTCAGTGCAGGATTGGATTGATGTTCATCGGACAGCGCATTCTCTCGGGATGCGCACCACGTCTACCATGATGTTCGGAACCGGCGAAACCATTGAACAGCGGATAAACCACTTCGAAATCGTAAGGCAGATTCAGGAAGACACGGGTGGTTTCACCGCTTTTATTCCCTGGTTTTTCCAGCGCGAATACACTTCGCTCGGCCGTTTTGTGAAAGAAGAAGCAACTGCGGTAGAGTACTTGAAAATGCTGGCGCTTTCCCGGCTCTACCTCGACAACATTTCCAACATACAAGCGTCCTGGGTTACGCCCGGTTTGAAAGTGTGCCAACTGGCGCTCCGTTTTGGTGGAAACGACGTCGGCAGCATCATGATTGAAGAGAACGTGGTTTCAGCAGCGGGAACTCATCATCAGGCGACCGAAGAACAACTACGCCGCTTGATTCGAGATGCCGGGTTTGTGCCGAAACAGCGCGATACTCTTTACCGGACGTATTTTCTTAACTAGTCGCCGCTTCCTGCAGTTGGCTTGTTTCTACCGCAACCGGCGGTTTATTTAAATAGCTTCCTTCATGAATAGCAACTGCATTATTGATCATTTCCACGGCGTTCTGCTCGCCGCAGGCGGAGTTCACCATTAAATTAAACAAGGTCCGGTCAGGCCAGCATTTGTTGTGGTAATGCTTCACGAAAGAAGCGCGCTCCCGATCTACGCTTTCAATCAGGTGTTCGGCTTCGGCTCGGCTCCGGCCCTGCCGCTGTAAGCGGCGAATCTTATCTTCTTTCGTGGAATAGATGAAAACGTGAAAAGCGTCTGCCATGTCGTGCAGAAAACAAGCGGAACCACGGCCCACAATGACGCAGTTGCCTTCTGCTGCGGCGCGGCGCACCAACTTCTGAGTTTGGTTCACCAGCGCATCAGTATCGAGAACGTGAACCAGGTGTTCGGCATTCATGTTGCCTTCGAAGCCGCCCCGAATGAACGACTTTAACAGCCGGTAATACATGGAATCTTTCCGTTCTTCGCGCTCTTCGATCGCGGACGGCTCGCAGCGTGCCATCTTAGCCAGTTCCGTTGTTAAGCGCTGGTCCCATAAAGTCCAGTTCCGCTGTTGAGCTAATTGATTGGCAATCGCCGGAGCGCCGCTGCCGTATTCCCGATCAATGGTTATCACCCGAATCATTTGAACTACCTCCTCAGTTTTCCGAAAACTGCCTGTATTTAGATCAAGGCTACACCAATTTTGGGCCGGATGAAAACTGTGGCGTACCAGCTAGTGAAGTCCGGCAGAAAGTGTTGTGAGCTTCACTAAGGAAACAACTCCATTCCAAACAATCTGCACTCCGATGCACAACAAAATGAAAGAAGAAAGGCGCAGAATAACGCTCATCGCGGTTTCGCCCAGCAGTTGCGCCAGCCGCTCGGCAAAACGGTAGCTGAAATAGATACTCAGGGCTACCAGCGCGGAACCGATCAGCGCCGATACGAGCGGAGCCAGATCCAAACCAAAATAATGATGCTCGTTTGCGCCTAGCGTAATAGCAACCGAAATGGAGCCCGGCCCGACGGTTAAGGGCAGCGTCAAAGGATAGAAAGCGCGCTTGGATAAATCCTGGTAGCTTATTTCTTCCCGCGGCTTGCGCCCGGAAGGAACGGTTTTTTCTTTGCGATTGAGCATCGACCACCCGGTGGAAATCACCAGCACGCCTCCGCCAACCTGCACGACCGGCAAAGAAATGCCGAAAAATGCCAGAATATGCGTGCCGATCAGAATGGAAGAAATCAGCAGAAAAAACCCGTTAAGAGCGATCTTGCGCGATAACAGAGTCCGGGCAGCACTGGGGTAGTCGCGCGTCAATCCGAGAAAAATGGGACTATTACCCAGCGGGTTCACGATTGGAAACAAAGCAGTTAGGATCAGAATCGAACTTTTCGCCACTTCCCCCACATATTGCTGCACCGTTGCTTCCCCGATCATTGCGGATTGATGCCTCCCCACTGTAAACAAAATGATTTGACGGCGGAACAACTGGATTTTTGGCGCGTCCAAGCATATAACGGGTTCCCCCGGTATACTTTAAATAGCATTTCCTTCCCATGACAAGCCGTTTTAAATGGACCGTGGTTGGCAGTTCCACCTGCCTGGTTGTTCTGCTTTTAGTTGGCGCAGTACACGGACGCGCCGTGTCCCCAGACGATGTCTACGGACATTTAAAGGTGTATTCCGAGGTTCTTCAGCGAATCAAACTCGAATACGTCGAAGAACCAGATATGAAAAGCGTCACGCTGGGCGCTATCAATGGACTGCTGGAATCAGTAGACCCGTTTGCCAGTTATCTGAATCCGGACCAGTATCGCCAGTATGAAAAGACGGCGGACCAGAAGCAAGCCGATGTGGGCTTGGTGCTGGCGAAGCGTTATGGCTATGTGGCCATTGTTGACGCCGTTCCCGGTTCACCGGCAGCGAAAGCAAATCTGGCCACAGGCGACCTGATCGACAGTATCAAAGGCGTAGCAACCCGCGACATGCCGCTGGCTTATGCGGAACAGTTGCTGCGGGGCGACTCCAATTCATCAATTGAGTTGACGGTGCTGCGGATGAAAAATCCGGAGCCGGTGAAGATTACGCTGACCCGGACAATGGTGCAGTACCCGACCATTACGGCCAAGGTGATGCCGGATTCGGTGGGCTATCTGCGAGTGGAAACCCTGGCCGGCAACTCCGTCAGCGAAGCCAAAGCGAAACTACAGGATTTCAAGAAGCAAAGCGCAAAGTATGTTGTGCTGGACTTGCGGCATTGTTCCACCGGCAATCAGCAGAATGGGGTGGCGCTGGCCAACCTGTTTTTAGACAAGGGCGAGATTGCGGCTTTGCAGGGCCAGCGGGTAGAAAAGAAAGAATTTGATGCTACCCCGGCAGATCAGGTCTGGAGCGGTCCGATGGTTGTGACGACGAATCGTTCCACCGCAGGCGGGGCGGAAGTAGCGGCAGCGGCGCTGCTCGACAACAAACGCGCTCAGGTGGTGGGGGAACGAACTTATGGCGATGCGGGCGTGCGCCGCGCGGTGCAATTAGAAGACGGCGCGGCTGTGATCCTGTCAGTAGCCAAATATTATTCGCCTTCTGGAAAAGCCATTCAGGATACGGGCGTTGTGCCAACTGTGCAGATTGCGGAAGCCGATACGGTTCCTGACTTTGACGATAGCGGCAATCCGGTTCCCGGCAGCGAACCGAAGAACACGGAAGACAATATTCTGAAAAATGCGATTCAATTGGTGACCGGCCAAACTACCGTAGCTGAATTGAACAACGGATTACCCCGCGTTCAAACCGGCACCAAGGGCGATGCGCCGATTCTGCAGAAAAACAATGTGCCTCCGCCCAGTTCAGAGAAGTAACGTTCTTTCATAGGGATAGCGAAGAATATGCCTCTTTACGAGTATGAGTGCGAAAAGTGCGGCGACCACTTTGAGGTAATTCAGAAATTCGCTGATGAGCCTTTGCAGGTTCATGAAAAATGCGGTGGCCCGGTGCACCGTCTTGTTTCAGCTCCCGCCTTTCATTTGAAAGGAAGCGGCTGGTATGCTACCGACTATGCCAAGGGGAACAGGGCCAGCAACGGCGACGCTAAAAAGTCTACTGACAAAGCCGACGGCAATGGAAGCGCAACGGCTGACAAGCCGGCGGCCAAAACGGAAACAAGCGCGCCCGCAGCCACCACTACCACTTCTCCTTCCACTTCTGATAAAAAGTAGAAACGCATGACCACCACGAGACGACACTTCCTTGGAACAGCCGGAGCCAGCTTTGCGGTACCTTTACTGGCTCGCCAATCAGAGCCGGACAATCCCAAAGTCTCAGCCAACGACAAAATTCAAATCGCGTTGATCGGCTGCGGCGGCATGGGCCAAGGCGACGCCCAGACTTCTACCTCAACCGGCTTAACCAGGCTGGTGGCTGCCTGCGATTGCTACGATGGCCGTCTCGAACACATGAAGGAAGTCTACGGCCAGGATATCTTCACTACTAAAAATTATGAAGAGATTCTGGCGCGGAAGGACATTGATGCCGTAATTATCGGTACGCCTGACCATTGGCACCGACCCATTACGATGGCGGCGTTGAAAGCCGGAAAAGACGTGTACTGCGAGAAACCGATGGTACATTCCGTGGAAGAAGGCCATCAAGTCATTGAAGCGCAGCAGCAGTCAAAGCGGATTCTCCAGGTAGGCAGCCAGCGCGTCAGTTCCATTGTTTACCTGAAAGCGCGGGATCTGTTCCAACAGGGAGCAATCGGCGAACTGAACATGGTGGAGGCCTGGTGGGACCGCAATTCGGCGGTCGGTGCCTGGGAATACACGGTTCCCCTGGATGCCGATACGGCCACTTGCGATTGGAACCGCTTTCAAGGCAACGCCAACAAAGCGGAATGGGATCCGCACCGATTCTTCCGCTGGCGCTGTTACCGCGATTACGGTACTGGCGTAGCAGGCGATCTGTTTGTGCATTTGTTCTCCGGCCTTCATCTGATCACTAGCTCGCTTGGGCCTACCCGCGCCTTCTCCACCGGCGGCCTGCGGTTCTGGAAGGATGGGCGCAATGTTCCTGATGTGATGCTAGGGTTGTTCGATTATCCGAAAACAGAACATCATCCGGCGTTTAATCTTGTGCTGCGGGTGAATTTTGTCAGCGGCGGCGAAGAAAGCAACAGCTTCCGGTTTATCGGCAGCAAAGGCATTATGACGGTGGGCAGCAAAGTCACACTCAGCAGCACTGCCGAACCGACAGAACCGGGCTGGAGCATTGACACTTTTTCAGACCAGATTCAACAGCAGATCAAGAAGGACTACTTCGCCAAGTATCCGCACAGCGTTTACAACAAAGTTTCCCGGCCTACTCCGGCCAACATGCAGCCTTCCCGCGAACAAGTGTTTGCTCCTCCGCATGGTTACAGCGACCATTACGATCACCATTTAAACTGGGCGCGCGCCATTCGTTCACGCAAGCCGGTAACGGAAGATGCGGTGTTCGGCTTCCGCGCTGCGGGTCCGGCCCTGCTTTCCAACCTGAGCTACTTCGAACAAAAAGAAATCGGCTGGGACCCGGTCGCAATGAAAGTGACAAAGGCTTAAGGAAACGGCACATGTACTCACCGAACGACAACATTCAAATTGCCTTGATCGGCGCGGGCGGCATGGGTCAGGGCGATGCCAAAATGGCGACCTCCCTGCCCGGCATAAAACTGGTCGCGGCAGCGGACTGCTACGACGGACGCTTAACTCGCATGAAGGAAGTCTACGGCAAAGACACTTTCACGTCACGCAATTATCAGGACATTGTTTCCCGTAAAGATGTGGACGCGGTGATTATCGGCACGCCTGACCACTGGCATTCCCGCATTTCCATTGATTGCATGAACGCCGGCAAGCATGTGTACTGCGAAAAGCCGATGGTGCATGCGATTGAAGAAGGCAAGTCGGTTATTGACGCGCAGGAAAAATCAGGCAAAATTTTCCAGGTCGGCAGCCAGTATCGCAGTTCGCTGATGTACCTGAAAGCGCATGAATTGTATAAATCAGGCGCGATCGGCAAACTGAACATGGTGGAAGCTTGGCTGGATCGCAACACAGCAATCGGCGCCTGGGAGTACACCATTCCTCCTGACGCTAACACTACGACTTGCGATTGGAGTCAGTTTCAGGGTAGTGCTTCGAAGCACGATTGGGATTCAAAGCGTTTCTTTCGTTGGAGAAATTACCGCGATTATGGCACCGGCGTGGCAGGCGATCTGTTTGTTCACCTCATTACGGGATTGCACACGGTAACAGAAGCTATTGGCCCGAATCGGATTTATGCTACCGGCGGTTTGCGCTACTGGAAAGACGGTCGTGATGTGCCTGATGTGATGCTGGCGACGATGGATTATCCGGAAACGGATTTGCATCCCGGTTTCAACTTTGTGCTGCGAGTGAACTTCAAAAGCGGCGTGGATGAATCATTTGGCGTGAAGTTTATCGGCAGCGAAGGAACCATGACGGTTAGCTTCACTGAACTAGACCTGCAACAAGTGCCGCGCCCGGATGAGTTTGATTACACCATCAGCAGCTTTGCTAAACCGATGCAAGCGCGGCTGACAAAAGCTTGGAACGATAAACACCCTGGTCTCTCGGTAGCGACATTAAGCCCGAACGGTAGTCAGAAGTTCAATTTGGCAACTAACAACGCTCACCTGGAACATCACAAAAATTTTTATCGTTCTATCCGGGAAGGCGCACCGATGATTGAGGATGCCACATTTGGTTTGCGCGCGGCAGGTCCGGCCTTGCTGACCAACCAGAGCTTGTTTGAAAGCAAGATCATGTGCTGGGATCCTGAAAAGATGACTGTTGTTTAGAAAATGCTTCTAACAGCACACGGGCAAAGTCGCTTTGATCCTAGCTTCGGAAAAATACTCTTCCCGAATTAGTTGAGATTTTAGATACCGCTCACGCTTGGTATCATCTGGTTGACTAACGTTCATCAGTTAGTAATTCTAGAAACCGAAATCTCTTATGGCATTGTCTCCCACACTCACAACTCCTTCCACTAAAACAAAGGTGGTTGTGGCGACAACAGTAATGTTGTCGTTTATCTCCTTTTGGCGTGCCTCAGCAATTGTACTGAGTGATCTGGCCTCGTCGGCGTATTATGTGGGTGGTATCGCCGAAACCGCCATCGGCAAATCAGCGCCTTGGTTCATCCTGGGCATCATGCTGTTCGGCTTTGCCATTCGCGCCATTTATGTTGAAAGCTGCAGCATGTTTGTGCGCGGCGGCGTGTATCGAGTTGTGCATGAAGCGATGGGCGCGACCCTGGCCAAATTTTCGGTTTCGGCCCTGATGTTTGATTACGTTCTGACCGGCCCGATTAGCGGCGTGAGCGCCGGTCTTTACCTGGCGGGACTCATTAACGAAATCGCGGACTACGCGCATCACCCGGCCCTGCATGTTCCGCCTGCTTACTTTGCGGCGGGATTTGCTGCTATCGCCACCTTGTACTTTTGGCGGCAAAACATTATCGGTATTCACGAATCCAGCGACAAAGCACTACGCATCATGCAAATTACCAGCGTCATGGTGGTGATTCTGATTGCCTGGTGCATTATGACCATGTTCACGAAGGGTTTTCAGCCTGTGCCTTGGCCCACGAAGGCCAGCCTGCATTTTGGTCCTAACGCGCTTGGTTGGCTACAGGGTACGGTTGCGCCCACCATCACCTTTGTCGCTATCTTAGTCGGCCTCGGTCACTCGCTGCTGGCCATGAGCGGCTTCGAAACGCTGGCGCAGGTTTATCGCGAACTGGAAGCTCCCAAGCTCAAGAATCTGCAGAAAACTGGAATGGTGGTTATCCTTTACAGCTTGTTCTTCACTTCGCTTGTTTCCTTTTTTGCAGTTATGCTGATTCCAGACGATCAGCGGTCCAAATATCTCGATAACCTCATCGGCGGTCTTTCCATGTTTCTGGTCGGTCCGACGCCGATCAAGCTGCTGTTCCATGCTTTTGTTGTTCTGGTCGGCACTTTGATTCTGGCCGGCGCGGTTAATACCGCTATTATCGGCTCCAACGGCGTTCTGAACCGTGTAGCGGAAGACGGCGTTCTACCCAACTGGTTCCGCCGTCCTCACCCTAAATACGGATCAACTAACCGGCTCATTAATCTGGTGGTGATCCTGCAGCTTGTCACCATCGTGCTAAGCCGCGGCAATGTGGACATGCTGGGCGAAGCTTACGCTTTCGGCGTGATCTGGAGCTTCGCCATGAAGTCTTTGTCCGTGCTGGTGCTTCGCTACAAGCGTCCGGAAGCCCGCACTTGGAAGGTTCCTTTCAACATCAAATTTGGAGATAAAGAACTTCCGGTAGGTCTGATACTGATTACCGCTACGCTCTTTCTACTGGCAGGCATTAATGTCGTCACCAAAAAAACAGCAACGATTTCAGGCTCAATTTTCACGATTGTCTTCTTTACCGCTTTTACGTTATCGGAGCGTCATAACCGCCAGCAAAGGGAACAACAATCAAGTGAGCAGGAGGAGTTTCGCCTTGAAGAGCGTCCTGATGTTTCTGTTCAGGATGTGCGTGTGCGGCCCGGCAATATTCTAGTTGAAGTGCAGGACCCCAACCATCTGGAAAACCTGCAGCGTGTTTTGGAAGAAGTGAATCCGGAAAAACAAGATGTTGTGGTGATGACCATGCATCGGCTATCACCTTTGGGCTCCAGCGAACATGGGCTGGAACCGGATCAAATCTTTGCCGGACGCGAAGTTGATCTTTTCAGCAAAGTAGTGAGCGTCGCGGAAAAAGCAGGTAAGCATGTGGAACTGTTGGCAGTGCCGGGCCGGGATAGCTGCGCCGCCCTGACGATGACAGCGCAGCAGCTTGGTTCCGCTCGTATTGTAATGAACAGTTCCCCGCAGCTTTCTCCTGACGAGCAAGCGCGTGAACTCGGCAAAACCTGGGAGCAACTGCCCGTCCCCAGACCTTCGTTGTCGGTTGATATTGTGAAGCCGAACGCACAGCCGCAGACTTACGCATTGGGCGCGCACGTGCCGCAGCTTTGGCCGGAGGATGTCGATTTAGTTCATAAATTATGGAAAGAAATTGCGGAAAGACCGGATATCGGTGCTCGTCTTCATCATCGCGATGTAGTTGGTGCTGCTTTGCGCCGCTTCAACGATCAGCTTCACTCAAATCAGTCAGATGATGTAATGATCGATGTGAAGCGCGAAATCGCCGGAGATCACCAATCGGCATAGTTGCGGTTTTGCGAATATAAACACAAATGGGCTGCCCTTTCGAGCAGCCCATTTTACTTTCCTGTGACAGGTAGAGCGTTTAGATTTCTTCGGCGGTCATAGCTTCATCGGTAGGGATATCCTCGCTTAACCCGCCGCTGTAGATACCACGAGTCTCCTCGGAGTAGTCTTGCAGCGTGTCGGCCAGCGGGATTTCCTGCTCCATTACCGGTTCATCCACCACATCCTCACCGGCAATCTTGACTTGACGATAATATTCAAGTCCGGTACCGGCTGGAATCAAGCGGCCCATAATGACATTTTCTTTCAGGCCACGGAGATAATCCACCTTGCCGTTAATAGCGGCTTCGGTAAGAACACGCGTAGTTTCCTGGAAGCTGGCGGCGGAAATAAACGAATCAGTGGAAAGCGATGCTTTAGTGATACCGAGCAGCACCGGTTTACCGTAAGCCGGACGGCCACCCGCATCGAGAACACGCTGGTTTTCTTCGCGGAAACGGAACTTATCTACCACTTCTTCCGGCAAAAATTCCGTATCGCCGATGTCGTCCACCTTGATCCAACGCATCATCTGGCGTGAGATGACTTCCAGGTGCTTGTCGTTGATGTTGACGCCCTGCAAACGGTAGACTTCCTGGATTTCGTTCACCAGGTATTTTTGCAGTTCTTTTTCGCCGAGCACAGCAAGAATGTCGTGCGGATTGCGCGGACCATCCATTAGCGGATCGCCGGCACGCACGCGCTCACCTTCCTGTACGTTAATATGAACACCACGCGGAATGGAGTATTCACGCTGCTCGTTGTCGTCGCCGACAATAATGAGCTTGCGCGAACCCTTAGTCACTTCGCCGTATTTCACGGTTCCGGTGATTTCCGCCATGATGGCTGTTTCACGCGGCTTGCGCGCTTCAAACAATTCCACCACACGCGGCAGACCGCCGGTAATATCTTTGGTCTTCGTGGTGGCGCGTGGAATTTTAGCTAGAACATCGCCTGCATGAACTACTTCGCCGTCGGAAACGGTTAAGTGCGCATGGGTAGGCATCAGGTAGCGTTTTTCTTCCGAGCGCATTCCGCTTTCAGGACGAACAATCAAGGTCGGCAGCCGCTTCTCGTCCGGAGAATCCATAACAACCAACTGCGTGTAGCCTGTGATTTCGTCCACCCGCTCCTGAACGGTTAAACCGTCAATCAGGTCGCGAAAATGCACCGCGCCGCTCACTTCGGTAAGAATTGAGAAGGTGTAAGGGTCCCATTCGAGCAGAATCTGATTCTGCTTTACGGGCGCGCCGTCTTCCAAATTAATTTTCGCGCCGTAAACAACCGGATAGCGTTCACGCTCACGGCCCTTATCGTCGATGATGGCGAGAATGCCGTTGCGGTTCATGGCAATCAGATTGCCGTCCTTGTTACGAACAGTGTTGATGCCAATAAACTTAGTGAACCCATCGGACTTGGAATCCTGGGTTGACTGTTCGCTCACTCGCGTAGCCGCTCCACCGATGTGGAACGTACGCATCGTCAACTGAGTGCCGGGTTCGCCGATCGACTGCGCCGAGATAATACCGACGGCTTCGCCGCGCTCCACCATGCGGCCCGTAGCGAGGTTGCGCCCGTAGCAGAGTTGGCAAACGCCGCGCTTGGATTCGCAGGTAAGCACCGAGCGAATTTTCACGCGTTCAATACCGGCTGCCTGAATCGCGCTGGCTAAATCTTCGGTGATTTCCTGATTCACTCCAACAATGTTGTTGCCTTCGTAGTCGAGCTGGTCTTCCAGCGCTACGCGGCCCACAATGCGGTCACGGAGCGGTTCTATAATCTCACCCGATTCGATGATCGGCTCTACATAGATACCGTCCTGCGTACCACAATCGGATTCAGTAATAATCACGTCCTGCGCCACGTCGCAGAGACGGCGGGTGAGATAGCCGGAGTCGGCGGTCTTCAATGCAGTGTCGGCCAGACCCTTACGAGCGCCGTGCGTCGAGATGAAGTATTGGAGAACGTTTAAGCCTTCGCGGAAGTTAGCCGTAATCGGAGTTTCAATGATTTCGCCGGACGGCTTAGCCATCAGGCCGCGCATCCCGGAAAGCTGGCGAATCTGCTGTTTCGAACCGCGAGCGCCGGAATCGGCCATGATGTAGATCGGATTCAGGACGCGACCGCTCTTGTCGTCCGCCTCCATCACCTTGAACATTTTGTCGGAAACCTGTTCGGTTACTTTCGACCAGATTTCGATAATTTTGTTGTAGCGTTCGGAAGTGGTGATAGCGCCTTCCTGATACTGCTGCTGAACTTCAATCACCTGCTTTTCAGCATCGCGAACCAGCATCACCTTTTCTTCCGGCACAACCATGTCGTCGATGCCGATGGACATACCGGAGCGAGTAGCGTACAGGAAGCCGAGTTTCTTGATTTCGTCCAAAGCCACAACCGTGGTCTGCAAGCCGAAATTCAGGTAGCAGTATTGGATTAACTGAGTGCAGGCTTTCTTCTTCAACAAGCCATTAATGAAGGGCATGTCTTTCGGAAGAACGTCGTTCAGAATCACGCGCCCAACCGTGGTATCCATGTACTGCTTTACGAACTCAATCGGCTGTGTATGAAGAATGTTCTGATTATCGAAAGCCTTCGTGAGGTCGATCACGCGGCCCGTGTAGCGCAGCTTAATCGGCGTGAGTGTTTCCACTTCGCCCATTTCGAGCGCAATCAGTACATCGTCAATCGAAGCGAACGTGCGGCCTTCGCCCTTGGTTCCCGGACGCGATTTGGTCAGGTAATAAAGGCCCAGCACCATGTCCTGCGACGGCGTAGCAATCGGCGAACCGTGCGCAGGCGAAAGAATGTTGTTTGATGAAAGCATCAAAGTCGATGCTTCAATCTGCGCTTCCGGCGAAAGCGGAATGTGAACCGCCATCTGGTCGCCGTCAAAATCAGCATTGAACGCGGTGCAGGTGAGCGGGTGCAGCTTAATGGCTTTACCTTCCACCAGCGTCGGCTCAAACGCTTGAATACCCAGGCGGTGAAGCGTAGGAGCGCGGTTCAAAAGAATCGGATGATCTTTGATGACTTCTTCAAGGATGTCCCACACCACCGGATCTTGTTGTTCTACCAGTTCCTTGGCTTGCTTAATAGTGGTACAGTGTCCGCGCTGTTCTAAACGATGATAGATAAAGGGCTTGAATAATTCCAAAGCCATCTTCTTCGGCAGACCGCACTGATTGAGCTTCAGCTCAGGACCGACAACGATCACCGAACGACCGGAATAATCGACGCGCTTGCCGAGCAGGTTCTGACGGAAGCGGCCCTGCTTGCCTTTGAGCGTATCGGACAACGATTTGAGCGGGCGATTGTTTGCGCCGCGCAGCACGCGACCGCGCCGTCCGTTATCGAACAGGGCGTCAACCGCTTCCTGCAACATGCGCTTTTCATTACGCACAATCACATCCGGAGCATGAAGCTCCATCAGCTTTTTCAAACGGTTGTTGCGGTTGATAACGCGGCGGTACAGATCGTTCAAATCGGAGGTGGCGAAGCGTCCGCCATCAAGCGGCACCAGAGGACGCAGTTCCGGCGGAATTACCGGAATCACGTCCAAAATCATCCATTCCGGTTTGTTGCCCGATTTACGGAAGCTTTCCGTCACGCGCAAACGCTTGGCGTACTTCAGCTTCTTCTGTGCGGAAGCTTCAGTCCGCATTTTTTCGCGGATTTCCTGGCTGAGCGTTTCCACATCCACCCGGCGCAGCAGTTCTTTCACGCCTTCAGCGCCCATCATGGCGATGAATTTGCCGGGGAACTCCTGTTCAAGCTGGCGCTTGCGTTCGTCGCTGACAACCTCGCCCGTAGAAAGGCCGGTGCCTTCGCCCGGATCGATAATTACGTAAGCTTCGTAGTAAAGAACACGCTCCAACTCGCGCAGCGTGATATCGAGCAGGTAGCCGATGCGGCTCGGCAAACCTTTGAAAAACCAGACATGCGAGCAGGGGCTAGCCAGTTCAATATGGCCCAAGCGCTCACGGCGCACTCGCGACAACGTTACTTCCACGCCGCATTTGTCGCAGATCACGCCGCGGTGCTTCATTCTTTTGTATTTGCCGCACAAACATTCCCAATCAGCAACAGGACCGAAAATGCGAGCGCAGAACAAACCGTCGCGCTCCGGCTTGAATGTACGGTAATTGATGGTCTCCGGCTTCGTGACTTCACCGTGTGACCAGCTCCGGATTTTCTCCGGAGAGGCCAGACTGATTCGCAGTGAATCAAAGTCGGCGATTAAATTGGCTCTGTCGTACGGAGAAGAACGATACATGGATGGAATCCTTAATTAACCCTTTACCAAACCAAACCATGACGGAAGCGTGACCTCGTTTTGCCGAAGCCTCACTTCCGCCGCTTCAACTGCTTTCACTGCCGCTGTTGATTAATCAGCAGCGTGCGCCAAGTCCTGCAGTTCGCGGGGCTTTTTCATCAGCTCCACATCCAGACAGAGACTTTGCAGTTCTCGGATCAACACATTAAACGATTCCGGCACGCCCGGTTCGGCGGCGGCTTCGCCTTTTACAATGGCTTCGTAGATTTTGGCGCGTCCGTAAACGTCATCGGATTTTGCCGTCAGCAGTTCCTGCAGAATGTAAGCGGCTCCGTATGCTTCCAAAGCCCAGACTTCCATTTCGCCGAAGCGCTGTCCGCCAAATTGGGCTTTACCGCCCAATGGCTGCTGCGTAATCAACGAGTACGGCCCGATGGACCGCGCGTGAATCTTATCATCTACCAGATGGCTCAGCTTCAACATGTAGATGTAGCCGACCGTTACTGGTTGTTCAAACTGCAGCCCGGTAACACCGTCATGCAATTCGATTTTGCCGGAAGTGGGCAGATCAGCGGTAGTCAACTGCGCTTTGATGTCCCGCTCGGTTGCTCCGTCGAACACCGGAGTCGCGAAATGAAGGTCGAGCTTCGCGGCTGCCCAACCCAGGTGGGTTTCCAGAATCTGGCCGACGTTCATGCGCGACGGCACGCCCAACGGATTGAGGATGATTTCCACCGGTTGACCATCAGGAAGATAGGGCATGTCTTCTTCCGGAACAATGCGTGAAATCACGCCCTTGTTACCGTGGCGGCCCGCCATTTTATCGCCAACCGAAAGCTTGCGCTTCATAGCGATATAGATTTTAACGAGCTTAATCACGCCCGGAGGCAGTTCGTCGCCCTTGCGGAGCTTTGCCACCTTTTCTTCGGTGATCTTTTCGAGCACCGCAATCTGGCGGGACGTCATTTCTTCAATCTCGTCCACCAGTTCATTCAAGCGAGCGTCTTTGCTTGAAAGCTTCAGGCGCTTGATGTCGCGGCCTTTCAGTTTCTCCAGCACGTCGCCGGTTAAAGGCGTGTCCTTGCCGATTAAGCGCTTGTTGGTTTTTTCATCGTGCAGGTCGGCCAGCAGTTGTTTGCCGTCGAGCAGTTTTTCCAAACGCTTGGCGCGTTCGTCATTCAAAATGCGCTTTTCGTCTTCGAGGTTGCGGTTCAGCCGCGCTTCCTGTTCACCCAGAATCTGCTTGGAACGTTCATCCAACTCCGCGCCTTTACGCGAAAACACCTTTGCGTCCACAATGGTGCCTTCAATACCGGGCGGGCAGTAGAGAGAAGCGTCCTTCACATCACCGGCTTTTTCGCCGAAAATCGCGCGAAGTAGCTTTTCTTCCGGCGTCAGTTGCGTTTCGCCTTTTGGCGTTACTTTGCCGACCAGAATGTCGCCCGGCTTTACCGTGGCCCCGATTCGGATCACGCCGCTTTCGTCCAGATTGCGCAGGAACGATTCCGAGATGTTGGGGATGTCGCGGGTGATTTCTTCCGGCCCCAGCTTGGTATCGCGAGCTTCGATTTCAAATTCTTCAATGTGAATCGAAGTGTAGTAGTCTTCTTTAACCAGCTTCTCGCTCACAATAATGGCGTCTTCGAAGTTGTACCCGCGCCAAGGCATGAACGCGACCAGCACGTTGCGCCCAAGCGCCAGTTCGCCGTTATCAGTGCAAGGTCCATCGGCGAGCACGTCGCCTTTTTTCACCTTTTGCCCCACATGCACAATCGGCTTCTGATTAATGCAGGTGTTCTGGTTAGAACGCTTGAACTTGGTCATCTGGTAGATGTCCGCGCCCACTTCGCGCGAAAGCTGGCCTTCGTGCCCGCCTTCCACACGAACAATGATGCGTTCGCTGTCTACCGAATCCACCGTGCCGGAGCGTTTACAGATGATAACTGCGCCGGAATCACGCGCGGTTACGCGCTCCATGCCGGTGCCTACAAACGGCGCTTCCGCCCGCAGCAGCGGCACAGCTTGGCGCTGCATATTCGAACCCATCAAAGCGCGGTTAGCGTCGTCGTTTTCAAGAAACGGAATCAAGCTGGCGGCTACCGAAACAAGCTGTTTCGGACTCACATCCATGTATTCCACTTCATTGCGATGCTTCAGCACAAAGTTGCCGGCCTGCCGGGCATTGACCAGTTCATCCTGAATCTGGCCGTCATCAGCAATCTTGACGTTTGCCTGCGCGATCAGATATTTATCTTCTTCCCACGCCGACAGGTAATCGCAGTGTGCTTCAAATTCAGCCGTTTGCTGATTTGGCTGCAACGCGGAATTGGCCTTGTCGATGTCGTTACGATCCAGAACCTGGTTCACGCGGTGAGGAGTGTCGCCCGGGTTCAGGATTTTAATTTCATCCACCAGCACGCCTTCTTTCACCCGGCGATACGGACTTTCAATAAAGCCGTATTCGTTGATCCGCGCAAAACAAGACAAGGAGGAGATTAAACCGATGTTCGGGCCTTCCGGCGTTTCAATCGGGCAGATACGGCCGTAGTGGGTCGGGTGAACGTCGCGTACTTCGAAACCCGCGCGTTCGCGAGATAAACCGCCCGGTCCTAGTGCGGAAAGACGCCGTTTATGCGTAATTTCCGAAAGAGGATTGGTTTGATCCATGAACTGCGACAACTGACTGGAGCCGAAAAATTCACGGATCGCAGCCATCACCGGTTTGGCGTTTACCAGGTCATGCGGCATAGCCGTTGACATTTCCTGGTACACCGACATTTTTTCTTTGATGGCCCGTTCCATGCGGACTAAGCCGATGCGGAATTGGTTTTCGAGCAGTTCGCCGACCGCGCGAACGCGTCGATTGCCCAAGTGGTCAATATCGTCCACCGCACCCAAACCACGGCGCAGCTTCAGCAAGTAAAGAATGGTGTCAATGAAATCTTTGTGGTCCAGCGTGCGCTTATCGAGCGGCGTGGCATCAGCCTGGTCGTACAGCTTGATATTAAACTTCATCCGGCCTACGCGCGAAAAGTCGTATTTGCGCGGATCGAAGAACATGCCCTGAAACAACTGAGTGGCGGTGTCCAGCGTAGGCGGATCACCAGGGCGCAGCTTGCGGTAGATTTCCAGCAGAGCGTCGTTCTGGGATTTGACCGCATCTTTTCTAAGCGTTGCGGATATCACGTTTCCAGCTTCATCCCGCTCCGGAAAGAAGATTTCAATGTTTTGAAGACCAGCTTCCGCAATGCGGGTTACGACGTTCGGCGTCAATTCGTGATTGGCTTCAATCAGCACTTCGCCGGTTTCCATGTCGATCACGTCGGCAGCCACGAAAGCGCCTTCCAGATCGTTGATAGCCACTTCCACCTGCTCCACTTTTGCTTTCTGGAGTTCGCGGAAAACCGAGTTGGTAATTTTGCGGCCCTGCGGCACTACGGTGTCGCCGCTCTGAGAAGTTACCGCATGGGATAACTTCATGCCCAGCAAACTATCGTTCACCTGCCAGAACAGCCGGTTTTCTTTCAAATTGATGGTGGAAAGCTTGTAGAACGCGCGAATAATTTCGGTATCGGTCTTCAAACCTAAAGCGCGCAGAAACACCGTTCCGTAGAACTTGCGTTTACGGTCAATGCGAACGTACAACAGATTCTTGTTGTCATATTCAAACTCGACCCAGCTTCCGCGGTAAGGAATAATTTTGCCGAGGAAATAGCCTTGGGTAGCAACTTTTTCGAAAAACACGCCGGGCGAACGATGCAACTGAGACACAATCACGCGCTCGGTGCCGTTGATGATAAAGGTGCCGTTATCGGTCATCAGCGGAATTTCACCAAAGAACACTTCTTGTTCTTTGATGTCGCGCACCGTTTTGTTGCCGGTATCAGCGTCCTTATCGTAAACCGTTAAGCGAATGGTGACTTTTAACGGCGCAGCATAGGTCATGCCGCGTTCTTCGCATTCCGGCACATCGTATTTTAACTGCAAAGCCACCGGATCGCCGCACCGGTTGCAGAAGGTCACGATATTTTTGTTAAACGTACCGCAGCGATGGCAGAGAACATCTCCGGCATGAAAGGGATCGGTACGAATTTCGGCGCCGCAATTCGGATTGCGGCAGATGGTCCGCAGGTGGTGCAAACCTTTCAGGTTGCCGCACTTGCATTCCCAGTTACCGATGGAATAATCAACAAACTCAAGCTGACTCAGACCGCGAAAATCAGAAATCGGGAAAACCGAACTAAAAACGCTTTGAAGGCCCGCGTCTTCACGTTCTTTCGGCAGCAGATCCATTTGAAGAAAACGTTCGTAAGAACGTTTTTGAACTTCAATGAGATTCGGAATAGGAATCGAGGTCTTAATCTTTGAAAAGTCAACTCGCTCGCGGGGAGAACCGTTTGACACGTTAGGCATCTACGCTTGTCCTTTGAAAACCGACAACACAACAACTCTGGACTGGCGCTTTATAAGCGCGCCCAAGCACTTCATTTCGAAAAGTCACTATTCAAGCAACCGCTTGCCGCAGCGACAAAGAGGCAACGGTCACCTAAAACGATGGAAACCCACCGCTTCACAGGCGCTTGCACGGACAGTATGACCTGCCGCACGGGATCAGTTTGAAGCAATTGAAAAAAGGAAGCCAACCTTGGAAGAATCTGCATTGAGCAGCAGGAACTATACTACCACACTGAGGCAAAGGGAGTTTCCTGAACATGCCGAACGCCCGCTTAGCTGTAACTAGCCAGCGGGCTGGTAAACCTGTAACTAGAATCACAAACTGATTCCGCAACGCTCCCAATGAAACGCCTGCAACAGTATAACAACTCAAGGCCGTTTGCGTCAAACGAACGCCACCGGCCCTGAAAAATAAACTACTTCACTTCAACCGAAGCGCCGGCATCAGCAAACTTCTTGCGGATAGTTTCCGCTTCATCCTTGTTAATGCCTTCTTTTACAGTTTTCGGCGCGCCGTCAACCAGGTCTTTTGCTTCTTTCAAGCCAAGGCTGGTGACTTCGCGAACCACTTTAATCACGTTAATTTTGTTAGCGCCGGCAGCAGTAAGAACCACGGCAAATTCCGTTTTCTCTTCCACAGGGGCTGCTGCGGCTGCTCCGCCGCCTGAAACCGGGGCCGCTGCCACCGCAGCCGCTGCGGCTGAAACGCCCAATTTTTCTTCGAGCAGCTTAACCAGTTGAGACGCCTCAAGCAGCGTTAAGCCTTGAATCTGTTCTGCAATTGCGTTGATATCCGCCATTTTTGTTTTTCCTGTAACTCCGTTAATTAAAACTCTGCCCTGCTTGATGGCGGATCGCCCGCCAAACATGGACTTTTAGAGAATTCTACCGCTGAAATTTGTTTTCTTTTACGCCCTGATCAACCACTACGGCCAGATTGCGACCCACTCCGCCAATGGCCGTGACCAACCGCTGTGCCGACGCATTAATCAGAAACAGCAGCTTGGCGTAGATTTCTTCCTTGGGCGGCATTGTTGCCAAATCAGCAATGCCCTTTAAATCGATTACTCGGCCTTCCACCATTCCCGCTTTAAACGTGAATTGTGAATTGTCGCGCGCGTATTTGGTTAAAGCCTTCGCCAAACCAACCGGATCAGCAGGCGTGTAGGCAATGGATGTCATGCCCTTCAGGTCCGCCATCAGCGGCTCTGCCGGAGTCCCTTCCGAAGCCTTCTGAGCCACATTGTTCTTCACCACTTGATAGTTGCCGCCCGCGCTGCGAATCAGCTTACGAAGCTCGTAATCCTGCGATACGGTCAGCTTTTCAAATCCGGCTACGAAAATATTCGGATTTTCGGCAATCCGCTTTTTCAATTCTTCAAAATCTTTACGTTTATCGTCTCGGTTTTTCATACAATCTGCTGTGATCGCATTCTTATACGGTTTTGGCGTTCATGCTCGTGACGTCCAGTTGAACGCCGGGGCCCATCGTGGAGCACAAAGTAGCGCTTTTCACGTACTTGCCTTTGGCAGCGGAAGGTTTTGCTTTCACCACGGCCTGAATCAGGCTGTTCGCATTTTCCAACAACTTGTCGTTGGCGAAACTCACCTTGCCGACCGGCGCATGAACCACACCCGTTTTATCCACCCGGAACTCCACTTTACCGGCTTTGATTTCCTGAATGGCTTTTCCGAGATCATTCGTCACCGTTCCGGTTTTCGGGTTCGGCATGAGGCCGCGCGGTCCCAGCACTTTACCCAGGCGCCCCACGGAGCGCATCATGTCAGGCGTGGCAATCACCGCATCGTAATCGGTCCAGCCTTCCTGTTGAATGCGCGTTACCATTTCCTCGCCGCCGGCAAAATCAGCCCCTGCTTCTTGCGCTTCCCGGATTTTGTCGCCGGAAGCAATCACCAGCACTGTTTTTGATTTGCCGAGGCCGTTCGGCAGCACAACCGTGCCGCGCACCATCTGGTCCGCGTGCTTCGGATCAACCCCGAGACGCATGTGTACTTCTACAGTCTCGTCGAATTTTGTGAACTTAATTTTTTGAACAAGCGAAACAGCTTCTGCCAGTTCATACGGACGGGCATCCACCTGATTCGCCGCGGCAGTATATTTCTTACCGGGCTTTTGACTCATAATGTGACTGGTCCAAACGGCACAGGCTGCGTAAAAGCACCCGCGCCTCCCAAGTTGGAACTACAAGTATTTAAACTATCAGAAAAATGCTTAACTTGCAACGAAAACGAATCCCCGTGTTTTACAAAGGCAGATAGCAAATTGTATTTGCAAGCTTATCCGCCGTTAACACGTGATAACAGATTAGTAATTCCTCTACTGCCCGCCAATCGGAAAATCTTGGCTAATCAAGCTCAGGTTCTACCCTTTTAAGACCATTAGCATCCGCCAAAAACGAACACGCACACTGAGCTATCCCTGTACCGCTTTGAGAGCATTCCGCAGTTTTGTCGTAATTTCCGGATGAAGTGAAGCTTGTTCTGCCCGACGTCGCTCAAAATCTGTTTTCAAAGCTAAAAGTAACAATCTATTTCAACCTGGCGGGCCAAATAATAAGTGATTGCTCCGTAGGCTTGATCCAATATAAGAGAAGGAAAATCATCCCGAATGAATTCAGGAGAAGAACCTTCTTTCCAGTCGATAACAACAGAAGCGAGACTCACGCGAGAACCGCTCACCAGGTAGTCTTCGTCCCAACGCCCGACATATCCTGACAGGCTGGACATCGCGTCTAAATTGAAACAAAATTTTAGAATTCAACCGACTTCTACGCCCATGCTGCGGCAAGCACCTTCTACCTGCGCTACAGCCGATTCCAGCGTGAAGCAGTTCAGATCAGGCATTTTCAACTTCGCTATTTCCTCAACCTGCTTCGCGGTGATCTTTCCAACCTTGGTTTTATTGGGCTCCGCCGAGCCTTTTGCCAGGTTCACAGCGCGTTTTACTAGCACCGCTACCGGCGGCGTTTTTGTAATAAACGTGAAAGAGCGATCCGAGAAGATCGTGATTACCACCGGGATAATCAATCCTTCCTGATCCTTAGCCGACGTTTTTGCGTTAAACGCCTTGCAAAATTCCATGATGTTCACGCCCTGCGGACCTAACGCGGTACCAACAGGCGGGGCGGGAGTCGCCTTGCCGGCAGGAATTTGCAGCTTCACTTGACCTGTGACTTTTTTTGCCATTCTGATTCACCTCAACGCCCGCAGGCCGGGCCATTGCTTATATCTTTTCTACTTGCAGGAAATCCAGCTCAACCGGAGTTGAGCGTCCAAAAATTGTAACCATCACGCGCAGCGTGTTCCGCTCGGTGTTCACTTCATCCACCTTGCCGGAGAAGTTCGTGAACGGTCCATCAATAATCTTCACTGTTTCGTTCTTTTCAAAACTCAGCTTCGGTCGCGGACGTTCCGCGCTGGATTGTTGACGGTACAACACTGCATTCACTTCATCCGCAGTCAGCGGAACAGGCTTGGTGCCGCCGCCAACAAAACCAGTCACCCGAGGCGTTGATTTCACCGCATGCCAAAGTTCATCATCCATTTCCATCTGAACAAGAACATAGCCGGGATACAGGAGCCGTTTACTGGTTACTTTTTTGCTGTTACGGAGTTCCACTACTTCTTCGGTGGGAATCAGAATCTGCCCGAGCCGGTGAGCAAAGCCGAATGCTTGAGCCCGGCTGCGCAATGATTCCGCCACTTTATTTTCAAAACCAGAATAGGCATGAATAATGTACCAGTTCATGGCCGGCGCGGTTTGTTCTTCCGCTACGGGCGTTTCTGCTTCCAGCGCCTCGCCGGTTTCATATCCTTGCAACTGATCCGGATTTTCTAAAATTTCGTCCGCCATACCGCTATCTTTCCCCTGCAATCGTTTCTACTTCGAGAAAACGTTAATAACCTTTGTGATGAGGGAATTTACTACCGAATCCACCACGGCGAAGTAGCCGGCCAGCAGAAAGGTTGCCACAATAACCACCAGCGTTGTTGAACGCACCTGGGGCCAAGTGGGCCAAGTCACTCGTTTCATTTCGGCCTGCACGTCGTCAATATATTCTTTAGTGCGGGTCGGCCAACTCGCAGCAGGTTGAGCGTTTTCCACTTCCATCGTAATTCCAATTCCTTTGCGCCTTGCCACGGGTCGAATCATTTAAATTCGGACACGCGGTTTGTCACGTATTCACCTTCTCCAATAATGTCGGGGAGAGATGGAGGGCTGCTTGGCAGGGGCAGAGGGATTCGAACCCCCACTCGCGGTTTTGGAGACCGCTGGTCTAGCCGTTAAACCTATGCCCCTACTGGTTTCTCCTTAGACTACCAGATTCAGGCCCGCTCACGCGAGAACAGAAAAGGTATCAGGAGTTTAAAAACTAATAAACTACTTCGTTTCGCGGTGCGGCTGATGCTTGCGGCAGAACGGGCAGAACTTCTTGAATTCGAGACGCTCAGTGGTGGTCTTCTTGTTCTTGGTGTTGCTGTAATTCCGGCGTTTACACTCGTTGCACTGCAACTGAATAATTTCGCGTGCCATCGTATTAAATCCTTCCCTGTAACAACTACGGTGAGGAGCGGGACAACCCCGCCCCTTCTACTTTCCTACTTATTCGACGATATCGGTGACAGTGCCGGCACCCACCGTGCGTCCGCCTTCGCGGATGGCAAAGCGCAGGCCCTTGT
>CAXTWH010000051.1:0-38889 GCA_964247975.1 uncultured Bryobacteraceae bacterium | reverse complement strand
TGGCCGTGCTGCTCGGGAACTCACATTCAGGATGTGGCGGATTACCACAATATTCTTTATTTCCGTGATGCAGCAGGCCTTTATGTGAATCTTTTTGTTCCTTCTGAAGTAAGCTGGCGACAAGCGGATCAGCGGATGCGACTGACGCTCAAAACCACTTATCCTGAAAGCGAACTGGTGCAGATTACGATTGCGGCGGACAATCCCGTTAAAGCAGCGATTCGCTTCCGAGTACCGGAATGGGCTTCTACGATCACCGCGTCGGTGAATAGCGCTGCAGTTCCCCTTGAAGCGCATGCGTCGACCTGGGCCGCCATCGAACGCACGTGGCACGAGGGCGACGTGGTTGAGCTTCGCATCCCGATGTCGCTACGGGCGGAAGCGGTGGATCAGGAACATCCTGACCGTGTGGCGATTCTGTACGGACCGGTGGTATTGGTCGAAGACTTGCGTTTTAATCTCGGCTTGCACATGCCGTCAGGGCGCTACGGTTCTGCGGAATTAACCGCTCGTCTTCAGAAGTCGGAGCAGCCGCTGCATTTCCGAGTGAGCGATCCGCCCGGGCAGGTTGTGCCTTCCGGCGCGTTTTATCCTTACTGGGAAGCTAAAAGGGACATCCCGTATCGGATGTATCAGGATTTTGCCGCAGTTTGAACCAAGGCCGGTATAATCATCAACACTCGTTCTATTTTCAGCGGTTCGCCAACCGAAACCGGTTCAATCGCTCCCAGAATTTCTGCGCTTTGTTTACATCCTGCAAAATCTGAGCGCGAAGGGTTTGCGAATCAGGGAAAGCGCGTTCCGGGCGCACCCAACGCTGAAATGAAAGCTTGATCCGCTCCGGCGTACGCCCATCAAATGGGGAAAGCAGAAATGTTTCGATGGTCAAGTCGCTGCCGTTGAACGTGGGCCGATAGCCGATGTTGGTGATGGAATTCCAGCAGCGTCCGTTTCCCAAATCTTCCGTTTCGGTGATGTACACTCCTGATGCCGGTTTCAATTCCGGCGGCGGCTCCAGATTCAAAGTCGGCACAGTTTGCTTGGAACCGATGCCATAGCCAGACACAATTCTGCCTTCGAGTGAAAAACAGCGGCCTAGCAGGCGGCCTGCTTTGGACACGTTGCCCGCTCGAAGATGCTGCCGAATGGCTGTGCTGGAAACGATTTCACCGCGACTGGTGATAGGCGCCAGAAAATGACATTCGAATTTGAATTCGTTTCCAAGTTGCGCCAGTACTTCGCAATTTCCGGCTTGTTTCTGCCCGAAGCGGAAATTCTGGCCGACCAAAACGGCGTGTGAGCCGATCCCTTTCACTACGATCGTTTCCACAAATTCGCGCGGCGACATTTCCGCTACTTCCCTGGTGAATGGCAGCACCAAAACGCGATCCGCACCGGCTTGTTTTAACAAACGCAAACGCTCGGCCAATGAACAAATCATCTCCGGAGCGCGTTCGGGCGCAACCAACGTGGTCGGGTGGGGATGAAACGTTAAGACCACCGTGTTCCAGCCGTGGCTGCGGGCAATCTGCTGCGTTTGGCCAATCAAAGCGCGGTGTCCGCGATGAACTCCATCGAAATTGCCAATGGTGAGCGCGCAAGGACCGGTGTGAGCAATACCCAATTCTCTCGGCCTTAAGAAAGCATCGCTCATGCAGGATGGTCCAGTCTTCCTAAAGGAATTTGCAGGCCGTCATAAGCTAGGCGGACGAACGGAGGCAGACGTTCTTCTGCTGCGGCATGAAGCACATCATGCGAGATGTGCGTAAAATAAGCCCGCTTCGGATTTAATTCGTTCACCATTTTCAACGATTGATCGATAGTTTGGTGAGTAGGATGAGCGTTGTAGCGCAAAGCATCCAGAAAAAGAACGTCCAAATTGCGCAAGCGCTCCATTGAACTTTCCGGAATGGAGCTATGGTCAGTCAGGTAAGCGCAGTCGCCGAACCGGAAGCCATACACCATCAGCTTGCCGTGCCAAGCTTTCACCGGTTCAAACGTCAACCCGTGAACCGTAAACGATTCTCCATTGCCAACCCGGCAGGAAGTTAACTTCGGGCGACTTGATAAAGTTGGCTGGCTGTCGAACACATACCGGAAGGTCTGCTCAATCACTTGCAGCGTTTCATCTGACCCATAAATCGGAATGTCGCTTTTCTGCATGAAGTTGTAAGGCCGCAGATCGTCCAAACCCAGAATATGGTCGGCGTGATGATGCGTATATAAAACCGCATCAATGCGTTCAATGTCGTAATGCAGTGCCTGCGTCCGAAAATCCGGTCCGGTGTCAATCAACACCCGATGGTTGTCGAACTTGATCAGCACGCTAGGCCTCAGCCGTTTGTCGCGCGGATCAGCCGAAGTGCAGGTACGGCAGCGGCACCCGATCATCGGAATGCCGATGCTTGTTCCTGAACCGAGAACCACAATCGAGGCATGCTCAAACTGAGCGAGCATTTAAACCGATTTGGTTCCCTTACCGCCGTCAGCGGTAATAATGCGCGGCGGTTCCGGTTCGCTGCTCGCTTCGGTTTTTCCTTTTTTGCTGTCTTCCAGAACCTGCACAAACCGGAAACGCAGCTCGGTTAAACCATTTTCGAGCAGCCGGTGTTCGTCAAGCGTCAAATTTCCTTTAGTTTTTTCTTCAATCACGCCCAGCAGATCGATGGAATGCTTAGCGCGCAAAAAATTCGGCTCCGGTTGCTCCTTTTCCTCGCCGAAATGCAGCAGTCCCAGTTCAAGCTGAGCCTGAAACATTAACGAGCTCACCAGAAACGAAAAATCCGCCGGCGGCAGCGGCATGTTCATCGACTCTTCATCTATTTCGTCGGCCATAAGTTTCTTTTTTTATTTTAGGACGACGCGAAGGAATTAGCTTTAAACTCCATCAGGATAAGTTTCCCTGTGTTCCAGTTCAGTTCACATCTCGATAAGATTAATGTTCACCGAGCTTTCAGTCGGCAGCAGAACATTGAGACTCGCTGAGCATTCCCGGAAATCGTCTTGGAAGTACTCCCAGGTTCGGTGTTTTTCCGGCCAGATCACCCCCACAACAGGACAACAGAGTTTCAACAAAGGTTGCGCCCGTACTAAAAGATCGGTAATAGTTTGGCCGGGCGATAGAGTTTCTATGGCCAAAGCGGGAGCGTCCACCAAATCAGCGTCGACAAACGAAGTAACGCATGACGTTCTTTCGGCAAGGATTTCTCAATCTCTAACCCGTCGATCAACTCGACTTGGTACGTCGCTTGCGTAAGCACCGAGTTCAGGGGCTGATGCCTTTCGTAATGGTATCACTTGAAGTTGTCACCGGCCTCATAAGCCGCTGCTAGAATGAGCGGCATGCTTCGCTCGCAAAGGAGAGAATTTTCTGTCCCATCACGCTCGCGGAACATTTGATGTCAAGGTACAACCGCTGCCCCCAACCGGCAACAACGGCTTTGGCCGCTTTTCAATCAACAAGGTGATCCACGGTGATCTGGAAGCTATCACACAAGGTGAAATGTACACTGCCGGCGATCCCAAGCAAGGAGCCGCCGGTTACGTTGCGATGGAGACTGTAACCGGAAAACTTGCCGGTAGAAACGGCAGCTTTGTTCTGCAACATTTCGGCACGATGAACGCAAACGGACGCGACCTGATTGTGAAAATAGCTCCCGGTTCAGGCACAGGCGAACTGCAAGGCATTACGGGAAACTTTGCCATCATCATGGAAGATGGGAAGCACAGCTACGATTTAGAATATCAGCTACCCGACAGTTAATCTTTCCGCAAAGCTTTGATATCGCTTAGCAGATGCGGCATTCCCTCAGCATCAAAGGTTGAGTAAAAACCTCTAATCTGCTGTTTGCGATCCACCAGAATAAATTTCGTGCTGTGGTCCATTACGCCAATCAGATCGCCCGCCATGAACACATTGCGCGCCAAATGGTGCAAAGTTTCGGGAGAACCGGTCAGAAAAAACCAATCCATCGCAGGTCCGCCAAACTTTTGCGCAAACTCATTCAGAACCGGTGGAGTATCGCGCGCCGGATCAACGCTGAAAGATACCAACTGCACATCGGAGTCGCCAGCGATTTGTTTCTGTAGCGAGTGCATCTGGCTTGTCATGCGCGGACACGGCCCCGGGCAATGAGTATAGATGAAATCCGCAACCCACACCTTGTTTTTCAGTTGTTGGCTGTTGAAAGCATGTCCGCTGGAGTCCACTAAATTAAATTCGGGAACTGTTCCGTACACCGAAAGATTTTTGGCAGGATCGGAACAAGATAGAAGCGTCGCCCAACCTAACGCGACTAACAAGAAAGCGCAGCGCGTCACAGCCGAACCGGATCAAACACCATCAGCCCGTAAAGCACCGGCAAATAAATGACCGAAGCCAAAAGAACATGCCGCGCCCGCAGCCTCGTGCGCTCTAAGGTCACGCGAATACCCGAATACAGAAAAGCAAGGCCCATCGCTAACGCACCCACAAAATAAACTGCTCCGGCCATGCCCAACCAGTTCGGCAGAAGACTGATGGGAATCAACAACGCCGAATAAATTAAGATTTGGCGCGAGGTGGATTGCCCATCCGGTTCTACCACCGGCAGCATGAGGATGCCGGCGCGTGAATAATCTTCGCGGTACATCCAGGCGATTGCATAAAAATGAGGAAACTGCCAGAGAAACAAGATGGCATACAATGCCCAAGCTTCAACGGTCAGATGATTGCTGGCAGCAGCGTATCCGATCAGCGGCGGCATCGCTCCGGGAATCGCGCCAACTGTAGTTGACCACCAGGTTTTCTGTTTCAAAGGAGTATAAGCCAAAAGATAAAGTGCAATTGTTATAACGCCCAGCCCTGCGGTTAATGGGTTCACACCCAGCCACAACTCCAAAGTGCCGAGAATCTCTAAAGCGATTCCGAACCGCAGCGCCGTCATCGGCAAAACACGCCCCGACGGAATAGGCCGGTCCTGGGTACGCCTCATTTTCTCATCGGCTTCACGCTCATACCATTGGTTTAAGGCGGCAGTTCCCGAAGCAATTAAACCAGTGCCGATCAAAGCATGAAACATCAGCCAGAACTGCCAAGCGCCATGATGCCCAAAGTAGTAGCCCACAGCGGTGCTCATCAAAATGAGCCAGGTAATCCGCGGTTTGGTCAGTTCAAGATAATCTTTCACTCGCCTGCTCATGAAACTGCCTGTACTTCCGTCGCAGGCGCGAACTTCGGCAGCACACAACGCCGCACCTGAATTCCCAACAATGCGCACGAAGCAAACACCACGCCGCCCGTCGCCACATGTCCTGCAATCACCAGATCACCCCAAATGCTGCGTCCCGCTTGTTCATCCGCCAAAGCGCCAACCACATAAGTGAAAACGCCCAGCGCCGCCTGTACAACTATGGCAGACAGAAGGCTGGCCGCCAGAAATTTTAAGGATTGGTGCTTAGGAAACTGCGTCACTACAAATAAGGCAAACAACAACACCAACCCGCCCACAATCAGCGCACCTAAAATATGCGGAATGATTCCGGTTATATGATGCCGGTACAAAGCTCCCAGAAACATTTGTATAAAAACCAGCACCGGACACCACAAGGCCAAGGTGCGAAGTGAAGGCCAGCCATAATCGGAAACCTGTTCCGGTGTCTTTACCCAAATCGGTGACGTAAACACAGCGACTGCTGCCACCAGGAAAAAGCACAATTGGGCTAAGAGCGCATGAAAAACACCCATCCAAGGTGGAAAACGATACAGCACCGCCGCGCCGCCGGTAAGAACTTGCAATAACATTAAAGCAAAAGCAGCCAATCCCGCATGACGCGCATAAGACATGGCTTTCACTTTGCGAGCGTAAATCACTAACCCAGCCACCGATGCTAATGATGCGGCAGCTAAGGCGCGATGCGCCAAAACTAAGGGAACACCGCTAGGATAGGGTCCCATAGGCCAGACTTTACCGAACGCAAGCGGCCAATCAGGAATAGCGGTGCCAATTCCTTCCGTGGTCACTAGCGAGCCCACGGCTACCAGGATCAAAACGGATACCGAAACCGTAACAGCGTAGCGATAAAGCCCAATTTTGTTCACCAGTTCAGACCTTAGACAGCAAAGCAGAAAGCTTCAACATAGAAATCCAGCCAACCCTCTGCCTGTAAATTCCAGTGTAACGCGAAAGACTGTTGTTAAACGAGAATTCGCAACGTTCTTGGCGCAATCGTCGAAAAACCAGCAACCCGAAACTTCCTGCTCCTTGCGTCAGATTCAGCATCGAAATATAACTCTATATTGCTGGCGAATTGCGGATGAACTGACGATGGAAGTTAACGGGAACCTGGCCCGAAATGCTGATATGGATCAACTCAGCAACTGAAAGAGCAAAGTAGTCATTCTTGATTGCTGGGCTGGCTGGTGTCCGCCCTGTCACAGAAAACTACCCAACATCAAAAAACTTCATAATCAATTTCAAACTATTGCTCACTTTTCGGTAGTAACGGCGAAAACACAGATTTGTGACGGGTTGTCTTCACAAAATAAGTACGTGCTGGGTGTCCTCAGCCCAATCGTCTCCTAGATTTTATACGGTATCGGATCGGTAAGCCGAGATAATTCTGATTTTTTATCTCCTAACGTAATTAAAATAAGTTTTTTCTCGCCTATGGTTTTATGAGCTCTGTTTTTCGCGCCATGTTTGGATACTGCTTTCTGGTTTTTATGATCAGGATTGTAGGCCGTCGGCCTGGCAAGCAGATGAGTCCGTTTGAGTTTGTACTTATCTTCTTTATAGGTGGTTTGATCTTGAGTCCTACCATAGGCGATGACCGATCAATTACAAACGCTTTCTGCGTCATCATGACGGTCGGTCTTATGCATTTCGCTTTCGCCTACGTAAAGCAGCGATCTCCCCTTTTTGGCCGTTTAGTTGATGGCACCCCACTCATTCTTTTTGACAAAGGGCAGCGAGTGACCGAAACGATGGACAAAATGCGCATTCAGGATGCCGATGTGATGACAGCAGCCCGCGGTAGCGGCGTCAAAGATCTAAGTAAAATTAAATACGCCATCCTGGAGCGCAATGGCCAGATCAGTATCATCAAAAATACTGAGAAATCCTGAAATTTCGCGGTTTTAACCAATTCATATCAAACTTCGTTTATTGGTACACACTATGGCACCTTCCGTACAAACTCAGCCCGTTGAAGATAGCGTCCCGAAAATTAATGATGAGTTAGCCGTCGGGGCTGACCTTGAGTTTCAAACGCGCTGGTGGCGATTCGAGCGTATTGCGTGGGCTTTCTTTTTTCTGCTGATCGTTTTGGATGGATTAGGCCTTTTCGGCAGAGGCTATCTGGCCAAAGCGCAGATGACTACCGGCGACAATAAATTGAGCATTCAATACGAGCGCGTAGAGAGATTTCGCACTCCTTCCATTCTGACTATCGAACTAGGACCTCAAGCGGTTCACGACGGCAAAGTGGAACTTTGGATCAGCCGGACGCTGGTGAGACCGCTCGGCAATCAAAGAATTATTCCGCAGCCAGCTACTTCCATCGTCGGCGAGGATGGCATCACTTACACATTCCCGGCAGAGCCTCATTCGGCCGTGATTGAGTTCGCTTTGGAGCCTGGTTCGACAGGAATCTACGACTTGGCTGTTGGCATTCCCGGATCAGAGCGTTTGCAAGCAAAAATCCTGGTAGTGCCATAAGTTTCTGGACACGAGTTTTTATTTTATGAGTACAATCATCAGGGCTGTTATTGGTTATTGGTTTCTGCTACTCACAGTGCGGCTTCTCAGCCGTCGACCTGGAGCACAGATGACACCATTTGAATTTGTGTTGGTTTTTTTCATTGGCGGCATCATAATCGCGTCCATTGTGGGTGACGATCGCTCGATGACTAACGCCGTTTGCACTGTGATGGTGGTTGGGTTCATGCATAGACTCGTTTCCTGGCTGAAACAGCGTTTTCCACGATTTGGAATTCTGCTGGACGGCACGCCACTGGTGCTGCTCGAAAACGGCCAATGGCAAAGCGAAACTCTGTACAAGATGCGGTTGAATGACACGGATGTCATGGCGGCGGGCAGAGCGCAAGGGTTGGCAGACTTAAGCCAGATTCAATACGCGATTCTGGAGCGCAATGGCGAAGTCAGCATCATCAAAGCGGAATAAAACTGAAGGATTGCCCTAAACTGTTCCTCAATCCAGATGAAGCATTGATTTTTCGTCCGGCTTCACGACTTGGGTTTTGTTTGATTTCAACCGACGCCCCAACTGTCTGACTACCAGCAGCAGAATCGCTACGGCTACGCCGGCCCTAGTCCAGAAGTTGCGCGGCGCGCCGCTGGAATAACCGAGCAAAGCCAGCGCGCCGACAATCAGAATGCCTCCCGCGCTCCACATCAGCAGCGAATTCTGCAAAGAAGCGCGGCGTGTTTGTTCAGCCTGCCGCTCAAAACGATTCATAGCGCTACGTTCACAGAGTATCGTAGATGAAACGAAAACAATACCAACTAAAACGCGGAACGCTGATACACTTGGCGCACCGCGCCCGCAGCATCTTTGTAGGAAAACGAAATGCAGTGCGGCACAACTTTAGTGGCCTTTGTTTCCGCTACCACTTCGCTGCCATAAGCCTGCGCGGCGGCTTGTGCAATCTCTATCGGGAAAGGGAAACAGGAAAGCCGAATCGGGCCTTGCGCATACAACGCGGCATTGGTCAGCACTCTGGTGGGAAAAGCAAAATCGAGCATTTGCTTCCGCTCAATCGTCCATAGGAAACCGACGTTTAACGCCATCACAAGGAATCCCGCCAAGGCGGCCACCGGAAAACCTAAACGCTCCTGCAGCCGCGAAAACAATTGCCCTACCAATAATGCCAGGCCGAAACTTGCCAGGTAAACGGTGGAACTGCTCACCTGCAGACCATGATCCAGGTAAGCTCCAACCATGAGACTCAACACCACAAAACTGGCGCAGCCCACTGCAAAGCTTCGCTGAGAAACGGCTTTCAATACCCATAAACAGGCTAAAACGACAGCAGTCCAGACAGCAGTCATCCACCACTGGTCAAGGCCAGCCAAACTGGTGTTCCAGGCCAGGATACGCGGGCGCTGCCATAAGGAAAGAACAAACTGCGCTAGGGCTAAAATCACAAACGGAAAAAACCAGGCCAGTTCACGACGGGAAAACCGGCGGGCAACAAACAATGGCAGGCTCAATAAAAAAACTGCCAGAAACCCGCCCTCGCTTGAAACCAACGCAGACATAAACAGCAGCAGCGCCATTCCATAGTTAATCCTGCTTGGTTTTTGCAGCCATCGCACCCAGAACGAAAGCGCTGCCGCCGCAAACAGGGTTACCAGTAAACCCGGCCAATACCAAAGCGCCATCACTTCGCCGTAATGCCCGGCGTACACCGCAAAAAACGCAGCTGCGTAAGCGGAAGACCTGTTTGAGAAAGCCTGCCACTGGCCTAGAATGTAGATGAGACAAACACAAGCGGCATGAAGGCAGAGGCTCAACAGATAAAAGGGTTTTGGCTCAAAGCCAAACAGCTTCACTAACAACGCGTTGGCAAAAACATAACTGAGCCGCAAATGCCAGTTCGAGTTGCTTAACAAAGCTCCCCACGCTTGCACACTGCCCAGAATGCGGGAAACGGGAATTTCAATAAAACTGTTGGCAATAAATGGAAATCGCAGCACCGGCGCATACACCGCAATCGCCAGCGTCAACAATAACAGCAGGGTTCGGGGAGATCGCATCCGCTGTTTATCAGTTTAAGCGCGTTCCAGATACGTTCCTTCCGAAGTGCTGACTCGGATTCGCTCGCCTTGATTGATAAACGGCGGTACTTGAACAATCAAGCCGGTTTCCATTTTGGCGGGCTTGGTGACGTTCGAAACAGTCGCGCCTTTCAAACCCGGCTCGGTTTCCATAACAGTCATCTCCACGCTCGGCGGCAGTTCCACGCTGATTGCTTTGCCCTCATAGAACTCAACATTAACTTTCATATTCGAAATCAGATACTGAACGCTATCACCCAGCATGTCCTTGTTTAAGTGCATCTGTTCATACGTATCGGTATTCATGAAATGAAAATCTTCGCCGTCGTCGTACAAAAATTCCATTTCCTGTTCATCAAGCGCAATACGCTCAATTTTATCTTCAGAAGAAAATCGGTGTTCAATCATCGAACCGGTTCTCAGGTTTCGCATTTTGGCTTGAACAAACCCGCGCAGGTTGCCTGGTGTCCGGTGTACCATGCTGAAAATAGTGTGCAGTTCGTTATTGAACTTAACCACCATGCCTGGCCGGATCTGGGTAGCAGCAATCATTTAATGTGTAGAACTCCGCATCGTCGCGCTTTGGGGGAAAGCGCATCTTCCATTAGTTTATCAAGCGGGAAAGTAGTACTTTTCGTTGAGTTATGACTCTCCCTTTTTCGGACCGAATCGCTGTAACTTGGAAGTGTGACACATGCAACTGAGTTCGAAGTTGTGCGATCTTTGCCCTCGGTTGACCAAATTTTAAAGGAACTGAAACACTTGGGCCATCTGCCGCATAAGCTGTTGGTTTCAGAAATCCGCTTGGTTTTGGCCGAACGGCGCCACGCCTTGTTGCACCATCTACCGCACGATGCCGCTTCCATTCATGCTCTGGTGGAGCATCGTTTGGACAAGCTCCTGGCCGCTTCTCTGCGACCGGTGATCAACGCCACCGGAGTGATCCTGCACACGAATTTGGGACGTGCGCCTTTAACCGACTTCATGCCCATTCGCGGCTACAGCAACCTGGAATACGATTTAAAGGCCGGAAAACGCGGCAAGCGCGATATGCACACTGCTCCGCTACTCGAAAAGTTGGTGGGCCGTCCGGCGATTCTGGTAAACAACAACGCCGCTGCCGTATATTTGGTGCTGCGTGAACTGGCTGCCGGCTATGAAGTGATTACTTCTCGCGGCGAACTGGTGGAGATTGGCGACGGCTTCCGCATTCCCGACATTATGACTCAATCGGGAGCGGTATTGAAAGAAGTAGGAACCACTAATCGCACCCAAGTGGAAGATTACCGCCGCGCCATCACGGACCGCACTCGCTTGATTCTGCGCGTACATCCGTCCAACTTTCATGTTTCGGGCTTTACCGCCCGCCCCACGGTACAGGAACTGGCCGCGCTTGGGCGTGAAACCGGCATCCCGGTTTATGAGGATCTCGGCAGCGGCTGCTTGGTCGATCTGCGCTCCAAAGGCATCATCGAACCGCTTATTTCCGAAAGCATCGCGGCGGGCATGAACATCGTGACGTTTAGCTGTGACAAACTGCTGGGCGGCCCCCAAAGCGGTATCATCACAGGTGATACTGAATTGGTGCAGCGCATCCGGCGCAACCCGATGTATCGCGCTCTGCGCTGCGACAAACTGGTGATTGAATCGCTTTCCGCCACGCTCATCAAACTCATGACCGCCGATTGGGAAGCTGTTCCTACCCTGCGCATGATTTTTCAACCAGCTTCCGAGATTGCCGAGCGAGCGGAGCGATTAGCCGGCAGGCTGGCGCCCTTACCTGTTCAGATAAAACCCGGTGAGTCGGCAGTAGGCGGCGGCGCAACGCCCGATCAATCCCTGCCCACTGCGCTGCTTGCTGTCTCCGTGAAGGATGCCGGCCTGTTTGAACAAAAACTACGGCGCGCCCCGGTGCCGGTCATTGCCCGCATTGAACGCAATCAGATTATTGTGGATCTCCGCACCGTCGCGCCGCAGGAAGAAGAAGATTTGCTTGCTGCTTTACAGTGGGCGGCCGTTTCTGGGTGAAAGCTTCAGCCAGCCCTGTCATTCTCACCATAGTTCCCTGCAACGAGCCACGGACATCCATCGTCGTATTAACGATATGGGTAAGCTTCTTGTCCTTCCATCTCTCTTAACCGGATCGATACTCTTCGCTTCACTTCCTGCAAGTGCCGCCCATAAAGTGGTAATGCCCACCACCTCAGCCGGAAACGATAATGTGGAAGTTTCAGCTACCATCACACTAACTGAACCGGAAATTGCACAGAAACTGGGTGCTGACCCTGGCAAAGGAGTAGCGCTGCTGGAAGTGCGCGTGACGCCAAAGACTGATAATGGCTTGCGCGTCGGTCCTAGCGATTTTTACTTGCTCAGCCATGACGACGGGCAGCGATCGCAGCCCTTTGATCCGGAACAAATTGCTGGCAAAGGCGGCTTAGTGTTAGCCCAGGGTCCGGGCTCAGGCGGCGGTTTGTCCAGAACGCCGGGTGCGCCGATCGGCCAATCTCCAACGGGCAGGGTGCAGCGAATGCCGGGAGCAGGAAACGGAATCGGCAATACAGCCAGCGATCCGGGCAGCCTGAAAACGCAGACCAATGATAAAGATCAAGGCAACAACACTCTACTAGCCGCGCTGAAAGCCAAGCAGCTTCCTGACACAACCGCTAAGGACGAAGTCTCCGGCTATCTGCTATTTCCTTTAGATGGAAAACATAAATTAAAGAACATGGCTGTTCTTTATCGCGGCCCAGGCGGTCATTTGGATTTGGAATTTCAACACTGAAGGAGGCGGCAAACTTGGCTGCTTCCTTCATGTTTACGGTAATTTAAACCCTAGCTGCCTGCCTTGGTGATCGAATTGACGGTGAGCGTATCGCCGCTCATTGTGCCATCAACGGTCACTTTTTGACCAACCAGGTCTTTGGCTTTTGCCGCTGAATCCGAGTCAAATTTGATAACTTTGCCGCCCGTGACAAACACTGGATCAGAGCCGCTTTTCACGCATTTCTGCGCACAAGCCGCATCTTTCTCTGCGTGGCTACCGTCATGTGCAGCACCGCAGTGCGAATCGGATACAAAGCCGGTCATGCTTTCAGCCATTGCGCCAAATGCGCCAAACGAACCAATCGCCATCACGGCAACAACAAATCTTTTCATGGTGGAACTCCCTCGGTAATCTTACTACGAAACAGATTTCATGTCAGATTGTTTGAAGAACGCTACACTTCCAGAATCACCGGCATGATTAAGGGCCTGCGCTGCGTTTGTTTAGTCAGAAAGCGTTTTAGTTCAGAGCGTATTTTTTCTTGCATTACACCCCAATCGCCTAACTCCTCGGCCGTTGACACTTCAATGGTCCGAGCCACGATGCCTCGCGCTTGCTGCAAAATATCGGCGCCCTCGCTACCGATAAAACCACGGCTGACGATTTCGGGCAGTCCTTCGCTTTTACCCGTATGCTTATTGATCGCAATAATCGGAAGCACAAACCCGTCTTCCGCCAAATGGCGGCGATCGCGGATAATCATGTCTTCCACCACATCATCGAGCGAACCGGAATCAATGCAAATTCGCCCCACCGTCACGTTATTGCCCCGACGCGCGCCCTGATGATCAATTTCCAGCGTTTCGCCGGTTTCCAGCACAAACGTCTGTTCCAATCCCAGACCTTTTAAATGCGAAGCCAAGCTGGCATGTTTTGATAATTGCCGGTATTCACCGTGAACAGGCAGGAAATAGCGGGGACGAACCAGATTCAGAATCAGCTTCAATTCTTCTTCGCTGGCATGACCGGACACGTGAATCGGCGGCTTCATGGACCCGTAAACAATCTCCGCGCCGCGCCGCGCCAGATGATTCATCATCCGGAAAATCGCCTTCTCATTTCCGGGAATAATCCGCGCGCTCAATGCCACTACATCGCCCGGTTCGAGATAAAGATTTTTATGGTTATCAACCGCCACCCGCGACATCGCCGACATCGGCTCGCCTTGCGTGCCGGAAACCACCACCGCCACTTTATTAGGCGGCATCTGCATGATGTCCTGCGGCCGCAGCAGCGTGGAATCGGGAATTGTGAGCAAACCAAGGTTATGCGCAATTTCCGTTACATTCAACATGCTGCGGCCCAGAAACGCCACTTTCCGCCCGTATTCAGCGGCCAAATCGAGTATCTGCTGCAACCGGTGAATCGAGGAACTAAAACAAGAAATAATTAAGCGCCGTTCGGAACGAGCAAACAATTCTTCCAAACGGGGACGAACCGCGCGTTCGCTTTCGGTATAACCGGGCCGGTCCACGTTGGTTGAATCCGACATCAACAACAGCACACCGCGCTTACCATAATCGGCCAGCGTATGCAGATCGAAAAGTTCGTTATCAGTCGGCGTGGGGTCAACTTTAAAATCGCCAGTGTGAATCACAACCCCCAGCGGCGTGGTAATAGCCAGTGCCACCGCACTCACAATCGAATGCGTCACCCGAATGAACTCAATCGCAAAAGGACCAAGCGTAATGCGCGCCCCCGGCTTCACGATGTTTAAGCGAGTTTTCTTCAGAAGATCATGTTCTTCTAAACGCCGTTCCACGAGCGCGAGTGTAAACTCCGTTCCATACACGGGAATGTTCAGGGAACTCAACAGAAACGGCACGCCGCCGATGTGGTCTTCGTGCCCGTGCGTCAGAATCAACGCGCGAACATGAACTGCGTTTTCTTCCAGGTAAGTGAAGTCCGGCGTGACAATATCAACGCCCAGCAGTTCCACATCAGGAAACATCATCCCTGCGTCGATGACAATGATGTCATCTCCGTAGCGCAGGGCCATAGAATTCATGCCGAACTCGCCCAATCCACCTAGCGGTACGACTTGAAGCTTCCTTTCAATCATGGGAAAGCACAAGCGTACCATGCACCATTGGGGGGCTGCTTTCAGTTACAAGCTTTTTTGGAAACCAGCGGCTATCTTGCCCGCTATTTGATGCACCAGTTCAGCAGCAGCTCCCACTCGGCTTGTTGTATTTCCTGTGCCAGTTTTTCCTGGGCGGATCCGGAACTGGCCGCAGCCCGTTCGCAGAATCGGATAAACTCTTCTGGCTTCCACGCTCCCGCAATTGAGAAATTTGCCGATGGATAGTTTTGCGCCAACCGCAATGCTTCCGAATGCAGCTTCGGGTAAATCGGATGCGCACCCACCCGGCGAAACCAATAATTCGCATTCCACCCATCAGGTTCCATGCGATGAAGAATCGCGTGCCAGTAACTGCCTTCCGTTGCATCAACATTCTGCGCGATTTGATGCGCTTCCGTCCAGCATCCCAGATGGAGCAAAACACCAGCCAGCACACAATCGGGTAATCGCACATCGGGGAAAATTGTACCAGGCAATGTTTTCAATAATCTTTGTCCGGCCTCGCAGCTCTTTTCAGAACGCACGAGCGGCATCAGTTGATTGCGGTTCTGCTCAAAAGCGTTCTGCGCTTCCCTGCTCCACTGGGTAGTATCTATTCTCATCGCTTTGAGCGCATTATGACATCGACACATTCCTTTGGTAAAGGCCGTGGTCGTCAACATAAGCTCGCACTGGGGGCGGCAGTTCCGGCGTCGGTTCGCCGCGCGAAATCCGGTCGCGAATACTGGTGCTCGAAACCGGCAGCGCCAAATTATCCAGCCTGCGAACGTAAGCGCCGGGCGGAACAAGAAACTCCGAGCCAGGCCGGGACACCACGATAAATTCCACTTCTTGGATCAGTTCCTGCCATCGATGCCAAGTTTGAATTTCATCAAACGCATCGGCTCCAATCAGGAAATAAAGTGAATCGGTGGCAGATAACATGGCTTTTAAACGCCGAACCGTGTCAATCGAATAACTTTTCGCTTTGCCTTCTTCGAGGCGCGACGCTTCAAACAACGGAAAATCCCGGCAGCCTAATTGCACCATCTGAAAGCGATCTTCATAGGGCGTTACTGGCAGGTTCTGCTTATGCGGCGGTTGCGCCGCCGGCACAAACAAAACTCGCTGCAAGTGAAATTGGCGAGCGGCTGCTTCCGCAATCTCCAAATGTGCGCAGTGAATCGGATCAAACGTGCCGCCGAAAAGGCAGATCCGGTTTTCCGGTGCGGTTAAAACGTCAGTCACCGCGGGCGAGCTGTTGCGGCACTGCAAATCTGCTGGCGGGCCGCTTCCTGGGCCAGTTCATCGCAGCGGTTGTTGTCCTCGTGCGACGCATGGCCTTTTGTCCATTGCCAGACGGTCTGGTGTTGGCCGACCAGCGCATCCAACTCAATCCAGAGCTCTTTATTCAGCACCGGCTTCTTGTCGCCGGTGATCCAGTTCTTGCGCTTCCAGTTCTGGATCCATTGCGTAATGCCATTCTTGACATACTGCGAATCGGTGATGATCTCCACCACGCAAGTTTCTTTAATGTGCTTTAAGCCTTCAATAGCGGCGGTCAACTCCATTCGATTATTCGTCGTGTGCGTAGCGCAGCCGTAGCCTTCTTTTTTATGCTGCCCATAGCGCAGAATGAAAGCCCAGCCGCCTGGCCCAGGATTTCCTAAACACGAGCCGTCAGTGATCAGTTGTACTTGTTTCACAAAAATTTCAGCAGGCAGCGCAGTCAAATTCCGGCGCGGCAGTTATTGGAGCCGGTATAAAATCGCGCTCCTTTTGATTTACCTGTTGTTCGAAGAATCGATCCACTTTCTCCAGGATCTCTTCCGCCGCCTGCGTCCGGTAAATTTCGGTTCTCAACTTCGAACCGTTGCGAATGCCATGCGTAAAGTAAGTGGCAAACTGCTTCATCTTGCCGACCATATCTTTTTCTCCGGCGCTTTGTAGCATCAGGTAATACCGCTTCATCAGCTCGTAGCGCTCTGAATCTTCCGGAATGCGATAAGCCCCGGTCTGCAAGTAATCCGCCATCTGCGAAAAGATCCAAGGATTATAAGAAGCGGCCCGACCCACCATCACCGCATCGCAGCACGTTTCCCGGTACATGCGCACCGCATCTTCTGGCGTCAGAACATCCCCGTTGCCGATTACAGGAATTTTTACTGCCGCCTTCACCTCCGCAATGCGGTTCCAATCAGCCCGTCCGCTATAACCCTGTTCGCGGGTGCGCGGATGCAGCGCAATGGCAGCTAACCCATTATTTTCCGCTATTTTAGCGAACTCAATGTAAACCAATTCTTTATCATTCCAGCCGGCGCGGAATTTACAGGTTAACGGAATCTTGATCGCGGATCGCACTTTCTGCAAAATGGCATCGACCAGCGGCAGATCCCGCAGCAGCCCGGAGCCGCCGTTGCACTTCACTACTTTGTTCACCGGGCATCCGAAATTGATGTCCACAATGTCAAACCCGCGCTCCTCGCAGATCCGCGCCGCTTCCGCCAACACTTCCGGATCGGAACCAAATAACTGACAGGTAATCGGATGCTCTTCCGGTTCGAAGTAAAGATAACGAAAATTGCGGGTAGGCTTCCGGGCGGTGCGGGTGCTGACCACGCCGTGCGAACTGGTGAATTCCGTCATCAGCAAGCCGCAGCCGCCCTGGCTGCGAATCAAACGACGAAACACTGTATCAGTCACGCCCGCCATCGGCGCTAACACCGTTGCCGGTTGAATCGCGATCGGGCCGACACGGAAGCCGGACGGAAAATTCAGATCAGGTTGCAAGTTCATGTGTGCGGCAGACAAATGGAAAAACTGCCTGCTCACCACAGTTTAACTTGGAAGCCGCCTTCAATCTTCCAGAATCGGGCGCAGCGAATTGACAAACTTAACAATTAAAAACAACGTCACAATCGCAAACACGCCGTCGATCGTGTCAAAGTGGTCGGGAATCAACGTCCCGGTTTCATTCGGAGAACTGCCGGAAGATAACTGAATTAAGAAATCGCCAAACACCACTCAATCAGCCTCACCAATAGTGGTGGTCGAAAGCGCCGCTTGTCTCATTCTGTAACGCTGGTGAAATCAATTTAGTTCGCAGCGGCCACGGCTTTTCCTGTCACGTTCTGAATCAAGTCCTGATCTAGGGATTGGAACTGTTCAGTTTTACTTCAAGCCATGAAAGCCATCACCATCCTTCCCGGACAAAAAGATTCTGCGTCTTTAGAAGATATGCCGGAACCTTCCATCAACTACGGCAGCGTTCTGGTGCAAACTCTTGCCCTCGGCATCTGCGGCACCGATCTCGAAATTAATGCCGGCGAATACGGCTGGGCTCCGCCCGGAGAACAGCGCCTGATTCTTGGCCATGAATCTTTAGGGCTAGTGCAGGACGCGCCGGAGGATAGCGGTTTCAAGAAGAATGATCTGGTGGTCGGCATTGTGCGCCGCCCCGATCCTGTTCCCTGTTCTGCCTGCGCGGTTCTCGAATGGGACATGTGCCGCAATAACCAGTACACCGAGCGAGGCATCAAACAGCTTCATGGGTTCGGCTCCGAACGCTACCGCATTGAACCGGATTATCTGATTCGCCTCGATCCCAAGCTGAATCAACTGGGCGTGCTCCTCGAACCGACCAGCGTGGTGGCCAAAGCTTGGGATCAGATTACGCGTATCGGGCAACGCGCGCACTGGAAGCCCCAAACCGTTCTCGTCACCGGAGCCGGTCCAATCGGTTTACTGGCGGCTTTGCTTGGCAAGCAGCGCGGATTGGAAATTCACGTTCTTGACCAAATGGAAGAAGGATTGAAGCCGCAACTGGTAAAGGAATTAGGCGGCACTTACCATACCGGGCCGCTGGACAAGCTGGGCTTTGTTCCCGATGTGATTCTGGAATGTACCGGCGTTTCTTCCGTAATTGTTGATGCCATGAACCACATCGCTCCCGAAGGGATTTTATGTCTGGCCGGCGTGTCTTCCGGCGGCCATAAGATTGCGTTGGATCTGGGACAGATCAACCGCAGCATGGTTCTGGAAAACACCGTGATCTTCGGCAGCGTTAACGCGAACCGCAAGCACTACGAATTGGCTGCCGATGCGCTGGCCAAAGCTGAAAGCGAATGGCTCGGAAAACTGATCACGCGGCGCGAGCCGGTCGATAGTTGGGCAAACGCCTTGAAACGTGATCCGAATGACATCAAAGTTGTTATTGATTTTGCGCAATAGCTATGTTTATCCAGTCTTTCCGAGTAGCCAAATTTCGAAGTTTATGTTGAGAACCAAAGAAGCGTAGCAGCTACTGGTGTAGCACTTACAGTTGACCTACCTTCTGTTCGTGATCTTTGCGCCCAAACCATCGCCCGAGTTCGCCTTCAATCGCTGCGCTGGTTTGGAAACAACGGCAAGCAAGTAGGCGCTGGCTGAAAACGTAAATACGGAATAATTAAGTGGCGCGCGCACGCCGAGCGTGACTGTCATAGCGATTGCAAATACGGCAGTGAGCAAAGGCAATTAGCAGCTAGATTCTGGCTGTGGGTTGCGAAGCACAACATTATTTCATCCAGCATCTGCGTTCTTCTCGGTATCCATCCAACAGTGGAGTCCGCGGGCCAAGAAACCGTTCCGAGAATAGAAGTGCTGGCCAAGCACATTGCCGAGCGCAGCATCTAGAACCAGCATAGACAGTCCGCGCGCAGCCGCCTCGGGATTTCAACTGTTGTCGAAGAGGACTGCCGTAACCGCCCCTCGGACGTTTCTATCCGTTGCCAGGTTGTCCACGTAAAGATGCGGTCCGTGCAGAAGATTTTGCTGAAAACGATATTTCGCCAGTGCTACTGTCAATCCTCGCTCCCAAACAGCTAATAATGGTAATTTTCTTTTTGTTGTCTGCGCCAACGTATGATGAATTCTTACTGGTGGTTCAGATGCGGCCGCAATTGCTTCATCAACTCGAAGCAGGCAATTGCTTCCTCTACCTCTCTCACCATTCCGAATTCTGGCATTTTCGTTTATTCTGTAAACTCGAACCGGCGTTACACTTTTGCATTCATCACTTCGACCAACTTAGGGCTACAGAATACTGCATTCTGCTCGCGACATCTCGCCCAGGTAATAAAACTTATTGTGATCGAGTAAACTTCAGGCATAGTTAATAAGGTAACGCTGATTTTACTTCCAAAGCATGATTTGTAAGTTAGATTACTGATAACAGCTCCCAACCGGGGTGCAAACTAACCAAAGGCCTGATTGATTAGCGTATGGCGGGATCTGCAAACGTAAATTGTTTCGTCAAAAAGTTTCTAGTTACACAGCACTACAGGATTGTGATTCTGCTTGCTCCGATAATGATTCTGCTTTCTGCATTTTTTTTGAACGCCGAACAATTGCCTGCCGGAACAAACCTGGAAACACGGTTGTTAACCGCTACCGGATCGCGCGTTTCGCGTCGCGGGGACCAAGTGGAAGCCTTAACCATTGCGCCAGTTAGTTCTGGCAGCCAGATTGTTATTCCGCTGGGGTCAAGACTATTTGGGTCGCTGGATGAGGTGAACCGAGTGGGTTTAGGGCTTAAGCACGCTACGGCCAGCATCAATTATCGATTCCACACCTTACAACTACCAAATGGCGACACAATTCCGATTAAAACGCAGTTGGTCCAGGTAGAAACAGCCAAAGAGCGGGTGGACAGCAAGGGCGTGGTACACGGAATTCACCCGGCTGCCGATCTTTCTTCCGGCATCGGATACTTCACCGCTCCGTTCGTGTTTTTGGCGCCGGTGGTGGGCATACCGGCTTGGGGAATAAAATCGCTGATTGCGCCGTCCGCAAACCCGGAAATTTATTTTCCGCAGGGTACGGAAATGATTCTCCGGTTAACCGTGGCGGCAAATATTCCTTTAAGCGCGACCGAACCGGACCGGGTTTCCTCGTTTTCACTTCGTGAAGCAGCGGAGATTCAACAATGGCTGAAAAGCTTTACGCATCAGCGGGCTTATCTGGGAACTCATCCTTCTGATTTGGTGAATCTGCTGATCCTAGGGGATCAACAACAGATTGACCGCGCTTTTCGCGCCACTGGGTGGAGTGAAGCGCAACGGAAATCGCCAATGTCGCTTTATCGGATGTATCATGCTTTAACCAAGCGAAACGGGTATATCAATGCACCCATGAACACGTTGAGTTTAAATGGAGTGCCTTCCGATTACGGCTATCAAAAGAGTTTGAACACAGTTCAAAAACGCCATCACGTGCGACTGTGGCAGCAGCCGCAAAACCATGAGGCGTGGCTGGCAACAGCAGCGGAAGATATCTCCTTCCGGTTTGAAGGAGCGCATTGGACTCATGCTATCGATTTAAAAATTGATAGCGAACGGGCCAAAGTAGTGAATGATCTGGCTTTTACAGGGTGCGTAGAAGCGGCTGGTTTATTATCGCGCCAATCACCGGACCTGCGGCAGAATCCTGATCAAAAGCGTTTGATGGTGACGGACGAGAAAATCGCCGTAGTTCGCTTGAACGATTGCCTGCACCCTCGGACTATGGCCGGGGTGGGAGCCAAACCTCTTGCGCCTAAGCGTGGGCGCTTTGCGCGAGGAATGATGTCGTTCCGCGATGACATGGTTCGATCAAACATCATTTTCACGACTTTCAATACAATTAAGTTTCTTGCGAAAACGCAAGAATGGCAAACCCTGAAACAGAAGCAGGCAGCAGCCGCCAACGCAGATAGGCGAGGGTTGGATTGGCTGAACTGTTTGGGAACTCCGGCGCAGCCGCGAATCCAACAACCTGCGCCGGGAACACAAACCAGTTCGCTGCCCTAGAAACGGGAAGTCTGGCGAACGCTATCATCCTTCCAGTCTGCTGTGACATCTCAGCAAGAACAACTATTAAGCGGACAAGCTCGCAGAAGAGGCCGTCTTTCCTTATAACAGCACTTCTAATGGGTACCAACTTGGAATTGTTGTTGACAATTTCCGGCTATCCTCCTACTCTCTATCTATGAACTTGACAAGGAGCATCTGCTGCTTTTCTTTTGCTTTGTCATTCTGTGCTTGTTGCTGCTGATATACGGCTTTTCTCTGTTAAGGTTCCTGCGTACGTGCTGATAGCAGAAGTGCGAGCCCGGTATGCAGGCTTAATTTTAGGCGGCATCGACGAAGACAATTTCCCGAAGTTATCTTTTAACGATCTGCGTCGGCAAGCCGTAGAAGCACGTCCGAGCGCGGGCAAGCATTTTTTGGCTAACACCGGGCTGCTCGGTCCCTAACAACACAACAAACGACTAGGTCCGGCGCTTAAAAACAGTTTACGCCTGAACCAAAGGAAATCACATGATGAAAACCATCTTCAGTTCCGCTTTTCTCCTGCTTTTTGCCTTGATAGCCTCGGCGCAATCCATTTCCGGACTTTGAGACGCCACCATTCAGTACGATGATTACAAAATCCCGTTCCCGATTAAGTTCACGCAAGAAGGATCGAACGTTTCTGCCTCCTTCTTCAATGGTGATGATTCGGTGCCTTCCAATGAACCGCTCCGCTTCGCCTTCCCGGATCTGAATGGAAAGTTGGTTTCGAACACGGACCAGCAGTTCAAAAATAAAGTTGTGATTGTGAGCATCACGGGAAGCTGGTGTCCTAACTGCCACGATGAGGCTCCTTTCCTGGTTGAGTTGTATCGCAAATACCACGCGCAAGGACTGGAAATTGTGGCGCTTGATTTTGAAGAACCGGAACAGCGCGCCGAGCCGACCCGGCTGCGGGCCTTTATAAAAAATAGGGAATCGAATACCCGTACTTAATTGCCGGCGAACCCTCAGAACTGCAAGCCAAGCTTCCGCAAGCGGAAAACTTGAACTCATGGCCGACTACTTTCGTTCTCGGGCGCGATGATAATGTCCGTGCCATTCATGCCGGCTTCGCCGTGCCTGCCAGTGGTCCTTTCTATGTAGCCCTGCGCAACGAGGTCACGGAAAGAGTTGAACATCTTCTTTCTGATTCAGATCGCTGCTCCGCTCGACCGATCGGGGTTGAGCCGCGATTAAGTTCTTAAGGTTCCACACCAGTCCATTATTACGAAAGCCGGGCCTGGCGCAATCTGATTAACTGCCTACTTGAATCTGCGCACTATGGCAAGGCTCCGGTTCTGTTGACGGGAGAAAGCGGAACCGGCAAGGAAAAACTTGCTGGTTTGTTCTACTCCGTTGCTTCCAGTTTGAGCGGCACCCGCGAGGCTATCACAGTGGATTGTAGCCAGTTTATCTGCGGAACTCCTGAGAAGTGAATTGTTCGGGCATGAGCGGCGGAGCTTTTACGGGAGCGCAGAGTTTGCGTGAAGGCGCATTTGCGTTGGCAAACGGCACAATCTTGTTTCTCGATGAAATCGGCGAGATTCCACTTGCGTTGCAGGCGCATCTATTGCGAGCGATCTAGGAAGGCGTTTACAAGCGCGTGGGCGGCAATGTCTGGCAATCGACGCGCTTCCGCCTTATCTCAGCCACTAACCGTAATTTAGAAGATTTAGTTGAGCGCGGGCTGTTCCGTTTGGATCTTTACCATCGGATTGCTGGCGATGTGTTTCGAGTGCCTGCCTTAGCCGAGCGTAAGGAAGATATTTTGCCGCTTGCGAGACACTTTCTTAGTCTAGCTTTGGACAATGCCTTGGTTCAGTTTGAACCCACGATGGAACAATTTCTGCTAAACCGTCCCTATAAAGGGAATGCGCGAGAGTTAGAAAAATTGATTGAGCGAATTGCTTACCGGCATGTTGGCGACGATTCTGTTGTTGCCGGCGACGTACCGGAAACGGACCGGCCCGCCGATGGCACAATTCCAACTGCGTGGCCGGATGAGCGATTTGAGCGAATGATTGCTGAGGCAATCGTTCTCGGCAATGGATTGCGGGAAATTACGCAAACAACAACTGAGACTGCGATTCGCATCGCAGTCCAGTATGAACACGGAAATATTCAACGAGCTGCCAGAAGGTTAGGAGTTATTGACAGGGCTTTGCAACTGCGCCGGGCAGCAGAACGAGCGCCGGCCCACCCGCTATGATCTTGCCATCGGAATTTTGGCGAGTGTAAACTCAGGGCACGGTCGGGAACGAAAGCGCAAGGGCAAATCACAATTCAGTGTCGTCGCCAGCGTGCGACTGCCGCTCCGGTCATAGTAGATCTTGTCCTGTACCCAATGGCCGCAATGATAGGTTCGAAGTTTCTGTATTAAGCATTGTTCGGCAATTGCAATCAGTGCGTCTTCCTTGCGCATGACAGGAGATTTTGGGTGATACGTGCCAAGCATTGTGCTGCTCCTGACATTACCGATATCATTTTTTTTATTGTTGGGCAGCGTTCCCCAGATAAACTTCTGATCTAAGATATTATCCACGGCACCAAAGCCGTCGAAGTCGCGTAAGGGTTTCAGGTGACGTATTGTTCGTTCACGCAGATTCTGAGCTTTGCCAAAATACCAGGGCTTATCCTGATGATCCAGAATGATGTACACGCCATGAGTCCGGGGAATAGGCTTGGCTGAAGTGTCCTTACCTGTCAATACATCCACAACTTTTTTAAATGTCATCTGCGGTTACCATTCGATTGTCAAGCTCAAGTCTTTCAATGAATCAGTTGTATATTCCTGCTCAGATTCGTCCCTTTCACGTCTTCCGAGCAGAAAACCCAGTTCACCCGCGCTATCTTCGGGAGGCGCATCAGCAAGAGGAATCGCATCGGGCGAGGCTGATTCGGGCAGAGCCGCGCCTGCCGGAGCATCCGTGGCGGTTGATGTATCAGGTAGCGGGGGTGATGCTGCAGACCGTGCGTCGCCACAGCTACTTCGCAGTGCTGATGTCGTTGCGTCATCTAAAGAACCCGTTACAGGTAATCTTTGCTGCTGGAAGGTTCGGATCGCACGCCGGGTTGCGGCCCCTGGAATGCCGTTTTGCGGCACCCAGGGTCCGACCGCTTGAGAAAGACAGGACTGGACCCAGGAAATCCTATCCGGCGAGCCAGGTACGGTCGCATAGCCCCAACCCGGTCCGTATAGCCACCCCCGTCGGCGGCGCCCTGGCCAGCCGAATGCACCGACTCTACGGTTCTGTCCCCGTTGAGCTTTACCTAGGTTGTACCCAGCTCGCTGTGCTGTTTGGGACTGCCGGTTTCGATTTCCTGTCGAGGGCGGGTTCGTTCTCCTTTGATTCGCTGTGGATTTGTTCGCCCCCACGACCCGAACGATCATCTTGAGCCGCCCGGCGAATGCCCGCCGCCGGAGCGGGATTGGCGCTGTCCGGAGTAGCCAATCTCAAGCGAAGTTTCCGGGCCGCGACTTCCTGCCCCCTTAAAAGATTCAGCCTGAAATCTGAGTTGTGATGTCATCTGTGTGCATCCTTTCTGATGCCCTTGATGTCAATGGCGGGCACGACGGGGAAATGCAATCGCTACCTGTCAAACTATTTATTGCCGCAGCCGCTGCTGGGTGATCAGGCGTTTCTGCAAATGAATGGCAGGAAGCGTGGCGTCAACCGTTTCTGCATTAGTGAGATCCACGCCTGTTGCCGCCCGGTAAGCGTGTATATAGTTCTGGATTTCCGGCCTCCAATAGCGCGCCCAGTTTTTGGCTGAATCCTCGCTATCGATATCGATTCAGTCGCCGTACCTGACGGAAAGCAGAAGTTGTTCACCGAACACAGCCAGATCGCGGAAATGAGTGACCGTGACTTCGGACCACCCTTGCAGAGTTTTCATGGTGTCCACTTGCGGCATCCATGCTTCTTTGTAAGTCACCATAGCCCGGCTCTGCAGGTAATCGCGCACCTCTGGACGAGCAAGCATGTACTGCATCAACATCATCTCGGCGCGGCAGGCTAAGGGAGCGTCACCGAACTGATTGTAAGCGCCTTGCGCCAGAATCAGATGAGTTTCCTTCAGCGAATTTAACAATCGGTAGCCGTCCGCAATCAAAGTTGTGTTGAGGTCCAGATCATGGAAATCCTCTGCTTCTTTCAGAAGATTATGGAATGCTTCCGCCTGCGCACCGAAGTACGATTGATTTCGTCCTGGAGTTCGCCGAACCTGACAGGCTCGCCGCTTAAGCGGGACGAGTCATCTTCCACGTCGAAAAGGCGCCGGTGATCGTGGCGCCCGTCCTCAATGCGAACGCCGCATTCCAGCAGAAGAAAAGTTTCGGTAGCTGTTTTCAGCAGAAGATAGGCGTTCACGCCATGAAGGTGCGAACCCAGGTTATCCAGCCGCCGTTGAATCGGCTTTGGAAGCTTTGTATGCTCTTCCCATCCGAGTACACGGTTGATGAACTCATGGTTTGGCCCAAAAGAAATAGCGCGAGTCCGGTTCCGAATGGCGACCCAAAGCGCTTGATCTAAAGTCGGCTCCGCAGCAGTGCGCCCCAGAGTAACTCCAACTTTTCTGCCAATCATGTAAATATCAGGTTCCGAGATGTTCAAGTCTGCGTGCACAAGCGCTTCGGCATGAGATCCGCGCCCATTATCCGCCGTATCCACGATAACTGCGTCCACATAGGCATGGCCTGAACGGGCGAACATCAGTTCGGCTTCGCCTTTGCTCAATTCAAGTACTCCTATGCTGCGAGGATAATGCCAGCGCACGGCTTCAATGTTGTGTTCGAGTCCGCTGTGTTCCACGCACACATGAAGTCTTCTGCCAACCATTCCATGTAAAGCTGGCACTAACTGATTGCCGTCTTCCGCATAGGTATCAGCCGAAAGCACCAGACTCAAAGGCAAATCCAGATCAATTTCGTACGTGGAAGGTGACGGGTTTCCCGAGCGCGGCTCCCCATGCGGAGAAACGTCCTGCATTTTGGATGTTCGCCCGAAAGCTTTACATTGGACGCGATAATGATCCGGATTCAGTCCGCTAAACTCAAAACGACCTTCGTGATCGGTGTGTGTAGTTCTGGAGAAATCGCTGCTTTCGCGATGGGGTACCGCAACTTCGGCGTACCGTATGATGTTCTTGCCTCCGTCATGTGTAACGCGTCCGCGAGTCACCATTGTTCTCTGGTTTTCAAGTTCCATATTATTTATTCCTTCCTTGTAGAAATTAATTCAGGGCTGCACTCTCACGCTCACGACACGCGCAGCGTTTACAAATGCGGTTTGCACAACCTGCGGCAGCCTGCAAAGTGCTCCATAATGCCCAATGCGTAAGCACCTTGCCAAGCACGATACTTTCTTCTTCCGGGCTGATGGCTCCATCCGCTCGACCCTGGCCGATGCTGGCAAACACCAGTGTGGGCCGGGTTTTATACATTGCATCGGGATTTTCTCGCCAGTGCTGAAGCAAAGCGCGTAACCGATCCGGCTGTCGATCCTGCGTTTCCAAAACTTCGGTGAGAGTTCGGTCTCGAAGGCTCTCCAGTCTGTGGGTTGTCAGGATCGCCACGATCGCGGGAATGGTTTTTTCCAGCATCCTGAGAATCCTCGCTTGTTCCTCCGGTAATCCAGCGAGCGGATAATAAGATTCCCAAAGCTCTCTCAATTGAACCCAGGCAGGCTGAGGAGAAAGCGCTTCACCGATCGCAGCGCGCAGTTTCACTCGTATCCAGGGCGTGGGATGCGGGTCCTGCACGTTAAGGCGAAACATGAAAGCGCGCGGCAAGCTCACCACTCCCATCAGTCCCATAGTGGAAGCGATTCCGACCCGCGCCACCGACCAGAAGTCGGCAAAGATTTCGGAAATCCACAGCTCCCGAAGCTGCCAGGCCTGCCTTTCCGATGTAGTGCCGTTTCCGAGCGCATGAAGAACGGGCTGCAAAGATTCAACCAGTTCCAGCAGGGCCGCCGCCTGATGGCCGACCTCATGAATGAGAGAAGAAGCGATGCCGCTGCCGACCATTCGTTCTAGGGGAACCTTGATGATGGCGACCGGGCTGTTGCCTTCTCCCGGCAAACGAGTGCGAGCACGCCGGATAGCTGCGCCCACTCCACGATCAAGGTAACAAATCACTGCGGGCGGTTGAAAGAATCGACTGCGAAGCCGCAGCGCATCCGATGAAACAACGTCGAGTCCGGAAAGCCAAACTCCCGTTTCGTTCTCGCTGCATTGGGTGATAACATTTTCAAAAAGGTCAAATTGTGCCAGCACTGCATTGAATTGCAAACGAAGCATGGTGAATCGCTTTTGTGCCGTTTCCGGGTCGCTTGCCCGGCCCTCCCTAGAACCAAGCCAATGCAGGAATTTGTGAATCAGCGCGTTCAGTTGTTTCCGGCCCCGCATCAAACAACTTTCAATTAGGATTTGGGAAGAGGGCAGCAGACTTAGCGGCCGGAAGCATTGATTCTTGCAATGCAAAAGGTTTGACGCGGCCGAGTCGTGTCAGCATTGCGCGAGCTTCCTGCTCCAGGCTCCACGATGCAAATTGCGAGACGGCCATAAAAATTAAACTCCGAGCAGAACGATATGATTGTTGCGGCGAATCCACCGGCCGCTGTGTTTGCCTGGGCGTGGAATGGACCCCGGACGTGCGTTCGACATCGCGGCGTTCGCAGCGCTGGCAAACGATTTTGCTCCTGCGGAGGAGCCGCCTGAATTTAAAAGTTCGGGTGCGTGAAGTTTGGCCGCTTCTGTGATGGCCTGAACTGCTGCCGCTTGCGGGCGTAATCCCGCCGGAGCATTGGCCGCATTCTTGACAGCTTCCACAGTCAGGTTAACTATTTTGTTGGCTGCTTTCCATTCGCGATCTTCTCCTTCCGCCTCAAACATGCTCGCAGCTTGGGATGCGAGTTGACCACCCAGTTGAGCGCCGGTGGAGCCGCCCAGGTATCCGCCGATAACCTGACCAGCTTGGGGCAGTATCTGCTTGGCTGCTCCTTTCAGCAAACCTCTCAAAGCCTGGCCGGTCGGCGAATGAACGAAACCGCCGACTGCTTTTCCTGCCTGGGAAATCAGGTCACTGAGAAAATTCTCAAGTTCAGCCTCGCTGCTGACTTCGAGAAGCTCCGCGGCAAGCTCCGTTTGTTCTGCTTCGTTGAAGACTGCTTCATCTGAGATGAACTCGAAATTCTCTGCTTCGTGTCCGAGTTCAATTCGTGCAGTGTCTAAGTTGTGCATAAGTTAATCTGCTTTTGATTGCTTACTAAATTCCGTATAAAACTAAATTTCCGTGACGCCGGACCCATCGACCGCTTTTGTGCTTTCCGCTGTGTGGACTGGATCCGGGTGACTGCGGCAGCAATCCAGGAGCGTGTGCTTGCGCCGCCTGCGCCGCCGCAGCTCTGGCCGCAGACTTAATGTCCGGTCCCGGTGCTTCTGTTTGAAGCATGTTCTTGACCGACTCGCCGGCAAACTTTACGAACTGTTTCGCAGCTTCGAATTCACGATCCTCCTGACTCAACCCTTCAAGTTCAAGGCCGAACGACTGGCCGGCAGCCGACGCTAATCCACTGCCGATCTGCGCGCCTAATACCCCCCCACAAAGCCGCCGAGCGCGCTTCCCGCAAGCGGTAGAGTTTGTTTGGCGACACCCTTGAGAACGCTGCCGATCGCTTGTCCTACAGGCGATTTGATTGCTGATCCGATTGCGCTGGCTGCCCGCTTAATCAGGCTGCCCAGAAACTGGTCGAGCTCCTGTTCATTGGTCACTTCCAGAAACTCGGCAGCAAGCTCCATCAGTTCGTCTTCGTTAAACACCGTTTCGCCAGCTTCGCCGGAATTTTCCATTTCCGGATCGAACTCAAATGACTCCATCTGCGGCGAGTACTCGGTCAGAGGATTTGCAAATGTACTCATATACCTCTTCTCCTTTGTTCGGTCCGCATCGGTTGCGGTGATTTGCGGATCGAGATGTCCGGGTTTACGGATACCGAGAGAAGATGCACGGAAGATGCCACACTGAAATTTTTGCTGTCTGGTGTTGCATGCCTGCTTGCCGAAATCAGTTTCGTTTGGCGATCAGCGGCAGCTTCGATGGCGAAGCCCGCTTCGCTCCCTGACAGAAGTTCACCGGCAGCTCGCGCCTGTTTGTAATGGGAAATGCTTCGATGACTGCTGTTATAGCTTCATGAAAGAAGAACTGTTTTATGGTCAATGGCTTGCTCTCGGCCATCGCATGTACGCTTCGCCATCCTTAACGTTTTCAGCCGAACCTTTTACAAGCAGCCGTCCTGGTATGGGGAACAACCGCCTTACGGAAATGTATGAATCAAACGAGCTATTGAATGAAGGCTTGCTCAGTTTTGAATATGCTTTGTTCGTTGCTGATGAGCAGGAGCTTGATCAGTTTCTCGGCGGCCTGATCAAGAAAGTCTCGCACATTGCTCGGGATGTCGGGAAAGCAGCCGCTAAGGCAGCAAAAACAGTGGGCACGGCTGTCCATACAGTCGGCAAAGTGGCGCCGATATCGATACTTACTTCAACATTGAGCCACACGCCGATGGGTATGGCGGTACGCGCCGGATTAGGAGTTGTTTCAGCGGCAGCCAGCGGGAAAAACGTGTTTCAGGGCGCGATGCGGTCGCTTGCGGCAGATCCCGCGATGCGTTTTATGGTTGATACAGGAATGGCGGCCGCGCGCGGCGAAAACATCCTAAAAGCCGCTTAGAAAGCTGCGCAGGCTGGCATTGGCGATCTGCGGGAAAGCTTGCGGTTTGCGGTGATGGTCGCGCCTTTCGTGCCAGGCGTCGGCACCGGAATCGGTGCGGCTTTGGGGGCAGCCAACGCGTTAGCTTCGGGCCAGCCAATTACGCAAGTGCTGATTTCTGCCGCGCGCGGTGCATTGCCGGGCGGCGCCATCGCTCAGGGAGCCTTCGATGTGGCCATGAATCTGGCGAAAGGAAAAAACATCGCCTAGGCAGCTCTGGAAGTAGCCCGGGCCCAGATTCCAGGCGGCGCGGCCGCACAAGCGGCCTTCGATGCAGGTCTTGCTCTGGCAAAAGGCAAAAGCATACAGGATGCTGCGTTCGCAGCCGCAGGCCGGGTAATGCCGAAATCGCCCTACAGCGCGGATGTTTTATCGTTTGTCCGAAAAGCTGTCAATGGGGAGAATATTCAGAAAGCAGCACTTTCTGCTGCTGGAAATCTGGTAATGAAACGGATCGAGAAGCAGGCTGGTCCGATTTTCTCGAAGATTCCCATGCAGCGGGAAAGCTATGAATTTCAGCGCTTCTCTGGACCGAACAGGCCGGCATTGTTTGAGATCGATGGCGGCTACAGAAAACCGGGCCTATCAGAATCCGAGCGAAAGCGGATTTTGGAAGAAGAACAAAAACGAAAGCACGAAAAACTTGTGGCAAAGATCCCAATTACCGAGCAAAACTTGAGGATCGCTATTAATGAGGCTCAACAGAGATTAAATGCAGCCGAGGAAACGGGGCGAGCACACGGCAGCACGCCGGCTATGCTTGCCCATCTCCATACCGAACTCCTGAATGCGCATGAGGCTGTTCAACGTTCTCTGGCGGAGAAAAATGGCGAAGCGCCGCAAATCAGAGCACGCATTGCTATGTTGGAAGCGCAGATACAACAGCATCGAAATAACCTTTACCAAGTAGCTGTCCTACGCGGAGCGCTTAAGGCCAAGAAGCGGTGGTTTGAAGAATTCGGGCGTTTGTCCCAGGATAGATAAACTAATGCCTTTAATGTTTTGCAGTCACAATCACGCACTACCCGCTAATCTCGTGCAGTATGAGCAGTAACAATCCATCTGAGACTACACTCGCTCTTGTACGCCGTGAAAGTTCTCATGGAACTCGGGCGAAAACACCTGCTGCGATCCAGGATCGAAGTCGTTGCGGCATAGCCAGCTTCTCAGAAGTTGAATCTGACCGGCGGTTCCGCGCCATATCAATGCGGTGATCTCGGAATGAACACGTGGCGTGACCTCAAAGCTAAGCAGGCGTTGTCCACGCTGAATTTGCAACTTGATCGGATGCGGGCGTGCAGCAAACCATCCTAGTGCTTTGCGGCTGTAAGCAAAATCGTCGATGCTCACGAGAACATCGCCAGGAGCAATTCCGGCGCTTGCGGCAGCGCTGGTGTCCTCCACTTCATAAATTCGCGCTTCGTCGGTTCGCTCAAATCGCAAGCCCAACGAATAAACCGGAGCGTACTGAATTCCAAAACTCAATTCGTTCAGATGGCGTTCAACGGTCAAACCGGCCGGATACGCAATTTCTTGTTCAAGCATTCTTCCCAGTCCTCTATGACGTTTTTCGAAAAAGCGCAGCACATCTGAAGTGGTATAACCAGTGTTGGCATCTGCATATAGAAGATAAAAGTCGCGAAGAGCTGAGGCAAGTGAATCGTTACGGTTCCGGCACCGAAGCTCAACATCCAAGTCAAACGCAATCAACATGCCTTTCGCGTAATAATCAATGGAGTCGTTACACTGCCCTGGATATGTTCGGTGATTCAGGTACGTTGCATAAGACGAGTCTATGGCGCTTACTCGCTCGTACGCGGGAGTTCGAATCAAACTACGATAATAATTGACGATCGAACTGAGAAACTGTTGCGGCGTGTAAACGAAGCGGCAGGTGCACGGCAGAAATTCGTAATATCGTGTGAACCCTTCCGCCAACCAGAGTCCTTCGGTGAAAGTACCTTTGTAAGGTCTGGATGGTGGAGCGGCGAGGGCCGTAAGCGGCGAACATTACAGACATGGAATAATTCATGCGCGCATACTCGCTTGTCCTTAGCATTCTCTACCGGATCGATGAAAACGTCGGGACTAAGACTGCAAAAGCTGCTTGTGAGGTGTTCCAGGCCCCAACGTGACTCTGGATTGGCGCAAAGAACGAAAATATAGTTTTCGAAAGGGAAAAACCGAAAACTGTGAAACACTCGCCGGCAATGGAGGCGACATGGTCAACAAATGCGTTTGCTTCGGACTTGAAGCTGACTGCTGACTCAAGAAAAACGAAATGAAAATCGACACCGCTGATGTTCCGTCGCAACGTGCTGAAGTGACCAAGCATCACTGGGGAGTCAAGCAGAACATCAAAGTTTGGGTAATCAAAAGTATGGGTGTCGACTTGTATTGCGCTTGCGGGATGGTGAATCTTCCAGCCGGGTGGGTGTTCATAAATCACCCGGCAAGCTGTCTCAATGCCGATGCAGCGGAGATGTCGCGAACCGGGAAGAACAGCATAAGAATTTTGAACGATACCGTAAGCTTCGCTTGAAGACCAATCATCCGCAGAAATTCTATATTTCAGCCTAACCGAGCCGTGTGCGTCTTCTATGCAATAGCTTGCCAGCCTTCCCGGAAAATGCGTAGTGGTGCGCCACTTTGAATATCTTGCGCTTCCCTATCAAGATATCTTTTGCTGCTGTCCTGAACCGGTAACTGCCGGGAACCCAGGTGGCGACTTCCAGACGAAGGGACCGGGTGGTGCTATGAATCAGCATTTCCACTTCCAATTGATGCCGAGCTGGATCAATTTGAACACGATAAACAATCGACGGACTCGTTTGCATAGTGCATAGATAAAAGGAATATGCATTTCGTGTTCCATCGCGGATCAGGCGACACATCGTGAACGCTACCTGAACCGGCGTACTACCTTCGGAGTTCTCGGAGCCGTCAAAATCCAGTTAGCCAATTCCTGCGCCGATCTCAGTCTCAACATGGCCGAAACCTTACGCCAAGCCGCCAACCCGTTAGCCTTGCTTACCCTCTACGAGTCGCGCTTGAACCGCCGCTTCCTGCAAACCCTCAAGCAACTCCGCGAGATCCAGAAAGACCGCCAGCAGCAGGAACAACAAGAACTCAAAGAACTACACCTGATCGACTGCAACTACCCGCAACTCAAAGAAAAGATTGAACCCGCGCAGTTTGGCTTCGTTTGTTCGAACGAGTCGCAGTAATCGTATCGCCAACGCCGTCTCCTGCTCGGCTCTCTTTCTAAACCGCAATCGCAGTCCAGCCCCGGTCGCAATCGCTCCCGCCAACAAACAGCGGTTTAAACGAAACTACATTTCAGACTTCGGCTCGGTTCATAACGTACCCTCTGCGCTCAAACCAGCGCATTGACAATTCAATAAACTGATGTGGTCTTGCACTCAAAGCTCATAATATCCGGCTTTGGGGTAAGCTTCAGGTTTAACCGTGCGTCACAGTGCTGAACGTCTGGTGCTATATCTCATCGGTGAGAGCCGCCAGAAACACATCCACTTGCAGGCTGATCATCCGCCGCATCTGTGTTCCGCTTTTGGCCGCATCGTTCAGTCCACGCATCGAGAAAACAATATTGCGCGCCAGTTCTTCCAATGATGCTGTTTTTAATCGTGGTTTGAAGTCAGCCAGAAGTTCAGCCACGAACTCAATATACTCGGCATACATTTCCTGCACGGCGGGATGGGCCAGGTTGAACAGATCTCTTGCGTCAGGGTGCTTGTGCACCAGATCAAACCCATGCGCGCTCCATTCTTCGCAGCAAAGATGAAGCATACGCTCCGGATTGCGGAGCTTTTTAAAGGCAGCGCGAAACTCGCGCAGTTTGTTGCGGCTCATTCGTTGAATCACTGCGGCAAAGATTTCATCCTTTCCGGAATAAATGACGTAAAGCGCGGCTCGCGAAAAGCCAACCGCTTCCGCGATATCCGCCATTGCAGTGCGGGCATAGCCGTAGCGCAAAAATACGTCCGTGGCGGCGGAAACGATAATTTCTTTTCTCGCATTGAGTTCTTCGGAGGAAAGCTTCTGCGTCATAACATCTTCACAATGACATTTTTTGTGATACTGTCATAGTGTAGTCGGGGAGATAAGTTTTCTCTTGTTCCGGCGGAAAGGCGCGTTTATGCCTGCTGTGTTTATTCATGGCGTACCAGATACTATTCGCGTATGGGATCGAGTCCTGCAGCAGTTAGGCCGCGCCGATATAGTGACGCTGGCCCTGCCTGGCTTCCACGCTCCTCTTCCTAAAAACTTTACCGCGACCAAAGAAGAATACGTCAATTGGATCATCGCTCAACTAGAAAACATTTCCGGTTCGGTTGATCTGGTCGGACACGATTGGGGCTGCATTCTGGCTGTGCGCGTTGCGTCCCTGCGACCCGATCTGATCCGGTCCTGGGCGGCAGGCAGCGGACCGCTGAACCGCGATTACCAGTGGCATCCACTCGCGAAAACGTGGCAAACTCCGGCGGTCGGCGAGGAATGGATGGAGCGGAACAAAAAGGACGACCTGAGCCGCTTGTTGCAGCAAAATAATATACCGCCTGATCTTGCTGCTGAAACAGCCAGCCGCATGGACAGCCTTATGAAGGATTCGATTCTGCGCTTGTACCGGTCCGCCGTTAACGTCGGCGCGGAGTGGCAGCCCGAACTTGCGCAAGTGAGCGCGCCCGGACTGGTGTTCTGGGGCGAGCACGATCCAGCCTGCCCGGTATCGTTCGCGGATAAGTTGGCCGCCGACACCAAAGCTAAACGTACTCTCAAATTAAATTGCGGGCATTGGACGCTGATCGAGCAGCCTGCTGAAGTCGCGCAGGCATTCGAAAAACACTGGGCGTCAGTTCAATAGAAACCCGGATCAATCCATACATACCGCTGAGGAGATTATGACCATCGCAGAATTACCCTTGAACAACATCGAAGCCGCCGCGCAGCGCATTCCTCCAGATACTCCCGTGATTATGCTCAATCTGGTCCGCTACCACGCCGAAGCGCGCTACGAGAACAACACAACTTTCGCTCCCTGCTCCGGCCAGGAAGCTTACGTGCAGCGATACGCACCCGCATTCAATGCGATTGCCGCAGCCGAAGGAGTCGCAGGCATTCAAGTGCAATTTCTCGGAGCTGTTATGGCCTCCCTCGTTGCGCTGCCGGAGGAGCAATGGGACGCTGTTGTGCTGGTGCAATACCCTAGCTTCGCCGCATTCCGCCGAGTCGTAGAAAGCCCGAAGTATCCGATTGAAGCCGCTCCGCATCGCAAAGCCGCCTTAGCGGATTGGAGGCTAATTGCCACTTCCCCGGTGAATCTCAGTTAGCACGCCTTCTTGGAGTATTCATTCAAAATAAATCAATCCGTCACTTCTGTTGAAGTTGCAATTTCTTTCTGTGCTTCCAAAGCAGCAAGGCGTTCCGTTAATGTTTGGTGAACCCGATCGTAAGCGCCGCTGCCCAGCGGAAGTCGCTGCGGCGCGGGATTGCGATCCACCGAATCAATCATGGCTCCCGCCATTTTGGCGGGATCGCCCGGTGCTTTAAACGAACCGCTTTCAACAATCTGTCGCATTTCTCCGGCAGGAGTGTTTTCGTAAATCCGCAAGGCTGATGGGCTGACTAAACCGCCGGCAAAGCCGGTTTTCGCGGGGCCCGGCTCCACAATCGTAAATCCAATATTAAATGGCGCAACCTCTTTCGCCAGCGTTTCCACAAACCCTTCAATTCCCCATTTGGTAGTGTGATACAGGCCGAAGCCGGGATAAGTGATCTGCCCGCCTTCTGACGAAACCTGCAAAATGCGACCACCGCCTTGCGCGCGCAAATGAGGCAAAGCCGCCCGAATCACCTGGATGGAGCCAATTAGATTTGTGTTGATCTGATGAACGATCTGTTCATCGGTGAACTCCTCAACCGTTCCGAACAGCGCATAGCCCGCATTGTTCACAACCACATCAATGCGTCCAAAATAAGCAAAAGCATCGTTGACGGTTTTACGAATAGCGGCAGTATCAGTTACATCAAGCGAAGCAATCCAGAGCCGGTCGCCGTACCGTGACTGCAAATCTCCAAGCCGTTCTAGCTTGCGCGCCGTACCGGCTACACGATCACCGCGCTCCAGAAGCTGCTCGCTCATGATGTGTCCGAATCCGCTACTCACTCCGGTAATAAACCATGTTCGTTGCGACATATTTCCCTTTCTTATGCTCCTGCCTGGTAGATGCATCCCATTCGGCATATTGATTCAGCTTTGGAATTTCCGCACTGATGCGGCGCACTTTAAATCCGCTTCCGACCTAAACATTTAAAAATTCCCGCCGATAAGCGGATAAAATGAAAAACTTTTTTGAGATGCTGCGGCTTCTGGCCGCACGGCATCGCCTATTTCCATCGCGCGCATACAAGCGCAAGTTGTGCGGAACACTGCTCGGAGTCGCTTTTGCCTTTACCGGCGCTGCCCAAGCGCAAGGCGTAGGCTATTGGCACACCAGCGGCAATCAAATCCTTGACTCCAATAACACACCCGTTCGCATTGCGGGCGTGAACTGGTACGGATTCGAAACAACCGATCAGGTTGTACACGGCCTTTGGGCGCAGGATTATCGCACAATCCTGGACACCATCAAAAACAACGGGTACAACGTCGTGCGTTTGCCGTTTTCAAACCAGATCGTTGAATCGCCAACCATTCCCGGCGGCATTCATTTTTCAAACAACAGCGGTCCTATTAATAGTGATCTGCAAGGTCTCACCTCAATGCAGATCATGGATAAAATCATCACCTATGCCGGCCAGATTGGTTTACGGGTCATTCTCGACAACCATCGCTCGGAAGCAGGCGATAGCACGGAAGCGAACGGCCTCTGGTACACCAGCCAATACCCGGAAAGCAGTTGGATTCAGGATTGGAAGGCGCTGGCGCAGCGTTACTTGACCAGCCAGGCGGTGATCGGCGTCGATTTAAGAAACGAGCCGCACAACGCGAACAGCGGCGGCGCTTGCTGGGGCTGCGGCGGCGCGAATGACTGGCAGTTGGCTGCTCAGCGCGGCGGCAACGCGGTACTCAGCGTCAATCCGAATCTGCTGATTATTGTGGAAGGCACCGATTGCTACAACGGCGATTGCACCTGGTATGGAGGCAACCTGCAAGGCGTTCAAAACTCGTCCGTTGCGTTGAATACTACCAACCGTCTGGTGTACTCCGCTCATGAATATGGGCCAACTGAATATGCCCAAAGCTGGTTTAATAACAGCACCAGCTACCAAAGCCTGGTTTCGCTTTGGACTAAATATTGGGCTTACATCGATCAGCACGCCATTGCGCCGGTGCTGGTGGGCGAGTTTGGAACGACCAACGATGCGGCCAGTGTGAGTAGCAGTGTGGCCGGCAGCCAAGGTCAGTGGTTTCAAGCCTTTACTTCTTTTCTTTATGCCAATCCGACCCTGAACTGGACTTACTGGGCTTTGAACGGCGAAGACCGCTACGGCCTGCTAAACCTCTCCTATGATTCCACTCCGGTGAATTCGCTGAGACAACAGATGCTGGCGGGCATACAGTCTCCGCTATCAACCAGCAGCAGCGGATCGGGTAGCGGCACCGGAACACCCGCGCCCTTGCAAATTCCCGCCGCGCCTTCCAACTTAACTGCCTTCACCGTGTCTGCCAGCCAAGTGAATTTAGCTTGGTCGGCCAGCGCCACAAGCAATGTCACTTACAACGTTTACGTCAGCACCACGCAGAATTTTTTGCCCTCCAGGAACACGCTTTTAATCAGTAACACCAGTTCCATCAGCTTTCAACATAAATCCCTGAACAGTTCCACCACTTATTTTTATCTGGTGACTGCTTCCAATGCGGCAGGCGAATCGGCTGCTTCCAACCGGGCTATGGCGAAAACTCCCGCCGGAGGCGTTTGTCAGGCAGCATTGATCGTTACGCAGGATTGGGAGGGTGGGTTTAACGCTAACATTTCCCTCACGAACACCGGCAGCAGCCCGATCAACGGATGGACCCTGACCTGGACTTGGCCAAGCGCCACCGAGCATATCAGCAACGCCTGGAACTCAAGCTACACCCAAAACGGGAGCAACGTCACCATCAGCGCCACCAGCGTTATTCAGCCCGGCGCTCCCTTATCAACTGGAACAGGAATTACCGTCAGCTACAGCGGCCCGAAAGCCCTACCGCATTCTTTCAGCCTCAACGGCAGAACCTGCACCAGCGACAATGCCGCCAAATACAGGCCGGTGCCGGATTTCGATAGCGACGGTCAGTTCGATTCCACCGTCTGGCGTCCGGCCAACGGCACTTGGTACGTGATTCCCAGCAGCAATTCTGCAGCACCGATCTTCCAGCAGTGGGGTCTTCCCGGCGACGTCCCTGTTCCAGGCGACTACGACGGCGACGGCAAAACCGACTTCGCCGTGTGGCGGCTGGCCAACGGCACTTGGTACATCATGCCCAGCAGCAATCCTTCCACACCAATCATCCAGCAGTGGGGCTTACCGAAAGATGTTCCCGTTCCAGGCGACTACGACGGCGACGGCAAAACCGACTTCGCCGTGTGGCGGCC
>CAXTWH010000050.1:1212-39045 GCA_964247975.1 uncultured Bryobacteraceae bacterium | reverse complement strand
GGCTGATTCGGTGCGCTGCTTGGAATCACGTACCATGTTCCATTCGTCGGTCGCCACACCGCAAAGTCAACCTTGCCGTCATGATCAAAATCTGCCGGAACCGGTACATCGCCTGATAATCCCCACTGCTGAATGATCGGCTGGTCGGGTGCGCTGCTTGGAATTACATACCACGTTCCGTTTGCTGGTCGCCACACCGCGAAATCAGTTTTGCCGTCGTGATCATAATCGGCGGCTACCGGCGCGTCGCCCGGCAAGCCCCATTGTTTAAGAAGAAACTGATGCGGCTGTCCGCTCGGCAGCACATACCAGGTTCCGTTTTCAGGCCGCCACACCGCCGCATCGGATTTGCCGTCGCCGTCGAAATCGTTTACAACGGGCGAAGAAACAGATGGTGGAGCAGGCTGCGGATTCGGCGCTGGGGCGGGAGTCGGGCTGGGTGCTGGTTCGCCTTCCTGCTGAATGGTGATTGTTTGCCCCGCTATTTGCAGCGTTCCGGTACGTGCGTCTGTTGAATTGTTCGGAGTTACGTTGAACAGCACTTGACCCGGCCCATCCCCGTTTGTACCCTCAATCGTCACCCAGGATGGCCCGGCGGCAGACCATCCGCAGTTGTTTGCAATTGTTAATGTGACAGTTTCAAATCCGCCATTCTTGGATACGTTGATCTGCGTCGGGTCAACCGTTGCAGGGCAGTTGCTTACTCTATCCGGGAAGCTGAAAACGCTGATTCCGTAGTCTGAGCTGAGTCCTGCTTTCGTATCAGCCTCACTAATCACAATTAACCGCGACTCTGAAGCATTCCAGAATGCGAACTTTCCATGAGCTGAATACTGTGAACCGCCAACAGTGAAGGAGGGCAGCGGTGTTTGGCTGATCAGGTTCAGATAGTCATCGCCATAGATTTTCAATTGTGTGTCTTCGACCGTTTCGTTCCAGCTATTGCCGTTTATAACGGCAATAGAATGATGCAGCGGCGAACTGGCCGCCCATTGCACTATTGCGCTTTGCGGAAATTCTCCGCGATACGCTAGATCTTCCGCCGGCGCTTCCGAAATGTTGTAAACTTTGCCGCAGGCCGTGTAAGCATCGCCCCAAACGGATGACAGCCAGAAATTACCGCAGCCCAAAGGGGAATCAAAACTTTCACTGACCAGCTTTGGCGTTCCATTGCTGATGTCCCACTTTGAAGTCCAGTTCCCGCCTAAATAAAAATGATCTCCGGATGGATCAAGGCGAGGAATTCTTCCGTCATAAATGGCAGATACGCTCGTCACTGCTCCGTTGTCGGCTTTCATTGCATAAATGTCAGACCAGTCGCGCTGCGGAAACGCGTAAATATAACTATTGGCCGCCAGAAGCACGTTGGAAACGTCCGTCGCGATCGGATACACACTCTCCACTTGGGCGCTCACCAGATTGACATACGAAACCCATCCATCATGGCCTACCGCGGCACGAAGTCCGTCCGGGCTGACCGATAAGGAAAGCGGCGCCCGCGCTAATGGGACCACCGTGTCATTTGCCGTCCCGACATCATAAATGTGCAACTCATTGGGTGTGCTGGAAGCCATCACGATCTCATCGCGAGATCGGCTGTAATCCACCGCCACCGGCTTAAAACTTAAATTAGTTAAAGCTGCGCTATACGGCAATGCTGCATCCTGGTTTATCGTAAATGTTGCGTTGCCCAGCATAATGCTTCCGCTTCTTGCTGTGGAATTCTGGTTTGGCCGAACCAGGTAAGTTAGTGTTGAATTTCCCGATCCGAAACCTCCCGACACCACTTGAATCCACGGTGCATTGCTCACCGCATTGTAGGTGCAGTCTGCCGGCGCGCTCACTTTAACGCTGGCTAGAGTTCCCGGTCCTGCTGCCTGCGCGCTTGGATCGGAAAACGTAGCTGTGCACCAATCAGGATTTTCGAGCTGAATTTTATAAAGAGCGTAATTGAGCCGAACGTTTGAACTGCTGTCCGCTTGCAACAACACTTCCAGCGACGAGGAATCTTTATTAAAGAAAATCCATTTTATATGCGATGGATAACTGCTGCTTCCAACTGCGAAATCAGGAGTTTGAAATTTTCCAACAACATTCAGGTGATCGCTTTCAAACAAAACAATCTGGTTATCCGACTGACTTGGCTTGGGGTAATTCAGTTGCGTGTTGGCGGGTACTGCCGCTACCAGTTTGCGGACTTCTGACGTGCTCAGGCTTTGGATGGCGTTGATGCCCGGCAGGGTAGCCACGTAAGTCATATCTGCTTTAGGGTCTGGATCTGCCCGATATACTGTTGTGCAACTGTTGTAGATACGCTGTTGATCGGGCGAAAACCAGATGGTTCCGCAGGCCGGATAATCACTGTGGTAAGGACTGTCGATTTGTTGAGCAATCACTCCGTTCGCTATGTTGTAGCGCTGTATGCCGTTCGGGCTACTTCCATCTCGCGTGTCGTAGATTGCATTCGTATACGAATTGTATTTGCCTCCGGAGGCATACACGAAGAAGCTGGTCGACACTGCTGTGCTGGTCTCTAAATTTATGGAAATGGGATTTCCTTCGTAAGTAGGGACCACATAGATGTAGCCGTTTCCAAGCACAACGTCTCCTGTGGAAGCGGTAATCGGTATCAGTTTTTCAATTGTTGCCGTGGACAAGTTAATATAGGCGATCAAAGCATCCTGCATCACTGCCGCGTGCAGTCCGTCACTGCTCAAAGAAAGGTTTGCTGGCGCCTTCGGCAGGTTCACCGCTTTATCGTTTCCCGTCGCCGGGTCGTAAATATGGACCTGGTTCGGTTCCGCCGAAATCATAATAATCCGGTCCAGGCCCGCGCTGTAATCCGCGTCCAAGGGCCGGAAACTCAGGCCCGTCATGGCGGCCTGCGCCGCCGCCGCAAAAACAAACAACACGCAAAGACTTCGAACAAATAAAAAGAATTTTTTGGAAGCAACCATAAAAGCCATCGGAAACGCGAGGAAGGTTTTGACCCCGGAAAACAGAGGAGTCAAAACAGCTTGCTCTACGGTAGCGAGGCAGTCTATACAGCGTAAATACTCCTGAATGCAACCGAAACGGCGTAGTACTTTTAAAATCTGCCCGACGCACCGTACGGTGTACGCCATCAGATAACCAGTGATTGGGATCGCAACAAGTTTGGGGAGTGTAAACTTCTTCTATGAAAACAACGCAAACCGCCCTGCTGACGCTTTTGCTGACAATTACCCAATCAGCCTGCATCGTAGTGGGCGGCGGCTACAGTCGTCGTGGTGGATGGTTCTTCTGGCCGGGTGGCCTGGGCATGGTAGTTGTTCTGGCGCTGCTCTTTTTGTTGTTCGGGCGGCGGCGCGGTTGAACTCGTCCGCAGGTCGTTAAACGCGGGGAATGCTCATTAGCTTCTCTAACAGCAAGGCATAGCGGCGGCCATACTCCAGCAATTCGGCATCGTTGCCGCCTGAGCGTTCATTGGCTTGGCGCAAATTCGCCAACGCCTCCTGCACCGCGCTGATCAGAAGCGCCACTTCATGGGGATCAAAACTCGGAACGCCGGAAACCATAGTTATTAGTATGGCAGTTGCGGAAAATACCGGAAGTATACATAAGAACCACCTTTGCTTTAGTCTGGAATAGAACGGGCTTACAACGGTGGCGACTGTCAAAATTGAAATTTCTGACCAATAGGCAGCAACACTCACGGAATGCGCAGCAGCACAAGAACTTTCTTTGGAAGAATATTTCCATCAATTTGCTGACAACGAAACACTAATCCGCCGCCGTTATAAGGCCCAGGAGCTAGTCGAACAATGCGACCCACAAGCCCCGCTCTCGAAGGAGGATCGGGCTTGGCTGGATGCTCTTCCGGTAGGGCGCGAGGCGCTTTAACAATGGCAACGCGGCGAGATCTACCACGTCGATCTGAACCCGATCGGAGGACGCAAACAGGCCGGTGCGCTTTGTGCTCATCGTTTCGCCTAAGATTTTCAACACTCTCGGCACGCCCCTGGTCTGTCCGATTACGCAGGGCGGAGACTTTGCCCGACGCGCCGGATACGCAGTATTCTTAGAGCGGCATCGGAACGCAGATGCAGGGAATCATTTTCTGCAATCAGGTGCGCGTCCTCGATCTTCAATTTAGGGGAAGGCGATTAACGGAAAGGTCTCGGGGGTTTCCCTGGTAAAAGAGACTCGCGTTCAGGCCGACGCCATCGTGGAGAACTACGAAAGCGGTTCGCCGGTAGAAGAGATCAACGAAAACTTCAGCATCTCTGTAAATATCATCAGGAATGTTCTGGCGATTTATGAACAGACATTACCGGAGCAGCACATCGGTTTACCCGGAATCATCAGCCTGCCATCCATTCATTTCCGTTCATCCAAACCATTGCCGAAAATACAATCACAAAAATTTTTGATAAATTTTCTGTTTTGTTTCTTCAACTTAGATTAGTGATTGAAGTAACTGCGGTTCGGGGCGTACTACACTCTGAACCGAATGAGCACCGATCAATCCATCTCGAATAGCGAGAAAAAGCAGCCGAGCGCAGCCCGGCTCCGCGCCAACCGCGCCAACGCGCAGAAAAGCACCGGCCCGAAAACCGAAGCAGGCAAACAGCGTTCCGCCCTGAACGCCACCCGCCACGGCATCCTGAGCCAGGTCATCCACCTGCCCGAAGAAGAGATGAACTCCTATCACGAGTTCACCGAAACCTACGTCGCCTCATTGTCACCGGTCGGAGCCGTCGAAACGCAATTAGCCAACTCCTGCGCCGATCTTCAATTTCGCCTGCATCGGCTCGCCGCTGCCGAACACAACCTGTTTGCCATCGGCCACGACGAACAAGGTGAGTTATGGAACACCGGCCACGCCGAATCTCATGCCGCCTTAACGATGGCTGAAACTCTCCGCCAGGCCGCCAACCCGTTAGCCCTACTCACCCTCTACGAATCGCGCTTGAACCGCCGCTTCCTGCAAACTTTGAAGCAACTGCGTGACATCCAGCAAGACCGCAAACAGCAGGAACAAACCGAACTTGAAGAACTCCATCAAATCGCCATCGCTCACCCGCAACTTGCTGACAAAATGGAGCCAACTCAGTTTGGCTTCGTTTGTTCAAACCAATCGTGGCAGCTTTTCCACAAACGCAAACAACTGCTGCCCCGTCCCGAAGCAGCCGCCAAACGTTCCAAACCGGCGCCGATTCGCTTCAAACAACGCAGCGCAGCCTGACTAAAAATTGAATTGTCCGCTATGCAAACTTCGTTTGTTCATCATAAGTAAATTTGTTTGCAACTTGGCTGGGCGTTTGGTACAACAAACTATCAACTTCCAGAATAGGTGAGCCGTTCATCCGCCCAACGTCCGCTCGGGGGAGGTATTCCTCTATTCAGGAAGATATCCGCTCAGGGGATTTCACCGGCATGACAGCACTTCACCGCTGCGTTTACGTGGCATTCACTACACTTCTTTTCTGGACAATAATCAGCCGGAACGCATCGGCTCAATCGCAGGCTAACACCGGCACCATCGAAGGCACCGTAACTGATCCTGCCGGTCAGTTCATCAGCGATGCGAAAGTCACGCTCACCAACACAGGAACAAACCTGGAGCGCAAGCTCAGCACCGATTCACAAGGCCGGTTTCGCGGTCTGCTGCTGCCGCTCGGCTCTTATCAGATTACGGTGGAAGCAACCGGTTTCGGTTCGCTCGTGCGGCAGGGACTGGATCTCGCGGTGGGGCAAACCATCACGCTCGCGCTGCAAGTGAATCTTTCAAACGTGCAGCAGAAAGTCGATGTCAACGAAGAAGCGCCGATTGTTGAAACAAACCGCGTGGAAGAATCCACCTACCTCGACCAGAAATCAGTGCAGGATCTTCCCAATAACGGGCGCAACTTCCTGACGCTGGTTCCTTTAACGCCCGGCGTTTCCATCGTGCAAGGCCCTGATGGAGCGGAAATCACTATTAACGGTAATAAGGGCATCAACAACAACGTTTCGATTGATGGCGCTGATGACAACAATCCATTTTTCGGCGAACAGCGCGGCGGTCAGCGGCCTGCTTTCACCGTAAGCCTTGATGCGATCAAAGAATTTCAAGTTGTTTCCGCCGACGCTCCCGCTGAATTTGGCCGTTCCAGCGGCGGCTTTATCAACGTCGTCACTAAATCCGGCACCAACGAACTTCACGGAACGCTTCACGAATATCAGAAGTGGACCGGTCTCACCTCACGCTTATCCGACGGAACGCGCTTAAGCGGTTTTTCGCAGGAACAGTTCGGGGGGACCTTGGGCGGAGCTTTCAAGAAGGATAAGTTGTTCTACTTTATCGCCTACGATCAACAACAGTTCACTCAAACCAAGCAGAACAATCCGCTGCGTATTGATCCGACTCTGGTGAATTTCTTCGCGACCGCTCTTGGCGATCCGAATGAAAACGCCCCGATCACGCGCACCAACAATGCCATTGCCGCGCTCGGCAAAATCGATTGGAACATCAACAACAATAATCTGTTCACCGCGCGTTACAACTACTCGCACTCCGATCAGAACAACGGCACCTTTGACGTGGAAAGCTGGGGCCGCAGCGCCAATGCTGATGAAATCGATTCCTCAAACTCTGTCAGCCTTCAGTTGAATACCATTCTCACGCCTACCACCATCAACGAACTGCGCTTCCAGTGGGCGCGCGAAGACCGTCCCCGCTATTACAACGGCCCGAATTTGCCCGGGCAGAACCGGCCCTTTCCCGATACCGGCGTTGACTTCGTAGGCCAGTACCGGTTCGGCGAACCCTTCTTTATCCCCACTCTCGATCACGATACCCGCGAACAGCTCAACAATAATCTGTCGCTTGTGCGCGGCGCCCACAACTTCAAAATAGGCGCGGAGTTGAACCGCACATCCACCAGCCAAATATTTACCGGCTTTGCCAACGGACGATTTATTTTCGACAGCGTGGCCGGTTTTATTAATTACGTAACGCTTGGCCCCAGTTATCTGGAACCATCCGGCGCAAGTCCGCTGGTGTTTTACACGCAATTTGCCGGAGTCAACGGCCTAACGGTTCAACAGGCCGGCGCGCAAACTCTGCCGCAATGGGAACCCGCGCTCTTCGCTCAAGATCGCTGGCAGATTCGTCCCAACCTGACGTTCAGCTACGGCCTGCGCTGGGAAGCCCAGATCGAGCCAGACCCGATCACGCCCGCCGGCAAAGTTTTCTTTGCCCCGTTCATCGGTAAACCAGGCTTTCCTTCAACAGGAAACATTCCTTCTTCGTGGAAAGGATTTCAACCGCGAGTCGGTCTCACTTGGGATCCTGCCGGAAAAGGTAAAACAGTATTCCGTTTAAGCGGCGGTATTTTCTATGCCCGCACGCCTGGGTTGGATTTAGCCAGCATCCGATCCACCAACGGCTCCGTCGGCCAGGACATCACCGGCACGCCGGCCTACACGCAACTGCTTGATGTCAGTCAAGCCGGGCCGCCCAACCACCCGCAAGTCTACGTCGCTTCCAAGGACTTCACCAACCCGCGTAATTATCAATGGTCTTTTTCCGCTGAACAGGCGCTGACCTCCACGTTAAAGCTCAGTACTTCCTTCACCTGGGTGAAAGGTGTGCATAACAACCGCTTTGTAAATCGCAACGACCCGGCTTTAGGTTCGCCTTGGACAACCGGCTTAGGCGCGAATGGACTGAACGGCATTGACAATAGCGTCAGCGGCGGCCTGACAACGCTCGAAAGCTCCGCCAAATCTCTGTATCGCGGGTTGACTATCGCGCTTATCAAGCGCTTCTCGAATCATTTCCAGTTCCAGATGAACTACCAGTTGTCTGAAACTCTTGCTGACGATGACAACGAGCGCGATCCCTTCAGCTATCGTTATGCTTCCGTAACCAACTTCCAGCCGGATTACGGATTTTCGGACCAGGACCAGCGCCACCGGTTCAATATGTTTGGTCTGTACCAGGGTCTTTGGGGTATTGAGTTTGCGCCCGTGGTCAGCTTCCACACGCCTCAGCCGATCTCCGTGGGAGCCAGCCCGCAGGATAGAGTTCTTGCGAACGGCTATATCATCAAGCGCAACACTCTTTGGAAGGACGACACATTCTTTTCCTGGGATTTCCGCGCCGATAAGAATTTCAAACTGTCGGAGCGTTTCAGCCTCCAGGCCAGCGTTGATGTGTTCAACGCGACTAATCGCAAGAATCTGCGATTTCCGGCTAATGGAAACTTGCTCTTCAATTTCGACGGCACCGTCCAAAGCGGATTAGGCGACCCCCGGCAGGAACAGCTCGGATTACGGCTCAGTTTTTAACGGCCTGCTTATGTTTTTGAACTACCTCTTGCTTTATGGCGCGCGCTTAAAACTTCCAGTTCGCGCCCAGTGACACGCCCATCAGAGTGCCGCCAGCCCAGCAGTGGGGGTCAGAGCCAACTACGCCGCCCGCTGCGGCAAACGCATCATGGCAGTCGGTAGCCACTGCCCGGCCGCCTGCGCCTAGGTCGTAGTGTGCTGCGGGGCCGTTCGCCGTCATTGCCCACGACAAATAGACGCCAAGCTTCTTGGTTGCTTGATATTTCAATGCCGCGCTAAATAAGTTTGCTGAGTTATCCAGATTTGTGCCGCCGACCGCATCCACTCCGGGCGTACCGCCGGGCGGCGTTTGAAAGGAGTCGTTGTGTTGGCCGGGATCGCCAGGTGTGCGAAATGCATGAGCCCAGCCGAAGTTCAGGTTGGTTTTTTTATTTAGCTGCTGGCTTACCGCCAGCCATGTGCCAAGACGCTGGCGCTCGTTCTGAAACTGCAGACTGGGTTTCACGTAATGGTGCATGGTTTCAAAAATCCCGCTAATGGTCGTCTTAGTGGGCAAAATATACTGCGCTCCGATTTTGCCGGCATCCTCGTCCGCAACGTCCTGCGATTCCAGTAACAAGGAAGTCGGAGTGGGCGACGCATAAAGGCCCGTGATATCACTTTGCCGGTTCACCTTTTTATGGCGTTCATAAGCGGAAGCGATGTAAAGTGTTCCCTTAGTGTAGGTGAGGCTGGCGCTTACGGCGTCGCTGAAGGAGCCATCACTACAGGTAACGGGAGTAATGCCGCCACTGCCGGGAATATTGCCGCCAGTGCAGTCAGATTCACCTGCTGCGATGTTGTCGCTGTTAATGGCCCGGTTCTGCCCAGGCGAGTACAGAGTTGCCAGGGCGAAGCCCTTCCAGTTCGGTGATTCATACCAGATGGAGTGATCGAGCCGCGTGCCAAACTCGACGCGGTTGTCGCCTCCGGTGTTGCCCATAATAACTTGATAATCGCCAATCATGCCGTAAAAGGGATTCATGCGCATGGTTGAATTCTTGTAAGGCGCATCGGTTTTCCCGATCTTGATTGCGCCCCATTCGGGAGATGAAAAGCCAATATACGTGTTGCGCGAAGTCAACGCGCCTTTGACAACGTTGCTTTGCATGCTGTTTGTTTCGCTCATGCCTGCGGTTGAGGCGAGATCGATTTGCGATTCAAACTGATACACGAACTTGAACGGCAGACTGCCCAAAGCCTGAAAGCCTCGAACACCGACATAGGAAATGTTGCTGGAAATATCAGGCATCCAGCCAAGCTTGCCTACTGGACCAAAGCCGTCCGGCCCCACTTTGCTCCCCAGTCCCTTGGTGATGACATCAAACGAAATATCAAGGTTGGAATAGGGAGTGATCTCCCCGCCTCGCGTGTAGAATGTGAGGCTATCGTCAGGCTTGCGTTGAAAGAAGTTGTGTGGCGCAGGAGCACGAGTAGACTCGGCTGTTCCGGAGAAAGAAATCAACTGTCCTTGCATGGCAGGCGCGGCTGTCTGCTGAGATTGTGCTTTGTCCGCCGCAACTTTTTGGAGTTTTTCCTGCAGAATATTCATTTGCTGTTGCAGGGCCTGCATCTGCGCTTGTAAGTCCGACAAATCGTCACCGTGCGCTGAGGACATGCAAAGCATTAGAGCTGCAATGGAAACAACCAGTTTTGGACGAGAAATCATAAACGTTCCTGTTTAGGCGGTTTGCCATTCCGTTTGAATTTCGCTCGAATCGCGCAAACTGCGCCATTCGTAACCGATTCGCAGAATGCGCCTACACCAAGTGGTCTGAATTGTCCAGCCAATTTCTCCCTTTATCTGCGGCTTACAAGGCCGGAAAACAAAAAGAAAATTCCTAATCAGATAAATTCAACACCAAACTAACTTCATTCCTGGGGAGATGCTTCGCGCTCTCAAAGTAAGGTTGAATGCTGAGAAACAATACTTGGACCATCGGCCAGAAAATTTCGGCCCTTTGCATTATGCTGGTAATTCTATCCGCCGCCATTGGGATTGTAAGCATCACAAACATCCAAAAACTTCTCGCCAGCTTGAATGGGGTAGCCACCACTTCGCTTCCGAGCATCAAGCAGATTACCACCATCCAAGCGCTTGGATTGGAGTTCAGGGGAACCAGCCTGCTGATGGGAACGCCGGGGCTCAGCAGCAGTTACAAGAACAAACAAGTAGCGCATTTAAAGGAACTTCGGACACAAATACTGGCGGTGTTGGAAGCGTACGGAAAAACCGTTTCGCCTCAGGAAAAACAAACTTATCGAAACCTGCAGGCTGCCACAAAATCGTTTCTGAGCACGGTTGATCAATTTCTCATGCTCAGCTTGAATGGCAAAACGGAAGAAGCGGGCGCTTTCTGGTCAGTAACCGGAGGCACGCAATCCAAAATATTTCGCAAAGCACTCGAAGATGAAGTGAGAGTAAATGAACTCCTGACAGATGAATACACGCGGTCTGGATTGTCTGCAGCCTACTGGGCCACCAATCTATCATGGGGGCTGCTGCTTATCGGAACTGTTCTGGGCGCGGCGTTAGGAACCCTGATGGTTCGTAATATCACTCGAACGTTAACAGCCGCGGCGCTGCAACTGCGTGAAACAGCGCATCAGGTATCCAGCGCTTCAAACGAAGTGCTTTCAGCTAGCAATCATCTCGCAGAGACTGCAAGCCAGCAGGCAGCAGCTCTTGAGCAGACTTCGTCGTCCGGTGAAGAAGTCACTGCAACCAGCCGCCAAAACGCCCAAAGCTGTGAGGCAGCCGCCGCTTTGATGCTCGATACTGAAGCTATTGTGAGCGAAACAAACAGGAAACTGGATGGAACTTTAGCCAGCATGAGAGAAATTACAGATTCCAGCGAACGCATCGGGCATATCATTAAAGTGATTGACAGCATCGCGTTCCAAACCAATATTCTTGCTTTGAATGCGGCAGTGGAAGCGGCACGCGCCGGAGAAACAGGTAGGGGTTTTGCAGTGGTCGCGGATGAAGTCAGGAACTTAGCGGGACGGTGCGCTTCAGCCGCCAAGGATATTGCCAAATCGATAGAAGAATCGGTGGAGAACGCCAGAACGGGAAAGAAACGGCTCGATGAAGCCGCACTTTCCGTGCGAGATATGGCGGCGAGAGCGCTTAAGGTAAAAAGCCTGGTGCAGCAGATACACTTGGGCGCGCAGAACCAGACAGGCAGCATTGATCAGATTGCGAAGTCACTCCACCACATTGAATCGACTACTCAGCAGTCGGCAGCCATGGCAGAGGAAAGCGCGGCTTCAAGCGCGGAACTGAAAATGCAAGCCAGCACTATGGAAGAAATCGTCGCCACCTTGAAGGCTTTAGTGTAGTATTGCCGCATTTAAGAACAATCAGAAGCTTTTCGCGCATGAACCAGATGGAGCGGCCAGTTTGGGTTACTCTGATTCATGGCTTCTGGCACCACGAACCGTGTTTTTAGATGTATATACCGAGCGCCACAAGCGAACAGGATAAGGCAGAAGAAAAGCGGTATTACCAAGTTTCTTCTCCTGTTTTCAGTTGCCTCGGCCTGTTTCGGCTTCCAAACTCAAAATGCCTCGGAGTCCGCGCGCTGGGCGCAACAAGCCCGGCGCGTCACGATCACGCGCGATGACTGGGGCATTGCCCATGTTTACGGCAAAACCGATGCCGATGCGGTTTTCGGCATGATCTACGCCCAAGCCGAAGATGACTTCAACCGCGTTGAAACCAATTACCTGAATGCGATGGGACGCTTAGCGGAAGCCGAAGGCGAGTCAAAAATCTACCAGGATCTGCGAATGAAGCTTTTCATCAACCGGAACACGCTAAAGGAACAATATGCGGCAAGTCCGGCCTGGCTGAAAACACTGATGAACTCCTTCGCTGATGGCTTAAATTATTACCTTCTGAAACACCCGGAAGTGAAGCCGCGAGTGATCGCGCATTTCGAGCCGTGGATGGCCTTAAGTTTCACCGAAGGCAGCATTGGCGGTGACATTGAGCGTGTGGACTTGAATAAGCTTCAACAATTCTATGGCCATAATCTTGCGGCGAATCACGCAGTTTTCAAAGAAACTGAACCTGGCGGGTCAAACGGCATCGCCATTGCCCCTGCAAACACCGCCTCGCATCACGCGCTGCTGCTGATTAATCCGCACACGTCTTTCTTCTTCCGATCCGAACTGCAAATGACGAGCGATGAAGGATTAAATGCTTACGGAGCCGTCACCTGGGGCCAATTCTTCATCTATCAAGGTTTCAATGATCGCGTTGGCTGGATGCATACCTCCAGCGGCGTGGATGCCGTTGACGAATACTTGGAAACGATGCAGAAACAAGGCAATCGTTTCTTCTACCAGTATGGAAATGAAAAGCGGCCCGTCACCGCCGAAGAAATTATCGTGCCCTATAAAACAGACCACGGCATGGCTGAAAAGAAGTTCACTGTTTATCGCACTCAGCACGGCCCCGTGATCCGCGAAGAAAACGGCAGATGGGTCAGCATCCGGCTCATGCAGGAGCCGATCAAAGCCCTAATGCAATCTTATCTGCGCACCAAAGCGCGCGATTACAAATCTTATCGGAAAACAATGGAGTTGCAGGCAAATTCCTCAAATAACACTATCTTTGCCGATGCCGATGGGGACATTGCGTATTTTCACGGTAATTTTATTCCCCGGCGCGACACCAGTTTTGATTGGACCAAGCCGGTGGATGGCAGCAATCAGGCAACCGAATGGCAGGGGCTGCTTTCAGTAGATGAAACGCCTCAACTTCTGAATCCGAAAAGCGGCTGGTTGTATAACGTTAACAACTGGCCCTGGTCCGGCGCCGGCGCAGACAGCTTGAAAAAAGAAAACTATCCGGCGTATGTGGAAACCGGAACTGAATCCGCCCGTGGCCTGCACGCAATCAGGCTTCTTCACGACACAAAAGATTTCACTCTCGATACCTTGATGGCTGCGGCCTATGATAGCTATCTTCCCTGGTTTGAAAAGCCGATTCCGGCTTTGGTCAAAGCTTGGAACGAGGCTTCAGCAGACGATCCCTTGAAAACTAAATTAACCGAACAGGTTGCGCTCCTGCGCCAATGGAATCGGCGCTGGGCGGCGAACTCGGTCGCCACTTCGCTTGCCGTATTTTGGGGTGAAAATATCCGTAAGCGCGTGTTGGCCGATGCGGAAACAGAAATGTCGGTTGAAGATTATATCGGTAAGCGTGTCCCGGAAAAACAACTGCTGCAAGCGCTAGCGGAAGCGTCCGATAAGCTCGATGCTGATTTCGGAAGTTGGAAAACGGAATGGGGCAGCATTAACCGTTTTCAACGGCTTACCAGCGACATTGTGCAGCCATTCAACGATGCAAAGCCGAGCATGCCAGTTCCCTTTACATCGGCCGTCTGGGGCTCGCTGGCCTCTTTTGGCGCACATGCTTATCCGGGAACAAAAAAATGGTACGGCACCAGCGGTAACAGCTTTGTCGCTGTCGTGGAATTCGGAGACAAAGTACGGGCCAGAGCCGTCACTGCTGGCGGCGAAAGCGGACATCCATCCTCACGCCACTTTAACGACGAAGCAAAACGCTACAGCACAGGTGAGCTGCGGGAAATTTACTTTTACCGCTCCAATCTACAAAACCATACAGAGCGGGAATACCATCCTGGAAGCTGAGATTTTTACTCAGTTTCTAAGTAAATTTACTATCTGCCTATCTAGAATTAGTAGCAGCTAAAGTAACTTGTTCCTAACTTATCCGTCTCAACTTGAGTGGCGACTTCTATCAGCACGCTCAGCACTAGTAACTTCGGCAGCATGGGCCGTTGGTTATTTTCAGGCTTTCGAGAGCGCTACTTTCAGTTGGTAGGCACCGGTTTTGTTCTTTCCGTTCTGGTAGTTCTGGTGCATGGCTACCATCCTTATGCTGACGATGCAGCCATTTATGTAGCCGGCATTAAACGGATACTTCACCCTTTCTTGTTCTCAAAAGCAGACATACCGTACCTTGAGGTGCATGGACAATACTCAGTTTTTGAGCCATTTGTGGCGGGGTTGGTAAGTCTGACACGTTTGCCGGTGGATATCATACTGTTTCTTCTACATTTGCTGACAATCGCTGCCTTCATAATGGCGATATATCAGTTATCATGCCAGCTTTTTTTAGAACGCACTTCCCGGTTTATGGCAGTTCTGCTGTCTGCTGCCTGTTTTACCCTTCCAATTGCAGGCACGGCTATTTTTGTTATGGATCCATTCATCACCGCGCGATCCTTAACAACCCCTCTTTCCTTGTTTTCAGTAACAGCAATGCTAAAGGGAGCTTGGAAGCAAGCCAGCCTCTTAACAGTTTTAACAATAGCCTTGCACCCCATCATGGGCTTTTACCTGTTGATCTTTCAAGCGGCTTACCTTGTGATTACCCAATCACGATGGCGAACGCTATGGATCGGCTTCACCACTTTTCTTTTTTGCGCTGGAGGGGTTGCGTGGTACTCGCAGTATCATCCTTCCAGCGATGATTACCACGCTGTTATCTGGAGCCGCACCTACCTGTTTCTTTCCACGTGGCAGTGGTACGAGGTGCTGGGGTTGATTGCTCCCTTGCTGATTCTCCTGCTAGTGTGGACTAAAAACGAGTCTTGCCGCATCACCGGTCTTTGCCAAACCGCTTTTCTGGTAGGCGCTACGATGCTGATTTGCAATCTCTTGTTTGTACACCGGTCGGGTTCTTTCGTGCTGGCGCGATTGCAAATGTTAAGGGCTTACCAACTTATTTATTTGGTTGGAATTGTAATGATCGGCGGATGGCTCGGCAGGTTCACCTCCGGAAGGCTGCGCATTCTGCTATTGGTTCCCCTTGTGCCTATGGCGGCCATGTACTTTGCCCAGCGCGCTGAGTACTCCCAATCACTTCATATCGAAGCTCCTTGGCGCGTGGAAGCCAATTCCTGGCACCAAGCGTTTGTTTGGGTAAAGCTGCACACTCCCCAGGATGCCCTTTTTGCGGCCAATCCTGACATGATGGAATTGGCGGGCGAAGGCCATGAAGGTTTTCGCGCGATGTCTGAACGTTCGGTGCTGGGCAGCAACAAGGACGAAGGGGTAGCTGTTTTATCTCCGGCCCTTTCCGATATGTGGACCATTCAAAATCAAGCCCAACTCGGTTTAGACCAAGCCACGGATGAAATGCGCGCGGCAAGATTAAAACCGCTCCAAGTAAGCTGGCTTCTGTTGCCGAGCAATGCTTTCACAAATCTTCCTTGCCCTTATCGAAATTCAGCGGTGCAGGTTTGCCGGTTAGATGACTCTGCTCATAGCAAGCTGCCGGAGTTTACGCAGTTAAAAGGATTCAAACGGGCTCTTTGAAGGGTGAATACTTAAACCCTAACAGTGGATTATTCTAAAATCATGATCCCGGCAATCCACCCTCGGATTACTATTGAGGCAAATAAACGTGACGGAATGCCCTGCATCCGCGGCATGCGAATTACAGTGAACGATGTGCTTGGCTGGCTTTCACATGGCATGACGGAACAAGAAATCCTTGAGGAGCATCCTGCGCTTGAGAAAGAAGATTTTGCCGCGGTTTATGCTTTCGCGGTTGAGATAACGAATCAACGCTTCGGCCATCCAGTCTGATCTTTGTGCGAATTCTGCTCGATCAAAATTTATCGCCTAAGCTCATTCGAAATCTTGTAGATTTATTCCCCGGCTTGGAGAGTGTTTACAACCATGATTTGATCAGTACAGACGACTTGTTAATTTTCAAATGGGCGCAAGAGCACAGAATTGCTAGCTTAATCAGCAGTGATCGGGATTTTGTTTATCTGGTTGAACGAGTTGGACCGCCGCCGAAAGTGGTCCGCCTTGAAAAGTGCGATTTCCCATCCCGTATTATCGAGCAACTTCTGCGACGTGAAGCCATCCGCATTTATGACTTCTTGCGATCAGATCGTGCTGTACTAATTCTAAAGCTTTGAATTAACCCAGCTTTGCCTTTAACAACTCATTCACCAAACCAGGGTTAGCCTGCCCACGACTCGCTTTCATTACCTGCCCGACCAAAAAACCAACCACTGCGGTTTTGCCGCTCTTGTACTGCTCGACTTGCTTTGGATTATTGGCAAGCACTTCATCCACAATCTTTTCAAGCGCTCCGGAATCGGAAATCTGTTTTAACCCTTCGCGCTCCATGATGGCTTGTGGAGCATCGCCGGTTTCAAACATTTTCGGCAGGATTTCTTTCGCCAGCTTGCCGGTCAACTCGCCGCGAGAAAGAAGCGCCACCAGGTTGCCCAGGTTTGCAGCAGTTACCGGCGATTCGGTAATTTCCTTTCCTGCTGCTTTCAAAAGGCCCATCAGGTCACCAATGACCCAATTAGCACTAGCACGGCCATCGCCGCTGAAGCGGGCTACTTCCTCGAAATAATCGCCGGTCGCGCGGGTAAGCGTTAACACTTGCGCATCGTATTCGCGCAGTCCATATTCGGCCACGAAGCGATCGCGGCGATCTTGAGGAAGTTCAGGCAGCGATGCTTTCACCTGGTCGAGCCATAATTGGCTGACGCGCAAGGGAACTAGATCAGGCTCAGGAAAATAGCGATAGTCGTGAGCGTGTTCCTTGCTGCGCATTCCGACTGTCTGGCCGGTTTCCACGTTATAAAGCCGGGTTTCCTGGGCGACTTTGCCGCCGGACTCAATCAGGTCAATTTGCCGAAGAACTTCGTGCTCCAGAGCCAGTTTCAAAAAACGAAATGAATTCAGGTTCTTGACTTCCGCTTTGGTGCCGAATTTGGGCGCGCCTTTCAGCCGCACCGATACGTTCGCATCGCAGCGTAACTGGCCTTTTTCCATGTCGCAATCCGACACGCCGATGTATTGAAGCACCTGCTTCATTTCCGTCAGGTAAGCGTAAGCTTCGTCGGAGCTTCGCATGTCCGGCTCGCTGACGATCTCAATTAGCGGCGTGCCGGAACGGTTCAGGTCCACGTAAGTGTAGCGGTCGGAATCGCGAAAGCCGTCGTGAATGCTTTTACCGGCATCGTCCTCCATATGAACGCGGGTTACGCCGATGCGCTTTTGGCTGCCGTCCACCAGAATGTCCAAGTAGCCATGTTCAGCCAACGGCTGATCGTACTGGGAAATCTGGTAGCCTTTGGGCAGGTCAGGATAGAAATAATTCTTCCGGGCGAAGCGGGAAAACGGGTTCACGCGGCAGTGCAGCGCCAGCGCCGCCCCAATGGCGCGCTCAACGGCTTGCCTGCTTAGTACTGGTAGGGCTCCCGGCAAACCCAGGCAGACCGGGCAAACGTTGGTATTCGGCGCAGAGCCGAATTCCACCGGGCAGCCGCAGAAGATTTTGGTGTGCGTGCCTAGCTGAACATGCACTTCCAAGCCAATTACGGTCTCATATTTTGCGAGCACATCTTCCGCCACAGCAATCGCCGACATTTTCTTAATTGTAGCGACGCTGACTGAAAAGAAGAACTGATCAAACTTTTAGCGATCATGTATGCTAGGCGAGAGTCCTATTAAGCCTTGACTTTCCCGGCAGGGTATTTTATTGTGACCATTCAGCAAGCAGCCGAGAGCAACCGATTCGATTTTATGCCCGAGCGCGAAGGCGAAGAAAATCTTTTGCAAAAGGAACTGGATTCCACGTTAAGCAGCGTGGACACAGCCGAAGGTATTGTGTTGAAGGCTGCCCAACAGATTGGATTCGATGAGGACGACCAGCATCAGATTGGAATGGCTGTTCGCGAATGCATGGTAAACGCTGTGGTTCATGGCAACCGCTACAGTTCGCACAAGAAGATACATTTGGGCATTTCGTCCCAGAAAGACCAGATTGCGATCACGATCGGCGACGAAGGGACGGGATTCGATTTAACGTCTTTGCCGGACCCGCTGGCGCCGGAAAATCTGATGCGGCAATCCGGGCGTGGCATTCTATTAATTCGTGCTTTTATGGACGAGTTTGATCTTCACCCGCGGGCCGGAGGCGGCACAGAAGTTCGGCTCGCCAAGCGCTTAAATAAGCAGTGAAAAATACAAGATAGTTTTCTAAGGAGGCAAATGTGAGTGTTAAATTAACAACTCGCCAAGTCGGAGATGTCACAGTAATTGATGCTGCCGGACGAATCACTCTGGGCGAAGGAGCAAGCGCTTTTCGCGAACTGATCCGGGACTTATCCACAAAAGGCGATAAGAAGCTGCTATTGAACTTATCCGAGGTTTCTTATATTGACAGTTCCGGCATCGGCGAACTGGTTTCCGGCTTTACCACCGTGACCAATCATGGCGGATCTTTAAAACTGGTGGGCTTATCCAAGCGAGTGAAGGATCTGCTTCAGATCACAAAGCTTTACACCGTGTTTGAAGCCTTTGATGATGAAGCGGAAGCGGTGCGAAGCTTTCATTAAGTTCTAAAGGGGTGGACCAGATCTGCCCCTTTTACTCCCACAGCGTATCTAAAACTTCACCATCGCATCGAATACGCCGGTTTCCACTGTTTGTCCGTGTTTCATCTGCACGATGATACGGTAATGACCTCCAGTGGGAAACCCATAGGGAAAACCGACTTCGTTCGGCAGGTGGGCTGGTTCCGAATGGTTCATGCCTTCCATGCCAGCGTCCGAAGTTTTTGATTGCTCGGTCATCATGAATGCCGCCATCGCTACCGAGCCGTTCGGGTGAATATGGGCGAATACCGAATGATCAGTTTTCACGAATGCCGCATGGCCTAACATGCCCATATAGAAGCCCATATCTTGCGGCTTTCTCCCATTCGGGTCCAGCAGTTTAAAACGGAACAACTGCGGCTTTTTGGCTTGCAAGCTGGCAGCGTTCTCCCAGATCATGCGGTAGCCATCAGGCAGAACGAAACTGGTAGTAGTTGCTTGTGCCTGATTGACTGGCGAGGCTTTTGCTTCCGCATCATCGCCTACCAAAGGAGCGCTCTTAGTGACGGCAGGCAAGGTGATGCCGGTGGTCATGGTTTCCGGGAAGCCGTCTTCATGAACTACATCCGCATATAAGCGATAGCGGCCAGCAGGCAGATCAGGCAATGAAAGCTCGAATTGTTGTGAGCCTTTCATTTCCGGGTGTAGATGAAACACTAGATCCATGCTGTTGTCGCGGATGACGTAAAGGTGCATCAAATGATTGTGGTCGGGAACCAAGTCGTCGGTTTTGCGCCATATCTGCCAGCCAGGGTCACTGATGCGGAGAGAAAGCAGGTTGGGCTGCGTGAAACGCGCCTTCATCTGAAGCGGCTTGTAGATCTTTTTGCCGTAATCGCCGGCCTCGCTGTTCCACCATTTGTTGCCGAACCAGATTACGCCGACAAGCAGCAGAAACACGCAGGCCATGACTAGGCGCGAACGATTGATTCTTTGCGGCGGAGGAACTTCACCGGGGTCGAGTTCGGCTTCGCGGACAGCCGCGCCGGAGATCGCCACTAATCCTAGAACCAGAAACGACATCAGGCTGAAGAGCAGCACGGCCAAGCTGGTTTGCATGGTTTTCGTGCGCTGAGCAATGGCAGGCAAGGGAAGAGAAACAATGCCTTGCCCTTGATCGCCATCCACGATGAAGCGGATCTGGGCCGAACCAGTGGTCATGAGCCATAAAGAACCAGTGAAATATTGATTGTCGTCTTTAGAGCGTTGCAGTGAATCGGGAACCGGCGCGTATTTGGCGCTCGGGCCGGTCATGCCGAGCGGGGCAGCGCGAATTTGATGCACCCCAAGCGATTCCACCCGCACTTCCAATTGCGCCACGCCCGGAATCACTGCCGGAGGCTGCACAGTGATAAATAACTGATAAGGACCGGCTTTGGCATCGAGATAAGAATCGGGGCTGCCGATATGGGCAGAAAGCGCGAACGCTTCAAACCACATCAACAAAAAACAAAGAAGAAACCGCATATTACCGCTTTACTTCTTTCATCCAGTTACCCCAGATGAAACCGATTGATGTACTGAGGAATGCGAACACAACCGCCCAACCCATGTTGATCCAAAATTCAGCACCAGCATCAAGTTGCGAAAACCGATACAACGCATACACAGAATCAGGACGAGTGGCGTAAGTCAGATACATGGAGCCGAAGAAAGCGTTTCGTGCCGCAGGGCTTTGCAGAAAGGAAGCGAACGGCCATTGTGCCGCCAGCAGCAAGCCAGTAAATAAGAACCCGCTAACCAGAGCTATGGTGATCCGCTTTCCTTTGGTTTTGTTCCAGAACAGATCAAGCGCCAAAGCAGGCACCACCAAAAGAATCGGGAACTGTGAAGGAATGAATTGAGTAATGGGGTGGAACACAGGGCCAAGCTTCGGCTCGGCAGGAAATAACGGCAGAATCAGAATTTCCGCAATCACGAACAGCATGTAATAGCCGGCAACCAGGGTGGCCGCAAACCGATGGCGGGAAGCTCTGGCTACAGCGGCTAAAACAAAGGGTGTGAAGATCGCTTCTATCCGATACGGCAAGGAACTGTGCAACAGCGGACGAGTTGTGAACTCCAGCAGGAGCGTTTGAAAGATGAGCAGAGTTTGCGCGCCCAGATACAGGAACAGCCATTCCAGAATTTGGCGAGACCGGCCGCGGGCAAGATTCATTTCGCCTAGCGTGAGTATCAGGCTGCCGATTGTGACCGCGATAACGCCAGCGAATAAAACAACGTGCGGCGGGCTGACGATTTTGACATCAAGACCATACGCGCTGTGCCACCAATCGTCAAACGGAGCGGAGGTGAGCATGGCGATGCCGCCCCATGAGGCAATGAACGCGCCGAGCGGACCGCGAAAGCCCCAGATGTGAACGGATCGGGCATTCACGGCCGGGTTGCGACTGAAAGTGCTACCTAAGATGGAGTATCCGCAGGAGATGGCCGCCAGCACGCCACATAGATAGATGGCAATGTGGGCGGGAGTTAAAAACGTATCGCGGCCAATGGATCGATGCCAGGAAATGTCCCAATGCCCGCCTACAACTGCGGAAGTAACAGCCAGGACGGAACACCAGATGTACCAGGAAACCGAAGATTCCGCAGTTCGCGCAACCGGAAGCCGGTGAGTGACAAAGGTAGATGCCATTGCTAGTGATCCTACTTTGAATTATGTCAGCTTACGGGTGAATCCGTCGCACTCTGCTTCTTGAAACGATCCAGGTGTAATTTCTGTCAATAACATAGAAACCGCTGTGATGCTGTGATGCGGTGTTTGATGATGAGCTAATCAATGGTCAAGATTCCCAGCGAGCAAAACACGGCTATGACTGTTCACACCGGGAGTGTTGGGCAAATTCGATCAAGCGCGTGATTTGAGTTTTGGAAAAGGCAGGGAAGCCCTCCTGAATATTTTCAACGCTTTCGCCAAGCTTGTAGCCCTGAACAATAGTCTCCGCAACAATGCGCGTTCCGCGCACGATGAGACGTCCCGAAACTTTGCCGGGCATATGCTCCAGAGTGCGACGAGTCTTGCCAAGTTCGGGAAGCAGGAGGTTACTCAGTTCATGCGTTTCGGCGTTCATTTTGTTCTGTCTTTCGTGAGTGTTCTTTATGCTTTGTCAGCAATGACCTGGAGGACGCGAATCCGACCCTCCAGAATATTTTTGGCGAAATTGGCGATCGCTTGCCCCATCTCAGGCCCAAGGATAAAGAGGGGGCTGAGCGGTTCCGGCGTTTTCTGAGACTGCTGCTGTTGCAGGTCACGAAACCATTGCGCCGCACTATCTGTTTTGTCAATAACGGATAAATTTTTGAATCCGGCTTCGGTGAGCGCGTCTTTCATTCGGCTTTCGGTGGCAATAAAGCTGACTCCTTGATCCCGCGCCCAGGGAGTCGGATAAAGGACGGGTTGATCGTTTCCCTGAACTGCGTCATAAATTGCCAGTTTTCCGCTCCTTTTCAGCACACGATGAAGGCTTTTGTAAAGCTTTGCCTTGTTTTGAATATTCATGGCGACGTGCTGCGTCCAAACTACCTCGAACGCTTCGTTCGGGAATGACAACTCGGTCGCATCAGCCTGAGTAAAAATGAGCTTGTCCTTCAAGCTGGCCCGCTTAGAAAGGTAATTGGAAATTTCGATGAAATCTGACATCAGGTCGATGCCGGTTACGTGTACTTTATGCACAGCCGCGAGATGGCGGGCGGGGCCGCCCAATCCACTGCCCACGTCCAGCACGGTTTGGCCGTTCTTGAGTTGCAGGTCTTTCGCCAATTCCTCAGTGGCCTCAAGCCCGCGCACATGAAATTGATCGAAGGGCGCCAGATCGCTCCATTGCAGCGGCCCAGTACCCAAGCCAGCCATCTCCAGTGCCTGTTGAACTCGGTCACCGATTGCTTCAATGGCGTAGTTTTCCTGAATGCGTTGTGAGATAGCGGTCGACATGATCGTTCTCCTTTTTCCGTACCTTACAAACGAACAGCGGCAGGTAGTACGCTCGATTGGCTTGTTCTACTGGTTTGCCCGATTCCAGCTACTGCCGGTGCTATACCCTGCAAGGCCATCTGCTCGGCATGCGACTTCTTCCAGCCCTCATCTTCCATACATTGAAGCGGCTTCGATGGAAAGGGAAGTTCCAGCTTGCGCTCGTATGCATCGATGTTGTGGCCGGGATAAAAGGGCGTGATATTAAAGTTGAGGAAAGCCTTGAAGCGATTCGCAAAGGTTTGTCGCGCAGAAGGCAGCGCTGCATACCGTCGCGCCGTGGTCTCAAAACTTTCCGCAGGGCGGCCAGTGAGTTCTTGCATCACTCGCGTGACACCTCCCTCATAGGAGAAGGCGCCCTGCTTGTTGTCCTCAACATATTTAAGCAGGACGTAAATCTGGAATGGATCAATCTTTTGCAGGCGCGCTACTTTGCGGAACATCCATGTCGGCAGATTCACCGGGATTACGCCATGACCTACGACTTTGGCGATAATCTTTGCCATATCCTTGCCGGCGAGCAGTTCCGTGCCTGTCGGGCGATAGCTCTTGCCGGCATGCTTCGCCGGATCATCCATCAGCAGGGCTCCGGCGGATCGCGCCATATCTTCATTGGAAATGGGCGCGCACCTGCTGTTACCCATGAGTGTCGGGAATATGCCAAGCAATGCGGCGAAATCAACGACGCGAAGGAAGTTATCGGCGAACATTCCGGGATTGAAGATGATATGCGCCACGCCGGGGATCATGGCAAATACGCGATCGACTAACCAAGTTTGCCTCGTCATCACGGTAGGATGCGAAGCGCTCGACGTCCACTGGCTCATTTGAAGAATGGATTCCAGCTTCGCTTCCCGAGCTGCGATGGCGAACGCTGCCGCAGCTTGAATCATATAGGGGCGCATGAGCGGCAGATAATAAGCTCGTTGCGTGCCTTTGGCAGCCGCAAAAAGCTGTTCCGGGTCATACATATCGGCGACGACGATCTCCGCGCCCAACTTTTGTAGACTGGCGCTCCGACCGTCTTCGCGGCTGACCATCGCCCGTACGGGCCATTCGTGCTTACGCAGTTCCGCTACTAACGTCGCACCCGTCTTGCCCGTTGCACCTGTCACTAAAATCTTTGGTTTAGTCATACTATTCTCCTTGTGGTGTGAGCCTTTAGACGAATGCTGCGCGGTGGGCGGCTGTGAACTGTTCCACGCTCATAGGAGGGATGCCGGTGATTCTCTCAACATCATCATTCATGCCGCGAAACAAGCCATTCTCGAAATCCTGATGCGCTGCCTGCAAATGCTGGAAAAGGTGCGGCTCGCCCGGCCCGTTCGGCTGGCTCGATTCGCCATAGCCGCTGAGTGCGTTGTTTTGACCGGATCGGATACTGTTTGCCGCAATGTGGTCGCGCATGACGGCAAACGGCACGACGTGATAAGTAATCGGTTTGGCAAGCGCTTGACCGGCCTTCTCCACAGCCTCCTGGAAACTCAGCTCTTCCGGGCCGCAGATAAGGTAGGTCTGACCCTGATGAGCTACAGGATCTTCCAGAATTGCCGCGATGACGCGGCCCTGATCCTCGGCGGTGATGAAGGCTGTTTTGCCTCTGCTGAAAGGCGCGTATACTTGGCCCTCCCGTATCATGGGCGAAAACATCAGCATCCACTCAGTGAAAAAGGGTGGCCGTAAATGCGTGACAGCAAGACCAGTCCAGTCAAGGACGCGTTCGGAAAGCCAATGTTCAAAGGAGGCATGGCTGGCCGCATCCTCGCGGGCAATCTTCTGCGACATATTGACAATCGCCTCGATCCCGCTCTCCTTTGCCGCCTGACCGAATTGCGCCGTAGCCTGGACCAGACCTTTTGTGATCGGATAACAAAAGTAAGCGCGCTTAATTCCTTGGAGCGCAGCCTTCACAGCAGAAAAGTCGTCGAGGTCGCCAAAGACAACCTCCGCGCCCAAACTTTGCAGGGCACGCGACCGGTGGTCTTCGCGGTGCGCGAGGACCCTTACTGAATGACCTTTCTCTATCAGTTTTCTCGCTGCTGCACTGCCGGTTAATCCAGTAGCGGCGGTAATCAGGATGTTCTTACTCAGCATGTTCTCTCCATACTTAGATGACGATTGACATCTATAAAGATGACAGGTATCCTCTAAAGAGTCAAGCAATTTTCTGACAGATTCTGTTTGGGAGTACAAAGATGCGTGTTTCGCAAGCGGAAATGGACCAAAGCCATCAACGGATCGTCAAAGGCGCCTCGCGCCTGATGCGGAAAGGCGGGATCGAAACAACAAGCGTGAACGATGTCATGAAGAAGGCCGGCCTGACTCATGGAGGCTTTTATCGGCACTTCGATTCAAAAGAATCGCTTGTGAGCGCGGCTCTTGAAGATGCCTTCAGCGAAGTTGTCAATATGATTGAAGAGTTTCATCGGGCCCTAGGGCCCGAGAAGGGTTCGGAGCAATATTACGAATATTATCTTTCCGACGGTCACCTGAAGCACCCGGAGCTAGGCTGTCCCATTGCAGCCCTCAGTATGGATGTGGCGCGTTCTACCAGTTCTGTGAGGAGCGCGTTTGCCGATGGGTTTGGACGTGCTATCGATAAGCTGGCTCAGGCGGGAGATGGAACGGCCGAAGAAAACCGCATAGCCGCCACTAGGAAGATCTGCATGCTGGCAGGCGCGGCAATGATTGCGCGCGCCTCGGACGCTAAGACCGCACGTGCCGTCCTGGGGGCCTGCAAGGAAGCATAAAATCCACCCCTGCTATAAAGTGTGCCAAACAGATCCAGCCGAACACCGCCGTTAGCGTTTGTATACACCACCAGTTCTACAGTTCTGCGGCGACAGAGCTGATAAACATAAACACATCCTCTGCTGTGTTTAGCATAGCTCTCAATCAGATACAACTTTACCAATAGAATACAGGTCAGCTTACGGGTGAATGGGCAGCAGGTTTTATCCAGCTACTCTCGCTTTCCTGTGCTGATATGCATCAATTACGAATCTAGAAATAGAAATGTTTCAAGGCATTAGCCTGTTTAGCTTTGTCAATAATGCTGCGCAAGCCAACGCGATTGCGCTGCCGCTTTCGATGCTGATTGTGTTTGGCTCGGCTAAAGTTTTTTCCGCGATTTTTGAGCGGATCGGCCAGCCGGGGATTGTGGGGGAGATTTTAGCCGGGGTTGTTATCGGGCCTCATCTGTTGAACTGGATTGAACCGAATGTTTTACTGCACGCGCTGGCTGATTTAGGAGTGATTTTTCTTCTGTTCCGGGTGGGGCTGGAAGTGAAATCGTCCGAGTTATTTCAGGTGGGTGGAACGGCGCTGGCGGTGGCGATTTTTGGCGTAGTAGTGCCGTTTGCGGCAGGATGGCTGATTCTGCTTTTGTTCGGCAAATCGAGCATTGAAGCTTTGTTTGTGGGAGCGGCGATGGTGGCGACGAGCGTAGGCATTACGGCCCAAGTGCTGTCGGCCAAAGGACTGCTTGATCAAAAAGCCAGCAAAATTATTCTGGCTGCGGCGGTGATTGATGATGTTCTGGGCTTGCTTGCTTTAGCGGTGGTAACGAGCGTTGCGGAAGGCCAGATCAACTGGTGGGCTTTAAGCACAACCGCAGCAGTTGCTATCGGCTTTACGCTGCTGGTTGCCACGTTAGGCAGCCACACAGCTAAGCGCGTGGTGCCGCACATTGAACAGAATGTTAATTTAAGCGAAACCCAGTTTGATTTTGCCGTGGTAGTTTTGTTCGCGCTTTCCGTTATAGCAGTAAAGGTAGGAGTGGCGGCGATTATCGGCGCGTTTCTGGGCGGAATGGCTTTATCAGAAACGGTCAATGAACGGGTGCATGTGTTGTCATACGGCGTGGCGGAGTTTTTGACTCCTTTCTTTCTGGTGGGCATCGGCTTGAACATTGATTTCCAGGCGGTGGCCCACAAAGAAACGCTTCTGCTTACGCTAGTGATTATTGTTGCCGCAGTGATCTCGAAGCTGCTAGGCGCAGGCTTGGGAGCGGCTCGGCTGGGATTCCAGGACATGATGCGGGTGGGAACCGGCATGGTGCCGCGCGGGGAAGTGGGCATGGTGGTGGCGCAGATCGGGTTGGCGCTGCATGTGGTGGAGCAGAGCGTTTACGCCATTGTGGTGTTTATGGCTTTGGCAACCACCATGATTGCTCCGCCGTTGTTGAACATGGCCTTCCGGCAGCAGTCCGCTCCGGTATCGGAAATAAAGGAAGAATATCGGAACGGATAATCTTAAATAAGAGAGCCGGTTTTTCCAAGTTCCGATGAAAACAAACGCCGCCGTAGATATCGAACAAAGCGCAGCCAGCCTGGGGCAGACGATCTTGTTGAACATTCTGGCGGTGATCAGCTTCTGCCATCTGTTGAACGACATGGTGCAATCGCTGCTGCCGGCGATTTACCCGATTTTAAAAGCATCGTTTCATCTCGATTTCGGGCAGATCGGGTTGATTACGTTGTGTTATCAGTTAACCGCGTCGCTGTTGCAGCCGTTTGTAGGGCTTTACACGGACCGCCGCCCCATGCCGTATTCACTGCCGGTCGGCATGGGATTCACGCTGATCGGACTGATTCTGTTATCAGTTGCTTCCAATTTTACCTTGTTACTGATTTCCGCGGTGCTGGTGGGCATCGGGTCGGCAGTGTTTCATCCTGAATCGTCGCGGGTGGCGCGGCTTGCTTCCGGCGGGCAGCATGGTTTGGCGCAATCGGTTTTTCAGGTGGGCGGTAATGCCGGGTCGTCACTAGGTCCTTTACTAGCCGCTTACATTGTGCTTCCCAGAGGACAAGGCAGCATTGCCTGGTTTTCGCTGGCCGCGCTGTTGGCGATTGGGTTGTTAACCGGCATCGGCAGATGGTACAAGGGGTACAGAAGCACAACAACAAAACAGGCGGGTAGGACCGAAGGCCGCCTGGCGCTTTCATCGAAACAGATTACAACTTCAATTGTGATTCTGATTGCGCTGGTTTTTTCAAAATATTTTTACCTGGCGAGTCTGACCAGCTATTACACGTTTTACCTGATCCATAAGTTTCATGTGTCGGTGCAGAGTTCACAGATACACTTGTTTGTTTTTCTCGGCGCGGTAGCAGCAGGAACAATTCTAGGCGGACCGATTGGCGACCGCATTGGCCGTAAATATGTGATCTGGGTTTCGATTCTGGGCGTACTGCCGTTTACGTTGTTGCTGCCTTACGCGAATCTGTTCTGGACCGGCTTTTTGAGCGTGGTTATCGGACTGATCCTCGCTTCCGCGTTTTCCGCGATTCTGGTTTACGCGCAGGAACTGGTTCCGGGCAAAGTGGGAATGATTTCCGGTTTGTTTTTCGGGTTTGCGTTCGGCATGGGCGGAGTGGGCGCGGCGTTATTGGGCAAGCTGGCCGACGCGACTAATATCAACTTCGTGTACCAGGTCTGCTCGTTTTTGCCGATTATTGGGCTGCTAACCGGGTTTCTGCCGAATCTGGAAAAAGCGGAACGGCAGATCAAGTGAGCATGCTTATAGTTGGTCGAGAAAATTTTTGCTGAACGTTTTTAAGGAGCTGATGTCGTTAAAAGAAAAAACGATAAGCAGATTGTGCTTCCAGGTGACGGATTTTCCAGGCGCGGTCTTCCAAGTTTGCACGGCTTCAAAGGCGGAAGACTCGGAACCCATTTGGTAGATAACCACGCTGATGTGATCGTGATCTCTGTAGTCAGCTTGCGATCCGCTGACAGCATGAGGGATGAGTTGGGATTGAGAAACCGGTTGAAGCTGTTGACGCGACCAGTTATCAGCTACACGCTCTGGAAACAGTTGTTGCGGAGGGCGGGAATTCCGGCAGCTTGACAATAACGCTAGCACTAAAACAAGAAACGATGGAGCGTTCACAACATAATAGTACGAAGGGCTTAGGTAAACAATGAACAGCGAGAACAAAACAGGCATGGGCAGCGCCGGTCTGCTGGACGCAAATCAATCGGAAAACAAACTGGATCGGCTGGCGGAAGTGGCCGTGCGCGTCGGTTTGGGACTGGAGCGCGGGCAGGAACTGGTAATGACTGCTCCGCTGGACGCGCTGCCATTGGCGCGACGCATCACCGAGCAGGCTTACAAAGCCGGGGCGGCGCTTGTGACCGTGCTTTTCACCGATGAAGAAGCGACGTTGATGCGCTTTCATTATGCGCCGGACGAGAGTTTCGACCGGGCAGCGCAGTGGCTACATGACGGAATAGCAAACGCGTTCCGCAGCGGAGCGGCCCGGCTGGCGATTGCGGGCGCAAATCCGGCGCTGCTGGCTAAAGAAGATCCGGGCAAAGTGGCGCGCGCGAACCTGGCTTTATCGAAGGCAAGCAGGCCCGCGCTTGATTTGATTACCCGGCATGAAATCAATTGGACGATTGTGCCGAGCGCCACGCCGACCTGGGCGCGGAATGTGTTCCCGGAAGACGACGAGGAAACGGCGGTTGCCAAGCTGTGGGAAGCGATTTTTGCGGCGACCCGCATCAATGAGCCTGACCCGGTAGGAGCGTGGCGAACTCATGACAATCATCTGCGAGCGCGAGCGGAGTTGTTGAACAACAAACGATTCTCCGCCTTGCATTTTCGCGGACCCGGCACGGACCTGCGGGTAGGACTGGCAGATGACCATCTTTGGATGGGCGGCGGCACAACCGCCGGAAACGGATTGCCCTGCATTCCTAATATGCCTACGGAAGAAGTATTCACAACGCCGCATAAGAACCGGGTGGATGGCACGGTGAGAAGCAGCAAACCGCTTTCCTACCAGGGCACGCTAATTGAAAACATCGAGGTTCGGTTTGAAGGCGGGCGCATTGTGAACGCATCGGCCAGAACCGGCGAAGCGGTATTGCAGCGCATGATTGAAACTGATGAGGGCGCGCGGCGATTGGGCGAAGTGGCGCTAGTGCCGCATTCTTCCCCGATTGCCAAAAGCGGACTTTTATTCTGGAATACGCTTTTCGATGAGAATGCATCAAGCCATATTGCGCTAGGGCAGGCTTATAGCACCTGCATCCGTAATGGCGACACGCTGAGCCCGGAAAAACTGGCAAGCCAAGGCGCAAACAACAGTTTGATTCACGTGGATTGGATGATCGGCTCCGGTGAAGTGGATGTGGATGGGATTACGGCAGAAGGGAATGCGGAAGCGTTGATGCGCAAGGGGGAGTGGGTGTAGGGATTGCCATTCCGTGTTAAGCAGCTTGGCCCAGCATAGTTTCTGGATGCAACTGTGTCCATGATTGCGTCTTACCGGTTGAGCATCGCCGAATACCGGCGATAGTTTCATGGAGAGAACAATATGGCTAACGATCTATACACTTTGCAGGACCCGACCAAGCAATATCCGCAACCTAAATTTGACTCTCAACCGCAGTCCGCGCCAGGGCTTGAAAGTAAGATGACGCCTAAGCCTGACTACGGTGAGACAAGCTACAAGGGGTCTGGCAGGCTGCCCAATCGTAAAGCGCTTGTGACCGGCGGTGATTCCGGTATCGGCAAAGCGGCCGCTATTGCTTTTGCGCGCGAAGGCGCGGCTGTGGCTATCTGTTACCTGCCGAGTGAAGAACAAGATGCGCAGGAAACAATTAAGCTGATTGAAGCCGCCGGACGCAAGGCGGTTGCTATTCCGGGCGATCTTCAGGATGAAAATTTCAATTACAAGATGGTGGCCGAAGCGCATGAAAAACTCGGCGGATTGGATATTCTCGCCTGCGTTGCGGGCAAGCAACATGCCGCCGGCAAAATTGCTGATGTTTCCACGGAGCAGCTTGAACAAACTTACCGCACCAACGTGTTTTCGCTGTTCTGGACGGTGAAGGCCGCCCTGCCATTAATGCCGCCGGGCGGAACAATTATTACGACAGCTTCGATCCAAGCGACGCATCCTAGCCCTTCGCTGCTGGATTACGCGCCTACTAAGGCCGCCATTCTGGCTTTTACGCGCGCACTGGCCAAGCAGGTGATTGAACAAGGCATTCGCGTCAACTGCGTAGCGCCTGGCCCGGTGTGGACACCATTGCAGCCTTCCGGCGGCCAGCCTTCAGAAAAAATTCCGGACTTCGGCGCTGAAACTCCGATGAAGCGGCCCGGGCAGCCGGTGGAAATGGCGCCGTTGTATGTGCTGCTCGCTTCGCAGGAATCCAGTTATGTGACGGGTGAGGTGTATGGAGCGACAGGCGGCCTGGAAGTCACGGGGTAAGCATGTAAGGCGTGATGTTGTTTTCGATGATTTGGAATTCCGCTTCCGACAAAGGCAAGCTGCGGAAGTCCGCCCAAGCTTTGCCGGGCGTAGTGCCTGCGCCAAATGCTCCATCGGAGCCGAAGAGAACACGATTGACGCCGATCTGCCGGATTCGCTGCGCGATCAGGTCTTTTTTGTTTTTCCAGTTTCCTAAACCGGCGACGCTGGTAGCGTCAAAGTAAATGAGCTTCATACGCGCATCCTGCTTCGTGATTGCTTCAATAAATACATTCAGTGCTTCGTCAACACCAGGGTCGTCGTAGCCGCCGGAACCGGCCAAGTGCGCTATCTGAACCGGAATGTTTACAGCGGAAGGAAGCACTTCGTCCAGGAAAATTTGCGCTTCTTTTGCGCCGTATGGCCGATGCCGCGTGACCGAGGAATGCAGGTGAACAACGATTGCCATTTTATGCTTGCCGGCGGTTTGGCAGACTTGGCGCAGTTGTTGCACGTGCTGTGGATTGTCCAGATCAACATCGGAGTTGCCGAAGTGCATCTTAACGCCGTAATGCAGATAAGGATCTTTCGCGCAGCGCTCCAGTTCCTGCAGCGCGTATTCTTTGAGCGGGTCAACGCCGCAGAAGCCGCGCAGGCGATCAGGATACAGCGCGACTTGTCGGCTGACCCAATCGTTTTCGGCTTTCACGCGGGTGTATTCATCTTCAACCGGCGGATTGTTGGGATTGCCGTACCGATAAGCCATTGATAACACCAACGCACGATGAATTTTTGCCGCATCAAGCAGCTTGATCAGGTCCGGCGCAGTGAAGGATGGAGAAGAATTTCCGGTCGGCATCAAGAGATGCTGATGGTAGTCGATCAGGGCCTGGCATTGAGCAGAAAGCGCCAGTATCAATGACGCGGTGGAAACGCAAAGGATGTGCTTAAGACAACTAAACTTCACACTTCCGCTTTCAAGCGCGCCGGCCCGTCATACAGCGCAAACATTTCGGCGTGCGCCACCAAACTCATGCGCCCGTATTCACGCAACAGCATCCGGTAGGCTTCGGCAACGGGCCTTGGTTTACGGTTCAAGTCATATAAACCGCACTCGTTGACGGTGCCGCGTTTTTCAGACAAGCCGATATCCCAATCAATCTGATCGGTCAGGCTATACCAAGTGAAGCCGACTACCGGGATGCCGTCGCCCCTCATGCGAAGCACGTTTTGAAACTGCTTCCAAAGCCAGCGCGGGGCTTCTTCGGCCACCATGACGTTGGTTTCCGTATGCATCACAGGCCGGAAGTAGCGCTGGTAGTAGCCTTTCGTGATGCCGTACCAGCCCATCAGGTCCTCGCCTTGAATGGTTGATCCATCCGGCAGCAGCATGCGCTCGTTGCGCCCGTAGTAGTCGTTGCCCATAATTTGATGGCCGGGCGGCTTGCCGGCGAGAAACCAACTCAATTCATCGCGTGTTAGGCCGTTATCCAGGCAATAGAGAGTGGTGTTTGTATCGGGCGGGTGCGCGTAAAGCAGATCGAGCGGCAGAAAACGCAGGTTGTTTTGCAGATTGAGCCGCTGGTCAGGGGTGGCCCGCATGTCGTGCGTATATTCGGCTGATTCGCTTTGCACAAACACGGCATCCGGACGGTGCCGGGCAATTCGCTGGGCAGCCAGAATGCTTGCCCCTACCAGATGCTTCACTGCCGTCACAAAAGCGCGGTCATCTTTTTGCTGCTCGTTCCAGACACCGTCCAGCGCGCTGAATTTGGCGCAAACGTAGATTTCATTGACCGGCGTATAAAAGCGAACCCACGGGTAGCGCTGCACGAACGCTTCGGCATAATCGGCAAAGTGAAGAGGCAGTTCAGGATTTTGCAGATTGCCAAGCCAGTCCGGCACGCCAAAATGCAGAAGGTCCAGAATCGGCACTATACTTCTTCTTTGCAATGCCGGCATGACCTGATCGGCAAATTCCCAATCGTAGCGGCCCGGCCCTAAGTGCATTGAATAATAAGGCAAGCCGTAGCGCAGGTATTTCAACCCAAGCTCGCGCACCAGTTCAAAGTCTTCGCGCCAGCATTGGTAGTGGCGGCATTCCGCCAGAAGATCGCGGCGGCCGTTCTTGGTTTGCGGGTAAGAGCATTCAATGCCGGTAGCAAACAGAAATTCGTTGGGTTCGCCAATGGGAAGTCCTCGGCTGTCGGGACCGGCTGAGCCGCCGTATTGATCGCCGTCCGGCTTGTCGCCGGTGACGCGGCGGGCAATATCGAGAAAGCTCTGCTGGGGCATACAGGATTCAAGATAGAGGATAGCCTAAGAATTCTAAGCCGAGATTGAGTTATTATAAACAACCGTTTCAGGAGAAGAATTTATTCATGCTGCTTCGTAAGCTCGCTTCAGTGATTGTTCTACTACCGATCCTTCTGTTCGCTTCCGTTCTTTCTGCGCAGACTCCCAACGCTGACCTGATTCTGCTTCACGGACACATTCTGACTGTGGATGCGCATGACTCAGTGGCGCAGGCGATTGTTGTTCGGCGCGGCTCGATTGTGAAGATCGGAACCGATGCCGAAGTTTTGCAGTTCGTCGGCAACACGGCCGGCGTTCGCACCATTGATCTGCATGGGCGTACAACCACGCCGGGTTTGATCGATACTCACGCCCACATTGCGGAAGGAGGCGTACAGGAAATCTACGGCGTCCAGCTTTCGGATGCTACTTCGATTGCCGAGATTCTGGCGCGCGTGAAGGCGAAAGTTGCCCTGGTGAAACCCGGCCAGTGGGTAACCGGCGCGGGTTGGGATGAAGGCAAGCTGGCGGAACATCGCTACCTGACCGCCGCCGATCTGGATTCGGTCGCGCCCCATAATCCGGTCTGGCTGTTTCATACAACGGGGCATTATGGAACGGCCAACTCGCCGGCGCTGAAGCTGGCCCACATCACTGCTGACACCAAAGACCCGGTAGCAGGCACGATTGACCGCGATTCGCAGGGCAAACCCACAGGCGTATTGAAAGAAGATTCCGCGATGGAGCCGGTGAATCGCATTATTCCGCCGATCAGCCTGGAACAAATGCGTGAAGGAATTCTTCACATTCAAAAGATTCTGCACAGCGAAGGCATCACTGCCGTGAAGGACCCCAGCACCAGGCAGCTTCACTGGGATGCTTACCGATCCCTGGTTGACCAAGGAATGCTTCAGGAACATGTTTGCGTTTTGTGGTTCGGCGGCACCGATATGGACTCCGCCCGTCAAACGCTAGCTTTAATTAAGGCCGTGCCGCGATTACCTGCCAGCGTGGGCGAAGGCCGCCTGCTTTCCTGCGGCGCAAAGCTTTTCATGGACGGCTCCGGCGGCGGGCGCACCGGCTGGGTTTACGATCCTTGGCTTCGCGATAACAAAACTGCCGACGTGACCGCAAGCGGCGCGGGTAATCGCGGGTATCCGCAGGTTGATCCCGCTGTTTATCGGGAGATGGTCAGGTTGTTTCATCAGAATGGCGTGCCGGTCGGCACTCATGCGGTGGGCGATCATGCCCTGGACTGGGTGGTGGATACTTACGCGCTGGTTGAACAGGAACAGCCTCATCCTGGCCTGCGGCATAGCTTGATTCACGCGAATCTGCCTACTGCTCATTCCCTGGACGTGATGGCCAGCCTGCAGAAACAGTACGATGCCGGTTATCCTGAAGTGCAGCCTGGGTTTCTCTGGTGGATCGGCGACACTTACACCGGCAATTACGGTTCTCAACGCAGCCTGCGTTTGGTGCCGCTGAAGACGATGGAGACACGCGGCATTCTCTGGTCGGGCGGGTCGGATTATTCGGTGACTCCGGTGGCTCCCCGATATGGGCTTTGGGCTTCGGCGGCGCGGCAAACGGCCAAAGGTATTTACGGGCTGCATCCTTTCGGGATGGCCGAAGCGGTTGACATTCATACAGCGCTGCGCAGCTACACAGCTTGGGGCGCAAGGCAGATGTTTCTGGAAAAGGAGATCGGCACACTTGAGTCGGGTAAAAAGGCTGACATTGTTGTCTGGGATCGCGATCTTTACAGTGTTCCCACGGACCAGATTAAGGATTTGAAGTGCCTGATGACGATCTTCAATGGTGAAGTGGTGTATGCAGCGCCGGATTCGCTGGTTACCACGGCGGTTCGCCATTGACGGGTTGAGAACGTTTCTTAGCATAGAATGTTCAGGCCGCTTTGTTCACGGAGCGGGGCTGTTTGGGGCCGGCACTCTTTTTGGCGTTGGCGCGATTGGCGCGAAACCGGGTTTCGCTCGGCTGTTTTTTCTCGGTATTCTCGGTTGGTTGCTCGGGGTTCATTCGGTTCAAAGTGTAAACCGGCCAGAACCGCAGTTGCCCCAATAAAATTGCTAAACGATAGTAAGCAAATAAGAAATTTAACCAAAAAACTTATGGCCGTGTTTTGGGCAGGATCTGGTTGAGCGAAATCGAAGGGCTTTGAAAGTAATATTCTGGCTAGATCGCTGTGCTATTCCAGGAGAGTGATCGTTTACGGATTTCCTAATACAATCAGCGAGTACTGGGCGGAATAGCGAGCAATCCTCAAGAGATACCCAACGTGATTCCGTTGCTCAAAGAGGATCAAATCCTGATTGTTACTTATTTGCGTGAGGGGAAGCGGATCGCTGGGCAGGACCACCCGCCCCGCGGTCGTGGCATCAATTTTCCATGCCCAACGGAGCGATTCCTTCTCCGATTTAGGAATTATGACAACTAGCCTGGATCTCCAAACATTGAAGACCAGCATGAACCGTGATGAAATAAGTCAGATACTTAAGGCAAACATCGACAAGGTTGTACGCGTCACGTTTACCAACGGAATTTTGCGGTTAGTAACCGTTATCAATCTTGATGATGAAGGATTTATTAACAAACTGGAGGATAATTTCTTTTGGGCGGCGTTCGAGGACATCTCTGAAATAGAAAAGATCGAATCTCAGTAGAAGTCTAATCCAGACATCTACCCCAACTTGTCCGCAGCAACTTGCTTTCAAGTGGGGTCCGATAAAATCGGTGTCAGACATCTTACCGGTTTCCGAGCATCGGGATATGTGGTAATGAGGTCTCTGACTCCGGCTTCTTGCGAATCTCCGAACTATTTCACTAAGAAAATCGCAAAATCGGAGTCAGAGACCTCATTGCGGGTTTATCTGTTTGGGAAAGTTGTGTAATAAGGTCTTTGACTCCGATTTTCCCGATTGTTCTGAATCGGCAAGTCAGCGGGTAATCTGGTTCAACAAGCCGTCATAGTTCAAGGTTGTTGTGCCGCTGCCGGAAGCTTTGAGCGCAGTCACTGACGCACTTGCGAACGCCAAAGAAATCTGTTCCGATGGAATTTCGTCGCCGGAAGCGCTACTAAGCGTGTATTGGCTAATAATTACGTTTTTCAAGGTAATAGTAAGATACGGCGTCTCAGTAGCACCATTGCCGGCTTTTGCTGCGTATATCGTGACTGTTGGTATCGGTTCGCTTGTCAGGAACATTGTTATCAAAGGGGCGCTGCAGGTATCGAAAGCTTTCGAGATCACAAAGTTTTGCAGGGTTACCTTGCTACTGCCACCGGTGGCGCTCACCGGATCCGTTCCGCCGAAACTGAACGATCTGATCTCGTCTGGGATTTCGGTTTCAGGACCAACCTGCAGGTGAAATGTGCTGGAACTGCAACCAGGCGCCTTAACCGTGCCTGTAAAAGGTGTCACGAGGAAGTAATCGGTAGCCGCCGACGCCGGGATGACGCCCGAAAAAGCAAAGGCAAGCAGAGCGAATATATATTTCAAGGAAGATCTCCAATAGTGGTTTGGGAAATAGTTTTAAAGTCAAGTGCCGGCGTAGCTTTGATTCACCAACAACAGGCCATCTGACCTCATCTCTACAGGGGCGAGCAGGACGGCAAAACTGATCACATAATTCAAATTTTTCAATAAATTTTTATGTTCAGGAATAAACTGTACTAACTCAGGAAAATTCATGCCCTCACAAGAGAAAGAGGGCGACCGTATAGGCCGCCCTCCCAAAACACAACCTGACTGAACTGCTGATGACTGGACAGACGACATTTATCTGCCGCCGCCGGGATCATTGACCGTTCTATAGTTCGTTATTCCACTACGGTAAACTGCGCGGTCGCCGTGTTGGTCAGTGAACCGGAGATGCCGGTGAAGGTGATCGTATAGACGCCCGGTGCCGTATCTTTCGGAAACAGGATGCCGGAAACGGCATACGCTGTTCCATGGACTTGCACCGTTTGCGGCAGGTCCGCGCAATGTGATCCGGACGGTCCCCCTGAGCAGGTCAGTTTCACGCTGCCGTTAAATCCATTGACGGAGTTGAGCCGCAGCACGAAACCGGCCAGAACGCCGCGCTTGATCGTTTCTGTTCCCGGAAAGGGGGTGATCGTGAAATTGGCAGCGGAAGATACGGTGAAGCTTTGGGTTACCGGCGTGGCTGCGGCATACTGCGCATTGCCGGGTTGGGAAGCTTGAATGGTACAGGTGCCGGGAGTTGCGAGTGTCAAAGTCGCGCCTGAAACGGTGCAAACGCCGGAAGTCAAGGACGTGAAGCTGACCGGCAGTCCGGAACTGGCCGTGGCGCTGAGGGAGAGCGACGTTCCCGTTACTTGCGGCGGAATCGCCCCGAAGGTAATGATTTGGCCGGCCCCGCTTACGACAATCGTTTGGGTCACCGACGGAGCTGCCTTGTAGTTGGCGTTGCCGGCTTGTGACGCTGTTACGGTGACGGTACCCGCGCCCGTAATGGTGAGAGTTGAACCTGCGATAGCGGCGGGACCGGTAATAGAGTACGTTACGGGCAGGCCGGA
>CAXTWH010000050.1:0-1112 GCA_964247975.1 uncultured Bryobacteraceae bacterium | reverse complement strand
GGCAGGCCGGACGAGGCTGTTGCGTTGAGCGTGTAAGGACCCGCCGAGCCGTAGGTTGCTGTTGCCGGCAGTCCGGTAAAGGTGATGGTCTGCGTTTTCTGAGCGACCGTGAAGCTTTGGGTGACCGGGTTTGCCGGGGCATACAGCGAGTTGCCCGCCTGCGCCGCCTGGATGGAACAAGTTCCCACCGTCAGCAGGGTTGCCGTATTGCCAGTCACGCTGCACACGGCGGGCGTCGTGGAACTAAACGTGATCGGTATGCCGGAACCGGGGCTGGAAGCGGCATGAAGCGTAACCGATGCTCCCACTGTTTGCGGCGGAATGGAACTAAACGTGATCACCTGCGGCTTCAAAATAGTGAAGCTCTGCGTCACCGGCGTGGCGGCTGCGTATTGCGCATTACCGGCTTGTGAAGCTTTGATGGTGCATGCTCCTCCGTTCACCAGGGTCGCGGTCGCGCCGGAAACGGTGCAAACATTAGAAGTCAGAGACGTAAAGCTGACCGGCAGCCCGGAAGAGGCCGTGGCGCTGAGCGTAAGGGTAGTGCCGATGGTCTGCGGCGAGGCAATCGGGTTGAACGCGATGGTCTGGCTGTTTAACTGGCCGACCCCGCTCAACGTAATGGTTTGGGTCGCCGGATGGCCGTTCAGTGCGTTGTCGGTCAGCGTAACGGTACCGGTGAGCGAGCCGCCGACGGTAGGTGTGAAGCTGACGCTCACATTGCAGCTTTGGCCGGGAGTCAGTGAGAAGCTGGCCGTGCAATCGGCGGGTGTGCCGGACCCGGGCACCTGCGCGAAGTTGGAGCTGACCGTCAGGCCGGGCGCGGAAGCCGAAAGCGAAGCATTGCCGATGTTTTCCACTGTGAACGACCGCGGGCTGTCAGCACTGGTGCTGCCGACCGGAGTAGCCGCAAACGTCAAGGTGGGCGGCGGTGAGCGTTGCAGTTCGACGACGTCACTTTTGTTGCCTTGTTCCGTAAGGAAGATGTTGCCGGCTCCGTCCACCGCTATGCCGCCAGGATTACTGAAGCTGCCCACGATAGTTTGGGTACCGTCGGGCGCGACCTTCACCACGCGGCTATGATTGTTATCCGCTACGAAGATATTGCCCGC
>CAXTWH010000049.1:0-41147 GCA_964247975.1 uncultured Bryobacteraceae bacterium | reverse complement strand
GTGCCGGAGATATGCAGCCGTTCGCATTTATCCAAAAGGTCGTCGAAGCTTTGTCCGGGCGAAAGAATCTCGACGGCCAGGACCGGAGCCTCTACCAGATCGCCTTCCCGATACTGGGCTTTTTTCCGCACGACGGTGATATCAGGCACAATACGGTCCCGATGATCAATGTTGCAGAGAACATTCTGCTCTGGAGCTTTACGATATTGGGTTAGCTCAGGCAACTGAAAGAAAAGCTCTTGCAGGCGTTCCTGCACCTTCGAGTGTTGTTCCTTCGGCAAGGGCTTTTCGATTTCCTGTCCGTCAATTAATTCCGTGTGGTATTGGAAGCCGATGCCGGTGGACATCAGGCGTTATCCTTTCCTCTGGTCGAGCTTGGCGAGGGAGGCAAACAACGGCTCCGTTTTGATCGCGCAGAGCGCGTTGTCGAGCGGCCAACGAAGCTCATCCACCGCATCGAGCAGGCCATCCGGCGCGTAATGCCACGCCCGCTGCTTTTCCGGCCAGATTAGCCAGCACAGAGAAGCGCCGCAGCCAAGCAAGCGTTCGCATTTGTTGAGTAGGTTTGAAAACGATTGACCCGGCGAGAGGATCTCGACGGCGAGTGCCGGCCCTCCGACGAGATCCACGCCCCGGAACTCTGCGCCGATTGGGACGATTGAAATATCCGGCACAAGTCGGTCCGTGCCGTCCTTGCCGCAAGCCACGTTTAGCTCCGGCATAATCATGTAACGATCCAGAATACCCGCCATGCCTAAAGTGAATCCAAGTGTGTACTGTACGAGAGAGTGATGTGGGCCGGGCAAGGGCTTCTCGATTTCTTTTCCGTCAATGATTTCCGTGTGATAAATAAACCCAGTTGTTGTTGCCATGTCTTCCGCCTGAAACAATAATATCCAGTACCGAAGCCTTCATCCATCACCCCCGCTGCAAGGCCAATCGCAACATCGGAACCTGATCCAGAATGCGATGGGCAATATCGGCTTTGGACGCCGGCCCGTAACGCTTCGGTGAGCCTTCGCGCGTCACCAGCAGAACCTCATTGTTGTCCGATTCAAAGCCGGACCCATCCTGGCCTACCAGATTCGCCACTACCATGTCACAATGCTTGGTTTCCAGTTTGCGGCGCGCTTCCTGCACTAGGTTCTCGGTTTCCGCCGCGAATCCGATCAGCACGCGATCTTCTTTCTGCGCGCCGACTTCGGCCAGAATATCGGGAGTAGGATCAAGTTCCAACGAAAACCGCGCTGCTGTTTTCTTCATTTTTTGGGATGGAACTTCGCGCAGATGGTAATCACTCACTGCGGCGGCTTTGATGATAATGCTGGCTGCCGGCAGTTCGCGCATTACCGCTTCACACATTTCGCTCGCTGTATTGATTCGAATTAAACGAACGCCGGACGGCGGTGGAATCTGCACCGGGCCGGAAACCAACACCACTTCCGCGCCGCGCCGCGCTGCCGCGTTGGCAATCGCATAGCCCATCTTTCCGCTCGACCGATTGGTGATGTAGCGAACCGGGTCCAGCGGTTCCCGCGTGGGGCCTGCCGTAATCAGAATTGTTTCGCCGGTAAGATCCTGTTGCGGCGAACGGAACTGATCCACGGCTGCCGCGATCTTTTCAGGATCAGGCAATCTGCCTGTTCCGGTGGTCCCGCAAGCCAGCAAACCTTCTTCCGGGTCAATCAGCATGTTGCCGCGCTGATTCAACAATTCCAGGTTGGCTTGGGTAGCCGGATGATTCCACATACTTGTGTTCATCGCCGGGGCGAGCATCACTGGTCCGGTAAAGGCCAGATACAGCGTGGTCAAAAAATCGTTCGCCAGCCCATGTGCAAATTGCGCCAGCAGTCCCGCTGTCGCCGGAGCCACCAGCAGCAGATCATTCTCCTGCGCCACTCCGATATGCTCCACCGCGCTTGAAAGCGTTGCTTCACTACTCGCATCAGGAGCAAAAAGATGGGTGATGACTTTCTTGCCGGAAAGCGCGGCAAACGTCAAAGGCGTAATAAACTGCTGGGCTGCTTCGGTGAGCACCACCTGCACTTCATGGCTCCGGCGTTGCAGAGCGCGCACCAGTTCCGCCGCTTTGTAAGCGGCAATTCCTCCGCCCACGCCTAGAACAATGCGCATAAAAACGTTATAAGCTGTATCTGTTATTCAGCTAACGGCAAGTCAACGTTTTCCTGGTCGCGGGTCAGATCAGTGAACGGAATCAAACCGCGCCGCGCTTCTTCCATCCCCAGCACTGTCGGCTTTTTGTTTGTGGCCGGAAGCACGCTGCGCTGTCCATTTTGCAATTGCCGCGCCCGCTTGGCCGCCACGATGATAAAGCGATAAGTGCTGCCTTCCGGGTCTTGAGGAATAGCATGCATATGATTGGATCTTTGCCGTTCGGACATAATCTAAATTTCCTTTGGTGAACTACTTAACATCAAATAAACTAGGCGTTTTCTGTTCAAAGGTGGCGAGAATCGGGCGAATCTGGTCTTCCATCCGCACTCTTCGCACACGCTCTGCTTTAATAATGGAAGCCAGCGTATCGACTGATTCTTCCAACCGATGGTTAATTACCACGTAATCGTACTGCTTGTAATTGGTAATCTCCGTGGAAGCGTCCCGCAGCCGCCGCTGAATTACTGCTTCTGAATCTTCAGACCGCCTCCGCAGCCGCTGCTCCAGAATGTCCCTGGACGGAGCCAGAATGAAAATCGACACTGCTTCCGGAATCCTGCTTTTTAATTGTCTCGCACCTTGAACGTCAATGTCGAGTACCAGGTCTTTGCCTTCCTGGCGCGTCTGCTCCAGGATGCTGAAGTTCGTGCCGTAGTAGTTGCCGAAAACTTCGGCATGTTCCAGAAATTCGCCGTTAGCCAGCCGTTCCTCAAACTCATCCCGACTGATGTAAATATAACTTTCGCCCGGCTTTTCGCGGCCTCTGGGCTTGCGGGTTGTGTAGGAAACGGAAAACCGGAGCTGGGGATCTCGCTGCAACACTTTAGAAAGCAGCGTGGATTTTCCCGACCCGGACGGCGCGGAAATAATGAAAATCGATGTCAAGTGTTCTTCCCCAAGCTTTATTCGATGTTCAATGCCTGTTCTCGTATCTTCTCAATATGGGCTTTAGCGGCTAATCCCAGGTCGGTCATAGTGAGTCCGCTTTCACCCAAGCCGGATGTTTTGGAAAGAACCGTATTCGTTTCCCGGTTCATTTCCTGTAACAGGAAATCAATCTTCTTGCCCAGTTCTCCGCCGGCGGCCAGCATCGCCAGTAATTGTTCGGTGTGGATTTCCAGCCTGGTCAGTTCTTCCTGAATGTCGGAACGGTCTGCCAGAATCGCCGCTTCTTCAACCAATCGACGCGGCTCAATAGCGGCTGCGCCGAGTATGGACTCCAAACGCTCCAGCAAACGCTTTTGAATTTCCGGCGCGGCAACAGCGCGAATTTCCTTCATGCGTGCGACGATTTCTTGAATAGCTTCCGCTTCTTCACGCAGCAATTGACAAAGCTGCGCGCCTTCGCGGGCGCGAAACAGGTTCAGCTCCGCCGCGCACTGCGCCACTGCGGCCAGCACTGCCGGTTCGAAAGTTTGTTCTATTTCTGCGGCTCCGTTTTCGCTGCCGAACGCACCAGGAAGTCGGAAAACGGCGTTCAGATCCGGTTCGCCGCTGATTCGAAACTCCGCTGCCGCTTTCCGAAATGCCGAAACATACCGCGCCGCAATCTCGCGGTTATAACTCGCTTCCGCACTCGCCGCCGCTGTGCGGGTAATGCCGATACGCACTTCCACGTGGCCTCGGCTCATCTGTTGCTTCAACAAACCGCGCACTGCATTTTCAAACAGAAAGAATTCGCTGCTCTGGTGAAAATGGAAATCAAGCGCCCGATGGTTCACGCTGCGCAGGCTTATTGTCAAATCGCCTAAATGGGTTTGCTGTTGAACGCGAGCATAGCCGGTCATGCTGCGGACCGGGCGCAAAGGTTGATCAAAAGAGGAATTCATTAAATAGGTGGCGTTACGCTCCGGCCTTCACATCGGCATGTTGCAGTTCATACAAACGGCGGTAAATACCGAACGCTTTCACCAATTCCTCATGCGTTCCGAATTCTGCAATTCTGCCTGCTTCAAGAACCACAATCTTATCGGCTCGCCGAATGGTGGAAAGCCGGTGCGCAATCACAATGGTTGTGCGATGCTCCATTAGCGCGGTTAACGCCTGCTGCACCAGTCGCTCAGATTCCGTGTCAAGCTGCGAAGTGGCTTCATCGAGAATCAGAATCGGCGCATTCTTCAAAAGCGCCCTTGCAATCGCAATGCGCTGCCGTTGGCCGCCGCTCAGTTTTAAACCGCGCTCGCCGATGATTGTTTGGTAGCCGTTCGGCAAGCGTCGGATGAACTCATCGGCTAATGCCGTGGTCGCCGCTCGTAGAACCTGTTCCTCGCTCGTAAAAGGCCGTCCATAAGCAATGTTGTTGAAAACGGAATCGTTAAACAGAAACGTGTCCTGCGCCACGATGCTGATTTTTTCGCGCAAAGCGGTTAATTGCAGGTCGCGCACATCTTTGCCGTCAATCGTTACTGTCCCGCCGGTCACATCGTAGAAGCGCGGCACCAGATTAGCCAGCGTCGATTTTCCTGCGCCGCTGGTTCCCACAATCGCCACAATTTCGCCGCGCCGCACTTCAAAATCGATGCCTCGCAGAACTTCGCGGTCGGGCGCAGTCGGGTAATGAAAACGCACATCCTCAAACCGTATTGAGTTTTCGAATCGCGGCAGTTGCAGCGAGCCGACTTTTTCACTAATGCTTTGGTGCTCATCCAAATATTTGAAAACACCCTGAGACGCGCCCAAAGCCTGCTGAAAAATATTGTGAATGCCGGTTAAACGCTTAATCGGCTCATACACCATCAACAGCGCAATCACAAAGCTAGTGAAGCTTCCGCCGCTCAGCGTACCCGCTTTCACCTGCGAACGGGCGTAAGTCAGCAAAACAACAATCGTGATGGAGCCGAAGAACTCAATAATTGGGGAAGCCAATGCCTGGTGCGCGATGTATTGCAGGCTGCCTATGCGGAAGTTGCGGTTAGCGGCACGAAAACGGTTCGATTCAAAATCTTCCGCGCCGAAAGTTTTCACCACTTGGTGGCCGGAAATGGTTTCCTGCAGAATCTGGTTCAGGTCGGCAGCGCGGTCCTGCGCGTAGCGTGTGGTTCGACGGATTCGCCGTCCTAGTTTCGCTGTTAACCCGCCCACCACCGGCACAATCAGCAGGCTGATCATCGACAATCGCCAATCCAGGCTGATCATGGCGACCAGCAAGGCCAGCAAAGTGAAAAACTGGCGCAGCCAATCCGCCAGCATGGTGGAAACCGCTACCTGAATTTTTTCCGTGTCGTTCATGATCAGCGACATCATGCGCCCGGTGCTTTGGTTTTCAAAAAAGTGCGCATCCTGGCGCATCACGTGATCGAACACATCCTGCCGCAGGTCCATCACAGTGCTTAAGCCAACCCGATTGATCAGGTAATTGCCCAGGTAATCGCAGATGCCCTTGGCTAGAAAGCAAAGCAGAATGCCGATAGCCACCATCGTCCAGATGTTATGCACGCCGCCCGGAATAAGCGAATCGAGCAGCAAGCGCTTATCGAGAGGGCTAAAGTAGAACAACACTACCGGGCCTTCCGGTGAGCTGGGCTGCAGAACGCGATCGAAAATCGCCGGAATAATTTTGACGAGCAGCGCTTGTGATGCACCCACAATGCTCATCAAAAGAACCGAAGCAAGCAGCGAAGGTGTGTAAGGCCGTGCATAACGCAGCAGCCGGTAAAGCTCCTTCAAGCGTGCGCCTCTTTGAGTGAACGAAGCCGGTCTAGCGCAGCAATGACCCGCGACACCGGTACCGATCGCAACCCATCCGGCGCAACAATAATTTCTGATTCCGTGCGCCACGGACCCCAAATCGCCGGATTCGACAAACCAAATAAAACCACGCTTGGAACGCCGCAGGCCGCTGCCAAATGAGCCGGGCCGCTGTCATTGCCGACAAAGAAACTGGCTCCCGAAATCAGCGAAATCGCCCGTTGCAGCGGTTCCTGAAACACCCGATACTCTTTGAAGAGCGAAACATCATCCTGTTTCGATCCTAAGAACGCCGGTTCAATATTCCACAACCGCAGATAACGGGCCAACTCGCAAAAGCCTTCCGCCGGCCAGACTTTATCCGGCGCTGAGCCGAACGGATGAAGCACCGCATACCGGCCAGACAGCGGCGAAGGCGGCGCAAACACCTGCGCACGGGGAATCGGCTGAGACGACGCGCCCAAAGCAAACACAACCGAAGCCAAATGTTCAGCGGTATGAACCGTTCGTTTCACGCCCAAAATGTCCTGCGCCCGGCCAATTTTCAGATTGTAAGCAAAGGTAAAGTTATGGTGAGCAAAGCCGGCCCGCCATCTTGCCCCGCTCAAAAATGTCATCCAAAAAGATCGCGTTCCGCCGTGAAGATTAATGCACAACCGGGGATGCCAGAAGCGAATGGCGCTCCACTGCGGTTTGAGGATTTCGTTGATATGAGGATTTCCCTCAAAGACCGCCGCAAAGCGATCTTCCACCACTACGCCGATTTCCAGATCGGGCCGCGCTTGTTTCAACAGCGCAATCGCCGGAGTGGTTAAAACGCAATCACCTAACGAGCGCAGCCGGATAAAACAAACGCGCGAACGCTCAGGTAATCGCTCCAGAACGGTCATAGTTAAGCTTCGATGTGGGCTTGGTCTACCAGCATAACCGGAATATTATCGCGAATCGGATAAACGCGCTTGCATGCTACGCACTTCAAACCGCTCTCATCCGGCTTCAGCTCCAGATCTGCTTTGCAGACCGGACACACCAGAATATCGAGCAGTTCCTTTGAAATTGCCATGTGATATTTAATTTTAACAAGCTTGGGGCGGCTGTTGGACTTGTCCGGAAGGGGTGAATGTACTAGCCGTTCATGAACGCGCTGCTAATCCGCTCCACGCCATCTGATGGAACAAGTCGTCCATTTCTTTGGGATCCGCTTTCATTCCTTTGTCGATCCACCAATCCAGCAACGAAAATAAGCTTCCCGCCAACGCATGTGCCTGGGCCATTCGCCGCATCGGCTCGATTTCCACGCCCGCCATCTGTAATCTTTCCTCAATCGAACGCGCAAAAATCCCTCGCCCTAGCGCAAGCACGTCATTCACTTTTCCTGATCTCACCAGCGCCGCATGGAATTGCTGCCACTCGCGGATATGCGTGAAAAGCTCCTGCACCGGCGCCAGCCGTTTTGTGCTCGCGCCCTGCTGCTTCAGGGCTTTTGAAACTTTCTCCAGAAAATCCTCTACATCGCTTAAAAACAAATCATCTTTGTCGCGATAGTGCATATAGAATGTGGAGCGTCCCACGCCCGCGCGGTCCAGCACCTCTTGCACGGTAATTTCCTCGAAGTTCTTTTCCTGCATCAGTGCAACCAGCGCATCGCCCAACTTGTCGCGCGTTTGCAGAATACGACGGTCTGTTTTCGGATGAAGCTCAGCAGCTTTGCTATTGTCGGCGCTCACAATCCTGCCTTTCTGGACAGATCTGCCCCTTTTGTTCCGTATCGCTGTATGAGCTGCCAATGCAGCTTCACAGGCAAGCAGTTTGCCTTTACAGTGGCAGCATGACGAACAATCGTAAATCTGGAATGGCCTTGATTGCCGGTTCCCTGGGCTGCCTGCTCACAATGGCTATCCATCCTACCGGAACAGCTTCGCCAAGAATGAAGCCTTGGCCACTCTTAGATCAGGCTTTTCGCCGCGATAATCTCTTCGCGGACTACACGGCGCATTAAGTCTTCCAAGACCGGTGCTTCCATCGCACCACGCAGCGCGTCATTCATGAGAGTTTGATAACCAATCTTGCCGCCCAGCTTGTCCGCCTCCGTTAAATAGTGGTCGACTACATCGGCATCTAAGCGGATGGTGATTTTAACCTTGCCGACCGGCTCCGGCTGAAGCGCTCTCACGCGCCCGCGTTTGCCCTTGCTGAAATCGTAATAATCTTTCATAATTGTTCCTCGTAGAGCTTTCGTTCACGCGGTTCGGCGACACGGGCGGAGATGAGACGGATGTTGGTTCCGCGATAGGTATAAGCGATGACCAGCACATTTCCCAACAAACCCATCCCTAATGTGACAAATCGCTGTTCGGCAGGATCAGACTCGTGATCGGTTTCAGTGATTGCATAGTCATCATCCAACACCGGCACAGCTTCCGAGAAATGGACCCCGTGCTTTTGGTGGTTTAGTTCCGCCTTCTCGTTATCCCACTCAATACCGTCCTCGCGCTCCATTCATTTAGATTGTACGTACAAATGTATGGCAAAGCAATCAAGAAAACTCTAGCCATGGAGCTCAAGGTACGAAGAACTTAGTTCCTTAACTTAGGTGGGAGAGGAATACGTCATCTCCTTGGTGTTTTCGGCTTTTATGTTTCTGCCTTTCTGGACAGATCTGCCCCTTTTGTTCCGTATCGCTGTATGAGCTGCCAATGCAGCTTCACAGGCAAGCAGTTTGCCTTTACAGTGGCAGCATGACGAACAATCGTAAATCTGGAATGGCCTTGATTGCCGGTTCCCTGGGCTGCCTGCTCACAATGGCTATCCATCCTACCGGCTCGGTCTCGTTAACAGCCGCTGAAGTGGCGCATCTATCAATGGGTTCCGCTGTTGCGCATTCCCTTGCGATGGTTAGCGTTCTTCTGCTGTTCTTAGGAGCTTGCGATTTATATCTGCACACGGCCGCCGACGACCGGCTCTCCTTCGTCGCACTAGTCGTTTATGGCTTCGCTTGCGTTGCCGTGCTTATTGCTACTGCTGTCAGCGGATTTGTTGTTCCGGCCATCATGAATCGTATGGTCCGCGATGTTCCCGCTGCCGCGCATCAATGGCAAATCGTCATCCAAGGCATTTTTCAAATTAATCAGGCGTTTGCGCGTATCTTTTCCGTTGGCACTTCCGCCGCCATTATTCTTTGGTCCGTTTCCGCGCTGCGGAACGGAGGATTTGGGCGCAGCATTGCTATTTATGGGTGTGTGATGGCCCTGCTCATTATCAGCGGCATCAGCGCAGGCCATTTGCAGCTCGATGTTCACGGCATGACGATTGTTGTTCTAGGTCAGGCTATCTGGTTCGTTATCGTAGGAATTCAGTTGTTCTCTCAAACCCCGAGCACCGCACGGTTGCCAACGGAAAACCAGTTTAATCAATTCTCAACACACTAACAATGCGACGATCAAACCAGAACCTTGTTTATCTCTGGAGGCGCCGTTGGACAAACAAGCCGAATCCACTCTGCTGCATATCACTGACGGCGAATCCGTAGCTGGTACGTTGCGGCAATCAACCGTTCCCGGTGACGTGAAAATTTATGGCGACTTGCTGTACGAAGGACCCGCACCAGCCGGATTGAACACGGAAACTTGGCTCGAAACTCGCGCCGGCTTTCTCGCGGAAAACGGAATTGATTTTGATGCAGCCCGCCAATATCTAACCCGTTTTGAAGCAACGCTCGATGCCGTTTCCCAATATGACGAAACCGTTCTTTGGCTGGACCATCGCTTGTCCGATCAGCTTATTCTGATTAAGCTGCTCCATCGGTTCAGCCATCAGCATCTTTATCCAAAAAAGCTGAGTCTGATTTGCCTTGACCGTTATCCTGGCATAGATTATTTTATCGGCCTGGGACAATTGAAAGCCGATCAGTTGGCATCGTTGCTACATACTCGTTTGCCAGTGACGCAAGAACAACTCCGCTTGGGGCAATTGGCCTGGAATGCGTTCACTTCACCCGACCCCACCACCGTCGAGTCCGTGTTAAGAAGTGACACTTCGGCTCTACCGTTCCTGGCTGCCGCGTTGAAGCGTCACCTGGAACAGTTCCCCTCAACAGATAACGGCCTATCTCGTACCGAAGAACAAACGCTTTTGGTTCTGCGCAAAAAGCCTTCCACTGTCAGACAGCTTTTCCGCGCAGTGCAAAATACGGAATCTCCGCTTTTCATGGGAGATCGTTCCTTCTTCCGCCTTCTGGCTGACCTCGCCAAAGCGCCTCACCCGCTGATTCGCACCGTCGATGACAGCCCTTTCGATCCTCACTTGTATCCGACAACCCCGGTCACAATCAGCGACACCGGACTTCGTATCGTGGAAAATCAGGAAGATCACATTCAACTAAACGGAATTAATCGCTGGCTCGGCGGAGTTCATCTCAAAGGCAGAGAATCCGCTTGGCAGTGGAATCCGCTAAACGAACAACTTGTCGCTCAATAGCGACTTCCAACATCCGATTTCATCAATCCCGCCTACAGCGGAATCTCAAAATACAAAATCTCTTTTCCTGAAGGACGCTCGAAAATGCCGTTAATCAATAACCGCATTCCCGGCTCAGGGCGCGTTTGGAAATAAAAAAATCCGCTCGCTTGTTCTCCGGGCGGCACCATGCGGGCTGTAAACGCGCGTTCCACCACCGACAACAACTCCGAAGAATCTTTCTGCTTGCGCGGCAGCGGAATCGGACTTCGGCTTTGGCGCGGCTGCTGGGCCGGAAACGCCAGCGAACTTGCTTCCTGCGGCTCCAGCGGAATAATCGACCCCGAACCGTTCACCGAAAGCTTCACTTCCAAGCCGTTCAAATCTAAAGACTGCCCCCGCTTATTTTGAATCACAATCAAAATCGGCAGAATCCCGCCTTTATTTAAATCGACTTTTTTGCCGAAAACCGCTTTGGTCTGGTCCCAACTATCGAACGGTTTACCCCCAATCAGCACTTTTTCGTTTTCCTGGTGCGGGTATTGGTCCGGCGGTTCCGGTTGAAACGGCTTATCAGCAGCCGTTGTGATTGCCAACGATATACTCAGAAACGCGAAGGTTAATTTCGCCAATGTGCGCATCTTATTCCTTTATCGGCTGATTCAGCTTTTTTCAATCCCTTTTTTGATTGTTTACTTTGCTGGGCGCATTCTCACAAATCCCGCCTACGCCGTCCGCTTCCGCGAACGCCTGGGTTTTCTGCCGCACAGCTTTGATCGGACGGCTCCCGGTGCGATCTGGTTGCACGCCGTCTCCGCCGGTGAAATCCTTACCGCTGTTCCTTTGCTTGAACAAATGAAACAACAGGAAGCGCGAATCCCCATCTTTGTTTCCACTTCCACCTTAGCCGGTCGCGCCGCCGCTTCCAAAAACCTGGAACATTTAACGGACGGCATTTTTTTCTGCCCGCTCGATTTTGTGTCCTGCATTCGCCGCGTCCTGCGCGTGCTGAAGCCTTCCCTGGTGATTATCATGGAAACCGAAATCTGGCCTAATCTGTATGCTGAGGTAAAGCGCACCCGCGCCGGCCTTGCCGTTGTTAACGCCCGGATTTCCAATAAAACCTGGCCCCATTACCAAGCCACCAAATGGTTTTTCGCGCCCGTTCTGCGGCAAGTCGACAGCTTGTTCCCGCAAAGCCCCACTGATCGCGACCGTTACTTCCGGCTCGGTGTTCCCGTGTCGCGCATCCATTTGCAAGGAAATCTCAAATACGATTCCGTTTCCGCTGCTGCTCCTATCCAACTGCCCACTTTCAACGCTAGTCCTATCTGGATCGCCGGCAGCACAGTTGCTCCCGGCGAATCCCGACGCTACCGGCACGATGTAGATGAGGACGACGTTGTTCTCGATGCTTTTGAACAATTAAGAACTGAGTTTCCCAAACTGCTGTTGATTCTTGCTCCTCGTCAACCTGTTCGTTTCAATCTTGTTGCGGAAAAGCTGAAAACACGGCGCATCCCCTTTCTGCGCCGAACGCAAATTTCCCATCCTCCCACCACCGAACTTGATCTGCCCAGCGTGCTGCTGCTCGATACCATCGGCGAACTGGCCGGTGCTTTCCCGCTGGCTGACGTGGTTTTCATCGGCGGCTCCATTGCCCCGCGCGGCGGTCATAACATTCTGGAACCGGCCCGCTGCGGCGCGGCCATCGTCACCGGCTGCCACATGGAAAACTTCGAAGCCATCGCCAACGATTTTCGGGAAGCCGGCGCCATCCGCCAGATTCGCAGCGCGGACGAACTAGCACCCACCATTCAGGAACTTTTATCTCACCCTGAAACCGCGCTCGATCTGGGCCGTCGCGCTCAATTGTTGATGGAACAAAAGCGCGGCACCGCTGCTCAAATTATTCAACATTTATGGCCGCTGTATTGGGCAGCGGATCCTTGTCAAACTCACACCTTATTCACCAAGCCGGTTCTCGCTCCGTTAGCGAAATTGTGGAACTGGGGCGGCAAGCTGAAACGCAAAAGCGACGAAGCGCACCAACAAACTCTACCCGTCAAAGTTATCAGCATCGGCGGCGTCACTTTGGGCGGCGCGGGGAAAACTCCGTTCACAAATTACTTGGCTACTGAACTGCACCATCGCGGTCATAAGCCCGCCATCCTCACTCGCGGTTATCGGCGGCGCACTCCGGCCCGCAACCTGCTTCTGCCTTCCGGCGCGCAAGTCTCGCCTTCGCTCACCGGCGATGAAGCCCAGATTTTTCTCCGCGCTGCCGTCTGCCCGGTGGGTATTGGAAATAATCGCGCCGAAACCGGATTGCTTCTTTTGCAAAACTTCGACGTGGATTTGTTTCTGCTCGATGACGGCTTTCAACACCGCAAACTGCACCGCGATATTGATTTAGTTTTGATCGACGGGCTGACGCCGTTCGGCAATCAATCCCTGTTTCCGCTAGGCCGCCTGCGAGAACCGCTGTCCTGCTTGAAACGAGCCGATGGATTAATCGTCACGCGCGCCGATAACGACCTGCGCTTTGAATCGATCACTAAACAACTGCGCCGTTATAACACTCATGCTCCGATTTTCCGCGTGTTTACCCGCCCGAAACACTGGCGCATGTGCCAGCAGAAAACCACCGTCAACGATCTGCCCTCGTCCCGTGTCGCTGCCTTTTGCGGCTTAGGAAATCCGCAAGGCTTCTGGAACACATTAACGCAAATGGGACTGGAAACCGTTTCGCGCTGGAGCTTTCCTGATCATCACCTCTACCGCCCGGCTGAACTGAAGCATTTGTCCCTGCAAGCGCAAAGCCTGGGCGCGGACCTGCTGGTGACAACTGAAAAAGATCGCATCAATTTTCCGCCGGAATTTGCTTCGGATGTGGCTCCGCTCGAAGTCGCTTGGCTCGAAATTGACAACAAGCTGGATGGCGAAGCAGCGTTCTTCGGCTGGCTCGAATCGAAACTTTCCTAAATGCGCGGTTGACCTGCGCTTACGCCGACAATCGCAGTCTTTCCCGGCGTTTCGCCAGTACCGCCGACTCATGCGCCAGCAAAGCTTTTTTTAAACTGACACCTCCCGAAAAGCCGCCGATTTTGCCGCCTGTCGCAATCACCCGATGGCATGGCACAATCAACGGCAAATGGTTCCGCCCGTTCGCCTGCCCCACCGCCCGCATCGCGCCCGGCTTGCCGATCATCTCCGCCACCTCGCCATAGGAGCATGTTTCGCCAAACGGCACCCGCAGCAGCGCTTTCCACACATCCACTTGAAACGGCGTTCCCCGGTGTCCCAGCGGCAGATCAAATGTTAACTGCCGTCCCGCCATATAATCTTCTACCTGCATTGCCGCCGCATCGAGCAATCCGGAGCCGGTGCCGTCCACCCATCGCGCCGCTCGGTCCCGGCCACCGATGCGCCACAAAAATTCGTCTTCGGAACAAGGGTGGCCTTCAGCATCCATCGCTACCGTATGGATCACGCCTTCGCCGGCCGCCAGATACACCCGCAGCCGTTCGTTTCCCGCTAATGCGCCAGTTACTGAAGTCCAGAAGATCATAGTGTATTGTGTTCTACTCTATAACGACAGCAGCGGCGTGTTGCGCTTGGTCCACCAGGTGCCGCAGCAGTTCAGCGGCTTCCTGGTCGCGCCCCTGCCGCAACAGTGTTAATGCTTCCGAATCCACCAGCCGATACCACAAAGCGCGGCGTATCGCAAAATCCGGCAGGGAATGCGTAATCTCGCTGCGCAGCATTTCAAGCATTCCCACAAACCGCGCATACTCCTGCCCGATTTCTTCTTCCAAACGTTCGCGCAATCGCACCGCCAACGCCGGGGCAATCCCATTGGTGGAAATCGCCAGTGTCAAATTATCGCGTGAAACAACCGAGCCGAAACTGAACCGGCAAAACTCCGGATCATCCGCCGCATTGCACAACACATTGCGTTCTTCCGCCAGCCGAAACACTTCGGAATTGTCTTCCTGGTCCGTAATCACCAATAGACATCCTTCCAGGTCTTCCGCCCGAAACAAGCGCCGATACCAAAGGAGGCGGCCCTCTTCGGCCAGCTTGGCAATCGATGTTTCCGCAGTTGGGTTCACATATACGACTTGAGCGCCGCGCAGAACCAGGGTGCTCACTTTTGGCGGAATCTCATAGCCTTCGCCCGTCACCAGGCAGCGCTTTCCCGCTACATCAAGAAAAACTGGATACCGGAAATTCATGGAATTACGGAACTGCTAGGAAGCAACCGCGAGTTCAGAAAGATTTTTCAATTCTTCGATACCCAAGCGGTAACAGAAATCGCCGAACGCTTCGTTCTCGTTGCGCTGTTCGCGAAAATGCTGAATCACCGGTCGCAGCTTCGCGGCCAACTGTTCGCGCTTGATGTTTTGCGCAAACAAACCGGCCAGGCGCGTGCCAAGCGGCGTACCTCCCAGGTAAATGGAATACATGTTCACGCTCGCCCCCACAATGCCGATCTCCGCCGTATACGGGCGCGCGCAGCCATTCGGGCAGCCGGTAGTTCGTAGATGAACCACTTCGTCGCTCAATCCCACCGCGTTTAATTCCCGTTGCACATCGGCCACCACTTCCGGCATAATCCGCTCGGATTCCGTGATCGCCTGTCCGCACGTCGGCAGCGCGGGGCAGGCCATCGCATGGCGCAGCACCGACGGCAGTTCCTGCGGTTCGGCAATCCCGTGTTCGCGCAAGATTTCAGCAATACGAGGCTTATCCGCCTCGCTGATTCCGCTCAGATAAAGGTTTTGCAGCGAGGTCAAACGCACTTGCGGCTTAAACTCTGCCACGATTTTTCGTAAACCAGTGCGTATCTTCGGCCCCTGCGCAAAATCCCTGATGCGCCCCGCCAGTACCTGCACGCCCACAAACCACAACGGACTTCCATCCGCCGCCGCGCCTTGTTGATGCCATCCCAAGTAATCGGTACCGCGCGTCCAAACCAGTTCCCGTGGAGGCGATAGCTTGCGGCCCACTCGCATTTCCAGTTCTTCTTTAAACTTAGGAACGCCCCACGCATCCATCACATACTTCAAACGAGCCAGCTTGCGATTCGTTCTGTCTCCGAAATCCCGATGAATGGTTAGAATCGCCGCCGCAATCTCCAGCACTTCTTCCTGCGACGGACCAATAAAGCAAACCGGGTCAGCCAGCCTGGGATGCGACTGCTTCACGCCCGCGCTTTGTCCCATGCCGCCTCCAGCCAGCACCGTGAACCCGACAATTTTTCCGTCCTCTACCGCCGGAACAAACCCGATGTCGTTGGAGTAGATATCAGTGGCATTATCGCCGGAATAGGTGAAACCAATTTTGAATTTACGCGGCAGATAAGTAGCCCCATAGAGCGGCTCCACTTGCCAGGGATCTTCCGGTTCCTCGACGCTGGCCGCCTTCTCGCCATCAATCCAAACCTCGTAATAAGCACTGGTTTTCGGCTTCAATCCACGCCCGACATAGAACACATACGGCTCCAGTTGTTCCGCTTCCGGTCGATTGAACGGAGCCGCCGAGCAGACCGTGTTTCGCGCCACATCGCCGCAAGCCGCCAGCGTACTTAACAAATTCCGGTTAATGCCGCGGATCACCTCACGCAGATCTTTCTTCGGAATGTAGTGGAATTGAATGTCCTGCCGCGTGGTAATGCGCAAGCTTTGGTCACCCTCATCGGCCAGCTTGTTTAAGCCGAGATACTGTTCCGGCGTCAACAATCCACCTGGAATGCCTACGCGGATCATCGCGCTGAACTGCTTCGCGCCGCTCTTGCGCAGATCGCGGTCATCCTGTTGGTAGATGCCATGAAATTTCAGCACCGCCTGCGCCGGTTTCGAAAAAACATCGCTGTCATTGGCCAACTCTTCCGGCAGCGGCCCGCGCAAAAAATGACTATTGGCTTTGGTAGCTTCGGCAGAAGAAAGCGGCTTGTCCATCTATGTACTAGGCTAACATCGAAATCGAACAAAAAGGGTGCGGAAAACCCGTAAAACTGCCGCCTTCCGAAGCGCCGCGAATCTCTGTGTTACCCTACTGAAAGTGGCCTCGCGCCAGCGAAACGCCACACTCCTTTTCCGCACTCCGGGCGCGTAGCTCAACTGGCAGAGCAACTGACTCTTAATCAGTAGGTTGTAGGTTCGATTCCTACCGCGCTCACCAAACTCCCAAAGACAATGATTTCCGGCAGGGTTCTGAGAATCGTGCAGAAAAACCGGCCGGATGTTCAGTTTTAATTCACGCCGCCTTTATTTGCTCACTGAGCAATAACACAACGTTGTAAAGATGCCGCAACCGGAATCGTCCATCGATATTGGTCTTCCGCGTCTGCGCATCAGTGATCTGGCGATCGTTCTAGCCCACCCGGCTGAAATTCTGACACGCCGGAGCCGATAGCTATCACTTCACCCGACACTTCGTGATCGATAATAACTGGTGCTTGCACACCAGCGGCGGTATGCGGGGGATTTCTAAGGGATGTAAAGCGGACCGCCCGTACCCTCATGCAGATCTGCGCCGCAGATGCCACACCAAGCCACCTTGCCTGGACTCTGTTCCAGCACTAGCGGCACAGAGTCTGCAACGGTTGCAATGTGCACATCCCCAAGGGCTTGAGAGGGCGCGTTGCACCTTGTTTTCCTGTTTAATCAGTCCGTTTGATGCGAAGCGCAATATCAACGCGGTATTCGGGCGACTTCAACCGACACTGCCCGCCCTTGTGCGTGACGGCAGAGGATTGAACCTCTTTCCCAAGCGCCGGGTCAATCCAATCAATCTGATACGTTCCCGGCGGCAGATTCACATCCAAGTCTTCCCTGTACTGCCCCGGAATCGCTTTATAACCCTCCGGATTCAGTTCCTGGCTGTGGTGAACATACATCGCATACTGTTTTCCCTCCTCACTGAGGACGCGACGATGAAGTTCTGCTTTTTTGTCCGACGTTCCCGCGAAGATGGGGTCAGGCTTCATGCGGGTGTAATCAAAGCTGTTCAGAAACTGCATCAGATTGCGTAAACCTGAAAGCAATTGCATGTTCTCAGGAGTCTTGCCCGCAGGATCCTGCGGAACGTAAAGCCCATTCAATTGGTTGAAAGCCGCGCCGCCGCCCGCCATGAACTCCCAAGCCTCGACGCGCGAGTCAGCAATCTTATCGTCTTGGTAATCAAGCGGATAATAATATGTTTCATTCATCTCAATCGGCTTATTCAAGCCGTATTTGAAATCCAGTGCTCTGATTCCTCCTAACTCTCCGCCTGTTGCGTTCGGCTCGCGACCCCAGGTATATTGCGTCACGATCACTGGAACGCGCTTATCCGAAGAAAGATCCATAGCACTGTTGAAGGGACCATCCACTTCCTGCGCAATCAGATGTTTGTTCGGCAGCGCCGCTTCGGTTTGCACTACGGTGTCCACTAAATGGGAAACCCAGGGTCCTGCCAAAGCTACGCCCGTACCAATGTCAGCCGGCTCATCGCACACTTCGAGGACCACGTTGTCAAACCCATTCACTTCCTGAGTAATTTTGCGGACGTAATCGTCATACCTCTTCACCAGAGCAAGTTCTTTCAGCGTTTGCGCATCCCGCCAACCGCCTTTGCCGATGCTTTGGATATTGTTCTCGTGATAAAGCGGCGAAAGCGGCCATGTGTCGGAGTATTGGGAATTGAAAAAACAGATTTCAACGAAGATGCCGCGCCGGTCGGCTTGGGTAATAAAATCTTTCAAGCGAGCGAAGTACTGCGGATCCCAACTATCAAGATCGAAGCGATTGCCTCCGAACAGATAACCGGGAGTGCTGCTTCTGGCCCAAGGCACGATTAACGCGCCCATCTTCGGCCCGAGAACGTTGCCCGGCAGAAATTTTCCCATCGGCTCGAACATCGCGCCCGGGTAGATGCGGGTGTAGTTCAACCCGTAAGATTTGAGCATGTCAAAGTAGGGAAGGTAATCAAAGTCCTTGTTGATGACTGCCCCATAGTGTTCAGCGGAAGTAATCAGCAGAATCGGCTTGCCGTGATACGAGTAGTAATGCGGATTATGAGGGTCAACACCAATCGGCTGGCCGGGTAGAATCATTCCAAAAACAAACAACGAGGCAAAAATTCGAAATAGTCGGGTTTGCATAATTCTCCTTCGGATGCGAAAAACGGTCATGCTTTGCTTTCTTCGAACATGGCTGGTTTCTGCGTGAAGCCGCGTGTTTGTATCGTCAGCACAATCAAGCCGACGACGAACCAGATGCTGCCGGCAGTTTTGGCGGGCGTGCCTAAACCGGCCCAAATGGCAGTACAAAACAACAAGCCAAAAAATGGAAGTACCCCATCCAGCATCAGGCTTCGTGATTGGACGGTTAAACGCTGTGTCCACATTTGCTTCAGGGCAGCAGCGTTTACGCCAATGAAGCCAAGAAACGCGCCGAAGTTCAAGATTTCAGCGGTCAGTTCGTAACTCAATACTTGTGAACCGATCAGCGCCAGAACCCCGACAATCCACACATTCCAGGAAGGCGCCGAATAACGGGAATCCAGGTGGCCGAAGACCGAACGGGGCAGAACATTATCGCGGCCCATGCCGAAGAGCAGTCGCGCTGCCCCCGCTTGCGTGGTCAAGCCCGCGCCAATGTTAGCTAGAAAAAGCAAGGCCGCCATAGCCTGAAACAACCAGCTTCCGCCCACACGCGCAGCAACATCCATAAACGCCGTGTCTGGATTGGGAAAGGTGTTGTAAGCAGGCCAGGCAAGCTGCGCAAGGTACACCAGCACGCCCCCGAACACGCCGGTAAACAGGCAGACCAGAACCGTAGCCAGCAAAACGTTGCGGCGCGGGTTTTCTACTTCTTCCGCTAAGGTGGTTACGCTATCGAACCCTAGATAGGTCAGGGCCGCAAACGAGGTTGCGGTTGCGATTGAGCCCAGAGAGAACGTTTGTGGATTGTAAAAAGGTCTCGAAGAAAATAAAGCCGGCCATCCGCCCCCAGCTACCAAATACCGAACTGCCAGCAGGTCGAAGGCGAGAAGCACCACCCCCATCAAAGCCAGCAGGATCTGGTTGACTCGCGCCGTTGAGCGAATGCCGCGCAGGTTCAGAGCGGTCATGATTGTGGCCAAGGCAGCAGCCCAAAGAATAAAAGGAACCTGCGGAAAAAGCCTTTGCACAGCGAGGCTCCCGTAGATAACACAGAACAGCGGGCTTACGATGTAATCGAGCAGCATGGCCCATCCGGCAAGGAAGCCGAGATGCGGATTTAGGCCGCGCCCGACATAGGTATAAGCAGACCCGGCGGACGGATAAAGCGCGGCCATACGGCCATAGCTAACCGCTGTGCAAACCATCGCCAGCATTGCGGCCAGAATGGTCAGAATGGCATGGCCTTTCGACATGGTGGAAGCCAAACCGAAGACGGTCACTGGCGCACTCGGAGTAACAGCAACAATTCCATAGAACACCAGATCGCGCAAGGTGAGAACGCGACGTAGCTTGGGAGCGGTCATACTTGTCCGTCACAAAGCGGCAGGCCGTCCTCTTGAACCGGCAACAGTTCCACACACCCATGCTCATATTCGGTCACATACAAGCAACGCTCGCCGGGCAGACCGAAAGCAACGTTTGTGGGCAGGATGCCGGAAGTAGGTAAGCGGCGGGATACGGAACCGTCACGGCCCAGCACTGTGATGTCACGCTGGCCGAAAACCGCTACGTAGAGCTCCCCGCTTACGCCGAACGCCATGCCGTCCGGACCTCTCCACCCTGGTGGTCCATCCGGCGCGTTCACATTGCCGAATAACTCTCTCTGGCTGAAAGTGCCGTCGTTCATGCGGCGATAACGGTAAACGGCTCCGGTAACGGTTTCGTTCACGTAAAGGAAGTTATCAGGGCCAAAAGCAATTCCGTTGGTGAAGCGAATGCCGGTATCGATTTTGGCAACAGTGCCGGTTGCAGGGTCGATCCGGTACACGCGTCCATCCATCGGCACTTGGAGGTAATCCGGCCGTATCTTTCCGCCGGGCGCGAACTCGTCAATAAACACGCCCGAATCGGTCAGATATAAACCGCCGTCCGGTCCAAAGCAAAGGTCGTTAGGAAACAGGAACGGCTCGCCATTACAGGCGGTTGCCACTGATTCGACTTTTCCATTCATCGTCACGCGAAGCAGCGAAGGAGTTTTCGATTCCGCTACCCAGATGATTCCTGCGCTGTCGACGGCAAGGCCGTTTGGTCTTCCGGTTCGCGCGATCATGCGGGATGTTCCGTCCGGCAGCAGATGCGTGATGCAGCCGCGCGAAGCTCCGCCTTCCACAATCAATAAACTGCCGTCCGGGAGCGCTACCGGGCCTTCCGGCGATTGGAGATTCCGCGCAACAATGCGTGTTTGCATATCAGATTGCCGTTAAGCCTCCATCCACCATGTAAATGCCGCCGGTACAATAGGCAGAATCGTCCGAAGCCAGGAAAACGGCTAATCCCGCCACGTCCTCCGAAGTGCCGAGCCGACCGACAGGTATGTTTCTGAGAAGCTCGGACTTGACAACATGATCTTCCACCAAGTCGCGGTTCATGGGCGTATCCATAGTGCCTGGAATGATGGTATTGACGCGAATGCCGTCTTTGGCGTAGTCAACCGCCATTACGCGGGTGAGCGCAATCAGCCCTCCTTTGCTCGCGCTGTAAGCGGTCAACGTCGCTCCGCAGCCGGTTAATCCGGTGGGAGAACTGACATGAACAATAGAGCCGCCGCCATGGCCGAGCATCAACGGAATAACGTACTTCGAACAAAGCCACGCGCCGCGCAGATTGACATTGTGCGTGATGTCCCAAACCTCGGACGAAAGTTCGTGAGCCCGCGCTTCCCGCTTATGAAACAAAACGGCAGCGTTGTTGTATAAGATGTCCACTTTTCCCCAACGCTCCCGCACCACTCTCACCAGTTCCCGCACTTCGTCTTCCGCCGACACATCAACGCGGGCCAAAAGCGCCTGGCCGCCCTCTCTTTCGATTTCGGCCAGAACCGAACAGCCGCTTTCTTCCTGAACTTCCGCCAGCACCACACAGGCTCCTTCGCGGGCATAGCGTAACGCAACGGCGCGCCCCATGCCTGCTCCAGCCCCGGTTACAATTCCTACTTTCCCCTTTAAACGCATTTGCGAATTTGCCCCTTATGTTCTACTCTTCAATCGGCAGCACTTCCTCCACAACACCATTTCTGATGGCGTAGATACGCCGGTGCAGGTGCATTGTGGCATCGCTGTAATGAATGGAAAGCTCCACGCGCATTCCCGCTTCCGGTCGAACTGCGCCTGCTTCCACTTCAACAATTCCGTGTTCCGCGTGCAGCTCTTTTAAATGCCAGCCTGGATAGGTTTTCACTTGAGGCAAGCCCCGCTCCGCACTTAATGCTTTAACGCCAAGATCAAGAATTGCCCGATTGGGAAAAGCGCAACTGATCACGGTGGCGATGGCGGAAAGAGCCGGCTGGAATTGCGGCGCAACAGGAGCGTACAAGTCTTCCATCAGCAGGTACGAGCCTGCCTGAATCTCCGTCACTGATTTATGACGGGCGGCCAGAAAGCATGTTCCAGTGCCTCCCGTGCTGACAATCTCGACCGGGATTCCGACGGCTTGCAGTTGCTCACAAGCGGTAGACAGCAAACCTGTCGTATTGGCCGAAACTTCATCTTTTTCCGGACCTGGCTTTAGCTTTTGGATGTGCCCTTCGTAGCCCATCAAACCCCGGAAACGCAAACCCGCACTGATGACCGCTTGTGTCAACTCAACAACGCCTTGAGGCGCTATCCCCGTGCGATGCAAGCCAAGATCAACGTCCACCAGAACGCTTATTGGAACTCCGGCACGCTGAGATTGTTTGCCCATACGCGCGATCACGTCGAAGTTATCCACCACGGCAATCACATCAGCGCGGCGGGAAAGATCAATCAGCCGCTCAAATTCAGGCTCCGTCGTCAGCTCGTTCGCAATCAATAATCCATTAATGCCTGCATCGGCCAGCAGTTCGGCATGACGCAGCCGTGACACAGTGATGCCGATAGCGCCCGCTTCTATTTGTTTTCTGGCAAGAGCCACAATCTTGTGATTCTTGAAATGGGGCCGGAGAGAAGTTCCTGTTTTTTGCAATCCGGCTGTTATGGCGGCCATGTTCGCTTCCATCATTAGCAGGTGGAGCAGCAGCGCCGGGGTCGGCAGGTCCGCAACGATGGTTCCGGCGCGGAACATTGCTTTAAAGCTCAAGGCAGAATTTCCCGGTGAAACGAAATGTTCTGCGATTCCACAAGCGCGGGCGCGACATTCTTGAAAAAATCAGAGATGTAAGAGTGGCTTATATGATCGTTGAACGCTTTCTGATCGGCGAACTTTTCGATGTATGTCACCAGCCGAGGATTTTCCACACACTGATTCAGTTCGTATCGGAGGCAGCCCGGTTCCTGATGCGTTGGGCCGAGCAGTTCCGCTAAACGAGCAACAAGCTCATCCTCTTTGTCCGGCTTCGCGGTGAACTGAGCAATCACCACTACGCGAGTTTCTTCTTTGGTCGGCATTGATTTTCCTTTCGCAAATTATTACTGAAGAACCGGTTCCTCTTCCGTCAATAGGCTACGGTAAAGCTCGAAGGCACGGTCCGGCGTCTCGTTTTCATGCACAACGGCGCTCACTGCGCGGATCATGGCGGAAGGATGTTCGGCTTGAAAGATGTTGCGGCCCATATCCACTCCCGCCGCGCCTTGTGTCACGGATCGGTACGCCATCGTTAACGCATCGTATTCGCTAAGCTTTTTGCCGCCTGCGACCACAAGCGGCACCGGACAGCCCGCGGCAACATGCTCAAAATCTTTCTCGCAATAATAGGTTTTGACGAAATGCGCGCCTAATTCCGCGCAGATGCGAGTGGCCAAACCCAAATATCTTGCATCACGAACCAATTCTTTTCCAACTCCGGTAACGCCCAGAGTCGGAATGCCGAGTTTGTAGCCATTGTTGACCACTTCCACCAGGTTGCGGATGGACTCATGTTCGTGCGGACTTCCGATATAAACCTGCACCGCCATAGCGGACGCGTTGATTCGCGCGGCATCTTCAATATCTACCGCTACCAGTTCGTTTGAAAGCTCCTTCAAAATACTCTGACCTCCGCTGCAACGAAGCACTACAGGCTTAAGAGACTCCGGCGGAATCGCGCTTCGCAGCGCTCCGCGAGTGACCATCAAAGCATCGGCAAAGGGAACTAACGGGACAATACTCAAGTCAAGCCTTTCGAGTCCGGTAGTCGGCCCCTGAAAATAACCGTGATCGAATGCCAGCATGAGCGTTCGGCCGGTTTTCGGACTAAAAATACGGGCCAGACGATTCTTCATGCCCCAATCAAGCGAAGCTGCTCCTTTCAGAAAAAATCCTGTTTGCAAAGGAGGAATATGCGGACGAAATAGCTTGCCGGATTTCAGATCATCTGTGTCAGCCATGCCAGTTAAGCTCCTGTATACGTGTGGATTACTGCTGCGAACGCCTCAAACATGAGGGCGATGGAGGTCGCGCCCGGGTCCTGGTGCCCCACCGTGCGCGCGCCTAGAAATTTCGCCCGTCCATAGCGGGCCGCAAATTGTTTGGTGGATTCCGCGCCCTTTCGCGCTGCCAAGGCAGCCGCGTCAAACGCCTCCACCGCGTTTGCGCTGCGTTCAGTTTCGCGACGGAACGCTTCAATAGCCGGGCTGAGCGCGTCGATCATTGTTTTGTCGCCTATTTTTGCTTTGGAAACTTGCTGCAATGCCGCAAGTCCTCCTTCCAGGGTGGCCACAGTGGACTCCGCCTCCCCGGACCCGGCCGGATCAGCCGAGCTAGCCATCCCGGTAAAAAAAGTTCCGAGCAGCGGGCCTGCCGCGCCGCCGTCAATTCCGAACAGCGCTTGGCCAACCTCATGCAACATCGTGCTGACTTCGGTGGCGCCGGATTGAGATACAATTTTCTGCACGCAATCCATAGCGCGACTCATAGTGACGCCGTGGTCTCCATCCCCGGCAACGCTGTCCAGTTCGCTCAACACGGAAGCCTGTTCTTTTATTCGAAGCGCCATTGCCCCCAGCATCATCTTCCAAGCGTCGAGTGTTATGGCTGTTGGTGAATCGCTCATGGAAGTGTCAGATAGGGCGAACAACAAGGCGCGTCCCACAAGCGGATCAGTTCGTCGTCCATTCGCGCGATCAGCAATTGAAATCCGGCTTGTTCCTGGGTGGTAATAAATTCTCCAACAAGGCTGCGCACAACTTCAATCGATTTGGATTTCAGCACTTCCTTCACGCGGCGAAAGACAATGAACAGTTCCATCAGCGTTGTCGCGCCCGAACCGCTGATAATAACCAGCAGCTTTTCTCCCGGCTGAATCTCCTGATGATGGAGAAGCTGTTCAATCATCAACTCGGCAGTGTGGTCCGCCGATTGCATTTGCATTCTGCCGGTGCCGCTTTCACCGTGCTGGCCCATGCCGATTTCCATCTCGTTGTCGCCCAAAGCCGACTCCGGATTGCCGATCATCTGACCGGTGGACGGATGGGTTGCTTCCCGGCACGCCACAGCCAGCGTTGCCATGCTGCGGTTCATCTTTTCGGCAGCAGCCCATACTTCATCGAGTGATTGACCTGCCTCAGCGGCAGCCCCGGCCACTTTGTAAACAGGAAGAAAGCCAACCAGCCCCCGGCCTTCTTCCCGATTGTTTTTCGGTCCTGTTGAAATATCTTCGTGAGTGAGCACGAATCGCACCTGCATTCCGCTTCCCTGCGCTTTTTGAAGCGCAATATTGCCGGAAAGCACATCACCCGCGTGATTGAGAATGACTAACAGCACGCCTGCGCCACGGTCAGCAAGCTGAATGCCCTCTAAGCAACGGGGCGCTGCGGGAGCCGCAAAGATTTCTCCCGGCACACTAACATCGAGCAATCCTTCGCCGACAAATCCGCTTAAGCCCGGCTCATGTCCGCTGCCGCCGAGCGTCACAAGCCCGACCTTGCCCGCCGCTTTTTCTGCTGCGCGAGCAACCAAAGAACTACCGGCCAAACGCACATGCCGGGGATACGCTTCTGCATAACCTTCCAACAGCTCTCGCACGAGATTTTCGGGACGATTGATAAATTTCTTCATAGTTTCTACTGCCACAAGGGGACGGTTGCGGTCTGGCCGCCATCGACCGTCAGCATGGAACCGGTGACAAAGGAAGATTCGTCAGAAGCCAGAAAAAGAGCCGCCGCCGCCAGTTCTTCGGGACATCCTAAGCGTCCCATCGGAAAGCTCGCGGCAAAACGTTGAAGGTCTGCTGGAGATAAGGCGCTTCGCAGCATCGGTGTGTCGGTTGGCCCGGGACAAATGGCATTGGCACGAACACCGTCCTTTGCATGATCCACCGCCAGAGCGCGCGTCAGCATGGCAACGCCGCCTTTAGAAGCGACATAAGCCGCTGCCCGCGCCGTAGCAGCATGGCCGCCCGTGGTGGAAGCAATGTTGATGATAGAGCCGCGCTTTTGTGCAATCATGCCCGGCAGCACCCGACGGCAGCAATGAAAAACGCCTGTCAGGTTCACTGCCAACAAGCGATTCCAAGCGGCGTCGTCGGTTTCAAGAACGGTGCCGTGAAACAAGATACCGGCAGCGTTCACGAGAATCTGACAGGGTCCAAAAGCTTCTTCAGCCTTCTCCACCATACTTTCGACTGCGCTCCCGTCCGCCACATCCACCTGGATTGAAATTGCTTGCCCGCCGCTGTTTTCAATCTGCTTTATTACTTCATTAGCTGCCTCAATATTCCAGTCCGCCACAATCACGCGAGCGCCTTCTTCCGCGAATCGCAGACAGATAGCGGCTCCGATACCCGAGCCGCCGCCGGTAACAAGCGCCGTCCTGGTTGCTAACCGTCCACCGGGAGAGATCGATGTAGACATAAAATCAGAATTCCAAACGGAAGCTTGCCTGTCCTTGCCGGTTGCTGATCTGCGAACTCAGGTTCGTGATCTGCCCAAACGTGGAATCGAGCGAATTATTGTCGGGAGCTTGAAGCTGTGTTCGATTCAGCAGGTTGAAGTAGTCAATGCGCAAAGTGGCTGTCAATTTCTCGGTAATGTGAAAGTACTTCATCGCGGCAATGTTCTCGGCCCGTAGCGGCGGCGTTCGTAGCGCCGAATAGGTACGGAATGAATTGCCAATCTGCCAAGGCCCGGTATTAGCAAAAGCGTTGGTCGTAAACTGTACCGGCTGCGTCGCGGTTTTGCCTTCGAAATAAGCTTTCGATAACCCATAATCAAAGGTTTTGAGCTTCACCCCCGGAACAATATCCGGGCGGTCGCCGCCGTTGACGAGCAGCGGATTGTAGTTGTTGTAGGCTCCAAACGGAAAGCCGCTCGCATAAGTCGCGACGCCACTGACCTGCCAGCCACCGAGAATTTGCGCCAACAAACCTTTTGAGTTCAGATACTTTTTCCCATAACCGACCGGCAGCTCATAGGTGGCGACCAATTTCAGGGAGTAACTTTGATCAATGGAGGAAGGCGAGTATTCCGGCCTGGAGTTGTACGCGTTAATTCCGTTAGGTGAAAAGGGAGCGGAGCCGGTCGCTGTGTTAGCCATCAATCTGCCCGCTGTGAGGCTGGCTAGAAAGCTCAATCCGTTTGAAAAGCGCTTTTCCCCTTGCACTTGCAAGGCATTGTAGAAAGCGGTTCCAGCCAATTCATAAATCGGGAAATACCCGCCGAACTGCGGAAAGGGCGTGAGGGCTTGTTCCACTGTTGCTGCTCCTCCAAATTGTTGAATAAAGCTCTGGTAAGGAATGGGAATGCCTGCCGCAACTGCATTAGGAGAATTCACAGGCTCGCCCAAAAGACTGCCGTACTTCAGCACGGAAGGATTAGGCTGATTCGTTAAAGACAAAGTGGTCGGAAGATGAATCGCGCGATTGCCTACATAGGAAGCAGTGATGAACATGTTCCAGGGAAGCTCCCGTTGAAGACTGGCGTTCCATGCCGACACGTACGGCGCTCTGCCGTCTATTTTCGGATTGAAAGCGAAGATCACGCCCCCATTGGCAATGGACGGGCTAAACGGAGTCGGCTGCGGCAAGGGAAGCGGGTTTCCATCCCAGACTCCAAACCCCGGAGTGCTGCTGCCCGTGGAGGACCGCAGAAACTCGCCGGCCAACAGACTGGACATCTCCGAAGCACTCTGGGACGTGCCGTATTCATAAGCGCCGCCCACCAGGGATGTCATGAAAAATCCCGCCCGAGCAACAGTTTTCTGATTCAATGAATAAGCGAGGCCAACCCGGGGTTGAAAATTTCTCCAATGAATATCGGCGCGGGTAATGCCGGAGCATCCCGCGCAATTACCAAATTTTGTGGCCGCTCCCAGCCTTCCGTCAGCACCCGGATTCGGCAGCGACGCATCAGCATAAACGATTTGATTGTCCCGTTCAGTAAACGGCACCATGATGTCCCACCGCAGGCCGATGTTCAGGGTCAATCTATTATTAATTTTGATGTCATCCTGCACATAAGAAGCGAATGCCTTGTTTCGCATATGAAGCGGATTGGAAAAGAGCCGTATGCCGGCATCTGCCTGACCTAAGAGAAAACTAGCAAACGAGCTGCCATCAATGCCGAAATTCGGGTCACTGGAATCGGGAGTAGAAGTTGTCCGCTGGCTGAAGTTGAAAGTGCCGCTGCAAAACTGGCAGGCCAGGATGTCCTGATAAGTACGCCGGAACTGCCCGCCGAAGTTGAACGTATGGCGTCCTTTAATCCAGAGCCAATTATTGACTAATACAATCCCTAGTCGGCGATTGTCCAGATTAGTGAGTCCGCCGGCACAACACTCCAGAAAAGAGTTTCCGTTTACGCCCCAGTTCGACGGTGCGTTCTGCCCGTCGAAGTTGATGAGCGGAAGAGTGTTGCCACCGGCCACCCCGGGAAAACTGACATTTCTATTAGCGTTATCCTGACGGCTGATCAGCCCAATCCAATTTGCGCCCGCCGTTACCACCAGGTTTGGTCTGACCGTCTTCACATAATTCAAAAGAAACCCTGACCCGAGTTGGCTATCGTTGATACCGCTCTGCAAAGGATTATTAAACGACACAATGGGAGCCGAGGTGAACGAAGGCTGCGTGACCAGGTCTCGCCATTGGCTGAAATGAACGCTTTGAGATGAACTGATATTGTGATCCAGCGTGTAACTCCACAAACTCTGATTGATCGGAACCGAATGAATGGCAGGAAGAGCGTTGCTTTGAAGGCCGAAAACGACTCCGGCCGTACTCGGGTCCGGAATGGAGGGCAGCAGGGACTTGGCGAGTGCGCTGATGCGCGAAGCCGGAATGAGGTTGCCGGGGAAAAGCTGGCCTGATTGCGGATCATAGATTGGAATTACGCTTCCGGTAGAATCCACAAAGTGGCTGAAGTCGCCGTTCTTCATGGCTACGGTCGGTACGGTTCCGATTGAGTTCTGAGCCTGGTTTTGCTTGAACCAGTCAGCGGAAACGTGGAAAAACGTCCGGTTCTTTCCGTTATACAGTTTCGGCAGGATGACCGGACCACCCAGCGTGAAACCATAATTATTCTGCTGGTCCACCGGCGGAACCGGCTTTCCCTGGCTGTTAAACGTTGTCGGGAAGAAATAAACGGAATCCAAGAACTGATTGCGAAGAATTTCAAACGCATCTCCGTGAAGCTGGTTTGTGCCGGATGCCATTTGATAAGTAACGGCGCCCTGGCCCAGTCCGAACTGCGCGTCAAAGGTGGAACTGTTGACACGGAACTCGCTGATTGCTTCGTAGGGAGGATTGATATAGGTCTGGTTGCCGGCGTAATCCACAAAAGCAACCGGAACACCGTTGAATTGAACTTCATTTTCGTAAGTCACGCCGCCGTTGATGTTATGGGAAGAGGCATTGCCCTGAACACCAGGGGCGAGAAACATAAAGGAATCGATTTGGCGCGCCAGGCTATTGATTTCGATCGGAGCGGTTCTGACTAACTCCGGTTCCAGCGTCGTACCCAAAACTTGCGATGTGGTTTCAAGCGCCAAAGTGGAAGCTTTTACTTGCACGGTCTCGCTAGGAGCGCCCAATTCCATCTGAACGCTAACCGTTGTCATCCTGGCAACCTCGACAGTCACATTCAAATGCGTTTTCTTAAACTGCGGCGCGTCCACGTCGACCGAATACTCTCCCGGAATTAATCCGACCAGGGTGAACGTTCCTTCAGAGGTGGTGAGTGCTGACGAAGTCACGCTTGTTGTCACACTGGTTGCGCTGACATGCGCGCCGGGAATTGTGGCCCCGCTGGTGTCCGTAATTGTGCCATTGATACCGTTCACCGTTTGGCCGTTGAGAGCAAAATGAGACGGGAAAACAACAGCGAAACACGCCAGCATCAATAAAACAGCTACGTTGCGATAAATTCCAAAACAACAGCTAAAATAGGTTGCTCCCCTGATCACAATGACCCCTTGCCTTTCTGCAAGCTGATTCTTTTTACTTAAACCGGATACAAGCGACTATAAATTGGGTTGGCCGAATTTTCTGTTACATTCTCACGAATAATTCTGATAAGAGTACGGCTGCCCTCAGACACGTTTTGGAGTTTCCCAAAGAGGCGGTGCACTTCGCTGATGGAAAATTAATTCGATGTGGTTGAAGCTGGAGGCTGGTACTCTGCCGCGCCAATATCCCAGGCTTTGCCGGCTTTTGGATTGCCGTAAAAATCATGAGAACCAGGATCGATGCCGAAAAGCTGCAAATCCAGCGCTGCGTCAATGGCGGGAGATCCAGGACGAAGTTGATATGCTTTCAGAGAATCCAGAAAAACAGGGTTGCCGATTGTTCCGCCTTTACCCGGAGCGACTAACAGCGGGTCCGCCGCAATGCCAGTCGGCTTTTTGTTGAATACCTCTTGTCCGGTTGCTTTGCGCCAAGCTTCCAAGCTTCCGTAAGTCACGCCGCCCCACACGAAAACAGGCGGAGCGTCACTGCTGAAGTAAAGATTACCGTTGAAGCTGATACCGGTGGTATCGGGCGCATCCACCAGCGGAACTCCTCCCGTAGTGTAGAGGATGTTATCCCGGAAGCTCAATCCCCGATAAACGCTGTACGGCAATATCCGGATAGCGGCAGGTCCATCGCTGGAGGGTGAAACAAATACTGTGTTGTTGAAATAGCTCGTATCAACAATAGGGGTTTGAGCATACGCGAGCAGTCCGGCTGCGCCATTCTGCCTGCCGTCATTTTCTGAAATGTTGTATCGGATTGTGTTGTGCTCAAAAGTTCGCGCGCTGGCAAATTGAGTAAGCAGGAACCCGTTCCCCGCATTGTCGTGGGAGTAGTTATATTGCATCGTGGACCAGCTCACGCCGCCGTCCAGGTCAAACCCGCCGCCATCCGCGCCGTTGCCGGTCTGATTCGCATAGGATTCGTTGTATTGAATTACGACATGAGTTGAATCGTAAGTCCATATGCCGACCGGACCGCCGCTGTTCGGCTGCCCAACTCCTCCGTTATCATGAGCCGTGCAGCGCTCGATAACCGCTCCGTTGACTTCATCCAGCTCGATGCCGCTTCCGGTGTTGCTCGTGCTGTTTGGATTTCCCTGATTGCGGTACGCGGAAGAATGCTCGACGCGTACGTTTTCGTGAGCATAGGGTTGATCTCCCTCGGTATCCGTGACAAACCGGCCAAAGGTCGATATGCCGGTGTCTCCATTATCGTGAGCAACTGCGCACGTAATAGTCACATGCGAAAAGCCGTAAAGATCGTCCGCATTGAACTGAATTCCGGCTTGCAAAAAGCCGGACACGTCTACGGAACGGATCAACACGAAATCAAATTTGCCGCTGCCCGACCGATGCGAAACAAAGTAGATCCCATAGCCATCGTTGGTCGAAACGCCTGAGCCGACAATGTTCAGGTTCTCAATGACGTAGCCGCCAGAGTTTGTAATTTGAATAGCTGTATGCTTGCCGCCGTTGATGGTCGCCCGGCCTGTCCCAAATGACGAGATCCGGACAGGGTTGGAAGCGAGTCCCCCATCCTGCGCGTCGAAAATCAAGGGGCCGGAGAACATCAGGCCGCCCTGCAAAAGGATCGTATCACCCGGACCATAATGCTGGCGATTCACGCGCGCGAGTGTTTTCCAAGGCTGTTTTTCCGTGCCCGGGTTAGAATCCTGCCCGCCCACACTGACGTAGTAGGTGGCAGGAGACGCGCCGGAAACGCTGTTCTGCTTCGTGAAGCTGATCTCGCCGGAACCCTGCCTACGCTGGTGGAACTGCTGAGCGTAGTCCGGCGCGGCGACGCTGAACGCCAGTACCAATAAAAAAATCGTTTGTTTCATCTGCTCCCTCGCGATGCGCATCGATACATCATTCCATCGCAAGGCGCCCGCTGTATCTGTTGAATTCCCTTCCAAATTTGGCGAATTCCTATGGCTGCGTTTTTTATCTGAAGTAAGGGACTTGGAAGGAAGTTTTACAACAGATGCGCGCTCGCTGACACGTCTGTTTTAGGAGTTCTAACCAGCCGAAGCGGGAGTACTATCGTAGTTTTACAACAATTCTGCAAAGTGACACACTATTTAAAAGATCAAAGTACGACTAAAATCACAATACCCATTTCAGATAAGCAGGGACCCGCAATGAGGCAGCCTCTCACATATTCAGCGCCATCCGAGGAAGTATTAAGTCGGCTTACTCCTTTGGACGAATCGACAGGCAACGGTAAATTTGTCGGCTCGGGGCAGCATTATTCCCTTATAGAAGGTGATATCAGCGCCGATGGGGTCCACAAATGGCCATTTCGCCCGGGATTTCCTCTCGACTACCTGAATTTGACCTGCTGCGCGCGAAATGTTCGAATGAACCGTCACGATTACTGCGAACTGGTTTACATGCGCTCAGGCTCGGCGAAATTTGAAGTGCAGGACCGCAGTTATGAGATTCATCGCGGCGATCTGATCGTTGTTGGGCCTTCGCTTTACCATCGTGTTTATCTGCAGCCTGGAATGCGGGCCCGCCTTTCCCTGATTTTCTTCCAACCCGAGCTTTTGAACGGCTCGTCGACGGCTGAATCAGCAGAGTACCTGATGCCATTTTGCCAGCAAACAGCCGATTTTCCAGTTGTGATTCCGGCAGCAAGCGGACTACCTCCGCAGGTTTTTGAGTTTATGAAGCGAATTGGCGATGAAATGCCGGGCTGCGAAACTCGTTCACAATTAACAGCGAAGACTTACCTCAAGACCATTCTGGTTATGCTGCTGAAGCATTACGCCGAGCTGCTCGAAACGCACGAAGCTTTTCACCGGCGCGAACATGATATTTCACGTCTGCAGCCGGTGTTCGGGTTGCTGGAAAAGAACTTCTCCCGGCAAGTGAGTACGGGCGAAGCCGCGCGCTGCTGCGCGATGAGTTCCTCGCACTTTATGTGTTTTTTTAAGCGTGTCACCGGGCAATCGTTTATTGCCTACGTGAACCGCTTCCGAGTCGCCAAGGCTCAAGAACTGCTGCGAACGACCAAGCGGGGCATCTCCGATATAAGCCAGGAAACCGGCTTCTGTGATCAAAGCCATTTCGGAATAACGTTTCGGCGCATGGTCGGCATGACTCCGCGCGAGTACCGGCAACAGTTCAGCGGGAAAAACGCAGCCTTCATTCCGGAAAACCACGATCAAAACCTAGTACATTAGCTGAAAAGCTAACAAAAAATCGAGCACCGCCAGCATAAAGGAAAACAAAGCACTCGCCTAGAAATCTTCCCAAACCAGCGCCGGAAACGTGGTGCGTGTTTCAAAGCCAATGCTTTCGTACAATCTGACGGCATCGACGTTGGTGCAGGTCACAGTGAGGCTGACGGAACTGCATTGAAGATTCGCCAGTCCGCGTAAAGAATGCCGCAGCAGTTCGTAGCCGAGGCGCGTGCCGCGCAAAGCCGGCAGAATGCACAACTGAGTAATATGGCCGGCAGTAGGGGAAACCAGACTTGCAAGGGAAAGACCGCATAAGCGGCCTGTATGCTCATCAATGGCTACAAATGAGCCGGAAGCAAGAAAACGTCCGCAGCCAGGAAAACGCACGATATTGGTAAGAAAGCGGCGCGCGCCTGGAATATTGCGGTATTGATCGTTGATCTCGCTATCCACATGGCCGCGATAAGCGGCGGAAATCACATGGGCTGCTTCTTCCTGCATGCGGTCGTGCCAGGGTTGAATGCGAACCCGCTGCGCTGTTTCCCGCGCTGTCAGTTGACGGATGTGCTCCTGCCGAATGGTCATGAAGGAACGGTCGTGGCGCGTCAGCCATCTCGCAAACGGCAGCGGTTGTTCAGAATGAGCGCGTAAAAGCATTAACTGCGATTCAATGCGGCGCACTCCCGGAGTCTTCATCAGGTTCTGCACTACGGCGGTCAGCAGCGCAATTTCATTAGCGGGGGTCTGCAATGCCCGGCGCACGTAGAAATCGCCGATCAAGCCCTTGCGCTCATCGCAGACCTGGTAAGCATAACCTGCCAGTTCATTGCCGATTTTGAGCGCAAAACCAACTAAAGACTGCATCTGCACAAAACGATGCACCAGTTCTGCGGAAGGCCGGAAATCCCATAAAAGCTCGCGGTCCCAAACTTCAATTTCTTCTTCCAGCAGGCGGTCGAGTTCCGCTAGAGACACTTGGCCTAATTCACAAACTTCTACCAGGCGTACGTCGCTTATCGCGGCCATTCTTCAGGATTATATGTTGACTGCCTGTGCATTCGTCAAGGCTGATTGTTCTTGTAGGAAGTGGCAGATGTTTTTTAACGCCTGCCGCGTGCGGTGATTGTTTTCAATCAAGCTGAAGCGAACAAAGCCTTCGCCCATCGGCCCAAAGCCGATTCCGGGCGAAACCGCTACATACGCTTCCCGCATTAACAGTTTTGCAAATTCCAGCGACGGCATATTGCAGAACGGCTCCGGAATGCGCGTCCAAACGAACATGGAAGCTTTCGGCGGCGTGACGCTCCAGCCGGCGCGGTTGAGTCCATCGCAAAGCACGTCGCGCCGGTTCCGGTAGACTTCGCAGATCTGCCGGGGCGCATCGTCGCATTCCCGCAGCGCAATGATGGACGCAATCTGGATCGGCTGAAAGATTCCATAATCGAGATAGCTTTTGATGCGCGCCAAAGCGGCAATCAACTTTCGGTTGCCCAAACAAAAGCCCACTCGCCAGCCCGCCATGTTGTAACTTTTGGTCATCGAATAGATTTCTATGCAATGGTCAGCCGCGCCTTCCACTTGCAGAATGCTAGGCGGCTTGTAGCCATCAAAACCCAGTTCAGCGTAAGCAAAATCGTGAATCACATAGGAGCCGTATTCACGAGCTAAGGCCACCACTTCCTGCATAAAAGCCAGATCCACGCAGACCGTAGTGGGATTATGCGGAAACGAAATTAAAATGACCTTTGGAGTTTTTGCCGCTGTCCGGTACAGTTTGCGCAGTTCATCCAGAAACGTAGCAGCATCAGGCATCGGCAGCATGCAGGCTTCCCCGTCCGCCATAATTACGCCATACTGATGAATCGGGTAAGCCGGATTCGGCGAAACCACTCGGTCGCCCGGGCCGATGATGGCAAACAGCAGATGGGCCAAAGCGTCCTTCGCGCCAATAGTCACGATAGCTTCAGTTTCCGGGTCGAGCGTGACTCCGTACTGCTTCCGGTAGCGATCCACAATCGCTTCGCGCAGGCGTGGAATGCCGCGCGACAAGGAATAACGGTGATTGCGCGGATTGCGGGCCGCTTCCACCAGTTTGTCCACCACCGGCTGCGGCGTTGCGCCATCGGGATTGCCCATTCCCATGTCCACAATATCCAAACCGGCTGCCCGTGCTTTTGCCTTTAACTCGTTGATTACGGCGAATACATAAGGCGGAAGCTTGTTAATCCGGTAAAAATCATCGCTTGGCAGGGGCATATTTCAATAGTGTAGCGATTAGCCGATCAATTTCTCGACGCTTGGTGTAGGAGAATTAATCATGGCTTCGGTGGCGCCCAAACTGACCTGGGCAGAATTTCAGGCCCAATACGGACAGTCCGAGCAGTTACTGGAATACTGGTTCGGGGAAGCTATCCCTAAAAGTATGCCAACTTGGCTGCACGGCCTTTTGCAAATTATTATCGCTGGTTTATTACAACAGGCTGGCTATCGCGTTGGCTCGGAAGTGGAGCTTCGCATCAGCAGTGATGCGCATCCAAGACCGGACATTATCGCCACTCGCGGCAAAGTCGAAATGCCCTACCCTACCCGCGCCGTCGAAATCGTTGTGGAAATTCTTTCCGAAGACGACAAAATGTCTCATATGCTGAGCAAATGCCGCGTCTACCAGGAGTGGGGATTTCAGAATATTTATCTGGTTGATCCGCAAAGTCAGAAAGTTCTGGAATGGGTGAAAAATGCCTTGATCGAGCGGGATGCGCTCGGCCCCATTCCAGCCGACCAAATCTGGTCGGCCCTCGCCGAAGCTCTGGCATAGTTGCTAATGAAAATTCCGCCGCCAAGCCCCGGATTAGCTGCGATGGGTCGTAAACTGGAAGAGTGAGCTCTTTGCCCACTGAAAATGTAGCCACCGCTCCTTCGGGACGGCTTTCCTCGCCATTAATCCCCATTTTTCTGGTGGTGCTGGTAGATGTGCTGGGAATGACTCTGATTCTTCCGCTGCTGCCTTTCTACACGGAACGGCTCGGCGCGTCGCCTACCGTGGTGGGTGCTTTGGTTTCTGTTTTCGCTTTATGCCAGCTTGTGGCCGGCCCTTACCTGGGCAGATTGTCGGACCGCATTGGCCGCCGCCCGGTTCTGCTGATTAGCCAGCTTGGAACGTTGATCGGCTTTATTGTTCTTGCTGTATCGCATCAAATCTGGCTCATTTTCCTGTCCCGGATCATTGATGGAGCAACCGCAGGCAACCTGACCATTGCGCAAGCTTATATTAGTGACGTGACCAAGCCGGAAAACCGGGCGAAATCCTTTGCTTTAATTGGCATCGCGTTTGGTTTTGGCTTCATGGTGGGGCCTGGCATTTCCGGCTATTTAGCTTCAATCAATTACGTGTATCCGATTTTGGCGGCTTGCGTTCTTTCCGCCGGCAGCATTCTTTGTACATATTTTTTACTGCCGCGTCAGGAATTGCGTCATGAGGCTGACTTCGAAGAATCCGGGCCGGGCGGACGACGCTTGGGGCTGCTCGATTGGAGCCAATATACCCGCTATTTCGCTGAACCCGGCATGCGCCGCCTGTTGTTGCAGTGGTTTCTGTTCGCATTTTCTTTTTCCAGCTTTATTTCCGTATTTGCTTTGTTCGCGGAACGCCGCTACTTCTGGCAAGGGCATCCGTTTGGCGTGCGGGAAGTCGGCTATGTGTTCGCTTTTACGGGACTGCTCGGCATCATTATGCAGGGTGGCCTAGTGGGGCGCATGGTGAAACGCTGGGGTGAAACCAAAGTGATTCGCGCCGGGTTTCTCGGCAGTGCCATTGGCTACGCAGCTATTGGATTCACTTACCGGGTTTGGGAATTGATGTCGGTGCAAGTGTTTTCCTCCGTCACAGGAAGCGGTTTGCGGCCCGCTTTAACCAGCATCATTACCCAGAAAGCAGGACGCCGCGAACAGGGCGTGGTGCTTGGCTTAACACAGTCTTTAACATCCATTGCGCAGATCACGGCACCCCTGATTGCCGGAAAACTGATCGACCTGCATCTGCTGACGGCGTGGGCCGTGTTGTGCGGGGGGGTGTCACTGCTTGCGCTCTTCCTGTAGGATTCCTTGCTATTTTAGAAGTCAGGCTGTTGTTTTCCTCACAAGAAACAACAGGGTACGGGAAGAATGACGAAATATTATCAAGAACTCCACGACCGGGAACTTCTGAATCAAGCAGAATCGTTGCTGCGCGAACTGCATCGGCGGCGGCTGCTCGACATTCGCGTTCCCCAACAGCCCGGCACTGTTCAACCGGAACTGATGCGCTGTCCCGTTCATTCCGTTGTGAAGAACGGAACGGTGCTTAGCATTATTGCTGATCAAACATTTGAACCCGCTGCCCAGCTTTGGGAAGCAGGCAACCAGGCCAGAAAAGCGGCTGGAACAGAATAATACGCGGCAGCAGTGCGCCGCATCTAAAAAGCAGGAATGCATCGAATGGAAACCAAAAAACCAGATCAGAAATTTATCCTGGCGGCTGCTTTCCTGCTTGCTTTTGTTTGGAGCTGCCTCAGCTTCAAGCTGGTTCGCAACGCAGTGAACCTGGATTATTCCCTCAGCCAGATTTTAGCGTTGGTTCTCGCCATTAAGATTCTCACTGTCGCGCTGGCCTGGACCAGTTCAGCGATTCTGCAAATTTCCCAGGAATTATTTCCGGCCAACAGAAAATAAAACTGAGAACGCCCTTGTCCATTGTTGATCCGTTTCACGGGGACGCCGGGCCATGAGCCTGATTGTCCGAATCTATATCATTTGTTTTCTGCTGTTGTTGTGTTCGATGACGGGCATCGCAGTTAGAAGAACAGGACGACGACGCCGAAATATGGGTTTGGTCAGATTAGGCGCGATTCTCACCATTTTAGGATTTATGCTGACCTTGGTAGGGATGCTGCTGGTGAATGATTGTTTGTCGCTGCGGAGCGCCTGCTTTTCATGAGAAACTCCCAAAACAGGGGGCGAAGCAGGCCATGCCTAAACAATGGCGAACTTGGATTATCATTTGCCTGATTTGTTTTGCGGCATCGGTTCAAGTTGGCCGCGCTGCCAAGCCATCAGTTAGCCCGGGTGATCGCCTGATCACACTTTACGTAACGGCTGATAACAAGGCAGGACAATCGATCTACGGCCTTAAAAAACAAGATTTTAAGCTGCTGGACAACCAACAACCGCAGAAACTTGTTTCTTTTCGCGCAGTGGAAGGCGCAACCGCGGATCTCCCGGTGGAGGTCATCTTGTTAATTGACGAGGTGAACGATTCATTTGTGAATGTCGCTTATGCCAAATCCCAAGTAGCGAAGTTTTTGCAAACAAACGGCGGCAAACTCCCGGTGCCTGTATCTTTGGTCTTTTTCACTGCTTTGGGAGCAACGATCGGCAGCAAACCATCGCTCAATGGACACACGCTGCTGACAGAACTCAACCAGGATAGGCCGCCTTTACATACCGTTTTCCGTTCACAGGGTGATTACGGAGCGAATGCCCGGTTTAAATTGTCGCTGCGCGCCATCGAGCAACTCACCGATTACGAGGCGACGCGGCCTGGGCGAAAGCTGGTGATTTGGATAGGTCCCGGTTGGCCTTTGCTTGACTTCCCGCACCTTGATCCTGTTGAAAAAACCCGCAAACAGATTTTTAATTTTGCGATTGGGATGTCGTCTCGGCTACGAAATGCCGGCATCACGCTTTATAGCGTAGACCCACCGGGAACAGCAGACTCGGAAAGCTTACAAACGGCCCGTTACCAGGAGTTTCTAAAGGGCTTGAGGGATCCATCACAAGCGCAGCACGGCAACTTAGGATTGCAGGTTCTCGCTTATCAGAGCGGAGGCCAGGTTTTCACCGCAAGCAACGACATAGCTCATGAAATTACTGTGTGCGTTTCTGACGCAAACGCTTTTTACGCCCTCTCCTTTAAAGCCGCAACAGCAGATGGACAAAATGAATTCCATTCGCTCGAAGTTAAAATCGACAAACCCGGAATATCCGCACGGACGCGCTCCGGGTATTATGCGGAACAGGGAATCAATCATGAAGTAAGCCCGTTCGCCGTTTTCGAGGACCACGAACATACAGCGAAAGGCTTCACTACGGCGATACCATCACGGCCGGCTTGGCGTTCGCGTCCGGTGTTCAACAGGAACGGGTCACTTTGATTTCAAACCAAAAAACGAGGCCGCTGGAACCGAAAGGAAAAAGTTTCTCCAACGGCGAATTCGGACGCGACATGGCACTGATTTTAGGTGCTAGCGTTAATCCTCAATTAAAGTGGGACCGTTGGGAAGCGCTGCAAGGAAACGTTAAAGCTGTTTTTAACTACTTCGTACCAGTGCCACAAACCGAATATAGTCTTCTTTATTGCTGTTTCATGAAGCCGGGCGTAGGAGAAGTCCAGCAGTCTTATAAAGCGCCGATGCGAGGATCAATCTACGTAGACCCTGCGACTGGGGTCATTTCCCGTTTAATCATCAAAGCGGTTGACCTGCCGGAAAATTTCCATATCAAGGAAAACAACACAATCATCGACTACAACCAAATCAGCATTGAGAATCGGCCTTATACGCTTCCGGTGACCGCCACCGTTTTTGTTCGCGCCGAATCGCAGAAGAACCGGAACGAGATTTCGTTTGTAAGATACAGGAAGTTTAATCCGGAATCCATTCTGACCAGTGTTGATTCCACAATCACATTTGGAAAGTGATCTTTGAACAGCGTCCGTGAGACACTCCTTTAAGATGCCTCAAACTCAGGAAAAGATACGTTGGGGGATTCTTAGCACTGCCGCCATTGGCGTAAAAAAAGTAATCCCGGCCATGCAGCGCTGCGCTCAGGCGAGCGTTACAGCTATTGCTTCCCGCGACGGCGAACGGGCGAAGCAAGCTGCTGCGGAACTAGGAATTCCCAAATCGTACGGCTCCTACGAAGAAATTTTGGCGGACCCGGAAATTAATGCGATCTACAATCCGCTTCCTAACCACCTTCATGTGCCGTGGTCGGTGCGCGCGGCGGAAGCGGGCAAGCACGTTCTTTGTGAAAAACCGCTGAGCCTGACTGTGGCGGAAGCGCATGAGTTGTTACGAGCGCGCGATCGCACCGGAGTAAAAATCGGAGAAGCATTCATGGTGCGGACGCATCCGCAGTGGCTGCGAGCGCGTGAACTTATCCGGTCAGGTGAAATCGGTGATCTTCGCGCCGTGATGGGAGCATTCAGCTACTTCAATCGCGATCCGCAGAACATCAGAAACATTCCTGAGTTTGGCGGCGGCGGTTTGATGGACATCGGCTGTTACCCCATTACGATGTCCCGTTTCTTATTCGAGCGGGAACCGGAACGCGTAGTGGGGCTGCTTGATATAGACGGCGAACTGAGAACGGATCGCATGGCTTCGGCGCTGCTCGATTTCGGCTCCGGCCAGGCTGTATTCACTTGCAGCACGCAGATGGTTCCGTATCAGCGAATGCAGATTCTGGGAACAAAGGGCCGCATCGAAGTTGAGATCCCGTTTAATGCCCCGCCAGACCGTGCTTGCCGTATTTTCATTGACGATGGCTCCGATCTAGCGGGACACAGTGCCCGAATCGAAGAATTTCCGGTGTGCGACCAATACACCATTCAAGGCGATGCATTTTCCCGGGCGATTCAAGAAAACAGTGAAGTTCCGGTGCCGCTCGAAAACGCAATCGGCAATATGGTTGTGATTGAAGCGCTGTTCCGTTCCGCCCAAACCAATTCTTGGGAGAGTCCCACGGGTTAGAAAATAAACTTTAAGCCCACCAGAACAATGGCAAACGGCGCAAGCAACAGCACCCACGCCGCCGGATGAGCAAAATTTGGTGCGTAGCCTAAGCCGTCAATACGCGGAACAAGCAATGAGGGGTCGTTTCGGTTGTAACAAAAACGTCCGCTGCTCATCCCGGCATTCAGCTCATTTCCTGCTTCTGATGATGCGCTGCTGAACGTTGCCAGGGAGAAAACAACCATACTGATAGCACCGCCGATGGACACAAGCGCCATCAACCCTGGATTCGGCTGATGAAACGACGAAAGGGCCATAAAC
>CAXTWH010000048.1:0-41216 GCA_964247975.1 uncultured Bryobacteraceae bacterium | reverse complement strand
TCTTTTCATAGCGTGCGTCCAGAAAGACGTACGGCACCTCGCCCAGCGGTCGGTTGCGCCAGCGGTTCGGCTCTTCGTCGAGCAGCTTCGTGGCCCGGCTCACTTGCGTGCTGAACACCTCCAGTCCGCACAACTCACTCATCACCGCCGTCACTTTGCGGGTGGACACCCCTTGCACGTACATCTCGGCGATGGCGCATTTGAGTGCTCGTTCGCTGCGCACCCCACGCTTCAGCGCGGAGGGATAGAACTCCACCTCACCCCTAACTTGCAGCACGGCTAAGGCCAGTTCGCCCAAGCGGGTGCTCACCGTTTTGGGTTTAAAGCCGTTGACATAGCCGCGTCGTTTTTCGGTTCGCTGATAAGGATCGGCGTCGAGCGCCTGTGAACGCTCGATTCGCATGGCTTCATTGAGCAGCAGGCGCATCGCCTCCGCCATGTGCGCTAGTCCATTTTCGGAAAGTAGTTGAATCACCGTCTCAATTACGTTATTGTCGGCCTGGTGGGCCATGGTTTGCTCCTTCTGATGAATTTGGTTGTTCATAAAAGGAAATCAAACTGGGCCCGCCAAAACAAGAACACTGGTTTAGCCCTAGCCCTCCGCTGCGGCTCGCTGCCGCTACGGCCCAGGGCTAAACACTCCCGAATTGCTTCGGAGCTAATTTACAGAAAGAAGTTTACACGAACTGCTACATACCATCACTGAAACTGCGAGACGTTTGATGAGTTCAAAAAATCTGATCTCCTCTCTCTTTTGTATTATAGTTACCGCTACACTAAACGCACAGTCTAGAAACAGTGCTGCTTTAGCGGTGATCGATAGCAAATTCAGTGCCCATGAGCAGCCAACTGTTGAAGTTTTGAGAAGTCTAGCAAAACAAGCGCATATCGCTATGGGCGTTTCAGGCTTAATGATCGGACCGGAGAAGACTCGGATCTCAATTGACGTAGAGCAGGAAACATTCAAGGATATACTCAATCAGATTTGTGCTGAAGATCCCCGATTCAGTTGGCATGAGACACGGGATGGAAATATAAGCGTAGTAGTAGGGAAACAATTGCCAGCTCTCTTGAAGGTAACTGTAAAAACAGTGAATATAGGACGGATTAGTTCAACCGAGTTAGTGACTATTATCTCCAGGTTGCCTGAAGTGCAAGAATGGAGCTTTCGTAGTAAGTGCCAAATAGGGCAAGTCGTGGTCATGGGACCTATTCCTGAGGCCTGGAATTTTAAGCTGAACGAAACTGACCAAAGGCTTGAAAAAATCTTAAATGATGCGGCAGTAGCGAGCAAGCGATATTCGTGGTCTGCGATCAAGTTTTCGGAAAATCCTTGTGTAATTAATCTCAGCCCATAGATGTATCATTTTCGGGAACAATTGAATAAATACTTAAGTTTTCATTCAAATAGAAAAGCAGAGTAAACTGCACTTCTAGAGTTAAGGTAACGCGCCCGCGTGAATTTAAAAGCGGGCATCCTGCAATTGCTTCGTGCGCGCCTGGCTCCAAAAGTCCAGCATCCATCCGGGGTATTCGATGGGAAGCTTGCTGACCTGATCCAACCGTTGCAGTTCATCATCGGTAAAGATAACATCGACAGCGCCCAAGTTATCGTTCAATTGTTCCATGCGTTTTGTGCCGAGCAGCACGCTGGTGACGTTAGGCTGGCGCAGAAGCCACGCCACCGCAAGCTGTGCCACGGAAACATGCTTTTGTCCGGCTATTTCCGTCAGCGCGTCAATCACGTTGTAGGCACGATCCATATCCACCGGAGGAAACGGGATCGCGCTGCGGCGGCTTCCTTCGTGTTTTTGCTGATCTCTTTTGTATCTTCCGCTTAACAAGCCGCCCGATAAAGGGCTCCAAACCAGCAGGCCGAGACCTTCACTTTTCAGCATGGGAACCACCTCGCGTTCCAGGTCGCGCGCGGCGAGGGAATAATAAGCTTGCAGCGAAGCAAATTTCGTCCAGCCGTGAAGCGTAGATATCCCGACGGCTTTGGCAATCTGCCAGGCAGCCCAGTTGGAAACGCCAATGTAGCGGACAAGACCCTGCCGAACCAGATCGTTTAATGCTTCAAGAGTTTCTTCAATGGGCGTGGCCGGGTCAAAGCCGTGCAACTGGTAAAGATCAACATAATCCAGTTGCAGCCGAGCCAGGCTTGCTTTGGCACCGTCTAATATGTGGCTGCGCGAGGACCCCTGGGCATTCGGACCCGGACCGACGTTTCCGAAAACTTTGGTGGCCACGATCACTTCATCGCGCCTGGTAGCCAGATTCTTCAAAGCTTGGCCGGTGATCCGCTCTGAATCACCGCCGGAGTAGGTGTCAGCGGTATCGAGGAAATTGATTCCCGCTTCAAAAGCGCGGGCGAGCAGATCGTCCGCTTCGGCCTGCTGCACCGAGCCGATACTGCCATAAAGTCCGCTGCCGCCAAAGGTCATAGTGCCGAAGCACAACTCCGAAACGAACAGTCCGGTAGAGCCGAGTTTGTTGTAGCGCATTTTATATCTCTTTCTTATGTGTTGGATGGATTTCAAGCAGCATTGGAGTTGACTGATCGTGGGAGATGATTGCCTAATCCTGCGATTGAGCGCCCTTTAGAAGAAGTGGCACACTGAGATGGATGGAGCGAATACAACAGTTAGCAGCTTTGATTGCGGAATTGAATTACCAGGAAGGCTCGCACCCTACTGCTATTCCGGATGTGTATCTCACCAAAATGTCAACCACCGATACGCCACGGCATACGGTAGACCGCGCTGTGTTTTGCGTAGTGGCACAAGGCCAAAAGAGCATCTGGCTGAATAACCAACGCTGCGTTTACGATTCCAGTAAATATCTGGTTGTTTCGCTCGATTTGCCGCTGGTAGGGCAGGTGATGGAGGCGACCCGGCAGAAGCCTTTTTTGGGAATCAGCATGGTGCTGGATTTCGCCGAGATCAGTTCATTGATTCTGGAAGCTGATCTGCCGTTGAAACCGGACAGTGAGCCGCAGAAAAGCTTAGTGGTGAGTCCGATGGATGAGGATTTGTTAGATGCTGTGATCCGGTTGGCGTGCTTGCTTAAAAAGCCGGCTCAGATTCCGATTCTCGCGCCTTTGATCCGCCGGGAGATTTTTTACAAATTGTTGTGCAGCGAACAAAGCGGATTTCTGCGCCGGATGGCCGTGGAAAGCAGCCAAGTGCGGCGCATTGCGACTGCTTTGGAGTGGCTGAAGCGGAACGCGGCCAAGCCGATCCGCATGGATGAACTGGCGCGGCAAGTACACATGAGCACATCCACCATGCACTTCTGGTTTAAGGCAGTGACCGCGATGAGTCCGCTGCAATTTCAAAAGCAACTGCGGCTGCAGGAAGCGAGGCGCATTCTTTTATCAGAAGCAACTGATGCGGCTACCGCGAGCCAGCGAGTAGGCTACCGAAGCGCGTCACAGTTCAATCGAGAATACCGGCGGTTATTCGGATTTCCGCCGCTGCGCGATCTTGAGCGATTGCGGGCCGTGCAGCGTGGCTGATGAGCACCAATCACCTAAGATCGCCGACCGTGTATTGCAAGGCGGCAAAGGTTGCCAAGTAATTGTAAACGGCATTCACGTTGCAGTTTGCGCTTGGGTGATTTCAACAATGGATGAAAGGCCGATGTTGTACTTGCCTTGCGCCAATTGAAACTGTATTGTCCGGCAGTAAACAAATATTCATCTTATGTGGCGTAGTACCCGGGATATAGTACGAACTCAAACTGAATGCTTCGTATAAACATTGACACTCTTACGGGCTGCCTTGTAGCATTACCCTGTAGCTCACACCTCGAACACATTTTAAGTTCTGATAAAAACTCTCGGATTGTGTTCCGGAGTGCGCTTATCTGATTCAGCAACAGCTTGAAAATTGCCTTGTGGCAAATGTGGGCGGAGCCTGTTCTCTCAATTCGCACAGCATCCGAACGCATCGGAGTTTCCATTGATTTATCCTTCTACGTCACGGGAGTTTCCTCCTGGAGCGGGAGTCTACCCGTGGTATGCCCTCAAAGTCCGCACACGCTCCGAAGAATTAGCCGGTAGCATTCTTGCTAGTCGCGGCTTCACCACTTATGTTCCCGTCACCCGCGAGAACAAGCAGTTTGTGGACCGCCGCCGAATGGTGAGTGTGCCTGCATTTCCGGGCTATGTGTTCTGCCGATTTGATATTCACCGTAAAGCGCCGGTATTAAGCAGCCCAAGCGTTGAATACATTGTTTCATTCTGCGGCGAGCCGGCCATTGTTCCTGATGAAGAACTGGAAAACATCCGGCGCGCGCTGGAAATGGGCGGAAAGCCAGTGGAATATCTGGCCAAAGGCCAGCCCATTCAGATTGCCAGCGGCACTTTCGCAGGCATGACCGGCGTGCTGGTTCGCTGCGCTTCCAACGATCGTTTTGTGGTTTCATTACCCTTGTTACAGCGTTCTGTAGCGGTGGAAGTGGACCAAAACTGTATTCATCCGATTTCTTTGGTGCCCGACGAAGCGGAAGTCTGCACCAAGACCATGAAACGTTTAAACGCGTAATCTTATGCGACCAAGCGGAATTATCGCCTTATTTTCGTTTGCCATTGTTTTTTCCGGCGCTACGCCTCCGATAGCGCCGACCACAACTTCAACAGTTCATCTCGATCAGCCTGCTTCGCATTATCTGCTCGGCCCGGAAGACCAGATTTTAATTCGGGGAGTTGATATTGAAGAAATTGCAAACGCCCCCTTACGCATTGATGATGACGGAAGCGTTACCTTGGCGATGGTAGGAAAAATACAAGCCGCCGGTTATACGCTGGCGGAGTTTCGCAGCCTGTTGATCAAGAGCCTGGCGCAGTATGTGCGCGACCCGCAAGTAACCGTGAGCCTCCTTGAGATTCGCAGCCATCCGGTGGCAGTAATGGGTGCGGTCAACACGCCTGGCGTACAGCAGATTCAAGGCACGAAAACAATCATGGAAGTGCTTTCGAGCGCAGGCGGCTTGCGCCCGGACGCGCGGTATACCATTACCATCACGCGACGCCGTGATCGCGCGCCGCTCGCGCTTCCTCATGTGACCGAAGCGCAAAGTGGCGAGTATCGCGTGGGAACAATCAACATCAGATCAATCATGGATGGAACCGCGCCGGAAACAAACATCGCGGTGGCTCCAGATGATTTGATCTCGGTTCCGCGCTCCGAACTGGTGTTTGTGGTCGGCGCAGTTCATAAATCAGGCGGGTTTGTGGTGGGCGACCGCGAAGCGCTTTCCGCCCTGCAATGCCTAGCTTTAGCAGAAGGACTGGAGCGAACCGCCGCGCCAAAGCAGGCAAAACTGCTGCGAACGGATCCGAAAACTTCGGTTCGCTCCGAACGGCCCATTAATCTATCGGCAGTGATTACCGGCACGGCCAACGATCCGGCGCTTGAGCCGGGAGATATCTTATTCGTGCCGAGCAGCAAAAGCAAATCAGTGGGTATGAGAAGCCTGGAAATGGCCATCGGCATGGCATCCGGAATCGGCACCGGCTTAGTGATTTACCGTTAACAACAGTTCCAATTCATTTTTACCAGTATGATCCTCAACAATGAGATTACCGGACCTGTGTTTAACGAGGGGGTGACGCATCAGTCATCTCAGCCCATCCGGCCCGGTTCCGCCATTCACGCTAAAACGGAAGTGCCGAACCCGCTCGAAATTTGGCAGCTTGTTTGGAACCGAAAAGGAACGCTGTTGGCGGCAGTGGCAGCAGGTTCTTTGCTCGGTTTCGGTATTGCCAAATTGCAGAAGCCCGTTTACGAATCGGTGGTCGGCATCGAAATGGTCGGCTTGAACGACAATTTCATGAATGCGAAAAACGTAAGTCCGATTGAGGAACAGGGCGCGACCACTGAAGCTTCCGATCTGCAAACCGAACTTCGCCTGCTGCAAAGCAGTTCCCTACTGGCGCGTTCGCTGCAATTGTGCGCTTCCGCGCCGGACGGCTGTTGGGCGAGCGGAAAACAGTTCCGGAGCGGCAAACAATTCAATGCCGGCGCTCCTAACACCCAGCGGGAAATTGAGAAGCTGGCGCATCAGCTTGAAGTGAAAGTGGTCCCGCTGACGCGCATCATCGAAATTCATTTTGCGGCTTATGATCCGAAGATATCAGCCGCTTTCGCCAACACGCTTTCCGATGAGTTTATCCGTCAAAGCATTGCCGCCCGGCGCTCGGTGAATCAGAATATTAAAGACTGGCTGACCGGCGAACTCGACACGCTGCGCGGAAAACTGCAAAATTCGGAAGACCAGTTGCAGCAGTACGCGCGAAGCGCTCATTTATTGTTGACTTCCGACAAAGGGGATGTAGCGGAAGGAAGGCTGAGGCAGTTACAGCAGGACCTTTCGGTAGCCCACGCTGACCGGATCGCGCGGCAAGCACGGCAGGAAATTGCCTCAGAAAATTTACCGGAAGCTGTTCCCGAAGTGTTGAACGATCCGGGTTTAAAAGCGATGCAGGTGACTTTAACGCAACTGCAAACGCAGTTAGCGAATCTGGATCTGGCTTTCACTCCGGAGCATTACCGCTTGAAGCGGGTGAAAGCGCAAATTACTTCGGTTGAACAGGCAATGAATGAACAAAGAACGGAAGTTCTCAATCGCGTGCAGAATGAATATAAAGAAGCGGTAAGGCGCGAAAATCTGCTTTCTGCTTCTTATGAAGCGCAGCTTCACCTGCTGGAACAGGATTCCGAGCGGGCCATTCAATACAACATCCTGAAGCGCGAAGTGGAAAGCAACCGGCAGCTTTATGATGCGATGTTGCAGCATTTAAAAGAAGCTACGCTCGCCACTGCCATCACGCCCTCCAACCTGCGGATTGTGGACCACGCCGTACCGCCGCGCTCCCCGGCGCGGCCAAACATCAGTTTGTTTGCGTTGATCGGCAGCTTCACCGGACTGCTCGGCGGCATTACTTACTTGACTGTCAGCGGACGCACGGATCGAACCGTGCGCGAAAGCGGCGAGATCGGTTACTATCTTCACCTTCCTGAACTGGGCATTATTCCTTCAGCCAGCCGCGCCAATCTATTTCGGACCAAGCTGATTCAATCAAATTCGTTGAGCAAAAATCTTGAAGCAGGCGCGCTGCAAACCGAACTTCATCACACGCTGCGAGGCGAACGCCGCTCCGCTTTCGCGGATTCGTTCCGTTCTACTTTGATATCGCTGATGTTCACAAAGGTGCGTTCCCGGCATCCTTCCGTGATTGTGATTACCAGTCCCGGCATTGGGGAAGGGAAATCGACGGTAACGTGCAATCTGGCATTGGCCAGCGCGGAGCTGGGGCATCGTGTTCTGTTGATTGATGCCGACCTGCGAAGGCCGACTCTGCATACTTACTTCAACATCAGCAATGAAACAGGGCTGACCAACGCCCTGCAAAATGATGCCGCAGACCTTTCAATTTTGAGATCGCATATCCACAGCACCAGCATTTCCAATTTGTCGATTATGCCGAGCGGCAGAACAGAAGGCATCGGCACCAATTTGATTTACGGCAAGCAGATGCAGGCTTTGCTCGAAACTCTCAGAAGCCATTACGATTTGATTTTGATTGATACGCCTCCGGTTCTTCACGTGCCGGACGCCCGCGTGCTTGGACGCCTGGTGGATGGAGTAGTGGCAGTCGTGAGGGCTAACGTGACAACCCGCGATGCGGTTCTGGCCGCCTGTCAGCGCTTGCGGGAAGACGGAGTCTTTATTCTCGGAACCGTACTGAACGATTGGAATCCGAAGCTGGCCGCGCTGCGCTACTACGAGGCGGAACCGGTCAAAACAGCGAAGGTGGTTTTCTGAGCGCTGTTCTGTCGTCCAGGGCGGCTTGGATTGATCAACTACGGGCGATCGTGTTTAGCGCCTACGGTTTTACTTTTATTGCGGAAAGCCTGGTGGCAGCCAGTCAGCTTGCCTTATACAAAATGGCGGGGCACTGGTGGGGCGGCACTGGTTTTTCGGAGCTGGCGTTAACCAGGAGAACCATTGCGCTTTTGAATCCGCTACTTGTTTTCGGTTTAGCGGTTGCGCTGCCCCGTCAGCTCGGGTTGTGTCGGGCGGGCTCCGCCCACGGACGCGCTGCCGGATACCTAAGCGCCGCGCTGTTGATTGTCAGCTTCTCAATCGGCATTTCGTTTGCAGCGTTGAATGCGTTTCCAGCTTTCTGGGCTTCGCTTTTCTTCGGCAATCGCGCGCTTGCAAATCTGATGCTGCCGCTCAGCATTTTGTTATGCGGTTTGGCGCTGCACACGGTTTGTTACTCCTATTACCGGGGTACTAACATCTACGCGGCAAACACAATTCAAATCTTTGTGCTTGGTGTTCTGCCCCTGGCGGCTGCGGTGCTTTCCGCGAGAAATTTAGCAGCTTATTATTCCTGCTTAGGAATTGCAACTTTCGTTTGCGCGATCCTGGCGATTAGTCCGGCGCTTTTGTCCCTCCGTGTTACCCGAGCGGAAGTTGAAGCTCATTTAAAACGCATTTTGAAATTCGCCAGTCCACGAATGCCGGGCGAACTGATGCTGGTTTTCTGTTTTTCGCTGCCGCCCACGGTGGTTGCGCATGAATCGAACATCACCGAAGCGGGATACGTGGCGTTCGGAATCAGCCTGCTGATTATGATTGGGGCTGCCATCGCCCCGATCAGCCTGGTTCTGCTGCCGAAGGCAAGTGAAATGGCAGGAAGCCGTGACCTGAATCGACTACGCAAGCACGTGCTTATTCTCACGGCGGCTTGCGCGGCGATCACTGTAGGGGCTACGGCGTTTCTCGAAAGCAGCCTCGATTTTTTGGCTGCCGCTTTTGCCGGTTCCATTTCGCAACAAGCCGCAGCCTTCAGCAAAGTGCTGGTTCTGGCGGCGGTTCCTTACGGTTTATATATCTGCTTGCGCAGTGTTCTGGACGCTTGCCATGAGCGCGCTCTGAATACCATTCACATCGGCATGGCGGCCGCTTTATTGCTTGCTTGTTTAGCTGCTTCCCATGCGCTTGGGGCCAAAGGCGCGTGGCCGGTTATTGTTGCTTTCGTCCTTTGTCTGTTTCTGCTTGGTTTTTTGACTGTGATGGGTGCTTTTCAGGCAGTGAGCATTCTGCCGGTGAAGGCCGAGGCTGCTCCCCGGGCAGATCGTTTGCCGGCGACTTTATGACGCAGCGCTTAACGCAGTGGTTTTTGCAATCTCCGCTTTACCTGTTGGTGAGCGGCTATTTTCTGCTACTGCTGGCCGGACGTTATTCCTGGGGCCGGGTGGAAAACGATCCGACCATTCATCCGCTGCTGGAGATCCGGTTTCCGATCTTTGCGGTAGTGGTGGTGTTGTGGTTTCTGGTAAGCTCCGGCAAGCTGCTCACTTGTCCGCAAGCAGCCAACGCCCGTCGTTGGGTTTTCTGGGTTGCTTTATTCCATATTTATCTTGCGCTTGGCTGCTGGTGGGTAGGAACCATTGATGAAGTTGTGCTTTACCGGGCCGCTGAACTGCTGCTGATGATTGTTTTGTTGTTCATGTGCGACACCGTTTTCGGATTGAATCCGAACGTCGCCATTCCATTTTTCTTTTTGTTATGTTTTGCGGCTTCGGTGGCTTACGCGCTAGGCGGAATCAGCGGGTATTGGCATCTGGACCAGAGAGCAACTGCGTTTGGCGGCGGGCCGAATATCTTTGTGCGCGTAGTGGGCACCGGCATCTTTGCGTCGCTTTATTTCTGGGGACGAAGCGGACGCGCTTTCTGGCTGCTGCCTTGCCCGCTGCTGGTGTTGTCAGCGGTTTTATCGGGTTCCCGAGGCGGTATGCTGGGGTTGCTCGTCAGTCTTCCTTTATGCTGTTACGGGATATGGCGCATCGCCAAACGCCAAGTCTGGTTCGGCATTGCGGCGGTTGCCGTTTTGGCAATGCTGGTGATTGCCTTTACGCCTTTGGGAGAACATGTTCAACAGTTCTGGCAGGCGCGCTACGTGAATCTGACGTTTTCGCGCCATTATGTTTCTTCCCGCGACAATCTTTTTTTATATGCCCGGGAAATGTTTTTTCTGTACCCCTTAGCTGGGGTGGGACTGGATGGTTATGAGCAGCTTACCGGCTACATTTATCCTCATAATCTAATTTTGAATATCGCCTGCGAGGGCGGGTTGGTTGGTCTTGTTTTCTTTATTCTTTCAATTTGCTGGCTAGGACCGCGATGGTTTCGGACGCAGGGGCTGGAACAAACAGTGGCTTGCAGCCTGGGAATTTTTTATTTCGTCGCCAGCATGTTTTCGGGTACTTATTATGATGCCCGATACATGTGGGTTTTCTTTTACATCTACATGCTTCAGCCGCGTGCTGTTCAAGCCGCCGGTGAGTTTGTTCCGTCATCTTTTACCGCTCACAGGGGTTTAACCCAGAATGATCCCTTTGATCAACAGATTCGAGCCTAGGACCACCACGCAATCGGTGTCAGTGATTGTGCCTTGCCGAAACGAGGAAGCGTTTATCGCCGGTTTCCTGAGCGACGTTCTACAACAGGACCGCGCTGATTTTGATCTTCAGGTAATCGTCTGCGATGGTATGAGCACCGACCGGACGCGTAGCATTCTAGCTGATTTTCAAGCTTCTCAGCCTGCCGGCACGATTGAAGTAATTGATAATCCGCAAGGAATTGTTTCAACGGGTTTGAATAATGCGATCCGTAGGGCGCGTGGAAACATTATTATCCGCATGGATGTTCACACGGAATACGCGAGGGATTACATCAAGACATGCGTGGCCGTTCTCCAAACAACCGGCGCTGATAATGTGGGCGGGCCGTGGACGGCAAAAGGCGAAGGAACATGGGGCAGCGGCATTGCAGCAGCTTTCCAGTCCCGCTTCTGTATGGGCGGCGCGCTTGGGCATGATCCTTTGTTTGAAGGTCCGGTTGATACGGTTTATCTAGGCTGCTGGAAACGCGAGATCTTCGACCGCGTCGGCTTTTTTGACGACGGCTTGATTCGCAACCAGGATGATGAGTTGAATCTGCGCATCAAAAGAGCGGGCGGGTTATTGTGGCAGTCTCCGCGCATTCGCGCCTGGTACCATACGCGCGGCAACTTGCATGCTTTGTTCCGGCAGTATCTTCAATACGGATTCTGGAAAGTGGCGGTAATACGCAAGCACAAACTGCCTGCTTCTGTTCGTCATCTGGTGCCGGGAGCTTTTGTGTGCACTGTGGCAACACTGCCGTTAGCAGCTTTGCTCGCGCAAGTTGCCGGTCAACGGCATGTGGCCGCTGTATTAATTTCGTTATGGGCGGTTGTGGTTTCCGGGTATGCAATCACTTGTGTGGTTTGCGCGCTTGCGTCCGTAAAGCGGCATGGATGGCGAACTGCTTGGCGGCTTCCCGCTGTGTTCGCCACCTACCATGTCGCCTACGGAACAGGTTTTCTGCTGGGGGTGCTGGACCTTTGTTTTCGTTCTGAGACAGCGCCCCGCAGCGAGTTTACTTCATTGACTAGATAATGGATGAACTAGTAAATAGTGTTGTCCTGGAACACGGCGGATTTCGAGTAATCCCAGGTTTCCGTCGGGTTGGAATAAAGGGTGTTGTTCTTGACCATGCTGCTTTTTGCTTGAGAGCCGATGATGATTCCATAATCCGCGTTGTCGTAAACCGTGTTGCCGTTCACAAGCGCGTTGGTTGCGCCGAAATCAACGAAAATTCCGTCATGGTTGCCCCATACTTTGTTGCCGATCGCGGTGTGGTTCGCGCCCGAGTACAGACCAATACCTGCTCCGTAACCGCCTGCCCGGGCATTATCGAAACAGGTGTTGGCCTCAATCGCATCGTTGCTGATCGGCCCGTAGCTGGAATAAACATGGATGCCCCAACCGGCGTTGTTGTAAACCGTGGAATTTACCACCGTGTTGTACGATCCGGCAATGTAGATGCCGTGGTCCAGGTCGGTTTTGCCATTGTTATGCACGTTCAATCCGGAAAGAAAATTTCCGCCGGGGCTGGTATAGTCGATCACGATTCCCGATCCGGGCGCATAGGCCGCTTCAGAATTGAGAAGGCGAATATCATGAGCAGTGAGAGATATCTTGATTACTTCCCATTGCACGTTGCTGCCGTCGAACACAAAGCCGTCAATGATGATGTGATGAACCGCGCTGCCATGAAAATTTTGTAGCTGAACCACCCGCTCTGCATATTGCGAGGAAGAAGGTCTGACGATCGGCGGCTGTGCAGCATTTAACGCCTTAATGGTGACTGGCGCGCTCCAATCGCGTCCGCTCGGAATCACATCAATTAAGGCTTCCGTGTAAGTGCCTGGTCCGACCAGAAGCGTATCACCAGGCTGAAGAATGGAGGAGCCCCGCTGAATAGTGCGAAACGGCTGAGTGCTCGATCCTGATCCGGAATCGTTCCCGGAAGTGGAAACATAATAAGTCTGCGGCGAGGCCGCGCGCGCGCTTTGGCTAACGCCAAACGCAAAAATTCCCAAACTAAGCAATAAATTAAATTTCTTCATTTAAACAGGGAACTTGCGAGTTCATTTATATGGAATAAGGCAAGTTCACTATTTCAGTGCAAGGTTAACGGCTTTTTTCTCACTTTGTCTTTCCCCGGATGCTGGTTTTCTTACATAGAAAATAAGGAACTTTATTCTTGATGCGTTCTCGCACCCTTCAGTTCGCAGAACAAATGGCTGCTCTGGTAATTCTGTTGTGTGTTCTGCCTTTGATGATGATTCTGGGCTTTGCCATTTTGCTGGACACCGGCCGGCCTATTTTCTTTACCCAGCGCCGAATGGGGCAATCAGGCAAACCGTTCAAGTTACACAAGCTGCGCACTATGATTATGGATTGCGAAGCAGGCTCTTCCGTTACAGCCGGCGGCGATCGGCGCATCACTCATACCGGATTGCTTCTTCGCAAATACAAGCTGGACGAACTGCCGCAGCTTTGGAATGTAGCCAAAGGCGAAATGCAGTTTATCGGTCCCAGGCCGGAAGTGCCGAAGTTTGTTGATTGCGCCGATCCTTTATGGCAGTCCGCATTATCAGTGAAGCCAGGCATTACTGACCTATCCACGCTTTTTTATCGCAACGAAGAAGAACTGCTGCGGAACGATCCTGAGCCGGAGCGTACTTATCGAGAACTGATTCTTCCTCGCAAGCTGATGATCACCACGCATTATTTATCACAGCGAACATGGAGAAGCGATTTTCAGCTTTTGCGAATGACTATGGAATCGGTTCTGTTTCCCGCGCGCCATAGCGAACTTCGCTTAGCGCAGTGTTTCGCGCTGCCCGCGCACATTCACGACCAACAACTATGAGCCAGTCTTTTCTTCCATTCAATCGTCCTTCCATCGGAGAAGAAGAAATCAACGAAGTGATTGCTACTCTGAAATCGGAGTGGCTTACCACGGGTCCGCGCACAGCGCAGTTTGAACGTGAATTCGCCGCTTATGTTCAAGCTCGATTTTCGCTGGCGGTGAACTCATGCACCGCTGGTTTGCATCTGGCTTTGCTGGGTTTAGGCATCGGTCCCGGCGACGAAGTGATTACCACGCCATTGACCTTCTGCGCTACCGTGAACACCATTCTGCATGTGGGCGCAGTGCCGGTTCTGGCTGACATCGGCCCGGATGGAAACATTGACCCGGACTGCATACAGAATAAAATTACGGAGCGCACCAAAGCAATTATTCCGGTTCATTTTGCGGGCTTAGCTTGCCAAATGGACCGCATCTGGGCACTGGCACGCGCGCATCGGCTTTTTGTGATTGAGGATGCCGCCCATGCGATCGGCTCGCATTATCAGCAACAACCGATTGGAGCAAGCACTTATCAAGGATCGCCGGGAAGCGATGCGGTGGCGTTCAGTTTTTATGCCACTAAGAATTTGACAACCGGAGAAGGCGGCATGGTGACAACCGCCAATCAGGATCTCATAGAGAAGATGCGCATTCTTTGCCTGCATGGAATCAGCAAGGACGCCTGGAACCGTTATTCGGAACGCGGCAAATGGTTTTATCAGGTGGTGGAGTGCGGATTTAAATACAACCTGAGCGACATACAATCCGCCATCGGCATTCACCAGCTTCGAAAGCAGGAAGATTTTCTCAAAACCAGAACGGAATACGCTCACTATTATCATCAGCGTTTTGCCGATGTTGAAGAAATGGAAACACCGGTTGACTCGCATTATGGTAGGCATTCCTGGCATTTGTATGTTCTGCGCCTCCAGCTCCATCGTCTCCAAATTGGGCGCGATGAATTCATTGAACAGTTGCAACAGCGCGGTATCGGAACCAGCGTGCATTTTATTCCGATTCCGCTGCATCCGCTGTTTGCGTCGAGCTTGTCACGCATTGCATCATCCTGCGAGCAGGCACTAGCGCTTTATCCGAGAATTTTGTCCCTTCCGCTGTATCCTGCTATGAACCAATTTGAACTGGAGCGGGTAGCCGATGCCGTTATTGACATCGTACAGCGGAATAGGGTCACTCAATCGTTTTCCGTTTCCGCGTGCGTTTAAATCAGGAGCAATCATGCGCCCCGACAATCAAGTGATCAGCCTTGCGCCTTACGCCCTGGTGGCTGCGCTCACTATTCCACTGGCCTTTCTGCTGCGTTTTGATGTGGCCGTGCTGCCGGCATCTCTGTTAGTAGCGGCATTCTGTATTTTTCTGCCTGTTAAATTAACTGCGTTCTACTTTAGCGGCATTCACAAAACCTGTCGGTCGTTAGTGGGAATCAGCGATTGCATGCCGCTGATCATAGCCAACATAGTGGCAACGCTAGGCGCCACTGCTTTGGCGTTGTTGATTGGAGGGCGCGCTTTTCCGCGCTCGGTAGCAATCATTGATCTGCTTCTGTCCATTTTGTTTACGGGCATTGTTAGTTTTTGGGATCGCTTGATCAGCGAGGTAGTCAAAACATCCAATAGAACGAAGACCAGCGAAAAGCAAGTTTTAATTTATGGCGCTGGCGCTGCCGGCTCCATTCTGGCCCGCGAGCTGCGCACAAACACCAGCCTCGGCTACCGGGTGATTGGCTTTCTTGATGATGACCGCCGCACGCATGGGCGCACGATTGCCGGGGTGCGCGTCCTAGGGTCCGGCTCCGTGCTGCCAAACATTGTGCCGAAGCTGAAAGAGAAAACCGGGTCCGCGCCCACTGTTCTGATCGCGCTGCCGTCGGCCAAAAGTCATCAAGTGCGCGAAGCGGTGGAACACTGCCGCGCTTCTGCCGCCACTTCCAAAATTATTCCCTCGCTGGCCGAGCTGGTGCATGGCAAGCAGTTAATTGAACAAACGCGCGATCTCGTGCTGGAAGATTTGTTGGGCAGGCAGCCGATTGTGCTGGACGAATCCGCCATTCGCCGGGACTTGGCGGATGCCACCGTGATGGTGACCGGAGGAGCCGGTTCTATCGGTTCTGAGCTATGCCGACAGATCACGAAATACAATCCCAGGAAGCTGATTATTTTCGACCAGGCTGAAAGCGAACTGTTCATGCTGCACCGCGCTGTTCGGCGCTTGTGCCCGGCAGTGGAAACGGTAGCGGAAATCGGCGACATCTGCCACAGTACCCGTTTAAACGAAGTACTGCTTAAGCATAAAGTGGAAGTTATCTTTCACGCTGCCGCTTATAAGCACGTTCCTATGATGGAGGAGAACGTTCTGGAAGCCGCGCAGAACAACGTGCTGGGAACTTATAACGTGCTGCGGGCTGCTGAACAGTGCAACGTCGGCTTGCTGTTGATGATTTCTTCCGATAAAGCGGTGAACCCCACCAACGTTATGGGCTTGACCAAGCGCGTGGCGGAACTGCTGATTTCAAGCACGCCTCATCGGGATCGAGCCGGCAGACTGCGCTGCGTTTCCGTCCGCTTTGGAAATGTTCTCGGAAGCAACGGCAGCGTGATTCCCATTTTCCGCGAACAGATTGCAGCAGGCGGACCGGTAACAGTGACTCACCCGGAAATGAAACGCTACTTTATGACCATTCCGGAAGCGGTGCAACTAGTTCTGCAAGCATCCAGCATGGGAAAAGGCTCCGAAATTTTCGTGCTTGATATGGGGGAACCGGTCCGCATCATTGATCTGGCGCAGCACATGATCAGACTCGCGGGTTATCAACCGGGTGTTGACATGCAAATCCAATTCACTGGCTTGCGGCCCGGTGAAAAGTTGTTCGAAGAATTGAGCAACGAGGGAGAAAGCATACTTCCCACTTATCACGAGAAAATCAAAATCTTCAGTTCACCGGTTCCCTGCCGTCCGGTGCTTGATTCCTGGATACAAGAACTGAAAACGCGGGTGGCGGATCGGGCTGAGCTGGCTGTGATTCAGCATTTGGCCGGCATTGTTCCTGAATACACGCCGGTTGACCAATGGAAGATTTTGCTTTTACAAGAACAATTCCCTGAAATGCGGACTGCTACCGCCTGAGCGCGGTTTATTCCCTGAAACTCTTAAGCGAAAGCTGCGGTTCTCGCTTCAACCATAAAGCTGTTTTCCCATGCTGTCAACCGGCCCACATCCAACACGAAAACATATTTTAAGCATTGCGCTGGAAGATTACTTTCAGGGGCCTGCTTTTGCCAGGCTGATTAGCGACAAGCATTGGCATCGCTTTGAAACGCGATTCGAGCAGAACTGTTTTCAAGTGCTTGATCGTCTGGATCAGGTTCAATCCCGCGCTACGTTCTTTGTGAACTCCTGGGTGGCGCGGCGGCGGCCCGATCTGCTTTGCGAAGTGGTGCGGCGCAACCATGAGATTGCTTTGGCAGGAGCGCGGGAACTGGATTTCCGCCGTGTTTCCCGCGAGGAGCTTCGGCAGCAGTTGCGCCGGGACCGTGATGATGTGGAACAAGCCTGCGGAAAACAGTTGCTTGGTTTTCGCGCGACCGGTCCTTTTCTGAAGCCGCGTGATTTATGGGTGCTGGATGTTCTGGGCGAAGAAGGGTTTGCTTACGATTCCAGCCTTTGTCCTTACCTGCGAACTTTCGCTCACCAGCCTTGGCGCCAGTTTGTTCACCGGAATGGTTCGTCTTCGTCGTCTGTTTGGGAAGTTCCGCTTTCGGCCCAGTGCATTGCGGGCGTGATGGTGCCGATCGCCGGAGGCAACTACTTCCGGCAGTGCCCCGAGTATCTGGTGCAAGCGGGTTTGAAGATGTGGGAACAGAAATATGCCAGTCCCTTGGTTCTATACTTCCGCCTTTGGGATCTGGATCCTGATCATCCCAAACTGCAAACCGGATCGCTTTGGCAGCATTACCGCCACTACCGGAACAGCGACCGCATGGTCCACACATTGACGGTTCTGTTTGAGCGGTATCGCTTTACGAGCGTGGCTGAACATCTTCAACTGACGCCCGGCAATGCCGAGCTTCTACGACTCAAGCAGGATTCCGTCAGTCTGCCGGAATCAATCAAGCCGGCCTCTCGGCCCGTCAGCGTTATTATTCCCTGTTTCAACGAAGAAACCGGGCTGGCTTACCTGGCGAATACGCTGGCGGAACTGAAGCAGACTTTAAGCGATGAGTTCGATCTGCAGTTTATCTTGGTCGACGACGGCAGCAGCGACCGGACCTGGAGTCTGCTTGAACAGCATTTTTCCAAACGAGCCGATACTCTGCTGCTGCGCCACGAACGCAACCAGGGCGTTGCCGCCGCTATCAGCACCGGATTAAGCCAAGCGCATGAAATTGCCTGTTCAATGGACTGCGATTGCAGCTACGACCCGCAGGAATTAAAGCCGATGCTGAAGCTGCTGCAGGACGGCGTTGATCTAGTGACCGCTTCGCCTTACCATCCTGAAGGATCAGTGAACAACGTTCCCCGCTGGCGTTTGCAGCTTTCACGCGCCGCTTCGGGATTGTATCGGGTTGTGACCGGCAACAAGCTGCACACCTACACTGCTTGTTTCCGAGTGTATCGGCGTTCCGCAACTGCCGGATTATCTTTGCGCAACCCCGGTTTTCTGGGCGTTGCCGAACTGTTAAGCCGTTTAATGCTGCGCGGCGGCAAAGTTGTGGAATATCCCACTACCCTGAATGTCCGCATTTTTGGCCAGTCAAAGATGAAAATCGCGCGCACGATCGCGGGCCATCTCCGACTGCTGCTGTATCTTGCTTCGCTCCGCTTGGGACGAAAGCCTTCTGATCAACTTGCTACCAGTGATGCCTTGGAATCCCAATCTTTAAACCAGCCGAATGCCAGCCAGGTTTTAAACTATGACACACAACACCCTTGCACACGCACAATCTCCGAAGATCATATTACCGTCTGACCAGGATGCGTCCGGGCGAACTCTGGGCGACCGCGAAATTGAACTGGTCACTGAGGCAATCCGCTCCGGCACCCTGACCAGCACCAAAGGCAATTTCGTCCGCCGATTGGAAACCGGATTTGCCGACCTGCTCGGCTCGGCTTACGGCTACGCTTGTTCTTCGGGAAGCGCCGCCATTCACGCTGCTATCTCGGCGATTGACCCGGAACCGGGCGATGAAATCATTACTACCTCTATTACAGACATGGGCGCGCTCACGCCGATTCTGTATCAGGGCGCAATTCCGGTTTTTGCCGAAGTTGACCCTGACACGCTGAACATCACAGCGGAAACCATTGCGCCGAAGCTGAGCGCCCGCACGCGAGCAATTATAGTAACTCACTTGTTCGGCAACCCCTGCGAGATGGATCCCATTCTCGATTTGGCGCGGCGGCACGGAATTTCTGTAATTGAAGACTGCGCCCAAGCTTTTTTGGCGAAGTATCGCGGCAGAAACGTCGGCACGCTTGGCACGATCGGCTGCTTCAGCCTGCAACAAGGAAAACACATGACCTGCGGCGAAGGCGGGTTGGTGGTTACTGACGATCCGCAGTTAGCGCGCCGCATGTTCTTGTTCATCAATAAATGTTTCGGCTACGGCGACACTGCTCCTGACCATTACTACATTTCCTTGAACTCCCGGCTGAGCGAAGTTCAAGGCGCGGTGGCGTTGGGCCAAATGGAGAAACTGGAATCCTCTGTTTCCCGGCGGGTAGAATGCGCGCAACTGCTTTCCGAAAAACTACGCGGCTTGCCGGGGCTGCGACCATTTCCGGTGCTGGCTGATGCTGCCTGCGTGTACTGGAAATACTGCCTGCTGGTAGATGCGGAAACGCTCGCTGACGGCGCTGCCGGTCTTTCAAACGCGCTGAAAGCGAAAGGCATCAGTTCAATGCCGCGCTATATCCAGAAGCCCGCGTTCATGTGCGAGATTTTCCAGAAGAAGCGCACGTTCGGGCGCAGCCAATTTCCGTTTACGCTGGCGCGGCCCGAAGTTCTCCGCTATGACGCTGCTTCATACCCGGACACTTTTAAAGGTTTGGACCACACATTGGTTTTGCCGTTGAACGAAAACTACACGAGCAAACACATTGAGTACATCGCAGATTCTATTGAGGAGGCAGTCGCAAGCTTATGCAGGCGATCAGAGATCGCGGAGAAAAACTCCGTTTTGGTTTAGTAGGCGCGGGCCGGATAGCGGAAGCATATTGCCAGGCGTTTCAACACGTCAGCAACGCTCAACTGGCGGGAATAGCCGACGTCAGATTTGCGGCGGCGGAAGCTGCTGCCGCGCGTTGCGGCTGTGCTGCGTACCCTTCTCACTTAGCGCTGGCGGAATCCGGCAAAATTGATGCGGTGGTAATCGCCACTCCTCCCGCTACCCACAGCACAATCTGTTTGGATTTTCTGGACCGGAGCATTCCTGTTTTATGCGAAAAGCCGGTCAGCATTGATTCCGAAGGAGCGCGGGCGGTGCGAATGAAGGCCCGTGAAAAGAAAGTGGCGTTCACGATGGCTTCGAAATTTCGCTATGCCGAAGACGTGGTTCGCGCTCACAACATTGTGCGCTCCGGCATTCTGGGAACCATTGTGCTGCTCGAAAACACGTTCATGGCGCATGTGGATATGTCGAGCCGCTGGAATTCCAATCCCACGCTGAGCGGGGGCGGCGTTCTGATCGATAACGGAACGCATTCGGTGGACATCATGCGCTACTTCATCGGGCCGCTCACTTCCATTCATGTAGTGGAAGGCTTGCAGCTTCAACACCTGCCGGTAGAAGAAACAGTTCACGTGACGGCGCGTTCCACAACAGGCTCGGTCGGGCGCATGGATTTATCCTGGAGCATCAATAAGCAATGCGACGACTACATTGCAATCTACGGTTCCAGTGGGACGCTCCGCGTCGGCTGGAAAGGTTCTTATTACCGGCAGGAAGGTAGTTGCGCGTGGGTACAATTCGGCAACGGGTATAACAAAGCGCAGGCATTTCAAGACCAGATTGAGAACTTCTCGGCGGCGCTGCAAGGCTTGGAGCGGCTGGTAATTAACGTGAATGACGCGCTTGCTTCCGTTGACGCGATCCAGGCGGGTTATCAAGCTTTAAGCGAACAAAGTTGGGTAGACATTCCGGGCGTGGAGCCGGGAATGGCTTCTGTAGCGGCATGAACAACGTGCAGATTCACCCCACTGCGATAATTGAACGCGGCGTTCGTATCGGCGAACGAACCAGCGTTTGGGATAACGTGCATATCCGCCGCGACACAGTTATCGGCAGCGATTGTATTGTCGGCGAGAAAACGCATATCAGCTACGACGTGGTAATCGGCAATCTCGTTAAGATCAACGCCTTTGTTTACATTTGCAATGCAGTGACGGTGGAAGATGGCGTAATGGTCAGCGCGGGATGCGTGTTTACCAACGACCGTTATCCGCGCGCGACCGACACAAGGTTGAGCGCGCTGCGCAGCTCCGACCCTGGAGAAGACACTTTGCCCACTCGCGTTCAGGCCGGGGCCACGCTCGGGGCTGGCTGCATCATCGGCTGCGGCCTGACGATTGGGCGCTGGGCGATGATAGGCATGGGTAGCCTTGTTACCAAAACTGTTCCTGATTACGCTCTGATGCTGGGCAGCCCGGCCCGGCAAGTGGGCTATGTTTGCCGCTGCGGCGAGCCTCTGGTGCGCTTTACATCTGGTCCGGTAATTGTGAAAAAACAAGTGGCTTGCGCACGCTGCGGGCTGGCTTACAGTTTGCGCGACGGCAGAATGCAGGATTGTTTCGCGGATTTTCAGGTGGTTAGCGTCAAGTGAGCGAAAAACAATGGGCGATTGTAGGCGGCGGACTGCTTGGCATGACGCTCGCTTATGAACTGTCGCGCCGAGGGCGGCAAGTCACTTTGTTTGAGGCTGCTTCTACCCTGGGAGGATTAGCCAGCACGTGGGAAATCGGCGGCATTACCTGGGACCGGCACTACCATGTAACTCTGTACTCAGATCAGTTTTTGCGCGGCATTCTTTCCGCGCTCGATCTCGACCGACAGATGTGCTGGAGAAAAACGCAAACCGGTTTTTATTCCGGCGGCTCGCTTCATCCTTTTACCACGACGATAGATTTTGCCCGTTTTCCGGTGTTGACTCCGCTCGAAAAAATCCGCCTCGCTGCTACCATTCTGCGCGCTTCCCGTTTTCAAAGATGGCAGGAGTTGGAAAACATTTCGGTGGAACAATGGCTGACACAGTTATCGGGCGCGGCTGTTTTCCAGAAGATATGGCGGCCATTGTTGAAAGCCAAACTGGGTGATGATTACCAATCCACTTCCGCTACGTTTATCTGGGCGACAATGCAGCGGATGTACGCCGCCCGCCGCTCCGGTTTAAAGCAGGAATTTTTTGGCTATCTTCCAGGTGGATATAGCCGGATGCTGGACGCTTACCAATCACTGCTGGAAAGAATGGGCGTTTCCATTCGCGTGAACGCCAGGGTACAAAACGTTAGCTGCTGCGCCCGGAAACAAATGAGCGTGCGTTTAAGTTCAGGCGAAACGATATGCTTCGAGCGGGTCATCATGACCGCGCCCGCGCCGATTGCCGCTGCGTTGTGTCCTGAACTTACTGATGCTGAAAAAGCATCTTTAGGGTCAGTTTCCTATTTAGGTATTATCTGCGCTTCGGCGCTGCTGCGGAAGCCGTTAAGCCGCTTCTACATCACCAACATTCTTGATGAAACCATCCCGTTCACCGGCTTAATTGAAATGTCGGCGCTGGTTGATCAGGCTGAGTTTGGAAATCGCCACTTGATTTATATTCCGCGTTACCTGCGGCCCGATCATCCTGACTTCACGCGATCCGATGCTGATTTGGAGCGCGAAATGCTTGATGGCGTACACCGAATGCATCCGACGCTTGATGAGCGCGATGTGCTTGCTTGCAAGCTTTCCCGCGTTCGCTATGTGTTTCCCCGGCCGCAGTGCGCGTCGCGCGATGTTCCGCCGGTTGATATGTCGGTGACGGGGCTGCATCTGGTGAACTCCGCGCATATTCTCAACGGAACATTGAACGCGAATGAAACCGTAAGCCTCGCGCAGAAGGAAGCGCAACGTCTGCATGAAACCTATCAGTAAGCCCATCGCCGGCATCTCGCTCGATCTAGATAACAAATGGTCGTATATGAAGACCCACGGCGATTCAAGGTGGAGCGAGTTTCCCAGTTATTTAGATATTCTGCTGCCGCGCGTTCTCGCGTTCTTAAAAGAAAGAAACTTAAATATTACTTTTTTCGTAGTGGGGCAGGACGCTGAACTATCCGCAAACGCCTCTTTATTTCGGATGCTGGGCCAATCCGGCCACGAGATCGGAAACCATTCGTTTCATCATGAGCCGTGGCTGCACTTGTACAGCGAAGAACAGATTGAAGAAGAATTCGCCCGGGCAGAACAAGCGATTACGGCAGCTACCGGTTGTGTGTCGAAGGGATTTCGCGGACCAGGTTTCAGCGTGTCGCAAACCGTGATTGATGTTCTAGCTGGGCGCGGTTACGCTTATGACGCATCCACTTTACCCACGTTTCTTGGTCCTCTCGCCCGAGCTTATTATTTATTAACTGCAAAGTTAACAGCGGAAGAGCGCGAACAGCGCGGGAAATTGTTTGGATCTTTCGGGAACGGCTTCCGGCCCCTTCGTCCGCACACGTGGTCTTCGCCGCGCGGCCCAATTGTTGAAGTACCTGTGACCACCATTCCCATTATCAGAACTCCGTTTCACCTCAGCTATCTGGTTTATTTGTCAACGTTTTCGAAACGATTGAGCAGTCTTTATCTTTCGCTGGCTCTTGCTGCTTGCCGGATGTCGGGCGTTGCGCCGTCTTTTCTGCTGCATCCGCTTGATTTTTTAGGGCCGGAGGAAGCGCCGGAATTGGCATTTTTTCCCGGAATGAGTTTGTCATTAGCACACAAACTAGATGTTGCCGATTCCGCTTTGCGGAGCATAGAACATCACTTTCAACTGAAGCCGATGCGGGATCATGCTTCCGCCTTCTTGCACGGAGCCGAAATCAGCGCACCCGGCTACGTCGCGCCGCATGTTCAATGATTCGTTCTGCCGCATGGCCGTCGCCATAAGGACTGCTTTTCCGCGCCATGCGGTTATATGAATTCTGGTTTGTGAGTAGTTCGTCAATCGCTGCGGATATGGTTTCCCGATGGGTGCCGACCAATCGCACTTGACCGGTTTCCACTGCTTCCTGCCGTTCTGTTTTATCTCTTGTCACCAAAACTGGTTTTCCTAATGCTGGAGCTTCTTCCTGCACGCCGCCGGAATCTGTAATCGCAAAAAAGCAGACACTCATCAGATAAACAAATGCCGGATAATCCAGCGGCGAAAGTAAAACAACATTGTTTGCGTGCGCCAGAATCTGCCGCACCGGGCCAGCCACATTAGGATTTGGGTGAACCGGGTAAACGAAAAGAACATTCGGGTGCTGCGCGGCTGATTCCTGAATTGCTCCGCAGATATTTTTAAGACCTGCGCCGAAGCTTTCACGGCGATGGCCGGTCATCAACACAATACGCTCTGCTTGCAGTATTCTGTTTTTTTCTGCTGTTGAAAATCCGCGCAGTGGGTCCGAATCGGAAGCGGATAAACGACACTGCGCTGCCAGCACCGCATCAATCACTGTATTGCCGGTTACAACGATATCTTCAGGATTAATGTTTTCTTTCAGCAGTGCTTGTTTGTTCGCTTCCGTAGCGGCAAAGTGGAGGCTCGTCAAGCGGCTCACCATCTGGCGAATGCCTTCTTCCGGAAAAGGCGCGGCTAAATCGTTTGTGCGCAGACCGGCTTCCACATGAAACAACGGAACCCGCGCATAAAAACTGGCTAAGGCCGCCGCGAAACACGAAACTGTATCGCCTTGCGCAAAAACAGCATCGGGCTTTTCAGCCGAAAGTATCGGCTGTAAGTTCGAAAGCATCAGGGCAGTAACGCTGGCTAGATCCTGATTGGGCCGCATCACATCAAGACGATGGTGCGGCGTGATGCCGAAGAATTCCAGAACTCCATCAGCCATTTCCCGATGCTGCCCGGTTGCCACCACGCGCATTTCAATGTTCCGCGTTTCCTGGCCGTGTTGAATCACGGGAGCCAGTTTAATTGCTTCCGGGCGAGTGCCGAAAATGACCAGAAAGCGCAGCGGCTGCTTGTCCTGTATTTCGTCATTAAAAGAGCCAGCGTTAAGCACAATTCTTGCACGTTAACACAAGCGTAGTCTTTGCGCCACCAGAGAAAATTGTAATGACCCAAGCTGACCTGCAAGCAAACCAAACAAATCATCTGCCATCGGTAGCCGCTACGACAACAGAAACGGAATGGCGGATAAAAACCGGCTTCCAACGCGATCCTATCTGGTCCAGACTGCTGTTGCTGATCGAAGCCTGCCGCGTTCATCAATGGGTAAAGAATCTGCTGGTATTTGTGCCGCTCATTACCTCCCATCAGATTTTTCAGGCGCAGTCCGCCTTGCAGGCGGCAGTTTGTTTCATTGCTTTCTGCGCGTTGGCTTCGGCTGTTTACCTGCTGAACGATCTAACGGATTTAGAAGCCGACCGCGCAAACGAGGAAAAACGAAAACGCCCGTTCGCCAGCGGACGCCTGCCTGTTTCCATCGCGTTCTGGGCTGTTCCCATTTTGCTGATTGTCGGATTGACGCTGTCGTTCCTGGTTAATCGCAACACTGGCTTTGTGGCTATCGGCTACATCACATTAACTCTGCTGTATTCGTTTTGGCTGAAAGAGCAGCTTCTATTGGACGTGTTCGCGCTCGCCAGCCTTTACACGATTCGTATCTTCGCTGGTCAGGCTGCTTACCATGTGCCGTTATCAACGTGGCTGGTTTCTTATTCCATGTTTCTATTTTTGAGCCTCGGCTTCTGCAAACGAACTTCCGAACTGTCGCGAATGCAAATCCAACTGATTGATCGCTGCCAGCGGCGCGATTACCGGCGAGCCGACCTGCCCATCATCACCGGATTCGGAGTGGCAGCCGGGTATGCGGCTGGGCTCATCAGCATTCTTTACATTGAAAGCGACAATGTGCGACGGTTGTATCACAACCCGGACATGCTCTGGCTGCTTTGCCCATTGAATTTGTACTGGATTACCCGGTTGTGGATGATCACGTTTCGCGGGCAAATGACGCTCGATCCAGTCGCCTTCGCTATTAAGGATCGCATCACCTGGGCCGTAACGGTTGTTCTAGGCTTAGTGCTGCTGGCTGCGCTCTAAACGGGAACTCATGGCTACCGTTGATTTAGGATTGCATCGCGTTCCCACAGCTTCCGCGAAATCATCGCGGAGAAGTGTGGTTGCCGCGCTGGCTTGCGCCGCGTACATCATCTTGCTGGCCGCTTCGCTCAGTTCACGAAGCCTCTGGACGGACGAAGCGTTTTCGGCTTGGCTTGCTTCTCACCGGAGTTTTGCGGGTTTTATCCGTTCCCTGGCATCAGGCGATTCTTCCGATTTGCAGATGCCCTTGTATTACCTGTATCTGTTTTCCTGGGTGAAACTTTTCGGCTTCGGAGAATATGCTTTACGCGCCGCTAACTTGCCTTTCGTTGTGTTGTTCGGCGTGGCGCTGGCCTATACATCAGTCCGTGTTTTCAAACGTCCTTTGGCCTGGCTTGTTCCTGGTCTGCTGCCTTTTGCCTGGTGGTACGTGAACGAGGCCAGAGCTTATTTTGCCGTGCTTGCCTGTTCCACCCTGTTATATGGATCTTTACTGATCTACCTGCGCGCGAACCATAGCAGTAGGAGAACCGGCTGGTGCTGGGCGTTTTTGGCTTCGTTTGTTCTTGGTTCCTTGCTGCACATGCTATTTGTGTTTGCGGCTATTCCGTGCCTGGTCTTGTTCTATTTATTATCGAATACTGTGAACAGAGCAAATTGGCGGGATTGGCGATTCCCGATTCTTGTTTCTGGCCCACTTCTATTGTGCATTGCCGCGTTTTACGCTTACACGTTTTTGCGGGGAACTGCCTATGCTTATCCGCAGCCGGGAATGTTTCGCGTGGTCTACGCAGTGTATGAACTGCTCGGTTTGTCCGGCATTGGGCCGCCACGCGGCGATTTGTGGTCACGTCCAATAGGGATTGTGTTCTCTCCTTATCTGCTGCCGTTGTCGCTTGCCATCATTTTTATCGCTGCTGCTGTTATACTGCCGCTTTCAAAAATGCTGCCCAAAGATGCGGCTACGCTTCGGCGTGCTCTCGCTTATGCCGTTTTAGCCGGTTGCCTGGAAGTGCTGTGTGCTTGTTTATTGACTGGCTATCAATTTTATCTACGCCACCTAACATCGCTAGTTCCATTGTTTCTTTTTCTGTACCTCAGTCTGCTCGGCCCGGCCCCAGTCCAAAATAAAAAAATTGACCGCAGCATGATATCGCTGGTGTTACTCGGAGCGGTTTGGGTCACAGCTAATGTTCGAATGAGCCTTTCCGCCGCTAATTGGAAAGAAGACTGCCGGTCCGCCGCAGCTACCGCTTTAAACCTGAGCAGAAAAACACGCGGCTCCATTGTTTGGGCTGCTGATCCTGTAGCTGCTGCTTATTACGGCATTCCGGTTTTGGGTGATGCGCCCTGTTTTCCTGTGTTGTCTTCCTGCGCGGAAGAGTGGAGCCGCGTTGCATGGCCTGATTCCGGCACCGGAATTCTGGCAGCGCATTGGGATCAGCAGCAAATCCAAGCCTTTCTCACATCGCGCCAAGCGGCAAGCCAGCCGCTGGTTCTTGTGCGCACGAGCTTTCGCACCGATTCTGAAAACCCTTGGCAGCATCTGCCGTCGAGTATCGCCGTGCAACAAGAGACACACCTGCATGGCTTTGACGTTCTGCTGTTAAATACAAACGCTCATTGATCGCTATGCCCGAAGTTGCCATTGCCGAAACAACAGCTAATCGCATTCTGCCAAAAAATTATCTTCCCTGGATGGAGTCGCTGAAGGCGATTGCCATTTTGTGGATCATTGGGAATCATATCTGCGAACGGCTGTTTGGCTGGCCTTTCTTCGGCAACCCGGACGCGCATTGGCCAGCGTTGACAGTTCGGTTCGCTCAAATGCGACCTTTGCAGTCTCCTGGTTTCTGGCACTGGCCTTTGACTTGTCTCCGCGACATCGGATGGTTCGGCGATCAGGGTGTATCCATATTCCTGATTCTCAGCGGCATCGGACTCACTTGGGGGCTACTGGCCCAATCCGCTTCGCAGCAAATAGACTGGAGCCGGTTTTATCGCCGCCGCTTTGGCCGTATTTTCCCAATTTGGTGGATGGCCCACATCTTAATTCTGCTGCCGTTTGCCGTTTTGGGATATCGCTTATCGCTGCTCGATAGCCAGTTTTATTTCAGTTTGGTTGGCGTTCGAGTTTTGCCGGATCAACTGTATTACGGCGTGCCGGCCTGGTGGTTTGTGACGCTGCTGCTACAGCTTTACCTTGTTTTTCCGTTTTTATTTCGTTTGTTGCAGCGGTTTGGCCCACTCAGGTTCTTTTTTCTCTGTGCAGGAACCGCGCTGCTTCTTCGTGCCGGCGGACTTTATGTTTTTCACGATTACCTCGACGCTTGGAGCCGGGGCGCTATTTTCATTTCACGTCTGCCTGAGTTTGCCTTCGGCATGGTTATGGCGGTTTGGCTCAGTCAAACTCGCAGCGGAACGAACCAGAAGTCCGCAAGTAGTTCCTTCTGGATCGGTGCTGTATTGTTTCTTCCCGGCGCTGCCGGATCGTTCACGCTCGCTGGAATGGTGATTGCTCCCTTATTCCAAGGCGTTGGCGCATTCCTGTTTTTTTACGCAATGCTGCGTGCGCAGCGCTTCCATCCGCTGCTCAACTGGATTGGCCGTCACTCGCTTTCCTTGTTTCTCGTTCATCAGGTTTTCACGCAAACTCTGCTGCCCAGGTTTGGCCAAGCGTATAGCCTGACTCGCGTGATCTTGGGCTTATTGCTGGTGATTTTATTCACCACGCTGGGCGCACTCGTGCTGGAAAAGGCCACGCAGATCGCGCAGTTAGCGGTAGCAGCAGGCGCAGCGCGTTGGGGAACACAAGACTTTCTGTTCAGAACCGCTGGTGTATTTTTAGCCGTTTGGGCCATCCTGATCGGAAGCGAATGCGCCGTGCGGGCTGCTGATCCACAGGAAGCCTGGGATCTCGGATGGGGAGAACGACCGGCTTTACAGCCTGACCCGTTGTTTGGCTGGAAACTGCGACCATCCCGGCAGACTCGCTTGCGCTGGCAAAGTTATGATTACCGTGTTGAAGCAAACAGCTTGGGCTTTGCGGGACCGGAGCCGCCCAACCCGGAAGCAAAACGCGGCGCAACGATTCTGATAACCGGCGACGCATTTTCCAGTGCCGAAGGCGTGGACACGCGTTTGTCATGGCCGCGTTTATTAGAACAACAATTGAATCACGACGCGCCAAATTCCAGTACACATGTGCTCAATTTTGCCATCACCGGTTATGGTCCGAACCAGTACCGCGCGGTGATCTCGAAATTTGCCCCCTTGTATCATCCGGATTTAATTCTGCTCGGGCTTTTTATCAACGATTATGACGATGTGCTTATCTCCGATGACGACTTCAGAACTGACATCGGCTTTGGCAAACCTGATCCTAATGGGTGGGCCGCTGTGCTGACCTTTCGGCAGTTCAGCGCATATCTGAGAAAAGCAGCAACTAAACTTGTTGCGGAGCGCGTCTTGAAAAAACCAGATCCGCAGTTGTATTTCTGGGGGCAGGTTCACATGCTTCGGACAGGCCCCGGCTCTTTGGTAACGCAAGGCAGGAATGCACTGCAAAAGCAATTATCATCAATTAAACAATCTGCCGATAACGCCGGTTCGCGCTTGATGATAGTGATGATTCCTGCCGCGCCTCAGGTCTGTTCTTCCGATTTAAAGTACGATCCAAGCCAATACGATTTCAATCTGCCGCAACAAACAACACGTGAGATTGCGCAACAACTTTCTGTTCCGGTGCTTGACCTTCGCCCGGCTTTACGAAAACCGAATGTTTGTGTTTACCAGCCTCGCAATATGCACTGGACCGCTGAAGGCCACGCTTTGACAGCACGTTACGTAGCGCAGCAGATTGAATGCAACAACTACCTGCGGAAAAACTAGTGGATCAATTTATCAGAATGATCGCCGGCCAGATCAGTCCTTTAATGGAGCCGCAAGTTTTATCTGCGCGTTCGCAGAAGCTTATCCTGATTACTGTTCTGCTGGTTTGCGCGATGCTGCGCCTGCCTGCTACTTCAATCCCGGCCCTCGACCGAACCATGTGGAAGGAAATCGACTACATCGAAATTTCCCGAAACTACCTCCATCACGGATTTCATTTCTTCAGTCCGGAAATTTCCTGGCCTGCGGAACAACCGCGAGTCACTGCGATGGAATTTCCCTTGGTTCCGTTTGCCGCAGCCTGGTTGTACCAGTTTTTTGGATATCACGCTCTGGTCGTCAGACTGATCTCATTCGCTGCTTTTCTGGCCATGCCTATCTACTTGTTTCTGCTGGTCAGAACGGAAATGGGACCTTTGATCGGCCTTGCTGCGGCGGCCACGGCGGGGCTGATGCCCATTCATCACCCATTTGGGAGAATTCTGTTTTCCGAGCCATGCTCCATCGCGCTGTGTGTTGCTGCTTTATATTATTTTTCCCGATGGAGCAGCGAAGGAAGCCGTTGGCAGTTTGCCGCCGCCGCGCTCTGCTACACGCTGGCGGTCGCCATGAAACTGGAGCCATTGTTTCTGCTGCTTCCCTTGCTTTACCTTTGGCGGAGAAATCATCCCGGCCTGAATCGCATTCGTCCGTTTCTGTTGTTTGTGTCCGTTATTCTAGTCTTGCCGATTGCCTGGTTTCTATACGCGTATCACCTGAGCCGAACCTCTATTGACGTTTTCGGCGTGGTTCCTTTTCTGCATGGGCATAACAAGCTGCAAACCATCGCCATGATGCGGCGTCCGCAGTTCTGGTTAACGCTCGGCTACCGGATCTTTAACCTGAACTGGGCGCTTCCGGGCGCGATCTTGGCAGCGTTGGGAGTGTTAACTGCTTTGGCCATCAGAAAAGCAAAATTCTTTTGGATTTACAGTTTGGCCGTGTTCATTTATTTTTTGATTGTTGCCGAAGGGCAGCTTGATGCTCCTTACCGGCAACTTAATGCGGTGCCTGTGTTAAGCGTGTTTACAGCCTTAGGCGCGGTCTCGCTCGCCTCGCTCCTTCGTAAGCAATGGATGAGCAATCAATACTCTCTGGTTAAAGCGATCACCGCCGCCAGCCTAGTGATGATTCTGCTCGTGTTTGTTTCTTCCTACGTTCAAATTTTCAGGGCAGGTTCTCAACAACCCGCGCACCCGAAAGCTTGGTTGTTGGCCGAGCAGCTCCGAAAAATTTCGCGCCCAGGCGACCGGCTCATCATGCTCGGCGAGTATAGCCAGCATATCGGCGGAAACGATCTAAGTCCAGTGATCTATTACTATTCCGGGCTGCAAGGCTGGACTTTGCAGCCGAACCAGTTCTCCTTGGCCAAAGTGGAAAGCTTAATCGGGCGCGGCGCGACGCTGCTGGCCGTTGAACCGGAATTCATTCCAAGCGGTGAGAACGGGCGCGATCCTGCGATTGCCGCGTTTCTCCCCAGCCTCTTAAATCATTACCCGGTTCTCTATCAAGCAAACGGTTCACTCATTCTGCGGCTTAATTCAATTCCAACCGTGCTTGTCAGCACCAAATAAATTTCCCTCCCACAGCTCCAGCGAATTCATCATTCGATTGTGCTAACTTTGAGCGGAGTTTGCCTCGTTTGATTGGATTTATCTGTGAATAATTCACTCCAGTTGCCGCAGCGCCGAATTTTTGTACTGGGTAGCGCCAACATGGATCTTGTGCTTTCTCTGCCCCGCCTGCCGCGCGAAGGAGAAACCCTCACCGGCGGCGATTTAAAGCTTTATCCCGGCGGAAAAGGGGCAAACCAAGCCTGCGCCGCAGCTAAATTAGGCGGGCGCGTGACGATGCTAGCTCACGTTGGTTCAGATGCATTCGGGCTGCAACTGGTTGGAAGCCTTCATGACTGCGGCGTGGACACGAGCCGGATTGCGAAAACGGATCGCGCCACCGGCTGCGCTTCCATCTATGTGCTGCCTTCCGGCGCAAACTCCATCGTGATCTCGCCCGGCGCAAACGCCACTTTAGTCCCGGCTTCTGCTGTCTCGCAATTGGCGGATTTGACCGCGGCGGATTTCCTTTTAGCGCAACTGGAAACACCGCTGCCAACCATTGAATCGGCTTTCAGTTTTGCCCGGCAGCAAGGCGCAACCACAATTCTTGATCCTGCGCCGGCCTGTTCGCTTCCTGCATCGCTGCTGAAGCAGGTTGACGTGCTTACGCCCAACCAAACGGAAACAGCAATCCTGTGCAATGACCCGCAGCGAGAAATTGAAAACCCTGAACAAGCGCAAGCGGCGGCAGATCAACTGCTGCAAACGGGAGCGGGCGCGGTGATTATCAAGCTTGGCGCTCTCGGCTGCTTGTGGGCTACGGGAAAAGAACGTTTCTACGCTGAAACTCATCCGGTGAAAGCGATTGACACCACTGCCGCCGGCGATGTGTTTAACGGAGCTTTTGCGGTGGCCCGCGCCGAAAACCGATCCATTGTGGAAAGTCTCCGGTTTGCCAATGCCGCTGCTGCGTTATCGGTAACGCGCCACGGCGCGCAAAGCTCCATCCCTTCCCGCCGCGAAACGGACGATTTTTTAGGAAGCCGCTAACTAACGGTCTGGATTTTCGGAGGACCGGAAAAATGGATTTTCGGTTCCTTGTTGATAGTGTCCAGCAAATTTTTCAAAATCTTTTCATCCGTATCCGCAGCATTTTGAATTTCCACCGGATACCGGATCGAAAGCTCCAATCCCGCATCCGTATACTTCACGCTACGCTCCGGCGCCGGCTCGCTCACTTGCAAGTTAACGGATTGTTCAAATACCTGATGCTGCTTTTTGATGGTGTCCCGGTATTGGCTGTAAACTCCTTCCACCACCGCCATCAGTCTGGTTTCGGAATCGATCAGGTCGGCATCGGGCGCAAGCGTCAGCGTCACTGTATGCCAGGCGTATTCTGTGCCGGGAAGCTGCTTGAAAATCGCCGTGGGCTGAAATAACACTGAATTCGAAAAAACAACCACGCGCCCCGACGGCCGCAGATTGTTTGTCGCGCCGGCAAGCTCCATCATGTAAAGCCGGACCAATCCCACCTCAACCACTTCTCCGGTTACGCCGGAAATGGTGACGCGGTCTCCCACTCGCAAGCCATAGCGTCCAATCAGGAAAAAGTACGCCACCACTGAAAGAATCAGGTTTTGCAGCGCGACCGCAATACCGGCAGTGATGAAGCCCGCGAACGTCGCGAACGAGCCGATCTCCGTAACAAAACTGAGCACTACCGCTAACGTCAGCACAATGCTCATGACGATTCGCCGGAGCAGCAGCATCTGCCGCTGCAAGCGGGAGTCGCGCACATACCGGTACGTCAAGCGCCGCCATCCTTCTGAGAGCGCGAGAAGCACGATAATAACTAATGCAACTTCCGCGAGTCGAATCAGCAGATAGCGCAGAGCCGTAAAATACTCCTGTTTCAACGCGGCGCTCCATGCGCTCAGGTTGCTGCGGGACGATTCCAGCAGCAGCGATTCCTTGCCGAGAGGAACCAGTAGCTTCGGCGTTTGGGTAAGCTGCTGTTGAAGTTTTTTTAGCGTTTGCTTAGTTGCTTGAAACTGGTCCGCTGTTGTTTCTGTCTGGCCGTTTATTTTGTTGCTTTGCTGGATTAACGCGCGTAGTTGCGTCACAATCGGCGCTTTTAACTGTGTTATCTCGTTCAGTAAAACATCAGTTGCTTTTACTTGATTGTCGATCTGCACCTGGTCGCGCAGCAGCGCAAATATTTCAACTCCCAAAGCAATAATTCCGGCTGAATCCGCATGAAAAACCTGAGTATTTACACCCGTCACGCTTTGATTCTGTTTTGCATCGTTCTGGTGCAGTTCCGGCACTGCTTGTTCCAGATCATTGATATGTCCGAGTAAACCGGTTGCGCCGCCGATTTCACCGGAGTTGTTCATAAAATTAACTAATTGCTGCAATGGCTGTTGCAGATCCTGATTCAGCTTCAACTCACTTTCGAGTATGTCCAGTTGGGATACGAGATCGCCGCGCTTCTTCTTGGGTGCTTTACTGAGAGCTGCGGTAACCGATTTAATTTGATTTTGGATATTGGTGATCCGCTGCGCAGCGTTGTTGTAGGCTTGCTGCAATCCCCGGCGGGCAGAGCCTTCCGGCGCAACCGGGGAAGTGAGCTGGTCTCCGGTTGAACTGAATGCGCCTTGCGCGCGGGCGTAGTCGAACGCGTTCTGTACCGCGCTGGCTGATTGTTGTTTTAGATCGTCCCGCGCCGGGGCCGCCCCTACTGCCGGAACAGATTGAATCAAGGAAGCAGTGCGCCGATACCAGGAAATCAGGTGTTCCAGGTGTGAAAGCAAAGAGCTTTCCGGAAGGGCATTTTGCGCTGAAGCCAAATACGTTGCCGGTTGCAGCAGGAGCATCGACAGAAAAACAATGAAAAACAGGTTTTTTTGTTTATTAGCCAATAGTTTGGAGCGATGCCAGAAAACTCTGCCGATAGACTGAACAAACAAGCAGCTAAAGAGCCGATTGAGCGGCGTTCAACGCTGAGTCATAATTCGGATGATCGGCGACTTCCTTGACGTATTCCACATACTTAATCTTATTGTCTTTGCCGACAACAAAAATAGCGCGGCTTTCAATTCTCAGATCCCGAATCAGGGTTCCATACTGTTCGCCAAACGACGCCGTTTTATGGTCGGAAAGCATTTTTACGCGATCCACGCCGAATGAGGTGCACCACCGTTTCTGCGCGAACGGCAGATCCATGCTGATTGTGAAAATATCAACACCCTGCAATTTCCCGGCAGACTCCTCAAAATGCTTTGTCTGCGCGTCACAAACGGGCGTGTCAAGCGAAGGCACAACACTGAAAATGCGAACTCCATCTCCAGTGTCTTTCAGCGTGATTGGTTTCAAGCTTGAATCGACAACCTGAAAATCAGGAGCGGTGTCTCCTACTTTCAACTCAGGGCCGACTAAAGTTAACGGGTTTCCTTGAAGAGTCGTTGCTCCAGGACGTTCGTTGGTAGCCATTGCTGTTAGTTTATCAACTTGGAAAAGTGCATTAAACGCGGATCTAGAGATTTCCGAAACCGCCCCTGCCGCTCATCGGGCTCGCGCCTGGAAACAGGTTTGTCGCTGATTGCAGCATCCACCAGTCAAACAGCCCCAGCACAATCAGCAGACCGATAAAGTAATAAGCCGATGATTGGCTCGGCTGCGGCGGGTAATCTTTGCGAATCACTCTGTAGCCGGCTCCTAGCGCAATAAACAGAAAAACGAATTCGCTTAGAAAGAACCACAGCGCGAGTGAAACAACCGTTACCGCAATCCTCTCCTGCCGGCCCAGGGCGAGAAACGCTGAGCCGCCATCAAACATGAAAATGGGAATCAGGTTAAACAGATTGATGAACGCTCCCGTATGAGCGACGGCAAGCCAAATGCCGTTTCCGGTGGCGTTAAAGATCAGGTACGAACACAAGGCCGCAAAAAGCCCGAACAACGGTCCGGCCAATGAAATCCGATTCCGGATCACCGGATCAACATTGGCCCCTTCCCAACGTACGTAAGCACCCAAACCGGGAATAAAAACCGGCGCGCTGGCCGCGAACCCGAAGCGCTTCACGGTAACGTAATGCCCCATCTCGTGAATAAAGATGGAAGCAAAAAAACCGACAGCAAACCACCAGCCGTAAAAAGCCCAGTAAATTCCGATAAAACCCAGAATGCTGAGCAGCGCCTTGATGTTGGTTAAGCCGAGCAGCAGCAGTTTGCCCTTGGTCAGAAGTAGCAGCCCGACCGTTTTGAATTTTGCCAGAAAAGCCAGCAGTGCGCCGAGCGGACCCAGTTTTCGAGCGCCTGATGAAGACGAATCCTGCTGGCGAGGCCGCAGCGGAACACTGGCCGGAGCTTCAAAGGAACGAAGCAGGCTGGTTAAGCGATCAATCAACTGCGGCGGCGGCGTGCTGCCGGAGTTAAGGTGAAGTGCAAGCGTTCCCACTGCCTGAAGAAATTGGCTGCGAAGAGGCGCGTCCGGCGAAAGATTCTCCGCCAGCGCGGCCAGCGTTTCATGCGCCATGCCATATTCCTGGTTCAACAGGTGAGTTCGGGAAAGCGCCGCCAGGCGTTCCAGGCGGCTGCTTTGAGTTTCTGTCACATCTTCATTTTATCGGCGTTTCGTTGACGCGGCGCAGAAACCATTTCCGCCTGCAAAACGGTACAATCAGGAACAATGCACGGTTTCCGCTTCGCCTGCCGGCCTGGCTGCATCAAGTGTTGCGACACAGAAGGCTATGTTTATCTTTCCGAAGAAGACTTGCAGCGTGCCGCCAAGTTCGTAGGCTTAGATGTGGCTGAATTTGAAGCAAGGTACGTTATTCGCTATCGCCGCATTCTCCGGCTTCGCAAGCCCAAAGGGAAACAATGCCATTTTCTTTCCGCCGAAGGCTGCTCCATTCATCCGGTGAAACCAACGCAATGCCGCCTTTATCCCTTCTGGCCGGATTTCGTGGAGAATCCCGCTGCTTGGCGGTTAGAAGCGCGGAAGTGTCCGGGAATCGGAAAAGGAGAATTGGTTCAAATTGGAACAGCTTGCGAAGTGGCGAACGAAATGAAACACGCTTATCCCTCCTTGTATCCCGTTCTCCGTAGCCCCCGCTAAACCTTCTAAGTAATAGGGTAGTAAATACTTAGCCGCTTTTTGGTTGTTCAGGAAGAAAACTCTTAGCGTTTGGCACGCCGGTTGCACTTCCTCGGGCATATGATCGACAGCGTTTCAAACCAACTTGAAAAATACCTGGATCTAGTGGCAACCCGGCAGAAACTGGTGGCGGCTAACATTGCCAATGCGGACACGCCCGGCTATCGGACCAAAGATATTGCTTTTCAGATGGAATTTCAGACCCTTGCCAAAGGCGAAAAGCCCCGGATTGTGGAAGTGCCGGACCTGAAGGTGAAAAATGACGGCAACGACGTGAATCTCGACCGCGAAGCGCGTTTGCTTTCGGAAAACAACCTGCGCTTTACCTTCGCTGAGAACGTGCTGCGCGATCGAATTAAAGAAGTCCGCTCCGCTATTAAGGAAGGAAGCAACTAAAATGAGTCTCTTTTCCGCATTATCAGTCAGCGCGTCGGGCATGGCGGCGCAGCGCACCCGGGCTGAAGTTCTGGTTGAGAACCTGGCGAACGCCGAAACGACGCGAACCGCCGATGGCGGCCCTTACCGGCGTAAAGACGCACTGTTCCAAACTTCCGAAGTCGGCTCCTCATTTTCCGATCTCTTTAATATGGAACTGGACCCGCAATCGACCGGCGTGAAAGTATCAGAGATTACAGTGGACCAGCGTGACCCGGAACGCCGTTACCAGCCCGGGCATCCCGATGCGGATAAGGACGGGTACGTGGCCTTTCCTAGGATTAATCCGGCAGAAGATATGGTGGATCTGATGGGCGCAACCCGTAATTACGAAGGAAATATCGCCGCGATCTCTGCCGTGAAAGACATGATCCAGCGATCCATTGACCTGCTGCGCTAAGCGCAAGAATCTGGGTGAGAGAAATGCGTGGAATGCCGAACCAAAGTGTAGGGGGGAGGCCCTCTCGTTGGACGCCGATTAAACCCGCAAAACTCGCATCCGCTGCTGAAATTGTAACGACCTCATAGAAAAGAAGAGAGTTATGGCTGCCCCAATTGCACCTGTAGTTTTAGCTAACCCGGCGACCTCCGTTCAGGCGCCCGCCCTTTTTGCTGCTGGAAATCAAAACAGTGGAAGCGCGTTTCAGTCGATTTTTAAGTCCGCCGTCGATACCGTTGACGGCACCCAGAAGCAGGCCAACCAGGCAATCGAAGATTTCCTGAGCGGAAACACCGAAGATGTTCATTCAACGGTGCTGGCCACCCAGCGAGCAGATTTGACGTTTGAACTTTTCATGCAAGTTCGCAACAAAATGATTTCCGCGTACCAGGAAATCATGCGCATGCAGGTGTGAAGCATCCTGAAACCGGCAGAGTCTTTCCGAGCAAACTAAACAGCAGCGAATGAACCAGATCCGCAAGATCTTTCAGGGGTTGTCCCTTCGGCAGCGCATCAGCCTAGCAGTGGCTGCTGTGCTGGCGGTGGTTGGCATCTACGCGGTCACTCAATGGAGCCACGAGCGTGACTTCAAACCGCTTTATTCCAATTTGTCCTCTGAAGATGCAGCGGCGGTTCTTGCGAAGTTAAAAGAAAACGGTGTTGAATACCGGTTCGGCGAAAACAATTCCAGCATTCTTGTGTCCTCCAAAAAAGTGCCTGAGCTGCGCCTGCAAATGGCCTCCGCCGGCATTCCGAAAAGCGGCCGTATCGGGTATGAATTATTTGACCGCACCAATCTTGGAACCACCGATTTCACTGAACAGGTGAACTATCACCGGGCGGTGGAAGGCGAATTGGAGCGCTCCATCATGAGTATGAGCGAAGTGGAGCAGGCTCGCGTCCACATCACGTTCCCGAAAGATTCGGTTTTTACGGAAAATCGTGAACCGGCCAAAGCGAGCATCATGGTGAAGCTGAAAATCGGCCACACGCTTTCCCCCCAAAGCGCGCAGGCCCTTTCGCAACTGGCTTCAAGCGCGGTGGAGGGTTTAGCTCCCGAAGCCGTTTCCGTCATGGACATGCAAGGCAATCTGCTGATGCGCCCTAAAAAGCCGGGCGATGGATCGGAACCCTCTGATGAACTGCTCACCTGGAAAAAGCGCCTGGAGAACGAAACACTCGCCAAAATCAATTCCGTTCTGGATCCGCTGCTCGGCTCCAATAAGTACCGGGCCAGCGTGGATGTGGATTGCGATCAAACCAGCGGTGAACAAAGCGAAGAAATGTTTGATCCGACTCATTCGGTGATCACCAATTCGCAGCGCACTGAAGAAGGCTCCATTAATCGTGAATCTGCCAGCGGAGTGCCCGGCACGCAAAGCAACCTGCCTCGGCCCGCGCCTCGCGCTACCGCAGCAGGCGGTGCAGGCGTGGCGCGGCGCACGGAAAGCATGAACTATGAAACCAGCAGAACGGTGCGGCGCACTAAACTGCCCCAGGGCATTATCCGGCGCATGTCGGTTTCAGTTCTGATTGATCACACCGTTCGCTGGGAAGCCGGTAAAGGCAAAAACGCCTTTCCGAAAAAGGTAGTGGAGCCGCCTTCCGCTGACGAACTAAAGGTAATTCATGATGTGGTAGCTGCCGCAGCAGGCTTCAACAGCAACCGCGGTGACCAACTCACCGTGAATTCCTTGCCATTTGAAGCGACTCTGCAGGCACAGCCGCCTGAATCGATGCTGCCGCCGGTCGCTCCTCCGGCTCCCAAACCGGTTCCGGCGCTTTGGAAGCAGCCTGCGGTTATGATCGGCGCCGGCGTTTCGCTGCTGGTGATGCTGGTGGCTTTGTTTGTTCTGATGGGTTCGCGCAAAAAGTCCCGCCTGGCAATGGCGGAGCTGCAAAAGCAGTTGCAGGACGCCCAGACCGCATCCCAGGAAGCTGCTTTGGAACAGCAGGCGGCTCAACAGGAATTGCAAGCGGCCGCTGCCCAGGAAGACTCAGCCGCGCAGTTGGCGGAAGTTCGTGAAGCCTTTAAGCTGCCGCCAATGGTAACAACCAAAACTGAGATTCTAACCAAGCAGTTGCTGGAAGAAGCCCGGCAGGATCCGTCCGCGCTGGCGCAGATTATCCGGTCATGGTTGAACGAGGCTTAAACAGAATGAGAACGCATCAGGAGATGGAGGAACACCCGTGGCGACACCGGCAGCAAACGCAAATCTAGGCAACGCTCCGCAAGGGAAAGACGCGAAGAAAAACAACGCTGCTTCCACCCTGAACGGCGCGCAAAAAGCCGCCGTGCTGATGGTGATCATGGGCGATGAAGTGAGCGCCAATGTGCTGCGTGAACTGGACGAGGAAGAAGTGCAGCGGATTGGCCGGGAAATCGCTACCGCGCCGGTCATCACCAGCGAAATAACCGAAGCCGTCCTGAGCGAATTTTACGAGATGCTGGTGGCCCGTGAGTATGTGCTCAAAGGCGGCATTGATTACGCCCGCAAACTGCTTGTGAACGCTTTCGGCGTGGACCACGCCCGTCGCCTGCTCGATCAGGTAAATAAGGTTCTCGGAAACGATGCCGCCAGCTTCTATGCTCTGCAAAAAGCCGATGCGCAGCAGCTTGCTAACTTTCTTCACAACGAACATCCGCAAACAATAGCTTTAATTCTGTCGCATTTGGGCGCAAAACAAGCCGCTAATCTCATCGTGTCGCTGCCGCCTGAAATGCGCGCCGATGTGGCGACGCGCATGGCCAGCCTGGATCAGATTTCGCCTGAAATCATCTCCAAGATCGCCAGCGTGATCGGGCAGAAGCTGAAATCGCTCGGTGAAACCAGCCGCGAAGCTTACGGCGGCGTTCGCGCGGTGGCGGAAATGTTCAATCGTCTCGATCCGAAAGGCTCCAAAGAAATCCTGGGCACTATTGAAACCGACGACCCGCAGCTTGGCGAAACCATTCGCCAGCTTATGTTCGTGTTTGAAGATATTATCCGAATCGATTCGACCGGCGTTCGCGAACTGCTGGCTCGTGTGGACCGCAAGATTCTGACCGTTGCCCTGAAAGGCACAACCGAAGCCCTGCGAAATCATCTGTTCCAGGCTATGTCGCAGCGCGGCGCCGAGATGATGAAGGAAGATATGGAAGCACTGGGCCAGGTGAAGCTCAAAGATGCCGAAGCTGCCCAGCAGCAGGTCATTGCCACCGTACGCACGCTTGAAGCCGAAGGCGTTATCAGTTTAGGCGGCGAATCAGCCGATCAATATGTCAACTAAGGTGCTCAATCATCAGGAAGCCGCCGTGGTTGAATCAATCAATTGGCCGGCTACGGATGCCTCGCCGCCGGCCATCACATCTTATCCTGCGCTGTCTCTGCCATCGCCTGCTCCTTTACAGAGCGCTGCTGTTCCTGCCGAAGAACCGCGCCTTGCCATCCTGCAAGAACAATTGGAACAACTGCGGTCGGAAAGCGAAAAGCGAATTCAGGAAGCCCATGCCGCGGGTAAACGCGTAGGCGAAACAGCAGCCCGCGAAGCTTTGGCCCTCAATGTGGACGCTGAAATTGAGCGTATCCGGCAGTTGACTAAGGGCGTGCTTGCTTCCGCGCCCGCGCTCCGTAAACAAGCAGAATCTGATCTGGTGCGTTTGGCTGTTGCCATTGCCCGGCGCATTCTGCATCGTGAACTATCAATAGACCCTGATGCTTTGCTGGGGCTCACTAAAGCGGCTTTGTCGAAAATCGACGGGCGCGAAATCCAAACCATTCGAACTCACCCCGACAATGTGGCGCTGCTCGGACGCATCCTGGAACAGAACAGAAATCAGAGGAAAATTGAGATTTCCGGCGATGCTCGGCTGGATCGCGGCGCTTTGGTGATTGAAACCGCTCGCGGTCAGATGGATGCTTCCGTGGAAACGCATCTGGAAGAAATTGAAAGATTCTTTGTCTATTTCGTCGGCAGCCGCGGAGCAATGTAGTCAATGACCAACGGCTAAAGCCGTTGGCTTGCCACTGAATCATGCAGACTAGCTACAGAACCCGCGACGTTCGGCTGATTGACAAAAGCAGCCCTGCCGATATTTTTGGCAGCGTTGAGA